>NZ_NPBR01000016.1:0-183940 GCF_002276415.1 Paenibacillus sp. 7523-1 | reverse complement strand
AGGAGATAGATCTGTAATTTGATTTCCGTCTAAAGCCAATAGGTTTATTTTTGTCAGCTTGGAGAGTGGTTTTATATTTTTAATTTTATGGCCAGGTAGGACTAATTCCACTACGTTAACTGCATATTCAAGTCCTTGCAGACTTGAAATCTTACGCCCTGCATCCATTGCATATAGGGATTTTAATTTTTTTAAATGGCTTGCCTTCAGTTCTTTTTTACCCGATAGCTTCAAATCTGTTCGAATGACTTGTGCCAAAACGGGATCCTTAACGAGTGGAGCTGCCAAAATGGTTGTTGTTGGTATTACTAAAAACATCAAACACAATACGATTAAACTTTTTACAAATGGATTAGGCAAAGTAAACTCCTTAAAATTAGTATCTGGATTCATTCCCTGATTTCAGTAATCTCAACTATGTATGATTCATGGCGCTCCCCTTATATGGTTTTAATAATAAAAATATACCATGATCTGGAACATATTACCTTGTTATATTAACATAATAATAGCTAGAATCCATTGTACAAAAATAAGTGAGTTTGCAGATATCTATTGGAGGATGTTTCAATTTGAGCGGCTGCCGGTTGAACTAACGGGCAGGTTAGTTGAAGGTGTGATAAAATAAATTTGAATATATTTACAATAATAGGGGGCTGTATGATGCTAGTTCGTTTGGCCACGTTGAAGGATATACCTCAGCTTGTACAAATGCGTTGGGATTTTTCAGAAGAGGAGCATGCTAATAATGTTGTTACATTTGAGGAATTTAACCAGATTTGTAGTGAGTTTTTGCTAAAATCAATTCGAAGCGGAGACTGGTATATTTGGGTTGCAGAAATTAGTGGAAGTCTTGTCTCACATATGTATCTGCAGTTAATACATAAGGTACCGCGTCCAGGAAAATCTCCAGATCCTTATTACGGTTACGTTACTAATGTTTATACTCGTCCGGATTTCAGAAACTTAGGTATCGGGTCAAAAATCCATAAAGCTATGGAAAATTGGTCAAAAGAGAATGAGGTCGAGTTTCTCATACTTTGGCCAAGTAGCGAGAGCGTAGACTTCTATTCAAGAAATGGTTTTTCTCAATGTGAAGAAGCGCTAGAAAAGCACTGGGACTGAGCAGCAGGTATTTGATCTTAAACGTTTATGCTAATGGGAATGGTACGTTGTGGTATCCTTAAACTTAATTGGCGCCCCTATACCTTAGGGTAATCAATTGTCCGTAGAGCCACAAGACAGAAAAACTCGAATTATGAAATGAAAATTTGTCGGATTTGTTGTATATAAATATGAAAGCGCTTCCCTTAAAATGAAATCAAGCATACGACTGAGAGGCAACGCTAACAACCGGCATTGACCGAACGGAAAAGGAATGTGGTTGTTTAAATAATTTGAATGTGAGGAGAATGTACAATGGCCATGATTCGATGCAATTATTTCTCGGAAACGTTAGGACTCAGCACGTCAATGACCGTTATTGTCCCTCAGGCCACCAAGGGGCAAATCGGGATGAAAGGCGTCGCTACCCGGGAACGGCATCCCGTCCTCTGGCTGCTGCATGGCGGCTCTGATGACGATACGATTTGGATGAGACGTACATCGATTGAACGCTATGTTTCCGAGCTGGGCCTTGCTGTCGTGATGCCTCAAGTCCATTTAAGCTTCTACACGGATATGGCGTACGGAGGTAAGTACGGCACCTTCCTGATGGAAGAGCTGCCCCAGATTGCCCGGTCCTTGTTTCCGCTATCAGACGCTCGCGAGGAAAATTACGTTGCTGGTTTATCGATGGGAGGTTACGGCGCATTCAAATGGGCGCTAAGCAAACCTGATATGTTTGCCGCTGCAGCTGGACTTTCGACGGGTAATTTCCCGTTTTGGAGCTCGGGGCCGGACGGCGAGTTTCCTCCGTTTCTGCGTCTTGCTTTCGGAGACGGACCACATGCAGGAACGGATAACGATCTTTATCATCTGATTCAATCCAATGATCCCACAGCTGGACCAAAACCCGCGTTTTACCAAGCTTGCGGTACGAATGATTTCCTGTACGATCTAAATATTGATCTGAAGGAAGCGTTTGAGCGTTCTTCACTGGATTACACTTACGCTGAAGAGCCAGGTGTACACGATTGGGCCTTCTGGGATAAAACGATTCAAGACGTGTTGAAATGGCTTCCTTTAGATCGTGTATGACATGTACTGTGACCTATCCAAAGTAGAAATGATGATCATTGAACTAACGGGAAACGTTAACTCTATACCATTAAGAAAGCAGCTGATTCATTGTGATCAGCTGCTTTTGTTTACCTAACGCGCAGGATGCTGTATACTCCTGTCATCTCAATAACATCAGAGAAATAAAAATAGTTGCAAATAAAGGTAGCTACTTTTCCTTTAAAGATAACTATGTTATTTGTCTCGGGTGCCACGTTGATTAGTACACTTGCAAGCCTTGTTACTCTTCCTATTATTTTTACACTTGTTTTGTGATATTTCAGAAGAAGGGGGAGACTTGGTTACCTCAGATAATCCATGTAGCTTTACTTTAATCGTTAAGCTAACGGTAAAGCTAATGGAATAGTCTAATTATATTTATCAGGCAGCCAATCAATTTGATTGGCTGCCTGTATACCTCAGTAAATCTCTGAAATTCTGTATTACTATGATCAGGAAAGAAAGCGAGATAAACGATCATGGACATTCTGTACAGACAAGGATGAAATTACTGATGATGGGGGATGCCTAATCTAGATGATTTGACCATTCATTAGAATAGGACGTAACCCCCTTTGAATAGAGGTTGTCCACTAACTTGAAAAACTCTTCTGAAGATAAATCCTTTTGTCGCTGGAGCCAAAGACGAAATAAGGAAAGGGAGGTTGACAGGTAAAACTCAATCAAGTATGGCGTTAAAGAAGGATTTTGCGGAACATTTAATTCCAACTGATTTAGAGTGATTTCTTTTTTTAAGCGTTTTAAAAAACGTGCACTTCCATAATCACCTAAAAGGGCATTGAGAACCAAGAGATGTTCTTTTTTGTCTAGACAAAGGAGCGCATCTTGAACTGTATGCATCGATAGCTCTTTTTTCGCCAATTCTTCTTTTATGTCGTTTAATAAGTCATTTTCAAGAGCATCTAACAATTCGTAAATATCAGTAAAGTATTGATAAAAGGTGCTGCGGTTATATCCTGATTTATTCGCGATTTCCTGAACTGAAATTTTCTCGATTGGTTTTTGGCTATATAACTCACAAAAAACGCCAACAAAGGTTTGTCTTGTTTTCTCTGTGATTTGGGGCTGCTTTTTCATGTTCTCCTCCTACTAGCGTCTAAGAATATCATCCGACAAATCATAAAAAACTGATGGTTGATCAATGAATATTGAAAATTTATAATCTCATCATACAACATGTTGTCGGATGTTTGAATAAGAATTGGTAAACGGTAGGAGTGGTTTAATGTCAAATAAACAAGATCGAATTTTAATTTTTGGTGCAGGTGTTATCGGGAGCATGTACGCAATGAAGCTTATAGAAGCAGGGTTTGACGTAACCCTATTTGCACGTGCTAATAGATATGATTCATTAAGAGAAAATGGCCTGCGATATAAGGAAAAAGGTACAGTTCGATCGATAAAAGTGAATGTCATTGATACACTCGAAAACGACGATGTATACGATTTTATTTTCGTAACCGTTCGTTATGATCGGTCCGAATCAGCGTTGTTAACGCTAAAAGATAATCAAAGCAAAAATATAGTTACGATGATTAGTAATTCAATGGGATTTTCTTCATGGCTGGATATCGTAGGAGATAGGCTTTTACCCGCTTTTCCGGGCTTCGGTGGACAGAATAAAGATGGAGTATTGCATGCTCGATTTCTACCAAAGATTATAGCGGCAACTGCATTCGGAGAAATTAATGGTCTAGTGACAGAACGCATAGAAAAGCTCGCAGCAATATTTAAAACAGCAAAGCTTCCCTACGATATTAAAAAGGATATGCAAGCATATCTAATCACACACGCCGTATCAGACATTGCCATGTTGAGCGTTTTGCAATCCGAGAATAAGATAATGGACAAAAAAACAGCCAAAACCAGAAATACGGCTCGCCAAATAACAGTCACTTTAAAAGCGCATCTAAAGGCAATACAAAAAGCTGGGGTTTCAATTGATCCACCAATGCTGAAAGTGGTGCTTAAATTTCCAAACTTATTTTTGGATCTTTTTTTTATGACATGGCTGCGTACTAAAATGGTTAGAGATATGATGTTGCCGGATTATGCGAATCATGCTAACAATGAGATGGTGCAGCTGCGTAATGATTTAATAAAATTTTTAAGTCAAAATGGTATCAAATCAGAAATGGGCTAACGACAAATCAGAGTACAACTCGATACGCTAACGGGCAGGATAGGATAATCATTTTATCGAACTATAGATGGGGAACTATGAAGGTCAAGTGACTAGGAGTGAGGGTATGAAATTGTTACTGACATCTGCAGGCGTTAATAACCAAAGCATACATGACGCGTTAGTTGGCATGTTGGACAAGCCGATTGCTGACTCCAACGCCCTGTGCATTCCCACGGCGATGTACGGACATCCCTGGGTCGGACCTGGCGTGAAAACCTGGGAGTTTATCAGCGGGAAATCCGAGAACCCCATGGTCGACCTCGGCTGGAAGTCTGTAGGGGTGCTGGAGCTCACCGCACTGCCAAGTATCTGTAGAGACCACTGGGAGCCCCTGGTCCGGGAGACAGATGTCTTGCTGGTGTCGGGTGGCGATGCACTCTTCCTACACCATTGGATGTGGCAATCCGGACTCGCAGAACTCTTGCCTTCACTGAAGGCCGTTTATGTGGGAATGAGCGCCGGCAGTATGGTGATGGCACCTAAGATCGGGGAATACTTTGTGGGGTGGACTTCACCTACCGGTGGCGATGAAACGCTGGGACTGGTTGATTTTGCAATTTTCCCGCATCTTGATCACGTCATGCTGCCAGATAACACTATGGCTGCAGCTGAGAGCTGGGCCGCTGAGATTCAAGGGCCGGCATATGCAATCGATGATCAGACCGCCATCAAGGTGATCGATGGGGCAGTGGAAGTGGTTTCCGAAGGGAATTGGAGGCATTTTACGCTCTAAGATTCCTCACTGCTGAGGTAACGGGATACAATAATTCAATATTACCAAGAAAGCAGCTGATCTACGTGATCGGCTGCTTTTGTTCTGTTAACGGGCATTCTAGGAGGTCGATCCTTTTTGAAAGCTTGACAGTGTCAAAATGTTTGTATATAACTAAAACAGTTATAACCATTATGGTTATATATAAAAATAAAAACTGGAGGTTAACATGAAAATCATAAATCATTTTATACCCGTTTTTACCGAACAACTAGAATTAACTGTTACATATTATGAATCTCTTGCTAACCGATCTATGGATCGCACGTGGAATATTCCCGAGGCTGGCTTATCTTTAGCCACAGTATATCCTTACGTCATTGTATCTGGAAGTGCAGAAGCCTTGGAGCCTGCTAGATCACTCCGTGCAGTGGTGTATGTTGATTCCATGAACGAATTGAAGGCAGAATTAAAAAAACAAAATACCCTTATCGTAAGAGATCAGCATGGTCCTATTGGCCCAAGTGTTTTTGTTCAGCATCCTGATGGTAGTTTTATCGAATATGTTGAGCCTGCGCAAGCTTCTGTATGACCCGGTGCAAAATCATTAAATGTAAAATAAAGCTACTCCATCAGAGGAGTAGCTTTATTTTGCATTTGCCTTTATCCGTAGTTGCTCTACAATCTGAGCTAGGGTAACAGAAGCTAGTTCATGCTCCATAGCCTTCTGTGCATTGGAGAATTGGGGTAATAGAATGGATTCAATGTTCATTCCTACAGAACAATTGGGGTCCGTATCCTTGTGAATTTTGAAAAGCTGATTTCCATCCACAGATTCGACGGCTTGGAAGATATTCAGTAGGGTTAATCTTTCAGGAGAGATCAGAAGAGAGGCACCCGCAACTCCTGGTTTTGTATCAATATAACCTGCTTTTTTGAGCTGGGCCATAATCCTTCGAATGACTACAGGGTTACTATTGATGCTACGGGCAATTCGATCGCCTGTACTATATAGGGGGTCCAGCGAGATCATGGAAAGAATATGGACTGCCATCGAAAAACGACTACTTATTTGTTTCAACCTACTCACCTTCTTTGCTAAATAGTATAGTTTCATTTAAAGAACAGGTCAATCGACGGCATCATCAGCAGGTAAACAGGTGGGTTAAAGATCAACTCCAAACACATTACCATTCTCATCATTGCAATTTACATTCACGTAATGTAAAATCACTTGATGGAAAAAACATGAAGGGGTGGGAGTATGAGGTGGACACGGCAGACTTACATTCAGTCGATTTGTATAATTTCATATTTCCATTCCATTAGAACACTAAAGCATTTATTGCTTTAGTGTTTTTATTTTATGGGGGTGTAATCATTGTCAAGGTACAAAAGGATACTGGTTAAGCTAAGTGGTGGAGCAGTAGCAGGAAACTCTGAATTTGGTTTTGAGCCAGAAAGGTTAGACCATATTGCGGATGAAATTATGTCAGTGGTAAACTTAGGCGTTGAAGTCTCGTTAGTTATAGGTGGGGGTAACATTTTCAGAGGGAATATGGCGGAAAGCTGGGGGATAGAACGGGCTGAAGCTGATAACATTGGTACGCTTGCGACTGTAGTAAATAGTTTAATGCTTCGTGGAGTTCTTAAAGCCAAGACCAAAAAGGAAGTACGAGTAATGACGGCAATACCTACTACTTCAGTTGCAGAACCATACATCCGTCTAAGAGCAATCCACCATCTAGAAAAAGGCTATATTGTAATTTTTGCAGGGGGAAACGGTCAACCTTTCGTTACAACAGACTATCCTTCAGTACAAAGAGCCATCGAGGTTAATTGTGACGCTTTATTAGTTGCAAAGCAAGGTGTTGATGGTGTTCTTAATGCAGACCCTAAATTGGAGAAGGATGCAAGGAAATTTCGCTCGCTTCATTACAACGATGTTTTAAAACACAACTTAAAGGTAATGGACCAATCCGCTTTCATTTTAGCAAGAGACTACAATCTTCCAATGCATGTGTTTAATTTCGATAAACCAGGTTCGATGAAAGAAATTTGCGAAGGTAAGAATAACGGTACGATAATTAGTGGCGAATCAGTTTTAGAGGTGGAATAACCGAACTTCTGTCCGAGGGAGCACTTTTGTGCTCCCTAGATTTCGTAATAAGCTTGCTGTTACAGACAGCGGGTGAACCGTATCATAAGCAGGGGCAAGTTTTGGAGTAAATAAAAGAAGCTCGTTTCATTCAGAGCTCTTGAAAAATATATAAGAGGAGGCCACTCATTTGAAAGCACTTGTATTTAATAAATTCGGAGGACCCGAAGTACTAGAATATCTTGAAATTTCGGATCCAGTTATCGGGCCTGACGAAATATTAGTAAGGATGAAAGCCATCGGATTGAATTTTGCAGATATTTATAGAAGGAAAGGGAACTATCATCTTACTGGGAACTCCCCGTTTATTTTAGGTTATGAAGGGGCAGGAGTCGTTGGAAAAACGGGAGCTAATGTCCAAGGAATCAGCGTTGGCGACCCTATTGTATTTGCAGATGTCCCCCATGCTAACGCAGAAAAAGTGGCTGTTCCTATAGAAAAGGCAATTCCTCTTCCAGAGACCATTTCATTTGAAAAGGCAGCTTCTGTTTTATTGCAAGGGTTGACTGCCCACTATCTAACAAAAGATAGTTATGCGGTTAAGGGTAATGATGTAATTCTAGTTCATGCCGCAGCAGGGGGCGTTGGACAGTTGCTTGTTCAAATGGCAAAGCTCTTCGGTGGGAGGGTCATTGGTTTAATCTCCTCGATGGAGAAGGCGTCGGCAGTTAAAAACTCTGGAGGGAATCAGGTTTTTTTGTACTCGGATGATTGGAAGAGAAAAGTTATGGAGGAGACAAACGGAAAAGGTGTGGATGTGGTCTATGACTCAGTAGGCTCCACGCTCGAGGATAGTTTTGCAGCCACTCGTATTGGGGGGACGGTTGTATTTTATGGAATGGCAGGGGGAGACCCTGCTCCAGTTGACCCAAGGATGTTGATGGATACGTCAAAAACTTTGACTGGTGGCGATCTTTGGAATTTCCTTACTTCCCGGGAGGAACGGGCAACCCGTTCAGCCGAGTTGTTCCGCTGGATCGAAGAGGGGAAAATAACGGTATCCGAGCCTACGGTATTTGCACTACGAGATGGAAAAAAAGCGCATCAATTTCTGGAAAGCCGCAAAAGCACGGGGAAAATCTTATTAAGACCATAAAAATTGTATGAATCTAACCAAGACTCAAGTAGGGCAGATTATCCCTTTGTATCTGGCCAAAGAAAAATGCCCCTCCACCTTGTCGGTGAAGGGGGCTGCGACTGCAAGACACTGTTGAAGTATCTCCTCAAATTCCAGTTCAAACTGTTGGTGAATTTTAGAAATTAAATGATAGGTGGATTATCCGTTCGATGCCATATCCTCCGCCCGTCATGGTTGAGCAATTTTGGAATTTGCTAAACCGACGTGTCGAAGGATACGAATATCATTCCGTGGGAAGCCGCTAATTTGGCGGATTTTTTGTATGAATGAAGGCCTGCAAATGAATGAAGAATTTTCTTAGTCAAGCAGTTCCATTTAAAAATCGCGTTAGATTAATAATGAGTAGATCTTTTCCCTTTCTTGGAGCGGAATGCATTCACGGTAAGCGGCAGAGAAGCCAGAAGCATGACTGCCCCAAAAATATAAGGAAGGTTAATATTT
This sequence comes from Paenibacillus sp. 7523-1, assembly GCF_002276415.1. NCBI lineage: Bacteria > Bacillati > Bacillota > Bacilli > Caryophanales > Paenibacillaceae > Paenibacillus > Paenibacillus sp. 7523-1. Next base: position 175,065 of record NZ_NPBR01000016.1, on the reverse strand, counting down.
GAATCAAATAAAGAACCTGCAATAAGCGGGCCAAATATGGTTCCAAGACTGGAATATGTGGTATTCAGACCAGATGCATACCCTTGTCGATCTCCTGCGTTTTTGGATATTAGCGTGCTGACGGAAGGCCGCAAAAAAGAATTAAATGCAAAGAATATCGCAGAAGCGAATAAAAGAAAAGCAAGGTTAACTTTAATCAGCATTAACATTAAAGCAATAGGCGCAATAATCAAAGATAGTCTAATTAACTTGATCTCACCCAACCTTTTCACAAACCAATCAAGCAACCAAACTTGAATAACTATACCGATTATTGCCCCTAGGGTAATAATGATAGAGATTGTAGCAGCATCAAACCCGTATTTTTTCTCTACGAAAAGGGCAAATACCGTCTCATAACTCATGAGACCGAAGGTCATAACGAGAAGCAGAAGTAAGTACTTGAAATAGGGAACTTTAAAGGAACTCAAAACTTTTTTTCCAAAGTGATTTCCATCCGGATTGCGTAAAGAGCGCGTTCTTTTTTCAGGTGCAAGTGTCTCGGGCAATAGGAGTGTTAGCAGCGTAGCGACCAATCCAAGACCAGCTGCACAGAAATAAGGCATACGTATGCCCATTTCGGCAATGAGACCACCAAGACCGGGTCCAAGTACCATTCCCAAATTCATGGCAGCTCCAAAATACCCCATACCCTTAGCTCGTGTTTCGTGGGTTGTAATATCGGCCACATAGGCCAAGTTCGATGGGATCATTAAACCTAAGCTGATTCCACCAATAAAGCGAGCAACATAAAGCAGAGGCAATGAAGTCGAAAGCGCAAATATGACATCAGAAACGACAGAAAGAAACATGCCGGCCATGATTAACTTTTTGCGTCCAAATCGATCAGATAATTGTCCTCCCAGAGGTGAAAATAAGAATTGAGCTGCACCAAATGCAGCGACTAGAAAACCAGCGACAGTTCCGCCTGCATGGAATAGCTTCAAATAATCAGGCAATATTGGAATAAGCATTCCTTGACCCAATAAAGCTATAAATAGATTTAACATGAGAATGAAGAGTGGGAAGCGAACCGACTTTGGTAACATAAAATGAGCTCCTTTGTTTACATTGTGTCAACCTTTACACGATGTAAACAATTCTAATACGCAGGTGGGGGATTTGTAAATCGCATTATATAAAAATATCTCAACCTCCACTAACAGAGTGCCCCACGCCTGAACACCCAAATCAAATGATTTTGATTTTATAGTGTTGACATTATAAGGATGATCGAATATATTTTTTACATACCAACTGAATGTATGAAAGGAGAAAGCGAGTGGCAAGGAATAAATATCCCGAAGAAACAATCAATCAGATTCTAACCGTTGCTCTTAACCTGTTCATACAAAAAGGATACGAGCAAACCTCCATTCAGGATATCATTAATGAGCTGGGTGGACTGACAAAAGGGGCAATTTATCATCACTACAAGTCAAAGGAAGAAATCTTCCAGGCTGTCACCGACCATATGTTCAAGGGCGCTGACGAGATGCTGTCCGGTATCAGGGACGACAAGGAGCTGAACGGCCTGGAGAAGCTCCGGAAGATTTCCCGTGTTTCTCTAGAGAATCCAGCGCAGAACGAAATGGCATCGGCGGCGCCAAGCCTCCTGAACAATCCAAAGCTGCTGGCGGCACAATTCGAGAACATATTCATAAAAGGCGTACCCCTCTATATCCAGCCTATCATCGAACAGGGTATGCGAGACGGTTCGATCCGAACCGACTATCCAAGGGAGCTAAGCGAAGCGTTGATGATTCTCACCAACTTTTGGCTAAACCCGGCGGTCATTCAAGCTACGCCCGAGATGATGTTGCGAAAGGTAAGGCTTTTCGATGAAATATTGAAAGGTCTGGGGCTTAACCTGTTCGATGAGCAAATGATTCAGCGTTACGAGGAATTGTACCGTTTGTCAGCTCGAGAAGTCAGCAACGAAAAATAAACTGCCGTTAAGGCAGCTTATTTTTAGACTATACATACCATCAGTCGGTATGTATAGATGAACAATGCTCAAATGAGCGCTAGAAAACTTATTATAAGGAGATGTGAATATGATGAATCAGTTCAATTGGCCAGAAAATATGAAGGAAAAAAGAGTCGCTGCGGGGCAGGATCGTCCGGAGCTACAGAAGGCCATTCAGGAGATAGTCGATTCCGGTTTCCTAGGGGTGCAGCTGCGCGTGCACGATGAGCAGGGCGAGTGGGTTGGTAGTGCGGGGGTTAGCAAGCTGGGCGACGCCGCGAAGCCACCTACAAATGGGCACTTCCGGATCGGCAGCAATACCAAGACCTTCACCGCGACCGTGGTGCTGCAATTGGTTGCCGAGGGTAGGATCGGGCTGGAGGACCCGGTGGTAGACTACCTGCCCGAGTTCGGGCTTGACCGGAGGATCACGGTGCGGATGCTGCTGCAGCATACAAGCGGGGTGTTCAACTTCACCGGCGAGTACTACGAAGACGGGAAGGTCGTGCCGGGCATCCCTTGGCAGGGGCAGGAGTGGGTAGATAATCGGTTCAAGACCTACCGGCCGGAGGAGCTGGTACGGCTGGCATTGACCAAGTCGGTGCGATTCGAGCCAGGAACCGCCTGGAGCTATTCCAACACCAATTACGTGCTTGCCAGGCTGCTGATCGAGAAGGTCACCGGCAGCTCGCTTGCCGAGGAGATGCAGCGACTGATTCTGGGGCCGCTCGGGCTGTCTGGTACCATCGTACCTGACACCCAGTCGATGATCCCTGAACCGCACGCGCACGCCTACTACCGATACGAGGACGATGGCGAGCAGAAGACAGTCGACATCACCAACCAGAACCCTTCCTGGATTTCCACTGGAGGTGACATGATCTCGACCACCAAGGATCTCCACACGTTTATCTCGGCGCTGATGGGTGGCAAGCTCCTTCCGGCCGCTCTGCTGGCCGAGATGTGCAGGACGTACCCCAAAATCGGCTATGGCTTGGGGGTGTTTGTACAGGACGCCGGCTCGAACGGTGGTACCATCATCACCCACAACGGCGGTATATCGGGCTACGCGGCACTGATGTACAGCACGCCTGACGGCAGCAAGACCCTGACCGCCTCCATCAACTATGTGGACGATGCCGCCATGTCCCTGGCAGTGCCGTTCCAGAAGGCGACGCAGAGGCTCGTCGAGGAGGTGTTCGGCGGGGGGCAGACCAGTCGCCAGGGTGATCAAGTTTTGTAAAAATCGCTAATCCAGTGAATGATTCGAATCGGCGGTACGCAAATATATAATTTTATTAAAGGTGATATGCTAAACGGAAGATCGTTCAATGATGAATATAAAGCCAGCCGTTTACTTTGACCGGCTGGCTGTATTCAATTAACGGGCAGGGTAGTTTAGCGTTAGTATTGTTTCTATTATCTAGATAAGGAGAGAATGATTTGAAGGTTTTTAAGTTAATTAAACATCTTGGATGTAGAGACACTTTACAAAAGAGTTTATAACGATTTACGATTCTCCCGTTATTTTATTGGTCAACCCGTTGTTTCAGAGCAGTTAAGCTTATGATGGAGAAAGATATTGATCAAGCTATGCGCGAAAGTAATAGATTACATAAAATATTTCGATACAAAATGTATCGTTTGTATTAGAATGAAGAAGAAAATTCCATAAAGAGGTGTGGACTATGAAAGAAATTTTATGTGTAGAGGTAAAGAAAGAGAAGCAGGTGTGGACAACCCCGCAGATGGAAGTTCTGGATATCAGTGAGACAATGAACGGAGGTGAAGGAATTTGGCAATACGTCTGGGGCGGAGAATTTTGGAAAATCGAAATGCTTGTCAGTTAACACGGACAGAACGCTTTTTATCTATTCAGAAGATAACCAAATATATTTTGATGGGGTGAACGATTGGTGATGAGTAATCCTTGGAAATGGATGATTCGTTTGAGTGTTTTTTTATTCGTTTCCGGAATGCTAGGTGTGCTGCTTACTGGAACGACATATGCTGCATCCAAAGATGCTTCTGCGGAGGGGCAAGTTAATCGTCTTGCTCAAACTACGAAAATTTATGGAAAAGTTACCGATATAGATAGTTTTCCGGTGAAAGATGTAAATGTAAGTATTAAGATGTACACCTTCGAAGGTAGCGAAATAACAACCAAAACAGTTAAAACAAATTCCAAGGGAGAGTACAGTTTTGAAACAAAGATAAGTGAAAGCATATACATCATGATGAGACCAGTTGCCAAGGGGTACTTGGAAACCGGGAATAATATTGCTAATTTTTATTGGATGCCGGGAGAAACATCGGAAGTGAATTTTATCCTCTATGAGCCTTCGACTATTGTAGGCAAAGTTAATGATCAATCAGGAAAACCTGTTGTAGGTGCTGTCATTAAAGCAACAACAGTCAGCCAATCTGTAAAGACAGATAAGGAGGGCAACTATGCAATTACAGGGATAAATAACTATGCTTTCAATGAAATTACGATACAGGTTGATGCAAAAGGGTATGTGCTTTACACAACAGATGCATATCCAGGTATTGGGAGGACAATGAAACTGAACATCGTACTGCAAGATGCAGTTGACGTGAGTGGCATGGTGCAAAATGAACAGGGGAGGCCAGTGGCAGGGGCCACCGTATCTATTTCTAATCTACGCACAAAAACAGACAATCAAGGAAAGTACTCCATGAATCGACTGTCTCCCGGATCAAGCACAATCTCTGTTGAAGCGGATGGTTATCTCAAGCAAACAATAAAGGTTACTCTAATTAAAGGACATGAAAATACATTTGGTTTTATTCTCAAGAGTAATCTGGACAAGACCCCACCTGTAACCAAATATTCTCTAGTCCCTTTGACAGAGATGTCCAACGGGAAACAATACATTAATGGATTTAATTTTAGGTTGAGAGCAGAGGACGAAGTTAATGGATCGGGCTTGAAAATAATACAGTACAGAATCAACGGTGGGCCGTGGATTACGTTTACCGAACCGATAAAGATTTATGCTCCTGATGTCAAAACCGTGGAGTATTTCAGTACCGATGTCGCTGGCAACCAGGAAAAGATAAACAGGATGGATTTTGTGAATGGAAAATTTGAAGGAGCAGGAGCTTACAGATGATTGATGAAGGAAGGCACTCAATAAATTCCTTTCTGGTAATTGGCTTCTTATACAACTCCCCGCATCAATCGTACCATGTAGCATTCCTAGATTAACAGCTTTGTAATTTAGCTCAATTGTATTACCCCTCGTTTCTAATCACCGACTAGACATAACCTAATCAATCTTCGCACTAATTCATTAAACTAAAAGGAAACATTAGTTCAATTCAATCAAGAAGCAGCTGATCCATGAGATTGGCTGCTTTTGTTCAACTAACGGTTAGTTTAGTTCAATGAATCCGTAAATCTGCCCCCAAATAGACATTCATTTAGTCTTAGTCTCATGAGAGCAATCCGAAGCATCTTTATCCGGTTCACGTGTTTCTGCCTGAACGCTCACTAATGTCGCGAATACGACATGCTTCAGCTTGAAGATAGATCTCAAAAGAACCTGCGCTAAAATGTTTAAGCGCGGGTTCTTTGTTAGGCATTCTTTTTATTTGTAAGGAAGAGACTTGGAATAAAGATTACCCCTAGAGCAATAGCGGATAATAAAAACCCGGAATGATAACCCTTTATATGATTTGCTATGGTTGGCTGCAATCCTTGTAGGGTAGCTGCGACAACGGTTGCGATAACAGCTGAACCAAAGCTTGAGCCCAAGTTCTCTATAATATTAATCCCAACACCTGCTTCAGGGAGTTGTTTAGTGTCAAGTCCTGTATAGGCATCACTTGTCAAAGGAAGGCTGATTCCTCCAACACTGGCACCACGGATAAACAATATAATGGAGATCCAAAACATACTTGTTTTATCGGTGATAAAGATAAGCGGAACAGACCCAATAAGTGAAAGGACTAAGCTGACCATAACCACATATTTTGCACCGATCTTGTCAATCATTTTTCCTATCAGAGGTCTGGTCACAAGCATCCCAACCCCTTGAGGAATTAACGCAAGCGCTGCTTCGGTCGCTGTGAAATGACGGAAGTTCTGAAAGTATAAAGGGAGAATTAACATAGGTCCCATGATAGCGGCATTTGTCAGGAATAACCCGATGCTGGAGGCTGTGAAGCTCTTATGTGCAAATAAATTCAATGGGAGCACGGTTTGATTTTTTCTTACTAGATTATATACGAAGTAGATGAAGGCTAAGACAAGACCAAGGCCAACCCAAATAACAGTTTCGCTATTGTTAAATGAAGCATGATCCGCGGCTTTTGTAATTCCATAAATCAATGCCGCACTCATTAGTGACAAATTGATAATCCCAAATAGATCGAGTCTACTATCTTTGTTGAACGGTTCAAAATGGGGTACCTTTTTCATCATCAGCGGCGCAGCAATCAAAACGATGAACACGTTTATAAAGAAAATCCAGCGCCAGGATGCCCCTTGAACAATGAACCCCCCAATAACAGGTCCTAAGATGGGACCAAAGATCATTGGGGTACTGACGATTGCCATTACTCTGCCCAAATTTTCTTGCCCCGCTGTTTTGACTAAAAGCGTGAACATTAGCGTGGTAATTACTCCGGCGCTAAAACCTTGAAGCAGACGGAAAAGGATGAAGCTGGAGATGTCCCAGCTAACTCCTACTAAAACAGAAATTACACCAAAAGCGATGACGGCCCCAACGAAAATTTTCTTGCCGTTGAATTTGTTCATAAGCCAGCCGGATACGGGAACCGCTATCGCAAGAGCTAAAACATAACCAGTTATAGCCCATTGAATGATATCCAATGTTGTGCTAAAGTCCTTCGTCAGTTTGTCAATGGCGATATTCACCATCGTGGAGTCAAGCATGGGAGCAATAGCTCCAAGTGCAATGGCCCAGGCGGCCATAAGGACTTCTTTGGGCAAGCCTATTTTCTTTACTTTATTTTCTGCCATTGTAATTCTCCTCTTCAGAAGTTTTTGTTTCCTGGTCAACAAAATGTTATTTCATTTTAGTTTCCTTGTCAACAAAATGTTATCCATAAAAAAGCAGCCAGCTCTCAATAGAGCTCGGCTCCTGTAATTTCAGTTTCTATAATTCAAAACTCTCCAGCTTAATTAATTTCTAGACCCAGTTTTTTTATTTCTGCATCTAGATGCTGACTATACTTTTTTATGAAGCTACGCATACTTTCAAACTGTTCCTCGGTTACCTGTTCAAAGATGTCTTTATCCCGCTCCTGAAACTCTTGATGTAGATCCTCATGGATATTATAAATTTCCTTCCCTTGCTCAGTGAGCCTAAAATAAATTTCCTTTTTATTTTCAGACTTCTGGTAGCATTCAATGAGACCTTTCCCCATAAGCTTCTTCGTTAGTTTGCTTATGGCACCTTTGGTCATATATAGGGATTCCGCAAGTTTTGTAACATTCGGATCTACATTTTTTTCAATGTATTCAATACAATGAACTTCTGAAGGCTTATGGCCCTTAAGTCTGTCTTCCATCTTACTTTTATTAAGCCACACCATTTTGTTAAATAAGTCCCTAAATTCCATCACAACTAGTTCCTGTTTGTTCATGGCCGACTGTTCCTCCTGCCCTATGATACACGATATAATAATTATATTGATTTTTTGTTTCCGCTTCAACAATAGTTCGGATGAGTGAACATCTACTGACAAAATGACAAACAAATATTGCATACACAAGGTGAGATCTGGATACCAGTAAAGAAAAAGGAACGATAGAACTAACGAAGAGCTTTATTTCTATCGTAGAAACAAGTTTGAAGATGCCGGCAGATCGGCAGCTTTATTACGCTAACGAGAAACGTTTGTTCAATCAACATCATAAGTAGTTGAGCAAACCACAAGCTTGAAAGGTTGAATACATATTTATTTTACTTTTACGTGGCCTTCTGACAGTCTCTGGTGTCTAATTCAATGTAAATCAAGAGGAGGTTCTTACCATGTCAGGAGCTCATGACACAAATCCTGTTTATCCGGATAAACAGGAAAGGCTCATACAAAAGTGTATGTTGCCCGGGTGTTGAACCGGGCATTTTAAATTGACTGGAATCTATAGCTGGGAAATGTGTGTTGAAGATTCTTACAAGCGTGTAAGGCAATTGTCATTTAAATCAATGGTAGTCACATAGCTTCTCCTTTAGACTAATCCACATATAGAATTATTTTCTAGGGGGAGTTGGCGTGAGGCTTTTAGAAATGCTGCTTTTCTTTTTAAGTGTTTGCTTGTTGGTGCTCCTGTTCGTCAATAATCCACGTATTCGAAAATCAACCTTGCTCGTGACAAGCGGAGCAAGCTTCATTTTTTTAGTGGTACATTGGCTTGTCGAAGGATACAGAATTCAGCTTTTATTTCTATACGGATTCATAATCCTGATGTTTATCACTTCGCTTATTGGCATGTTCATCAAGCCGAGAGTCGTTCGGAATGTCTCTCGAATGCAAAGGGTACTCGGTAGGCTTTTTATCGGGATAGGGCTAATGGCAACAGGGTGCCTCCTCTACGTGTTTCCCGTCTTCAACCTTCCGGTGCCAACCGGTGAGTTGAAAGTTGGTACGCAAGCTTTCCATTTTATTGATTCAAGCCGCGAGGAGACGTTTGGGGAAACCGCGAAAGGTAAAAGGGAATTGATGGTTCAGGTATGGTATCCGGCTCAGGCTGGCACTGGCCATTACACTTCCTTTATTCCTGATACGGAGATTTTACGTTATATGGCTGGGAATTATGGCCTTCCCGGGTTTACGTTTCAGCACCTTCAGTATGTATCCAATCATGCTAATTTGGAGGCCAAAGTCTCTTCGAAACAGAAAGCATACCCATTGATCATTGCAAGTCCGGGTTTTGGCTCTTCGAGGTTCCTTCACACGACGCAAGCTGAACATCTCGCGAGTCACGGATATATCGTTGCAGTGATTGACCACACCTACAATACATTTGCAACCGAGTTTCCAGACGGTCGAATTACAACCGACACAACCAACGACTTATTTTCGCCGGATCAGGATTATAGGGAGAGTAGAAGCATTCGCGACAAGTTGGGGGAAGTGTTAACTAAAGATGTAATCTTTACGCTGGACCAGTTCGAGCTTATCCAATCGGGACAGATTCCTAGTAATCTAAAGGGAAGGTTGGATCTGGGTCATATCGGAGTGTTCGGTCATTCCATCGGCGGAGCGACGGCTTATGACGCTTCATACGATCCGCGAATCGCGGTCGGAATAGATCTTGATGGAGGGCTTTATCGTTTGAGTGACAGAGAGGGTCTGCAAAAGCCTTTTTTGTTTATCAACTCGGAAAGCTATTTCGAAAAATTAAAAATGGTGATGGAAAACCGGGTCTACACGGATGAAGAACTTAAACGTATGGGTTCAACAAGAGAGTGGGAGGATCAAGTAACGGAAGACAAAAAGTTAGAGCTTGACCGGATGCGACTAGCGGCCGATGAAGGGGGGCAAATCCTTTATATCGAAAATACGGAACACTTGAATTTTACCGATGTACAGTTCATTTCTCCGATTTTCAACCTGCTAGGCATTACAGGAAAGATTGCGCCCCAAAGAGCTAACTTCGCTATCAATGCCTACATGCTGGATTTCTTCGATTTATATCTAAAACATCAAAATGGAACCTTAATGAAAGGACCGAATAGCAGCTTTTCAGAAGTGAATTTCGTGAAAATAGGCGAGTTGTAAGCTATAAAAAAACAGCCCTTCCTATGTTGGAATAACTGTATCCTTTATTTCGCTAATTCCCTGTTACTTGAACAACTTATACCAGTATAAAGTGGTTTCAATATTAGGAGTATACGACTGCTTCAGTGAGTCAGCTCCACCTAGTATGAATCCTTGTTTCACATAAAACCGGCATGCATCTAGATTATCATCTTGAGCTTCCAAGGACATTCCGATAAGTTTTCTTTGTTTGGCCCATTCTTCTGCTTTATGTAAGAGCAACTTTCCGACGCCGCTGCCTCTATAATCTTTTTTAGTAGCGATATTTTCAATATAACAGAAACGATTCCAATCCTTAATGATTCTGATTTGTCCTACGCAAGTATTATTCATATAAGCTAAAAACAACGTTTTATCCTCTCGGTTTATATAATGGCTCCAATCAAGTTGGTCATCTGGAAAACGTGTTTCTCTCGTTTCATCATAAAGTTCTTCAGTATAAGACCATCTTCCTGATTGTAAACTGGGGACAACTCTACCATATATCTTAAAAGAATCATTGGTCTTATTGATATCCTTTATTAGGTCATCATTTAATGGAGAAATATTGATTGTATTCTCACTATCCAATATTACACACTCCTTTTAGGATGTTTTGATGTATATAATACCATAAAAAGTAAATTGCTCGTTGTTATAATTCAAAGCAACCAATTTTACGAAAAGACCGTTCAAGAAGCGAAGCCAACCCGTCATTATGACGGGTTGGCTTCTTTTAACAAATGGAAGTGCACGAACATTTCCTGTAAGCAAGCAACAGCACCCGAATTGCAATACACCACTGACCATCCACTTATCAAGAAAGATGAAAAAAACCAAAATTTAAACTTAACTTAAACTGGGTCCGTACTTCACCTTTAACCTGGAGGGTTATGATCGTTTCCAAGGTGATCATCAATAACAAATGGAGGAATGAAAAAAGCATTTTTGATGACGAAAAAAATATGGAGGGGAGACAAGTATGAAGTGAGTGTCAATAAGAAAAGTAAGATTCTAACCATCTTCAAGAGAATGCTTGTGTTCATGTTGTCCGTTGTACTCATCTGGATTTGCTTTCATCACATCATGAAGCTGGTAGAAAGAGATAAATACCCGGCATTAGGAAAGTATATCCAAGTAGAGGATAGACGGATGCATGTCTACACGAAAGGGAACGGACCAAACACCATTGTGTTATTAAACGGCCTGGGAACAGCTTCGCCTGTGCTGGATTTTGAGCCTTTAATTAATGAAATGTCCACCCATAACAAAGTTGTTGTGATAGAGCCATTCGGATATGGCTGGAGTGATATGACCGATGAGAAAAGAACGGTGGAACACATCGTTGGGGAACTGAGAAGTGCACTGCAGCAACTGAATATCCCAGGGCCATATGTATTAATGCCGCATTCTGTTTCCGGAATTTATAGCATGTACTATGCTCATGAATATCCTGAAGAGGTTAAGGCGGTTGTAGGCATAGACGCAACACTGCCAGCAGCTCTAGAATACTTCAATGAAACTCCTCCATCCATGCCAGGTTATATGAGATATGTGGCACCCGCTGGATTAGCCAGGCTCGCCATCTCCCTGGATGCTCGTAATTATCTTCCCCTTGCGAGTGAGGGTACTTATTCGGACAAGAATCTAGCAATGACCAAAGCCATTACAGCATGGAAAGGTTACAACAAAAATGTCGTTCAAGAGACCAATGAATTGGGTAATAATGTGAAAAAAACAGCTCATATGTCATTTCCATCAGATATGCCTGTGTTGTTTTTTAGCAGAGAAGATGACAGGGTGAGGGGGGATCGTAAATCTTTATTTACTTTTTTACAAACCCAACTTACGGATCATCCTGCGAGTACAATCATCTCTTTGCAAGGCCATCATTACCTTCATTGGACCCACTCCAAGGAGATGAGCGAAGCTGTCTTGAAATTCATGAATGATATTGAGGGAAGGGAATAAGGAAGCTCAACAAGAAATTTTAAAAAGGCAGCCGATCCATGATCGACTGCTTTTGTTCATTTAACAGGTGATAGGGGACAACTCATTGAAGATTTACTTCTTGGCCTTTGTACAAGTTCTCCTTTACAATTAGGGCACACATAATTCATTTCCACAGTACACTCATGGCAAAAAGTACATTCATGCGTACAAATATAAGCTAAAGAATCCGTATGGAGCCTGCTTTCGCATGTTTCACAGGTATTTCTCATTTCTAAAGACAAGGTAAAGACCTCCTGTTTTTTATTTTATTGAAACGTTCTAATGATCTAATTTTAATAAATACGTTGCTCCCCTTACATAATGAACTGATTGTAATTTTATAGAATGACTTTCTTTTTAATTGAAAAAATAGCGTTTCACTTAAAATTCTTAATGAGGAGTTATAACCATGGATGAGATTGATCGAGACATACTATTACACTTGCAGGAAAATGCCCGGTGTTCCTTTACGGAATTAGGGAAAAAAGTAGGGTTATCCACCCCTGCAGTGAACGAGAGAGTTAAGAAGCTTGAAGAGAAAGGGATTATCGCTGGCTATAAAGCAATCATTAATCCGGATAAAATAGACAAACCTATCACAGCATTTATCCTCTATAACAATACAAAGTGTGAACAGTTCACAGCGTTTTGCAAAGATCATACAGGTGTGATCGAATGTCATCGGCTGGCTGGATCGTACAACTATTTAATCAAGGTTTTGACGGATTCAGTTCAATCTCTAGAGAGCTTTATAGATGCTTCAATGTCATTTGGACAGCCATCGACCTTGATTAGACTTTCTTCACCTGTAGAGAGTAAAGCCATCAACTAAAAGCAATGGAGTAAACCGTTCATGGTATGGTATTCCCTCGCCTTTTCATAGGAATGTTTGGGGGATGACGTCTGCTTGTCTTCTCCGTTATAATATTCGTCATACTAGAGTTCGATATGGAATGATGGGGGAATAGAGATGAAGCTGGAACGTGTGCAGATTGAATATGCGCGTCTTGAGGATTTGCCGAGAATTGTGGAGATTTATAATTCCACAATTGAGAGCCGAATGGTGACAGCAGACCTGGAGCCTGTTACGGTTGAGCAGCGCGTGCCTTGGTTTGAGGAGCATTCACCGGACCGTCGTCCACTCTGGGTGATGAGACTTGAAGGACAAGTTGTGGCCTGGGCCAGTCTGAGTTCATTTTACGGACGGCCGGCATACAACGGTACAGTGGAAGTGAGTGTGTACGTTGACGAGCGATGCCGGGGTATCGGGGCTGGTGGACGTTTGTTAAATACGATTTTTGCTGCTTGTCCTGCGCTGGGAATTACAACGATTCTGGGCTTTGTATTTGGACATAATGAACCAAGTCTTGGTTTGCTGCGCAAGCATGGCTTTGAGCAATGGGGCTACTATCCGGAAGTGGCAGTACTGGACGGTGTGAACCGGGATTTGGCGATTTTGGGCAAAAAAATAATGTGAATGATCTGCTGTCAGGCCATGAGCCATGAATTTAATTCATAATGACTACTTTGAACCCAAAAAACCTCCAAAGCACGATGATGTGCTTTGGAGGTTTTTTTACGTATTTATTGCAGATACGGAGAGCTCTTAAAATCCGAGCTGCTGCTTGATATCCTTGATCTGCCCGAGATGGCGTTCTTCATGATAGCTTGCAAAATCAACCCACTGGGCAAGGTCCATCTCTCCAAATACAGGATGAGGGAAAGACTTGCTGCGCAGCAGGGAGGAGTCATTGTTTTGGGCGAAATCAGTCAATGCCTGATGGGATTGTTCCAGATCTCGGCGAACGTCAGCAAGGGATTCCGGCTCTACGGGTGGCTGCAAATGGGGGGGAGCATCAACGGAACGGCTGCGGTCCAGTGAAAGTTCGTAAGGTTTTTTATCCACAGTCATATTTTGTTCCTTCTGCAGAGCAAGCTCAGCTTGCTTCACGATGATGCGCTCCATTAGGTTCAAGTGACGTAGTACCTGCATAACACTCCATTGCTCCGGTGCAGGTTTCCGGTTCAATTGTTCTTCGTCCAGCTCTGAGACGGTCAGCCAGATTTGGTGCCGAATATCGTCATTGCGAGTTAACATGTTGCAATCCTCTCCTTATACATGGGTTCTAGATGTCAATTTGTGTGGGTCCAGTACTGAAATGCGGATGCTTGATCTATAGCATAGAGGATCGAAGCGGGAAATGCGAATGGTGCCGAATTGATGTTGTTATGTGTAGTGATATAAACAAAAATAAAGCCGTCTGCGAAAAACGACTTCTCATCCAAATAAACGGACTCCAAAAAAAGATTGACGAGCAGACCACGGCAAACTATAATCGGTAACAAGTAACTTGATATGTAAGGAGTCCTGACATGATATGTTAGTGATCGACGAGGTGTATCACCATACAGCATTGCAAATATCATCGTCCGATTTATTGTACCTTATCGAGCAGTTGAAGGTCAAAAAAGAAAATGAGATTGGAACCCTCAAACATAAAATTGAACAATTTGAACAAAAGAAGCGTGCGGAGGAAGTCGCCTATCAATCCATGTCGACCGTACGAAAGTGGTTCGCAGGCCGTCCTGCGTCCCATCATCAGGCCGTGGAATATATGGTGCAGGTGAAGGAGCGCTTTCGCAAGATGGAACAGATCCGCCGTCATATTCGTGAACTGGATCGGATTATGGAGCAAATCGAGCACCCTCACATCAAGGAGAAAGGCGAGATTGAGCTTCCGCCCGATATGATCCGCGAGATCAGACAGCTTAGTGAAACGGAGGATGTACAAGCATGACTTTGGAGACGTTAAGCTCCGGGATCGATACGGTCTGGGTAGTACTGAGTGCGGCCATGATTTTATTGATGGAGGGTGGATTTGCCCTCCTGGAGGCCGGGTTTGTCCGTTATAAAAATAGTGTGAACATTATTATGAAGGTTTTTGCCGACATTACGATAGGCACATTACTGTTTTATGCTGTTGGATTCGGATTGATGTACGGTTCTGATGCCGGAGGTTTTGTTGGAGTTACGGGATTCTTCCTGAATGGCGATCTGTCTCATATCGACGTGCCTGTATCGCTTGAAACGTTCTGGCTGTTCCAGGCCGCATTCACCATCGCTGTTATTTCAATCGTATCAGGTGCGGTAGCAGAACGGATCAACTTCCGGGCCTATCTCCTGTATATCATTTTGATGACGGCTATAATATACCCGGTTGGCGGTCACTGGGCATGGGGCGGTGGTTGGCTCAGCGAGCTGGGCATGCAGGATTTTGCCGGATCGGCTGTCATTCATGCCCTGGGCGGATTCTCGGCCTTGGCTGCAGCGATCATTATTGGTCCGCGCAAAGGCAAATACACGCCTCATGGCGTGAGTGCAATTGCTCTTCCCAGCAATCTTCCGCTTGCTTCCGTAGGCGCATTTCTGCTGTGGTTTGGCTGGTTCGGCTTCAACGCAGGGAGCACGCTGAGCGCCACGGATCCAAGAATCGGTCATATAGCGATTGTCACCATGCTATCAGCTGCCTCGGGTGGAGCGGTTACGATGTTATACACGCTGTTCCGCTTCAAACGTTCAGATGCTCCGTCGGTCATTAATGGATCTCTTGCCGGTCTGGTGGGGATTACGGCAGGCTGTGCATTTGTAGGTGATGCAGCAGCGATCTTTATTGGTGCAGTATCCGGCCTGCTCATGATGGCAGCAACCAATTGGCTTGAACGTCGCCGGATTGATGATCCGGTTGGTGCTTTTCCTGTCCATGCGGCATCCGGGATGTGGGGTACGATTGCTGTAGGGCTGTTCGCAACAGACGGCGGGTTATTCATGGGCGGTGGATGGAAGCTGCTCGGTGTCCAGGCACTGGGACTCGCGGCGCTTGTCATTTGGGGCTTTGTCATGACCTGGTTCGGTCTGAAGCTCATTGGCAAAATGGTACCTGTTCGTTCCACGGAAGAAGAGGAAGATCTGGGACTGGATATTAGCTACCATGGCGTGATGGCTGCGCATCAGGCTCATGAGTTTCTCGATGGAGAAGAGCACATTCGGGCTTTACAGCGTGATTCGTCCGAGCAGATTCGTTAACAAGGTTATATATGTAAGGAGACCTGTAGATCGTTCTGCGGGTCTCTTTTTTTAACTTTAAGCAGGGAAAGAACTCATGCCGGAAGAATATACAGGTGTGAACGTGAATATGTCTCACCATAGATGTATTGGCTGAAGGAGAGGATCTGAATGATTAAACCCGAACAATGTGAACGTCTGACTAGAAAAGCTCGCAAAACGCTGGAGGAGTACGGATTGGGCACTGCCGCTGATCTATTGGTATCTTCAAGTCGCTGGGGAATCCGGCTGGATGTATCGACACTCGATGAATATCGCCGAACGGGCAATTCACGTGTGGGCGGCAATCCGGACCTCCCTGAGCATATCCAGTGGCCGCTGACACAGGATGGTGTGCCGATGACTTTTCTTGCCCAGCTGAATCTTGTGGACTTGCTTCCATATACCCCGAATGATGGACGCGTGAGCTTGCCTGAACGGGGAATGCTCTACTTTTTTATTGGAGTCGATGAGCCCGCCTACAATATTGAACATCATGTGATCTATGAGCCGGATTCGCATAACTTGACTAGGCGTGAGCCTGAAGGCGTTACCGCGCTGGAGACCGAATTTGCTGCATATGCCGTTACGGTACTGCCTAATTTGGAGTTTCCTACATATGCTTATGTTGATGCCCAGGCGCTGAATGCACTATCCGTACAGCAGACGGGCGAGAATGAAGTGGCAGACCCGGAAGGGGGGCTGTATGAGCGGTATCTTGAATTCGAATCGGACTGGAATCATCCGAGTACCCAGAATTGGGGCGGAATGTTCGGTTACCCTGACGGCCAGCACCCGGATGCAGAGCATCAAGCCCTGTTACAGATCGTACTTGGTGAAGAATACGAGTATGACGAAGAGAAATGCGAGAACAAGCTGACCGCCCATTATGGCGGAGATCCGGAACGCACACTGCAGGAACTGGAGGATACCTTACTGCTTCTTAAGATAGATACCCATGACGGCATTGGTTTCCAGTGGTGGGATTGCGGAGAACTGCAATTTTTCATTCGTAAATCGGATCTGTTTGCCGGAAGATTCGACCAAACGTATTGTTCGTTATATTCAAGCTAAGATCCGGATTAAATGTATAGAAGCAACAAAAATGTCCCTGTTTCCGTCCATATGATGGAAGAGGGATTTTTTTGTTCATTTTTTTGTTCAGTGAATGTTGGTTTTGGTGCACAACCTGTTTATTTATATAGGGGGTATGGTCTGGGTTGAAACGGGATCATATGTTCTGTATAATGGGATAAAAAGGAAGTGGTTCGGGTGATAGAATCCGTATTCAAACATATTGATGTGGCAGTCACATCGTTGATTGACATCTGTGATCAGCTGTCCGAAGAGGACTTGGCTTTAACTCCGATTGAGGGGAAGCGCTCGGTTGGTGAACTGCTGTCTCATCTGTCGTTGATCTGCCGTGCAGATGTGTACATATCCGAAGGTGCAACGGAAGAAGAGATGACGATGTTCTACGAGATGAATCATCCCCGTACGCTGAGTGAGGTCAAGCAGTCCCTGGCGGAGAATCGGATGTATCTGTATCAGCGGTACAGGCAGTTTAACACAGAGGAACTGTTGAAGGTAACAGACTCTTATTGGGGGGCTTCATACAGCCGTTTGGAATGGCTGCTCGAAATGATGGGGCATATATATCATCACAGAGGGCAGTTGTACACGATGCTGACTCTGGAGGGGATCGAGCCTGGCGTAGTATTGTTTGCATAGTGAACTACATAGTACATTTTGGTATTTCCCGAATCGTGTCTATCTACTCCATACATAGAATCGTGCAATTGATTGCAGGCAACGCACACTGGAGCAACAAGCTGATCATACGCTTCAATGATTTAGGAGGAGGAATGGGACAGAAAATGATGTATGATGCGTTAAAAGAAAAGCTACGAAATATTCTTAAGCTGCAACAGGCGATGGAGCTTCAGCCAATAATGGAAGGTTATTCTTCTGATCTGAAGTTCAAGGTTAAAATCCCGGGTCGAGGGGATTTTTTGCTGCGCACATTTGACTTGTCTCAAGAACCCTTGAAAAGAAATGAATATCAATGTATGGCGGGCATGCAGGAGTTGGGGGTTCGCTGTCCGTTTCCGGTTAGCATGGGGCGACTTGATGAAGAAAATGGCTATATGCTGCTTAGCTACATAGAGGGTGAAGACGCATCGAAGGTGCTCCCACAGATGAACCAACAGAGCCAGTGGGCTATAGGTGTGCAAGCAGGTGCTGAGCTGCGGAAAATTCACCAATTCAAGCTAGAGGATCAAGCAGAATCGTGGTACATACGTAAGAGCAAGAAGCATAAGCGTTATGCGGAGAAGTATAGACAATGTTCTGTCAAAATGGAACATGATCAGCATGTTCTGGCATTTATCGAGGAGAATCTGGACTGGATGAAACATCGGCCCGATGGGTTCCAGCATGATGACTTTCATCCGGGCAACCTTGTAATCAAGGACGATAGGCTCGCAGGTGTTATCGATTTTAACTGTTTTGACCAGGGTGATCCGGTTCATGAATTTCTGAAGCTGGGCTTGTTTGCATCCGAGACGAGCATTCCCTATTCCATTGGACAGATCCAGGGTTACTTGGGCGGGAATGAGCCTGACGAGCAGTTCTGGAGATTGTATTCCTTATACACAGCAATGGCGCTTGTATCTTCTGTCGTATGGATCCAGCAGGTGAAACCGGAAGAGACAAATGACATGATGGACAAGATTGAGCGTGTCCGGGAAGATCATGATGATTTTCGCAGATTCGTTCCCCAGTGGTATAATTTGAAGAATCAATGATTCATGGAATCGAAAGGAATAATGCCGTGGCACAGCCAGCTACAATTCTGCTTGTGGATGACGAGCAGGAAATTATTAAATTGATGGAGATTTATTTTGGCAATGAAGGTTACAGGGTTTTGACGGCAAGTGACGGACTGGAAGCACTGGAAAAACTGAAGAAAGAACAGATCGATCTGATTATTCTGGATGTCATGATGCCGAATATGGACGGACTCGAAGCGTGCATGAAGATCAGGGAAGAGCAGAAGATGCCCATCATCATGCTGTCCGCCAAGAGTATGGATATCGACAAGATAACGGGACTAAGCATTGGTGCGGACGATTATGTGACCAAGCCGTTTAATCCCCTCGAACTTGTTGCCAGGGCCAAATCCCAGCTTCGCAGGTACTATACGTTCAATGAAGGACGGGAACACAAGGAGCATGAATGGGTCATCGATGATTTGGTCATCAATACCGATACACATGAGGTCTGGGTAGACGAGCAGCCTGTTCGTCTGACTCCGCGGGAATTCGCCGTCCTGGAGCTGCTCGCACGTCATCAAGGCTCTGTATTAAGCATGGAGCAAATTTACAGACAGGTATGGAAAGAAGAATTTATGGAATCCAATAATACGGTGATGGTACATATCCGGAAGATTCGCGAGAAAATTGAAGTCGACAGTAAACATCCGAAGTTTATTCAAACCGTGTGGGGCGTCGGCTACAAAATGATTAAACCGTAACACGAATGCTCGATTATATCGCAACGTTGCATGGCAGTTGAAGCACATGAGCAGGGAGTCTTGTATATGAATTCAAAATTAATTAATACGGTCCGGTGGAAGTTTATCTATGCCTTTCTACTGAGCGGAATTTTGACGGCAGCTATTCTGTATGGCGGCAGCAAGGTTGTGCAATCCATTCTGGCAGCCCAGGTCTATCACGATTACTCCATTCCGGCCAGAGGAATCCGGTGGCTGATTAACCATATTGGTTCTGTTCCGCTGATGATTATGATCGGCGTGCTAGCTTTTGTGCTGTTCTTTTTCCTGTTCACGAGCAGGGTGATGCTGGTTCTGGATGAAATTACGGACGGTATTCAGGAGGTAGCCAAAGGGGAGCTGTCACACCGGATCGAGGTGAAGACATCGGATGAATTCGGCGTGGTTGCTGCCAGCATCAATCAAATGGCCGAGCAATTGCAGCAATCGCTGCAGGAAGAGCGAAGTGCGGTAACTGCCAAAAATGACCTGATCACGGGTATTTCTCATGATCTCCGAACGCCGCTGACCTCCATTCTTGGTTTCCTGGAGTACATCGAGAAGGATCGGTATCAGGACGAGATTGAAATGCGTTATTATGTCAGCATTGCATATGAGAAATCCTTAACCTTAAGGAAATTGATTGATGATTTATTCGAGTATACACGTGTTAGCGGTGGAAGCCTTCCCTTGTCTCTGACACCGCTTAATCTGAATCCGTTCCTGATGCAGCTGGCTGAGGAGTTTGCTCCCATGCTGGAAGAGGCAGGCATGACGTACAAGATCACTGGCGGTCAGGAGCCGCTCTGGATTATGGCAGCTCCTGGAGAGCTTGTCCGAGCCTACGAGAACTTGTTCAGCAATGCAATCCGGTATGGAGCACAAGGGAAAGTGGTTGAAATTGCATTATCCCTTGATGAGGGAGAAGCAGTGGTCCGTATCAGTAATTATGGAGAATCTATCCCTGCTCAGGATCTGCCTCATTTATTTGAAAGGTTCTACCGGGTCGACAAATCCCGCTCGCGCGAAACAGGAGGCACGGGGCTTGGCCTCGCTATTGCCAAATCCATGATTGAGCTGCATCATGGCCGTATCGCCGCATTCAGTGAAAATGGCAGAACGGATTTTGTGACCCGCTTCCCGCTGGCACCTGCCTTTATTCATCATGATTCAGAGGAACAGTGAAGGTAACAGAAGCGGCATATATTAAGAAAATGATAAGAAGTTAACCACTTCCTTATTAAGAAGTATTCGGTAAGCTTAACCTCAATCCACAAGGATCTACTTAAATGGAGGAGGAGACCGGATATGAGAGGTTCATTACGTACAGTCAGATTAAGATACATATACATCTGTGGAGCAAGTGCGCTGCTTAGCGCCATGCTCCTGTTTGTCGTTTATCGCATGACACGTTTCGCTTATCATCACCTCTTTTCTGAGACAACTGTGGTGACTCGTATGGTCAACTGGGGAATCAACCATGTCGGAACAAGGCCCTTCTTGATATTCATCGGAGGAGCCTTATTTGCTCTGTTCTTTTGGATTCGATCCCAGAAAATTTCAGACGATATGAATCGGATTACCATGGGAACACAGGAGATGGCGGCGGGGCAGATCCCCGCCCCGATTGAGGTGTTGAATCGAGGAGAGCTCCGGCAGATCGCAGCCAACCTGAATGAGATCGCGCTTGGCATGCATAAGGGACAGTTGAATGGACGTGAAGGTTTCGCTTCACTGACTGAACATACTCCGGGTTTCGATAATCATGCTGATGAGAAGATGAAAAGAGATGAAGTGCAGCGAGGTTCGGTGCAATCCGATTTGCCTATCAAACTGACGCTGTATGGAGTTCGATCTGCTCTGGAGGAAATCATGAAAGGACACTGCCGGGACCAAGCTGAGATAGAGCATTGGGCAAGAATGGCCTATGAACAGACATTACTGTTACAGCATGCACTTGAGTCCGTTCACCTGGATGCGAGTAAACATGCCTTCCCTGAAGAACAGGAAGGCAAGGAGCAGGGATATTGAGAAGTAAATTAAAGAAGGCCATATATCCTATTTTTGATGCAGCAGTAGTCGTTGTTGTTTTGTTACTGATGGGTTGTCTCTATATGGCTCTATACGGTGAGGCTATGGTGCGTAATCATCCGGAGGCCATAGCCAAAGCCTCTTCGACCGTTATTACTGACTCGACTGGAGCCGAAATTGCCAGATTCCGTACGCAGTCGAGCGGGTTTGCAGAATATACGGATCTCGAAGACATGCCGGAGCTGTTAATACAGGCATTTCTGGTTACGGAAGACCGCCGCTTTTATCAGCATGAAGGGATCGATTATATCGGTATAGGCCGGGCTGTTGTGCAGGATATCGCACACATGGATTGGAGTCAGGGAGGCAGCTCCATTACGCAGCAGTTGGCCAGAAATCTGTACTTGAGTGGAGAGAAAACGCTGGTGCGGAAAGTGAACGAAATGTCGATAGCTATTTCACTGGAGAAGAGATTTAACAAGGATGAACTGCTGGAGATGTATCTGAATCATATTTATATGGGGCGCCAGCAGTATGGAGTGAAAGCCGCCGCGCGGCGTTACTTCGGCCATGAAAACCTGCGTCAGCTTGAGCTATGGCAGATCGCTACGCTGGCGGGTATTCCCAAGGGGCCTTCCATCTATAATCCGGTGGATGATGATGAGCGATCCAAGCACAGGCGTTCCGTCATCCTTACTCTCATGTACGAACAGGGGCTGATTACCCGAGAACAAATGGAGGAAGCGCGCCGAGTGGACTATACGCCGCCTGAAGCAGCATCTGTGTCAGCTGCAGTAGATCAACCTATGCCGGATTATATATCTGCTGTGGATACAGTGATGCAGGAAGCTGCTTGTCTCACGGGCAAACGAGAAGCGGATATTCAATCCGCAGGATGGACCATTCACACCGGACTCGACAGCCAGGCGCAGCTTGCCATGGAGGAAGCATTCCGTGACCCCTCAAGGTTTAGCGATGATCGGGAAGATGAACAGGTACAGGCGAGTATGGTTATAGTTGATCAGCATAATGGTGAAGTGAAAGCAATGATGGGTGGACGAAATCCAGTGACGGGTGGCATGAACCGGGCAATCACCGACGCAAGGCAGCCTGGTTCGGCATTTAAGCCGATTATTGCGTATGGTCCAGCTCTGGAATCGGGTCATTTTAGACCGGAGAGCATGCTGCCTGACAAACGCACATCGTATGGCAGTTATCGACCAAGCAATCTGGGAGGACAGTATAGAGGTTCTGTCACGATGTCATTTGCACTCCAGAAATCCATTAATGCACCAGCGGTATGGCTTCTGAATCAGACGGGGCTGAAGCAGGCACATGAGTTTGCTAGCCGACTGGGGATTGAACTGGATCAGGAAGATTTCAACCTCTCCATTGCGCTGGGAGGTGTACATAAAGGCGTATCGCCGCTGAAAATGGCCCAGGCCTATTCCGTGTTTGCCAATGATGGCAGATTCAATACAGCACATCTAATTCGAGAGATTAGGGACACGAATGGACGAATCATTTACGCGTATCGACCCGAGAACAAGCAGGTGATCACGTCCACTACGGCTAATACAATGACCATGATGCTGCAAAATGTGGTTAGCCAGGGAACCGGCAGCCGGGCTCAGCTGAGCCGGTATAAGGTGGCGGGGAAAACGGGAACGACACAGGCCGCCGTACCTGGGATCGGCAGGGAGGGTAATCGGGATCTATGGTTTGTCGGGTACACGAGCAAGTGGACTGCAGCTGTCTGGATGGGATTTGACTACACCGATGCAGAACATTACATGCGTTCGGGGAGTGGTGCGGCAGCAGATTTGTTTGCATCAGTAATGAACCGTGCAGATCGGTAGAGTTGAAATGGATCCAACCTGTTGTCTTATATTTCCTGATTTACAACACAAAATATGGATCATGAGGTATAATGTACGTTTTAACGATTTGGAGGGAGGATGAGATGGGAGATCAAGAACGTAACATTGATGTTGACACAAGATCATTATTTTCTGAACCCGGGACAAGAGTGGAGCTGCCTGGAATATCCGGATTGGGCGGTTGGCTTATTTTAATTCAGATTAGCTTAATTGCTTCGCTGCTGCTACTTGTTGTGGATCTGTCCCAGGTTTCTGTTATCATGAATCCGGCCGATCGGGGAATGTTCAGTGAAGCGGATCTGGACCTGTACTATCGTGTCATGAACCCGTTATTATGGTACGGAGCGATAAGTAACGTCATTCTTCTGATCATCGTTATTGTGAATTTGGTCCTGTTGTATATGAAAAAAAGGCAGTTTCCGCGCATGATGATCGTGCTGTACTTGGCTAACGTGCTGGCTGCCATCGGGACATGGATCATGATTGGTCAGACTGAGATTCCAGGAGCGCTGAACGCGTTCGATACAACTCCCACACGGAATTTAACCATAAGATCGATACTAACATGCTGTATCTTCATTCCATATTTTCTGAAGTCGGTCCGGGTGAAAAACACATTCATAAAGTAATCCATTCTTACCAAGCCATCATTCAAAAATAATATTGTTAAAAGGCCCGTTATGATCAGGTTGAATCCTGACGAAACGGGTCTTTTCTATGACTGTCTGTTGTATAAGTCGACATGTAATTTCAGAACCGATTATGACTTGGCTCTTAGCGCGCCAGGCAGCCGGCGTATCGTCTGGTTGAGAACTTCAGAGAGGACAAGCCCTACAGCGATGGCTCCCGATAACATTAGTGCTTTGGCAGCCATCTCGATAGCCGCACTATAGTCATTCTGTACAAAGCTGCGCATGGCGTTATACGCGAGACCACCAGGGACGAGTGGAATGATACCCGCGACGCTGAAGATAATGACCGGCGCCCGGAACAGACGGGAGAACATTTGGCTGATCACACCAACTGCGATGGTAGCTGCAAGTGTTGCAGGAACGGCATCTGCTGCATATTCCAGCACAACATAGATAATCCAGCCGATCATGCCGACGAAGCCACCATGTAGCAGCATGCGGCGTGGTGCATTGAATATGATGCCAAACGCAGCTGAAGCGACAAAGCTGGTCAGGGCTTGTTCTATAAAATGAAGCATAACCTGCATACCTCCGTCTTACGTAAAAAGTGAAAATACAACCGCAATGCCTGTACCAATGGCAAACGCCGTCAGGAACGCCTCAGCTCCCTTAGATAACCCGGACACCAGATGTCCAGCCATCAGATCACGCACAGCATTGGTTATCAGGAGTCCGGGTACGAGTGGCATGACCGATCCAATAATGATTTTGTCGCGTTCATGTCCAGCTCCGATAGCAACAAGTAAGAAGGCGAGCAAGCCGATAACAAAAGAAGCGCTCAGCTCTGCGAAAAACTTGACCAGCACCAGCCGGTGGAAAACGATAACTGCGGCATAACCGATGCCTCCGCAGATCACAGCAGGCAGGAAGTCATCCCAGCCTCCGCCGAACATGATGGTAAAACAACCGCTCGAAAGTGCTGCGGCAAGCAGTTTGACCCGTGCAGAATAAGAAGAGGGTTTACCTTCAATCTGCAGCAGCAGATCATGGGCTTCCTGAACGGAGAGTTCCCCTTGGCCAATTCGGCGGGAGACAGCGTTCACTTCGGAAACCTTATCCAGATCTGTGGTACGCTCGGAGATGCGAATCAGCTTGGCTGGTTCGGTAGCATCCACCGAGAAAAAGATACCTGTCGGTACAACATAGCTATGTGAATGAGGGAGTCCCAGGGCGGCAGCCATCCGTTTCATCGTATCTTCCACACGGTAGGTTTCACCCCCGCTTTGCAGCATGATTTTGCCTGCCAACAAGCAGATGGCTATCACGCGGGACTGTTCAGTCGTATTCTTTTCCGCAATGACCTTCTCGGTCTGGACCGTGGGAAGGGGA
The DNA here is from genome assembly GCF_002276415.1 of Paenibacillus sp. 7523-1. Lineage (NCBI taxonomy): Bacteria > Bacillati > Bacillota > Bacilli > Caryophanales > Paenibacillaceae > Paenibacillus > Paenibacillus sp. 7523-1. Next base: position 149,684 of record NZ_NPBR01000016.1, on the reverse strand, counting down.
TCAAGAGAGTTGTATTCCAAGCGGGATCATGCTCCGTTTCTTATGAGATAAGGCCTGGGGCCGACACCATTGTATCATATTTCACACGTGAACACGGAAACATACCGCACGAGAGGAAAAGTCATGAACACATATTTAAAACAACCGCTCAATCGTTTGCAACAGCACCGAAAAGGCTTCGTTCCTAATCCCCGAAGGTTACAGGAGCGAAGCCTTTTGAATGTTGCGTTATTACACATTGTATGGACTACATTAACAGGGTAATAACCAGCAGCTCATACAGCACGAGTGGCAGGATGGTTGGTCCAAACAGTGCGCGCGGCTCCGGATATCCATGCATTGGTGTAACCTGAAGATACAGAATTCCTCGATCTGCACTGATGATGACGCCTTCCCATACCTGACCATCGATATTTTGGACCTGTACTTTCTGGCCCACATACTGCCGGGCTGTATGATGAAGCATATTCCGCACACTTTGCACGGATTGGAGCATCGGTTGATTGGCTTGGTAGACGACGCGTGCGGATGGTGTGGATGTGGATTCAGACATGGTGCACAACCCTTCCTCGAAATAAGTTCTTACTTCAAGGTATGCATCCGCCTACAAAAGGTGATTACACAAATGACATCTCAAGTGCCGCGCGTCCATCCTGAACATCGACATGGCCCAGTGCTCCATTCACAAAAGTAATCTGCGGGGGAATATGACCGAGGTCCACATCGTAAAGTACAGGCACATTCAGATCCCCCAATGCCGAGGACAGAGCATCGGTGAAGTTGAAATCTCCGGTATCCGAATAACCCGCTGGTCTGCCGAACAAAAAGCCCTTTACGCCCGCAAACCAGCCGGCCTGTCTCATCTGCCACAGATGGCGATAAATATCCCCTGCGTTCATCTCGCAGCTCTCCAAATACCACACGGTGCCTTCATCTGCGCAATACTGGTCCAGATACGATGCAACCGGAGCGTAAGGAGTGCCGATTAGGCAGGTGATCGTATCCATACAGCCGCCCAAGAGTCGTCCCGAGAACGTAATAGAGGTGTTCGAATCATCAGGTTGACCGAGAAGTTTCCAGCGAGAAGGGGTGTCCAGATTGAAACCGGGTGCCTCCCGTATCCAGGCCGATTGATAATGAGTGGAGGAAGATTGCGTAATTTGTCCTCCCTGACCCGTCTGCAATACATCAATCCAGCGGTCAGTCACCGGATCGAGCTTGTTCGATCTGAGGTCCACATAGTTGGTGCCATGTGCCGTAGCCGTTCCCGTGAGCAGGGTATAGGCGAATAAAAAGGTGCTGATATCCGAGTAGCCCAAAACCCATTTCGGCGGTAATGTCCGTAGAGCTTCCCAATCCAGCAAGGGCAGGATATCCATCAGAAACTCTCCGCCCCACGGTGGAATGATGGTCTTGATCGCTGGATCATGGAAAAAGGTGTTTAACTCTTCTGCACGGTTTTCTTTGGATGAGCTTACACACTTGATATTTTGCCGCAGCCAGCGACTCTCCTGAACGTGAAAACCAAGTCGCTCCATATTGCGTTTGCTCTCATTCAGATAATGATGCAGGGATTCATCCACACCACTTGAAGGCGCGGCTACGCCAATGGTGTCTCCTGAAGCAAGCGGCTGGGGGTAACGGATGGAATGGGTATTCATTGTGTAAGCCTCCGTTTCTGTTGATCATTGTTTTTTGCTAGATGATTTCCATTATATAAGTTATCCCTATTTATTCCAGACGTTATTTTAGAATTAGTTATCCAAAGGAATTTCGAGAGAGAACGGCGCTTTGATTTTCATTGGATAAGTGCTCAGCTTCATTTGTAGATGGCCTTTTATTTTTGCTCCGTTTTCTACAGTAGAGTGGACAGTTGTAATCCCTGAAGAATCTCCATCTCCAGAGCGGTAACTTGAGGTTGGCACATTGTAAGTCTTGCCAGCTTCGTCCTTAATCTCGGTAAAGCCCAAAGCAAATCCGCCCTCCATGTCTGGTACAGAGAACATTAGAATCCGGTCTTTTCCAGCAATCTGGCTTCCCATAAACTTCATAGTTGGAGGACCTCCTGTAATAGTCCCAGACTCCAATTCAAGGGAGAGATCCAGTTCATCCTTATCCAGACCAGAAAGACCTGACCCTTGCAAAGTAAGCTTTCTCGGAATGGAGAAATACATGCTCTCAAAGTAAATGGAACGTTCGTCATCGCCACCCATTGTTGTGTCTGTTCTCCATGCACGTCCTTGCTCATCAACCAGTTGAAGATCACTGAGCCCGAACACCTTCTTCGTATTCCTTGGATCGAATGCCACATCAAGCACGAGACGAGTAGGGTAAAGCGTAGCTTGTTTGACATCAATACGCTGCCCATCTACCGTTAATGTTTGATTCACCGGCAGAACTCTCTTCATGCCTTTGGTTAAATTTTTGTCCACAGGTAAGGTGACCTTCCATTCTCCAGGGTTCGCTTTACCTCTGGTTTTGAACACCACACTCAGCTCGTCGGGAGGGGTGGCCTCGTTGGTAAAGACAACATCAATCATATTTTCGTAAACATTCTCATCAGAAGTCTCTCTCGGTGAAGCGTAGCTAAACCCAACAGGAAGATGGTTACCATTCTCATCCAGCAAGTCGATATCATACTCACCCTTCTCCGGATCTTTCATGCCTTTCATCGTATAAAAAATAACCATGCGTGACTCGTCCGTTATTATGCCGTCAATGGTCACGGAAGCGCCGTCATGCTCGTCGGTAATCCCGACCTTCTGCAGCAGGGATTGATCAATCGCCATCTGCAGCCCTTTATCCTGGCGAATCATGCTGACGATGCCTTCCATGCCAGGCCATTGCTCCACGAAGGAGGCAAAGGCGGGGGAGACCCGGATGCATCCGGTAAACAGCAGGATGATGGCCGCTGCGGAGATCGAGCTCATGTACCAGCGTACCCGCGATTTGCGCCTGCGTGCAGCCTGTCGTACTCCGGTCTGTACGGACTGATGTACAGCCGCATCCGGAACGATGATTGCATCATATTCTGTTTTACGTCCATGCAGACGTTGTTCCAACTCCTCAAACTGCTTCTGTTCATCGGTCATGATCATACATCTCCTTTCATTTCTAGCTGAGCACGAAGCTGTCCAAGTGTCCGGTGAAGTCGGGATTTGACCGTACCAACCGGAATGTCGAGGATCTCTGCGGTTTCGGTCAGGGAGAATCCTTCGAAATAACTCAGGATAATAATCTGCTTGCAATCCGGGTCCAATGCAGATACTGCTGCGGAGAGATCCGGGTCTTCGGGCCGGTCCCAGCTGCTCGGTTCGTGCATCTTCTTGACGGGGCTGTAACGGTTCTTCCGTTTGCGTTCGTCTGCACAGTAATTGAGCAGGATACGAATGAGCCAGGTGCCGAAGTATGAAGGCTCTTTTAGTTTTTTTAGTTTGCGGTATGCTCGGTATGTAGACTCCTGTATCGCTTCCAGGGCATCACCCTCGTTGTGCAGGTAAGCGTAAGCGATCCGATACAAGCGGCTCTGATGCATTGCCATTAAGGCAGCAAAAGCTTCAGCATCCCCTTTTTGTGCGGCAACAGTAAGCTCTGTAGGGGTCACATGGCGCCTCCTTTCATGGCTTTGTTTCGTATTAGACCGTGTGAAGGGCCAATCGGTTCTTGCTTTTAGAAAAATATGTAGATTATTGCTCAAATTCTCGTTCAGTACCTTGAATCAGATTGCAAACAACCGTCAGGCTGTCTCTTGTAGTTCAACAAGAGTCCTGACGGTTATTCAAGTTTGGTTTCACTTTGCCTGTGATGGATTACTATTTCGTTGCATCTGCTTCTCGCAGATAGGAGGCTGTGGAAGGGTTGCCGCGTTCAGTTGCAATGTCCAGTGCAGTTTGACCTGCTGCATTCAGAGCATTCGGGTCCGCACCATGCTGTAGCAGCAGTTGGATCAGTTCAGCCTGATTCGTATGAAATGCTGCAGAATGGAGGGCGTTCTGTCCATCGCTGTCAAGGATGCTGCAAGATGCTCCGTGTTCCAGCAACAGACGGATGACCTCAGAAGAACGCTCTCCTGCAAGCGCCGCATGCAGCGCCGTATTGGAAGGAATGAATGAGATCCTGGAATGAGAAATGGCATTTACATCTGCTCCATGATCCAGGAGAATATGAACTGCATCTGCTTGTCCATAATGCGAGGCATATCCCAGTGGGGTAAGCCCATCTCCGTTCTCGGTATTGGCCAGCTCAGGGAAGGCTGCAAGAACCGATTGCAGGTTCGTTACATCTCCATGTTGTGCTGCCTGAAATAAAGCGTGAATTGCTTCGGATTGATTCAACCGAATGACCTCCTTCTTTTGGATCACTCACTTCAATTGGCTATTCGTGAGATAGTTCAATTATAGGGAACACTCCCTAGAGGTTCTTCTTGATAATCACCTTTTTGCCCGAAGTTGGGAGGGAGATGTGTGAAATCTTTTGGAAAATAGAGTACTGAACGAGCCAAGGCTCTCAAACCCAACTTCATAACACACTTCGGTGACTGGTTTATCTGTATCCAGCAGAAGCCGCTTGGCTGCCTGAAGTCTGAGCTCAGTCAGATACTGATGAGGCGTGATGCCGAACAGCTTCTTGTAATTTCGGAGAAAATGATTAACAGATAAATGCGCAATGGATGCCGTCTCCGTCAATGTTATGGGCCGATTGTAGTAGGCGCATATGTATTCATGACCAATATATATTCTGCGATATAATTCTTCTCGAGTAGAAGGCTTGGCCATATCAAGTCCGTCAATCTCAATCCGAACTTCACGATGTGAATCCAGCATATGAATGGCAAGCTGATGAAGTTGTTCTTCAAGTCCCCAGCCATTAAGCGTACCCATAATGTATGATGATCGGAATTGACTCAGGGCTGTACCAAGCCTATTAACCATAGGATATGTACGCTCTATCCATTCAATTGAGCCAGAATAAGAAGCGGCATGGGGTTCATTCAGCAGCTGCTGGTCAGTGCTCAGAGCATTACGGCGGATATCTTCCATAAAGCCAGGAGGAAAAAAGACACAGAATGATTCGACGGGTACAGGCGAATTAATATGCAGACTGTATTCCTGTCCCTCGTTAAGAAGCAAGTAACGTTCGTCGTCGACCGAGAAGTGCCCGTGCCCTGCTTCATAGAGTGTTTTTCCGTAACGGAACGTTTTTAGCGACAGAGATCCACTGCCTTCCCAGTCGAATTGGGGCCTGGATTCATGCAAAATAAATGGAGAGAGAGAAGACTGGGCTTCAGGGGTCTTAGGCATAAGATGAGACCTCCATTCTAATCCATATAAAGTCGCTTAGCTGCCTCTAGACCAGGTACGGCAAAACAGGCGAGTGGGGAAGGCAGGTCATGGAGCGGGAACCAGCCGATCTCACCAATTGCACCGCCTTCTTCCAGGTTTCGGGCGATGCCGCGGATATTCCGAGCCGAGTAGAGGACGGATATCCAGTGTTCTTCTCGTTCCGGACGAATGGTCTCAGCGGTGCAGAGCAATTGATCGATGGTAATATCTAGATCCACTTCTTCCTTGATCTCCCGAATGACCGCCGTTTCCAGTGATTCGTAAGGGTCGACTTTGCCTCCAGGAATGCTCCACGTGTACTGCTCCGGCTGACGATTCCGCCATACGAGAAGCACCTCATTGCGTTCGTTCAGGATCACGGCTCCGACACCAATACGAGGTTGATCGGAGGCAGCTGCGACCGGCATAGTGGATGCCGAGTACTCGGATTTCAGCTTCGGCGACGTGGATTGGAACGACAGCGGAAGTCCGGTTCGGGCAGCCCACTCCTCCGCCAGAATGCTCATGGAGATCAGGTCATAATGGGTTCCATCCCGCAATACAGCGGAGCGCTGCCGACCTTCCTCCCGGAATCCGGCTTTCAAGTACGCGCGTCTGGCAGCTTCATTGTATTCGATCACTTCCAGCGCAATCCGGTTCAGATTCAGTTCATGAAAGCCATATCGAATAATCAGGGCTAGTGCATCACTCCCGTATCCCTGACCACGATCCTTATCTTCACCAATGCCAATGGCAAGGCGAGCAGAGCGATTGTTCCATTCAATTCGGTAGAGGGCGGTAAATCCGATAAATCGATTGTCCTCCAGTGTTCGCAAGGCAAATTCAAAACCGTTGTCTCTTCGAACGGCAGATGAACCTGTCTCGTCCGGGGTTAGCGGAACCGCAATGTCTGTATCCAGGTTGCGCAAATATTCGTAATTGTCCGTGTAACGTGCCAGACGCATGCAATCTTCCGGGCATGGGGCGGCGAGCCGGACTTTGGAGCCGTGAAAAGCATTCAAGTTACGTGGAGCCATGCTGCGTACACCTCTTTTGATTTGTAATCTGTTTTAGGTTTTAGGTCGTGTAAGCTGAAAAATATCTTGTATGTTTATTATACTATGGATGCCAGACAATTACCGAAAGACAGCAAAAAGGCTCTGCCGACCCGGTTGTCAGCAAAGCCCTGTTGGTGGGGCGCATAGCCCGATGATGGATTATAACGAATCGGAATTCTGTACAGAAGGACGGTTTATATTTTTGCCATAATAAATCTCATCCATCTCAAGCTTCAGCCACTCCGTAATTTCATGCTGTTCCGCCTGGCTCAACTTGTCCTTGGTATAACCAAAGAGGTAGTTGTCGAGGTCAAACGCCTTCAGTTTACATTTCGTGTGGAAAATATTTTCCTGATACACGTTAACGTCAATCATGTCGAAGCCTTTTTTGATCTCGTCCGGAATATAGTTCTGAATCGAACCGATCTCATGGTCAATAAACAGCTTGCGGCCGCTCGTATCCCGCGTGAATCCACGAACCCGATAATCCATAATCATGATATCCGTGTCAAAGGAATGGATCAGATAATTTAACGCCTTCAGCGGCGAGATTTCCCCACAGGTGGAGACGTCGATGTCGGCACGGAAGGTACTGATCCCTTCACTGGGGTGAAATTCAGGATACGTATGCACGGTGATATGGCTCTTGTCGAGCTGCATGACCACATTATCAGGGAGCGGACCTGGGGATTCTTCAAACGATTCCTCCGGAACCTCCACGATCGGCCCTTCCGAGACAAGCATCGTCACGCTGGCCCCTTGGGGGACATAATCCTGCTGCGCGATATTGAGCACATGCGCACCAATGATGTCCGCGACATTTTTCAGAATTTTGCTCAGCCGATCCGCGTTGTACTGTTCATCGATATATTCAATATAAGCTTCGCGTTCTTCTTTGGTTTTCGTGTAGCAGATGTCGTACATATTGAAGCTCAGCGACTTGGTCAGGTTGTTGAACCCATGCAGTTGAATGCGCTGCTCAGGCGTTAATGTCATGGCTGCAGTTCCCCTTTATCCATACGACATGGTAATCGCAGTTTTAATACTACTTATACCCAACCTTTCGCCAAAAAAAACATAAGTATGAATTCCGGCTTATCCAGCCGCATTAGAATGAGGAGTCCTCATATTCGCTTACACTGTTCATCCGCTCGTCCTCGGCGATGGACTGAATATCCTCGGAAGTGACACTAATGATGGTGTAATCCTCATTCTGCTGTTTCTTCACGGCTTTTTCCTTCACGAAACGGGGGCTGCCCTCTGCGGCATCCTCATCATAGACCAGCAGGATGCCATCGCTTTTGCGCAGCAGCAAGTCATCACGTGCTGTAAATTGCCATGGGCCGATGTAAGGCTGCTTGCTGACCGCTCCGTAGTAATCTACGCCCTGAAGGATGGTGCGGTAGTATTCCTGCTTGTCTTCCTTCCATTGTTCCTCCGGGTTCTGAAACGCAGTGATGATGGACAGCTTCAAGTGGGGATAGGTCTTTTTTAGCTCAAGTACCACCTCGCAGGCCCACAGGTCCACACCATATTGTCCAGGAGTCAGCACCCACTCCAGTCCATCCTCCACAAGCGGTGTGAGACGGGAGGAGATGGCCTTTTTGATGAAGGGAATCCCTTCATGCTTCTGCCCGAAAATTTGCAGTTCATGTGCCCGGTATCCGGTAATTAACAGGTTTTTCAGCTTAACTTCCTCCTTCTCAGCACGACTTGTCCTCTAAACGCCCAACCAACAAGATTACTTCGAAGCTGGCGCATCTGTACGGAAAGGATAGAGGAATTGCTTCGGAATATCCGTCTCGAAGGTCATGAGTTCGTCGGTCGTAGGATGAATGAAGGATAGCACGCGTGCATGGAGTCCAAGACGTCCGAGTGTTTTGGTGCGAGAACCATATTTCTTGTCACCTGCAATGGGATGGCCGAGATCTTCCATATGCACGCGGATCTGGTTTTTGCGACCGGTCTCCAGCCGAACTTCGAGCAGGGAGAATTCACGGTTCGATTGAAGCCGTTTATAGTGTGTAACCGCATGCTGTCCATCATTGGGACGTGGACTGGAGTACATCTTCAGCGTTTTGCTCTCCTTCAGCCACGAAGAAATGGTGCCCACGGGTTTGGCTACCTGACCTTCGACAAGTGCCACGTATACGCGTTCCTGCACCTTGTCCTTCCAGTTGTCCTGCAGATTCTGCTTCACTTCTTCACTCTTCGCAAACATCATGACACCTGATGTATCCCGATCAAGCCGGTGCACGACAAATATGCGGTTCCGCGAATCGGTGCGGCGTACGTGTTCGGTCAGTTGACGATACGCGGTGATCTCATCGCTCCGATCTGCTGCAATGGACAACAGTCCGGCATCCTTGCGAATCACGATAATGTCATCGTCTTCATGCAAAATCGTAAGTCCTGACATGGTTGGTGCGGCTACGGCGCCTTCCTTGCTGATGGATACCATTTGTCCAGGCGTCAGCGGATGGTTAAACTTGGTGACTACGGTATGATCTACGGATACTTGTCCCCGTCCCAGGATGGACTTGACTGCATTCCGGCCTGATTTTAGATGCTGGAGCAGGAAGTTCAGCAGCTCATCCGGCTCAGTTACTTTATATTGGCGAGGTGGTTCCTGTTTACGATAATGGGCATTGCCCGCGCGTTTAGGAGCACCTGAATGTTTGGGTTTGGAAGCTGCCGAGGACTTCGAGATTAAGGGCTTCTTCGATGCTCCGCTATTACGGGATGTGGAAGAACCAGAAGACGAAGTCGAAGCGTTTGCTTTCGGGGAACGTGCTGCCGAGGCACTCGCTGGTCCTTTACCTTTGGCTGATGGACGGCCTGTTGATCGATTGCGTTTATTCATGAATACTAATCTCCTTCTGAACAGCCTGTACCGCTTGTGTGCATACGATCCGTTCATTTCGTTTATGCAGTTCAATATACCATTAACCGGGTGCAAATAAAAATAGGTGGATCGAATCTGTTATCCATCCAAGCGAGCGAGAATCGAGAATCATAGAATAACGTATCCCACAGCATTGGAGGTGTTACTCTTGGGTGTATTTCTGGATATGAGAACTTCCATGAACTCGCCATTTGCAGGATTCCCCGGGGTGAACATATCAAATACCCCGGTAATGTTCGGCTCCATTGGTTTGCAGACCCTCGGAGTTTCCAATCCGATTATCACCTTGAACGGTACGATCGGTGTTATTGGTGAACCAGGAGATACGTTCGTTGTTGAGCTCGTACGTGGGAGCGCATATAATCCGCAAAATGTGATCTATCGTGCTGAAGGCACGGTAGGTGAGAACGCTGGTGTCGAATTCCATTCGTTCACAGCACAGGATCTGGCCGCTCCACCGGCCCTGGAGAGTGTGTACTCCTCGTTTATTTCGGGGGTCTCCACATCGGTGCGTACCGGACCAGAGATGTTCTATGGTATTGCAGCCACTGGCTAGTTCAATAGCAAGTGACCAAACACAAAAATCCCGGACTTAAGCGAGTCCGGGATTTTTACTATAAAAGCATATGAAGGTGAAGGTGAAGCTAATCATATTGACTTTTTCCTGATACTGAGCTGCGTTACTGAGATCTGACCACAGATCAGTTGGGGCGGCCATTCAAAATGATGTTGTTGGCTTTGCCAAAGTCGATGCCGACTTTGCCCGCCAGTGCTGCCGTGCGCTCAGCGAGTACAACGGCGTTGACCCCGCAGGAGAAGAGAGCGACATCGAAGGTATGTTGATTTGTTACAATCCATTGCAGCGTTTCTGCCATCTGATCCCAACTATCGAAGGGAAGAGCAGCCGCGATGTTCAGATGATAGGGCTCCTGCACAAGTGCTGCACGAAGTTCCTCGATTTGCCGAGTAACGAGCAGCACCCGTTTCCCTGCAAGCATGCTCCAGAAGCGGGGCATCTGGACCAGTTCCCGATTCACACAAGCATGGCAAGTGAGCGCTGGAGAGATACCGAAATGCGCAAACAACATGTCGGTCAGCGGTCTTTTGAGATAATCCGGAGCTTTAATTGTAAGGTCACCGAGTGGAAGTACCCCTACCAGACTGGCCCGTTGCAGGGAAGCGGCAACCTCATCCCGGAGCTGCAGGTTGGGAAGGCGAAGTCCTTTTTGACCCCGGTTGGCCTTAATGGCCCAGCGCTCCTGAAGAACCTGCTCCGTCGTCCATACCGTTTCCTGGGACATGACAATATTCTCGCCATCCCCAACGCGAACAAGAGAGAATGGACGCTGTTCTCTGATTGCCTCTTCCAACTGATCCAGCACACCATCCGTTTCAAGATATTTTGAATTCATAGCAGCTTTCGAGCCTCCTTTGAAAATGGAACTGCTCTATTCTATGTTCGCGTTCCCTTAACGTTTTGTACGTTCAACCCGAAGGGCCAATCTTGGGGTGTATATCAATCTATTTATATAGAAACTAGTGCAAGCGTCCGTACCGGTTCCTTCTTCCTTTCATACGCTATAGAGTCGACTGCCAAAACTATAAAAAAGAAATCCGACCTGTGCTAAGGAAGACTGGCAGATTCGGATGAGGAGGAATGTAATGTCCAGGAAAGTCGTGATTGAGATTAATTTCAATAACTATGGGATGGACCGGCAGCGATTAACAAGGGAATGGTTGGAGCGGCGCATGGACATTTTTCGCAGATTTACATTGCACTGCCTTAAGGTACAGACGAATCAGGATTTTCTGACGGTAGTGAAGCTGTCCAAGGAATCGGGAGAACTGATGCGAGAGATTCTCGCACAGCAGGAACCGCTCCCTGCCAACATTCGTTTTGGGACGAATATCGAGAGTGTGCGGGCGATTTTGGCATTTGCTGAAGGGGCGGAGCACCTCTATATTGCCCGTTTGGATTCGGATGATCTGTATCACCGGACCTTCGTACAGCAGCTCTATGACGTAAAGCCACAGCCGCAGACGATGGCCCTGATCAATCAGAACGGTTACCTGTGGGACAGCGTGAATAACGAGATGGCCCCGGCATTTCACCGTTCACCTCAATTCTATGTCTATTTATATAAAACGTCCGAGTATGCAGCTGGATACCGGGTTAAGCTTCCAGGCAGAGGTACGCATGGCAATGTCATTGATCTGCCGCACGAGCTGCTGGCTCCGCGTAATTATGTCAACATCGTTCATTCAAACAACACGTCGGTTAAAAAGGTACCGCCAAAAGACCGGTTAAGCCCGGACGAGATGGCTCAGGTATTACGTGAATTCATGAACTGACCAGGGAGGGATTCATCCATGATTAAAGGACAAACGATTCTGATCACTGGAGGAACAGGCTCCTGGGGTCAAAAGCTGACTGAGGTCCTGCTGCAACAGGACCCTGCCGAGATTCGCATTTTGTCGCGTAATGAATATGCCCAGATTGCCATGCAGCGGGAATTCAACCATGATGCCCGTCTGCGTTTCCTTATCGGGGATATCCGGGATTACCGCGCAGTGGAGGATGCGTGCAAGGGTGTGAACGTCCTTTTTCATCTGGCTGCATTAAAACATGTTCCGGTATGCGAGGACCAGCCGGACGAAGCATTTAAAACGAATGTCATCGGCACGCAGAATATTATCCGCGCCGCGATCCGCATGCAGATTCCCAAAGTCATCGATGTTTCGACCGACAAAGCCGTAGATCCGATTAACGTATACGGCATGACGAAGGCTCTTGGCGAAAAAATGATGATCCGCGCCAATTGGCTGAGTGAACACACCCGGTTTGTCTGCATCCGCGGCGGCAATGTACTGGGTACAAGCGGCAGTGTGGTGCCGCTATTCCGTCGCCAGATCGATGAAGGCAAAAGACTGACCATTACGGACAAGGGCATGACCCGTTTTTTCCTAACCCGTACGGAAGCCATATACTTGCTGCTCAAGGCGGCTGAAGCTGCGGTAGGCGGGGAGACATTTGTGATGAAAATGAAAGCCTGCAAAATGACGGATCTGGCGTCAGTCATGCTGGAACATGCCGGACGCCCGGCGAGCGACTACAAGGTTACCGGCATACGCCCAGGCGAGAAATTGCATGAAGTGTTGATTTCGCCTTATGAGGCGCCGCGTACCTATCAATACGATGAGCAATATTACGTGATCCTGCCGCAAGAACCGGACAAGCGCCTGACCGATGCATATCGTAAACTGCCCCACGTGACCTTTTCCGAGTACCGTTCGGACAGTGACATGATGAAGCAGCAGGGCATTGCGGAATTTTTACGTGCAGGCGGCTATATCGACTAACTAGGGAGGCGGAGCGTTTGGAGGGGGAAACTATGCAGGACAGAATAAACAGCCGCTCCCTGAAAGCCGTCGTGATTGGTCTCGGTTATGTCGGACTTCCCATGGCGGTGGAGATGGCACATGCCGGTTATCGCGTTCACGGGATTGATATTGATGCTTTCAAGGTGGCAAGACTGCGTGCGGGTGATTCATATGTCATCGGGATTGAAGATGAGGCCATACAATCACTCACCCAAGCCGGCCTGTTTACAGCCGGTACGGATTATGCCGCAGTAATGCAGGCCGATGTCATTATTATATGTGTACCTACGCCGCTGACGGCTGATCATCAGCCTGATATTTCATATATTGCTGCCGCGGTGGATGGTATGACTCCTTATTTGAAGGAGGAAAGCCTGGTTATTTTGGAAAGCACGACGTACCCCGGTACAACGGAGGAGCATGTGAGGCAGCCGCTTGAAGCAGCCACTGGCTGGAGAGCAGGTGAACAATTGTATGTCTGCTATTCTCCTGAACGGGTTGACCCGGGCAGCGCTAGCTACGGTGTGAAAAATACCCCGAAAATTATCGGTGGTTCAACGCCTGCCTGCCTGTCCTATGGAAAAGAATTCTACGGCTCGTTCCTCAATGAGGTCGTACCCGTTAGTTCAACAACCGTGGCCGAAACGGCGAAGCTGTTCGAAAATACGTTTCGCAGTGTGAACATTGCACTGGTGAATGAGCTCACACCTGCCTGTGAACAAATGGGTGTGGATATCTGGGAAGTGCTGAACGCGGCAGCAACCAAGCCGTTTGGATATATGCCGTTCTACCCCGGTCCTGGCATCGGTGGGCATTGTATCCCCATTGACCCGATCTATCTATCCTGGGCCGCTAAACGGCAGGGGTCAGATCTGCAATTTATCACACTCGCGGACGCGACCAATCGACAGATGCCGGAGCGTGTGGTTCAGCGTGCAGCAGCACTGCTGAAACAGGCGGGTACGAAGGTTCAGGGCGCGCGCATAGTACTGGCGGGCATGGCCTATAAAAAGGATATCGACGACTTGCGCGAATCGCCGGCGCTGGACATCTTCCGGCTGCTGAGCGCAGCGGGAGCGGAGGTTGTTTTTACAGACCCAATGGTGCCGGTCTTTCGCAAGGATGATGGTTCCGTGCTTCAGTCTCAGCCTGCTGTGCCGGGCTTGTGGACCTGGGCCGATCTGGTCATTGTCACGACTGACCATTCGGGCTTCAATTATCAGGAGATGGCGGATCATGCGAAGCTCATTTTCGATACTCGGAATGCGACAGCCGGGTGTCACGGGGGACATATAGTGGTACTGGGGCAGCCTAATCGGCCTGAGATAACAGCAGTGCAAACTGTCCAAGAAGTGCATGATGTGCAAGAGGAACAAGTGAATGAAGAGGAACACGTGCAGCCGAACACAGCGGAAGTTCAGGGTGGAGCTCAGGAAGAATCTGCACATCTTCAAGAGAGATCGGGGGATACCCATGGCGAATCATGATCGGGTAAGTGAACGGTATTATGGCGAGATCAACTCGGAAGATTCCCATGAGGCCACCCGGACCCGCATCCACTGGATGTGCCGGGAAGCAACCGGCAAACGCATTCTGGACGTTGGATGCAGTCAGGGGATCACCTCCATTTTACTGGCGCGTGAGGGGTTTCGTGTAACAGGGGTCGATCTGGAAGAAGAAAGTATCCGGTATGCGCAGGCAGAGCTCGCCAAAGAGTCCAAACCTGTCAGGAACAACGTGGATTTTCGCATGCTGGACATTACGCAGTGGAAAGTAAAGACCACCTTCGATACCGTGCTGCTCGGAGAAGTGCTGGAGCATTTTGCCCATCCGGAGACCTTATTGCTTCAGGTTCACCGGCTGCTGCAGGAGGAAGGGACGCTGATCGTAACTGTGCCGTATGGTTATCATCCGTTCTATGACCACAAGCAGACGTTCTATGCAGGAAACCTGGCGATGTGCCTGATGCCATATTTTGAAGTCTTGAAACTGGAGGTTCATCATAAATATTTATGTTGCGTGGCCCGCAAGCGGCGGAAAACACAGCTGCATATGTCGCCAACCCTGAAACAGGTGACGGAGTGGATGCAGCTGGATCATGTGCATTTTGCCGAGGTCGAGCAGAACCATCTTCGCCTGATGAAACTGCGCAAGAAGGCGCTGGATCAAGCGGTGGAACAGGTGAAGCGGCTTCGTCGTCAGGAGAATGCGGAAGGGTAACGGGAGAAGGCAGAACCAACGAAATACGCGTACGACAGGAAGGGGCACGGGAACGTGATCACCATCAGTCTGTGCATGATTGTGAAGAACGAGGAACGCACGCTTGCGCGCTGTCTGGATTCGGTAGCCGGAATCACGGACGAGATCGTCATTGTAGATACCGGTTCATCCGACCGTACGATGGACATCGCTGCGCAGTATACCGACCAGATCTACACGTATGAGTGGACAGATGATTTTGCCGCGGCGCGAAACTACTCCTTCGACCAGGCCACGCAGGAGTATATCCTGTGGCTGGACGCGGATGATGTGCTGCTGCCAGCGGAGCGGGCGAAGCTGGAGAAGCTGAAGCAGCAGCTGCCGTCCGAGGGGGAGACGGCAGCTGTGATCTTGAACTATACGCTGGCCGAGGGGCCGGAGGGGAGTCCGCTTGTGACGGACCGCAGGCTTCGCCTGGTCAAGCGGGGTGCCGGGTGCCGCTGGCAAGGCCGGCTGCACGAGCAGCTCAGCTTCCCGGCGAGTGGGGTCATTACGGCAGACATTGCCGTCACGCACCGCCGCGAAGCGGGCCATCATTCGGCGCGTAACGTGCGCATTCTGCGCAAATGGATCGCCGAAGAGGGCATAGCCCAGGGTCGCCTGCTGTTCTACTATGCAGGCGAATGTTATGACCGCCAGCGTTATGCGGCGGCGGCTCGGGGGTACGCGAAGCTGCTGGAACAGCCCAGCGGCTATCGCGAGGATCGGCTCATTGCCTGTGCGAGGCTGGCGGAATGTTATGAGCGGTTGGGGCAGCCGGGATGCAAGCTGGGTGCTCTGCTGCAGTCGTTCCAGTACGATCTGCCGCATGCGGATTTCTGCTGTGGGATCGCGGCCTGCTTTCATGAACGGCAGGAACTGGTCTCAGCCATCTACTGGTATATGCAGGCTGTAGATGTGAGCAGCCGTGACACGGGTCTGCGCCCGGTACCCACAGCCTGCCGCACCTGGCTGCCGCATGCACGTTTATCCCTCTGTTATGCCCATCTGGGTAATTGGGAACAGGCACTCATGCATAACACAAAAGCCCGGGAGTTTCTGCCGAACGATCCCGGCCTGCTGGATAATCGTCAGAAGCTGGAAGCCATTTTACGCAAAGAGATTCGGAATCGTAAAGAGCAGGACGAAGCACAGTCTTGAAGGTAAGGATAGGTTAATAGAAGTGAAATAAGCAGCTCTCTTGCCTAGAAACTTGGCGAGCAGAGCTGCTTTTGTGTTGAATTTTATTGTTCAGGGGATAAACACCGCACATACTGCTTCTTCATGCGCAGGCTTTTGCAGGCCCAGCCCCGGCCATCATAGATTTCGTCGTGAATGTTGAGCGTCGTGGTTTCATCCGAGTATTCACTCCAGTTTTCGATCCGAAGTGTGTTTTCGCTCTCCCATTCCAGATGGTTATTCCCGTGATGCTCGGCGCGATAGATGGTTTTCACTCGGGAGGCATCCGAATCATTCGTTTTCCTCACATCCACCCAGATGGTTACTCCACCGGCTGCACCGCCGTAAGGTACACCGTAAATCTCAGCCGTATATTCTCCATTCTGTGAAGGCATAGAATAGCTTAGTTCTCCCTGTTGGGAACGGTCAAATGTCGAGAAGTAAGGACGGAGGTTGAAATAGGCGACGAGCAAGAATAACGGTATGAAGATCAATAAGGTGGTTGTCGCGAGTATGGGATGTCTGCGTATCCAGAGCTTACGGGACTTGGTTGAGGATGAACTCGAATTAGCCAGTTGGTGGCGTTCCATTGATGTTTTGCCTCCTTTGGAGTCAAATGACATGGATATGTAGGTGGTTTTATTCATGTGAATCATTTAAAGCTGCATTTAATGATGATATCATAGGAATTGATTTAATGATTACAAATAAGTTAAAAATATCCTAATATTCAGTACCTAAGTGCAAATCCTGCTTTCTTTTATTTAGGCTATGTTAAATTCTAATGTTGATATTTGACCATAAGAAAACCGCCTTCGTTGAAAAGGCGGTTTATTGCTATCGTGTCCCGTTAGAGCAACGACTTACTCTGTTGAATTTCGTGTTCCTCAACATAAAGCGACATCAGAGAAGGCGGATCGTACCTTATCGCGGCCTTTAAACGACAAAATGGTGCCGATAGCCATAGCCCCATAGCCGCAACGAATATAATGAGCCTAATCCGACAGTGCCCGCATGATGTTGGATTTCGCCTCTGTCGCAATCGATTCATCCCCGTCATCGACCGCTTGCATTAAGATCAGTATGGGGATGTATACCGCGATCAGCCGCGCCAGTAGCTTCGTTTCCTCGTCCGCTCCTCCGTACGTTTCGAAAAACATGCCGCGAGCGTAAGGTGGTAAAAAGCTATAAGCAACGCTCAAATCGCAAGCCGGATGGCCTACGCTCAGATCGCCCCAATCAATGATGCCGGAAACGATCCCGTTCTCATTCACAAGCATATTTTTGAAATGAAGATCGCCATGTAGCAGTGCATTCACCGCCTCGACACGGTCCTTTTGCAGCCTGCTAATATACGCTTCGATCACACCGGACTCCTCCGGCGACAAGTGTTCAACCACCTTCGATAGAAAGCCCTCCAATTTAACTTTGCGCGATGCTATGTCCGTCAAGTTTCGATGATCTTGCTGAACTCCGCACGTCAGCGCCGCCTGCACCGGAAACTCATGCAATCTCCGCAAAAATTTCGCCAGCGTCTCTGCCGATAAAGCCCGGCGTTCTTCCGTCAAACCGATTGGGAAATCTCCTGGCACGTAGGCATAGCCAAGAAATGGTGCCGGGTATTCGTCACTGGCTTCGCCATAAAACAACGGTTTCGGATAGGGGATGGTCATATATGACTCCAGCTTCGGCAGCAGCTTCCCTTCCATACGAATCGAGCCAACTGCAATCGTTCTTCTTGGAAACCGGAACACGTACTCGTCACCGATGAGAAAAACCGTATTGTCCCAGCCCCAGCCCAATCGCTTCACTTGCTTCGATGACAGCTGAGGGAATTGTCTGCCGATCAGCGCCCGCGCCTGCTCTTCGTTAACCTCCCACTCCGCATCCCATACATTCGTTCCTCCCATGAATTGTCTGCCTCCTCGTTCCTTACTATATTTAGATGTTTACATTCACTGGAAGTTACGCATAACTGCCCGTTAGCTTAACAAGAATAAGCAGAAAGTCGAAGTTTGGTGTTTGTGTCGGTCACAGTAAACAGGCACGATTTGACCAACATATTTTTCTTATTCGATGCGGTATTCTCAAATTCCTTGCTGTCTAAGTAACGAAACTACGCCAAGCAATTCTGCAAATAATTTGTTGCAACACCATTGAGGCGATCTTTTCTGACGGACACGGGCAACCAGCACGCACACTTGATCGTGGCTTATACCATGGTATTTCGCTTTGCCGCCACATTACGTGGCTTGCGTTCGGCAATATTCCGCTTGCCCTTTTCCGAGTAAAGAAAGTAGGTCTCGTCCATTTCAACAATATCTTGAAATGCTTCGGTTGGAATCTGCTCCAGAGCGGAAAGAATCTTATGCCGCCAGTAAAACAAGGTGACATGCGTGACTTCATCGTTTAACTGCTCTGCACTACCCGTATACCTATAAAGATGCTCCACTAGACAAACAGTCTACATTTGATATCTGGGCGAAAACAGCGGAAGGCAAGTTAATCAATATTGAAATGCAGTTATTTAATAAATACGATATTGAAAAACGTACACTACACTACTGGAGCAAGCGTTACTCAAGCCAGCTGCAGGAGGGTCAAACCTATAAGGAACCTAAGAAGTGCGTCACCATCAATATTTTAAATTACTCGTTTATCGCCAACGAGCGTTACCATAATGTATTTCATCTGAGAGAAGACCATACGGGGCTTGAACTAAGTGATGATCTTGAAGTACATTTTATGGAATTATCCAAACTGGACGATCAATCCGTCCCGATGGAAGGTGGGCTGATCAACTGGCTCTTGTTCCTGAAAGGTGCTGACAAATCCAATTGGGAGGTGCTGCAAATGAATGAACCTACGCTGAAGAAAGCAATGGATACGCTGGAGTTTTTAAGTCAGGATCGAGAGGCGCGTCGTTTGTATGAAGAGCGGCAAAAGGTTTTGCATGACGAAGCCTCAATGATTGAGTGGGCTACGGAAAAAGGAGAACGTAAAAAGGATCTTGAAATTGCAAAAAATATGCTTTCGTTAGGAATTGAAGTTTCTGTTATCGCGAAAGCCAGTGGCCTGTTGGAGTCGAAATTGAGTCGCTGAAAGATTAGCATTGGATTACAATGAGCACACGAGCTGATCGGTGCAATTGATTATACCGCCGGGATATGAGTGTGGTTCGTTCATAATCAAAAAACAATCGTTTGTCCAAACAGGATGAACGGTTGTTTTTGTTTTGGCGATGCAGCTTCAAACGTTTGACAGTAAAACGCGGTTGCTCATTCGGGGCTGGCCCGTTAAACTAAAGAGAGCGGCGTTTTGCTTGACGGACAAGTCATGAGAACGCCATTTTGTTGTCAAGGATGCGGCAATGGTGCCGTGTTCGGATGTCAGAATCGGATGGGACCAAGCTGGTGGATGAACACCAGTGACAAGTAAGGAGTCTTTACATGAGTGTGCAAGCACCAACTTTAGAAGAAGCGCAGGGTCTCCTGCAAAAATATTATGGCTATCCCGACTTTCGCGAGGGCCAAAAAAAGATCGTGTCCAGCCTGCTTGAATACGAAGATACGCTGGGCATTATGCCTACCGGGGGCGGTAAATCGATCTGTTATCAGATTCCCGCTCTCTTATATCCGGGGCTGACGCTGGTCGTTTCCCCGCTCATTTCATTGATGAAGGACCAGGTCGATGCACTGACGACCGCCGGCATTGCCGCCGCTTATATTAATAGTACGTTAAGCGGCAAAGAAGTGAATGATCGCATCCGCGCAGCGCAGCGCGGTGAGCTCAAGCTGCTCTACGTCGCGCCGGAGCGACTGGAGCTGGACTGGTTCCGCGATGAGATGGGGCAGCTGCCCATCTCCTGCGTGGCTGTGGATGAGGCTCACTGTGTATCACAGTGGGGCCATGATTTTCGGACAAGCTATCTGGCGGTAGCGCCGTTTGTGGACAGTTTGCCGGAGCGGCCGGTGGTTGCTGCTTTCACGGCGACGGCAACGCCCGAGGTCATGGGCGATA
This sequence comes from Paenibacillus sp. 7523-1, assembly GCF_002276415.1. NCBI lineage: Bacteria > Bacillati > Bacillota > Bacilli > Caryophanales > Paenibacillaceae > Paenibacillus > Paenibacillus sp. 7523-1. The sequence goes on along the minus strand of NZ_NPBR01000016.1, from coordinate 129,582 downwards.
TTCTGCGGCTGCTGCGTTTGCAGGACCCGCAGACATATGTGACCGGACTTGGGCGGGATAATCTGGCGTTTAGCGTACTGCGCGGCGAGAGCAAAAAGGATTTTGTGTTGAACTACGCGCGCGAGCATGCTAGCGAGCCGGGGATTGTATACGCCGCGACCCGTAAGGACGTGGACGATCTGCATCAGCGTTTGCTGCAGGCAGGCTTGCCGGCAGGGCGCTACCATGCGGGGATGACGGACGATGAACGGGCCCAGAGTCAGGAGCAGTTTTTGTACGATGATATCCGGGTCATGGTCGCGACAAATGCATTCGGGATGGGAATTGATAAGTCTAACGTACGCTACGTGCTGCATTACAGCATGCCGAAGAACATGGAGGCATATGTACAGGAAGCCGGACGTGCGGGACGGGACGGAGAGCCGAGTCAATGTATTCTGCTGTTCGGAGCGCAGGACATTATTACCCAGAAGTTTCTGATTGAGCAGAATCCGATGGAGGGCGACCGCAAACAGAACGATTACCGGAAGCTGCAGCAGATGGTGGACTACTGTTACACGACACGTTGTTTGCGCAGTGCACAGCTGGATTATTTCGGTGAGATCCATGAGGACAAGCCATGTGGCATCTGCAGTTCCTGTACGGACGACCGCGAGCTGGTGGATATGACAATTGATGCACAGAAAATCTTCAGCTGTATTCACCGCATGCGCGAACGATACGGTGTATCTCTGGTGGCGTCGGTGCTCAAGGGCTCGCGTGCCAAGAAAGTACTGGAGTACGGCTTCGATTCCTTGCCGACCTATGGCGTCATGGGCAATCGCACGGAACGTGAAATTGCCGAAATTATCAACGTCATGGTATCCGAAGGATATCTGATGCTGTCCGAGGGACAGTATCCGGTCGTGCGTTTACAGCCGCTGGCGGTGGAAGTGCTGAAAGGCCAGCGTGAAGTGATGCAGCGTGTGGTGCGCAAGACAGCGGCTACGGCTTCGGGTACGAACTATGGCGGACGTCGGGGTCGCGATGCGATGCCGTCGGCGGTCAACGAGACGGTATTCGAGCAGCTGCGCCTGATCCGGCGCGATCTGGCGGCGAAGGAGCATGTGCCATCGTATATTATTTTCAATGATGCAACGCTTCGCGAGATGAGTGTGGTATGTCCGCAGACGGAACGTGACATGCTGATGATTAAAGGGGTCGGTGAGGTCAAGTACCGCAAGTACGGTCTGCCATTCCTTGAATTCTTCCAGAAGCAGACGGGCGAAGAAGTGGATACGGATGATGATGCTTTTTACGAGTATGAGTAAGTAAAAGGGCAAGGCTACAATTCCAGAACGGTGCTTGTGAAATGATGGATTTTGAACTTGGATTGTGAATCGTGGATTGTTAATCATAGATTATGGATCGTGAACAAAACTTGAATCCAGTCATTGGCAAAGTTATATCGCTCGGAGTGTCTCGTGTGTTTCTATGCGGTGGACGAAATGAGATAGATTGTCTTTCATAAGGTGGACATTGCTTTTGAAGAAAGCGATTGTTGGATTGCACAAGATATGGTTCCGATGAGTGTCCATGGGTCAATATGTAGTATATTGAAGGGCCTCAGGGTGTGGATGTCTTTCTGAAAAGGGTGTCCACCCTTTGAAAGACAAAATTGGAATATGTCCGTGATACGTGGAATGGCTTTTTATAGAGATTTAGCACGAACAGCATCCAAAGCTGGGTGCCGAAATAGGTTTGCATGAACAGCATCCGGGGGTGGATGGCTGTGGCGCATTACTTTTACCAAAAAAATATGGTCTGGGTGTCCAGGCAAAGGTTGTGAACCATGAAGGTTATTCTCTCTACATTAAATGCAAAGTACATCCATACCTCGCTGGCTTTGAGGTGTCTGAAGGCGTACAGTGAGAAGGATTTTGATATTGAGCTGGCGGAGTATACGATAAAGGATCCCGTCATGAATATTGTGTCTGACCTGTATCAGCGCGGCGCGGACGTGATTGGGTTCTCGTGTTACATCTGGAACATTGAAGAGACGATCAAGGTCATTGATAACCTGAAAAAGGTTATGCCTGACGTAAAAATTTTGCTGGGCGGGCCGGAAGTGTCCTATGACACGGAATATTGGATGAACCGGATTCCCAATGTGGATTTCATCGTCATGGGTGAAGGCGAAGAGACGTTGCACCAGCTCCTGACGGAGCTGGAGGGAAGTAAAAAGTTCCACTTTGTGTATGGACTGGCGTATCGCAAAGGGGAAGAGGTCATTCTCATGCCAGGACGGCCGAAGGCGGATCTGAACGATCTGCCGTCACCGCACCGGTTTGAAGAGGATATCCCGGATCTCGGGAAGCGGGTTGTTTATTTTGAAACCAGCCGGGGCTGTCCGTTCAGCTGTCAGTTCTGTCTGTCCAGTATTGAGGTCGGCGTGCGATATTACGATATTGAGCGGACGAAGTCGGACATTCTGTATTTGATCGAGAAGGGTGCGAAGCTGATCAAGTTCGTGGACCGAACATTCAACATTAAGCGCGATTACGCGATGGAGATGTTCAAATTCCTGATTGAGAATCATCAGGGAACGGTGTTCCAGTTTGAAATTACGGCTGATATCATGCGTCCGGAGGTACTCGATTATCTGGCAGAGAATGCACCGCCGGGCACGTTCCGGTTCGAAATTGGAGTGCAGTCCACGAATGATCCGACGAATGAACTGGTGAAACGCCGTCAGAACTTTGCCAAGCTGAGCCGTACAGTGAACAAGGTCAAAGCTAGCGGGAAAATCGACCAGCACTTGGATCTCATCGCTGGACTGCCGGAGGAAGATTACAATACGTTCCGTAAGACGTTTAACGATGTCTTTGCCCTGGGGCCGGAAGAGCTTCAGCTCGGATTCCTCAAAATGCTTCGCGGTACCGGTCTGCGTCTGGATGCCGAGAAGTACAACTATACGTATATGGATCACGCGCCGTATGAGATTTTGGGCAGTGACGTGCTGCCGTTCAGCGACATCGTGCGCCTGAAGCGGCTGGAGGATGTACTCGAGAAATACTGGAACGCTCACCGGATGGACCATACGCTGAAGTATCTGATGGAGCAGGAATTTGACTCACCGTTCGACTTCTTCCAGGCGTTCGGGGATTACTGGGAGGGTCAGGGCTGGCAGAAGATTGGTCACCAGCTTGAGGATCTGTTCACCCGTCTGCATAGCTTCCTGGAATCGCGGAATACACCGCATATGGATATCGTGCTCGGCCTGATGAAGCTGGACTATTTCCTCGGCCACAAGTACAAACCACGCAAAATCTGGTGGGACGATGCGCTGGAGAAGGATCAGTGGGCGTTGTATATGAAAACGCTGGCTGAACGTCCGGAAGACGTTCGCCTGCCGCGCGTTGCCGGTGCCGCAGGTACGGCATGGCTGGAAAGCAGCGGCACGGGTGCAGGTGCTGCTGCGGCAAGTTCGGCTGCTGCCGGGGAAAACTCTGCCGCAGATGCGGCGGGTGTGATCGGCAGCGAAGCAGCTCAGTCCGCCGCGGATGGATCGGCGGACGGTGGGGACGGCAGCGCTTCGCGTGCGCTGCCGATGACCTCGGCCATGACCGCACAGACGGTCATGGGTGCCCGGGCTTTCGCCGACCTTGGTCTCGGCGAAAAGGAACTGCAGAAGCACGCAGTACTGGACGTGCTTCCGTTCCGGCTTGAGCGTGTGCTAGCTGGCGCCAGCCCGCTTGCCGCGAAAGGCCGGACGCTGCTGGTCGTTGTATACCAGCAGCATGAAGACCAGCAGGCGCAGTATTACACGCTGCCGCTGGGAGAAGAAGCCGCTGCTATGTAGGGGCAGCGGCCAAGAAGAAGCTGCATTGGCCGCCGGATTGGCGTCATGCAGCAGAAGAAGCGCCACGGCTTTGCGGTCGTGGCGCTTCCCTATGAGGTGCCGCCTGAATAGGCGCAGCATCTCACCCTTACGCGGCCTGCCATTGCACACGCCGCGCTAATCTTTACCCTTTACAACATCTATATGTTCTGTAAGCATCGGAAGGTCGTCTGATTCCCCATGGGATGAAGAAGGGCCTTCCTTTGTTGTATGTTAGGATTTCGGTGAGCACTTAACAAATAATACATAGATTAGTAGATACTTCTTTTTGAAAAGAAACATGATCTCATCCTTTCGGTTACATGTAGTTTCCTTCCAAGAATATTGCTTCATTTCTACTATACACATATCTGAAAATTATTGTAAATTATTATATAAGTCAGTTGGATTCAAGGAGGGCATATGAAGACCATCATTTACATGGTTAGGCATGCAGAGTCACCGTATACGGAAGGGACGGAAAGAACGAGAGGACTTACCTTGAAGGGCAAAAGGGATGCAGCCCAAATAACAGAAATATTAAAGGATGAAGGAATACATACCATCTTTTCAAGTCCGTATACCCGAGCTGTCTTAACCTTGGAGGGGCTGGCGACAGCGCTGGGAATAGACATTCATATTATGGAGGATCTTCGGGAAAGGCATTTTTCAGATGATAATATTAGGGATGAAGAATTTATGCCTGCTTCGAAGCGAATGTTTGAAGACCCTGATTATGCATTACCAGGAGGGGAGTCTAATACGGTTTGCCAGAACAGAGCTGTGGAAGTGTTGAAACCCATTCTAGAAGAATATAAAGGAAAAAAAGTAGCTATTGGCACGCACGGACATGTCATGACGTTGATGATGAATTACTTTGATGCAAGCTACGGCTTTGATTTTTCTAATCAAACCAGCAAACCCGATATCTATAAGCTTCAATTTGAAGGGATAGAATTAGAGCAAGTGACAAGGTTATGGGAAGAATAGGGTAAAAATAATTGGTAGGGAGAGAGAGTAGTAATTGAGTTGATCCAAGAGAGGGATGGTATGGATGGAACAACAGGAATACGGCCGCTATTTACTAGCGATGGGCGGAGACGAATTTGAGCCAGAAGATGATGAGGAGGTTGAAGCAGACCATTTCTATGGATTATTTCAGTGGTTTATGCCAACGGGAGCAGGGGCTGAACGAGTATTTGAGCCGATTCCAGACGGTCAGCGTTTTCTGGACAGAATACGTCCGATCTATGAGATGTTGAATCCAGAGGATTTCGCCGGCGAATATGTGCCAGGTTATTTCAATGGTGGGAATGAGGATGCCTCCGAGGACTCATTGCGTAGTCTGGGGGAGGAGTTAATCCAAAGATTGAAGCTCCTGTTCTCCAAGGTACCGGAGGATGACGAAGCGGCGGACGCAGCTAAGGAAGCATTCAGAGCTTTGTCATGTATGAAGGAAGTTGTTGTATTACAGCCAGGCGAAATTGGCAGGTTAGAGCAAAGATTGATTCAAGGTGCGGATGAAGAGGATAGTGAGATCGTTTACGAAGCGCTTGGAGACCTTCTTCGCTCACGTAGCGATTACAACGAAAATATCGAGCTGTTAAGTGAAGCATACTATTCCATCGCATGCGATTACTGGGTAGCCTATTACTTGCAGTGGCCCCGCTATCAAGGTTTGAAGGAGGCAGAAGACTGCCTGTATCCATACTTTGAACTATATCGCTATGGCTATAATCTACATTGGACTCAGAGTAAGTTATTTATCGGTAGACGCTCATGAATACAGAAAAATATATCCAACACATGTTACAGGCGATCATTGAAAAAATACAAATCATAGTTAACGATCGAAGTAAGCAATCCTTCGGCTCTCTGGAGTATCTCTTGAACCATATGATAGATTATCGGAATCGTAAACAATATTTGTCAAACGAGTGGCATATTAACACACCCCGTTGGCTAGGGGAATATGGAAATACACCTGAGGAAGAAGAGGTTTGTTCAGACATCCACAGATTGCAGTTATACATTGCTGAGAAGTTAAAGGGTGGATGGGGAAAATAATAGTTAGGAACTACACATTATTTTTACGCACTTCAATTAGATGTGCATGAACCCTTTGAGTGCGAAACGTTAACTAAAGGAGAATCATTCATGTTCTATGTTAATGCCAGAGCTTTTATTGAACGCCAAGATAGGGATAGAACAGAAATCATAATTCAGACTCGAAATAAAAAGAATGAGGTTTCATTGGAATTGCCGGGAGGCAGATTGGAACTTTATGAATCCATCATAGATGCATTGAGAAGAGAAGTATATGAAGAGACAGGCTTGACCGTTGTAGCTGTAGAAGGTAGTCACAAGCGAATAGATACATGTGGGATCAACCCAAATTTTGAAGTTGAATGTTTGGAGCCGTATTGTGTATATCAAACCATTAAAGGGCCTGTGGATTCAATCGGTATGTATTTTATATGTCAGGTGGAGGGGGAGCTCTTGCAAGAGGGTGACGAAACGACAAATATCGGATGGAGAACAATTGATGAGGTCTATGATCGCATGATCGATGATCCAAGACAGTTCTCAGATGTGGATCGCGCAGGGATAACATATTATTTGAAGCACAGGTTTGGAAAAGAACTCGAAGGAGCAGGGACCACGAAAAAACAGTATTAGATAGAGGTTTTCTTACCATTGAGCAAGAATATGTAAATCTGCTTGATAAGAGTAGATAACTACACATAACATCATATTCAAGCTGCAGGCATAGGGCCTTGATTCGACAGGTGTTGGCTACCCCAGCACAAGGATACGGGAATATGTTTCTGAAAGAGAGATACGCCAATCTTAACGTGAGGGTGATTTATGTGGAACGAGGACTCATTATATTTTTGAACGGAACGTCAAGTTCGGGGAAGACAAGTATCGCGATGGAAATGAAAAAGCAGGGAGACATTCCGTTACATCATTTGTCTGTAGATCAATTTTTCCAGAATTATGACCAGTTTATCGACAGTACATACCCGGATATGAAACCTACAAGAGAATTGGAACCTCATATGATGACAGGTATCCTTTTTGACCCGATTGTCTCATTGTTTTATTCAACCATTAAACTGTTTTCGGAGATGGGTTTGAATGTCATTGTGGATACAGTCATTACCAATGACAAGTGGTTTAACGGTTTTTATGATTTGCTTTCAGACTATCCGATATTGTTTGTGGGCGTGCACTGCTCCAAGGAAGAACTCACCAGAAGAGAGCAAAGCAGGGGAGATCGCGCAATCGGACTTGCCCATTCCCAGTTTGACTACATATATGCCTATGATGAATATGATCTTGAAGTGAATACGGAAGAACTCAGTTCAGCGGACTGTGCTGCAAAGATATTAGATTATATCAATTCCGAGCAGAAATACTCGGTATTTAAGAAGTTGAGTAGAAGAGAGGTTACATTATCGTAAAAGAACAGAATTCAAGACCAAGGTTGGTAAAGTGGCATTTTGATGATGAAGTGAGATCGGATCATCCAGAAGAATGGAATTGGATAGAGATTACAATGTATTTCACGGACGGCTCCAGAAGGTGGAGCATCTTATATACACCAGAACGTTTACTAAATAACTTGTCACGACCGAACATAGACCCACCAGGTCTTCATATGCAACAGCTTATTGTTGTTAGAAGCTATGAAGTGAATGACATTGAGAGAGTTTTGAACGTTTTTGATGAAGAAGATGAATTGATCGAGGCCTCAAGGGAGTATCCAGAGTAGCTTGGAAATGGTGAGTTCTATATCAAACGTGTTAGGTACGGGCTTGTTGATGTCGCATTAGTCCGGCTGAAATGTCGCAAAAGTACATGGTAACGCCATGCGGAGATCGTTTATACTCTCCTTATGTTTCGATAATGAAAATCATTATCAGTATTATACATAAGGGGGATTCATCATGAAAAAAGGAACGAAGGGGCAATTGGCTGGAAGCAATGCCTACACTGCCCGCCAATCACGATTGTTAATGGGCCTGATGCTGGCTCTGATTCTTGTCCTGACGGCTTGCGGTGCCGGAACAGGTACAGATAGCGGTAAGCAGTCTGCTGCAACGCCAGAGGAGACACCCGCGAATGAAGAAACCCAAACCGCCGGAGCTTTTCCTGTAACGATCAAGCATATGAAGGGTGAGCTGACACTCAACGAAAAACCAAATAAAATTGCTGTGCTTGATGTTAAGTTTCTGGATCAAATGTTGGCCGTTGGAGAGAAGCCGGCAGGTAGTGTGATTGCTGGAGGCAACACCGATTTTCCAGAATACTTAGGCGATCAGCCAAGTGACGTACAGGTTCTGGGTACACGGGACGAGCCCAATCTGGAAGCAATTGTAGCCTTGGACCCCGATCTGATTATCATGACGGACTTTCAGGAGAAACAGTATGAGAATGTAAGCAAAATTGCACCCACCCTCGTACTCGACTTCTACGAAGATTGGCGCGATACGTTAGCCACGGTCGCTAAGATTACAGACAAGCAGGACGAGGCAGAGAAGGTGCGTCTGGCGTATGAGGACGAAGTTGCTGGTCTGAAGGCGAAGCTGTCAGAGAAAATGGGAGATGAAACGGTAGCTCTGATCCGTCCGAGAAAAGAAGGTATTCGTGTTCATGGTATTGAGCATCGCACAGGCGGCATTCTGTATCAGGATCTGGGCTTGAACATGCCTGCACTCGTTGAAGGAATCAAGGACGATACCTCTGTTGAAATCTCAATGGAGAAGGTTCCTGAGATTGGCGCGGATCGTTATTTCGTACTGTCGGATGAGCTGTTTGCCGCAGAAGCAGAGGCTATGATTAGCAATCCAGTGTGGAAGTCCCTTGATGCTGTGAAAAATAACCGTGCGTATGATGTGAATTCGACCCTTTGGATCGCATACTATGGACCTCTTGCCATTAATCTGATTGTAGATCAGGCTTCGGAAGCCCTGCTCGGATCGAATTAACATGAACCAATATCTCTCGACAGACTTATGGCAACAAACGGTGGAGGATCATTCGATATGGCTCGGTGAGCCGCCTGAACATAGTGTCCGTACCATTGCTTTGAGCGAGCTGCATGAAGAATCTGCATGCCGAGAGTATATCAGCTGGTTTCAGGAGTATATCGATGCGCCTGACATGAAGGTTGCCGCTTCAATGCTAGCCAAGCGAATTGGCTATCTGTGGACTGCTCCACTGGTGACGGCGATGACTTTTCATCATCAGCATGTTTCCTTTGAGCTGGAGAACAGCTTCCTCTATCATCCGACGCTCTCCGCTCATGAGGGTGGTACACGTTTTCCTTTTCTGGCGGTGAATCGGCTTCAAGCAGATGCAGTGACAGGAGACAGGGAAGTGTGGCGGGAAAAGGTGGTAGAGGAGATGTTTGCAGTACAGCTTACACCGCTGTTAAAGTCCCTTGCTGCGATTGCACCTCTATCCATGAGTATTCTCTGGGAGAATATCATGGTACGTATTGGCCGGTTGTATACACCTGATGCAGATGATGGGCTGGAAAGCCAGCACGTTCAGAATGATTTTACTTATCTGACACAAGGCGCGCCAGGGCAGGTGTTCGGTGTAAAACGTAATCCGTTTACCCGATTTACCGAAATCCAAAACAACGTTCCTGTTGTGAAGAGCAAGCGCATCACCTGCTGCTTGTACTATCAGATGTCAGAGGAGTATTGCAACAAATGTCCGAAAATTGACAATGAGAATGAATCTCAATTAAAATGACAGCAGCAACAACCTTACCTTTGCTATTGTCAGGAGATGAGAGAAATGCCGCTGCAAGAACAAACAAGTCTATGGAGTGATACAACGATCAAGATGCTTGACGTGCTTAGCGGTACGTTGCAGCCAGGCAGTAGTCTTAGCGAAGCCGAATTAACGTCAAATCTGTTGCTGCTGGCAGGCGGCGGAGAAGGGGAGCTTGCAATGGATGGTGAAGTTTGCCACATTGGGGCTTCTTTTGCTGCTCATGTGATTGAGGGATCCTCCTTTACACTGATTGCCACCTCAGACAACATGGATTATATCTTGATCATGTATAAGGCAGTCTCCATGGAAGGAGTCTCCCTTGTTTTGCCCTCGCACCGCAATCACCCGCTGCGTACTTCATTTGTTGAGCACCCGGGAACTCAGGCGGAATGGGTTCAGATGGCGGAAAAAATTGCAGCGAAATGGAGTAGGGGCGAAGGGCTGGAACGTTTTCACGCCAATGCACTGCTGCAGGGGATGCTCTACGAACTCATTATGGAGTATGAACGTGGTCAGGGAGGGACAGCGTCAGACATGGTGGATGTTGTCGCTGCGTATATAGCGGGGCATTATCGCCAGAATCTGGAGCTGAAACAGCTGGCCGCACTTGCGGGATGCAGCGTAAGACAGCTGCAACGAAGGTTCAAACAGGAGAAGCAAATTGGACCGATGGAGTACGTCATCCAGCTGCGGATGGAGAGTGCATCACGGATGCTCCGCCATACCGATGCTCCCATTGGGGAAATTGCAGAGAGAATGGGCTACCGCGATATGTATTATTTCAGCAGGGCGTTTAAGAAATATCATGGAGTTCCTCCGCAGTTCTATAGGCAAACGGCTGCTTCGAGAGCAAATGAGCTCTCTATGTATCCCTTGCCGCAGAACCGCATGGCTTCCTGGTACGAGTCGTCAAAAGGCACCGTGATTTGCCATCTGCGAGGTCAATATGATGTCACCATATCTCCACAGCGTATTGCTGTACTCGATGTACAATATGCGGATCATCTGCTTGCACTTGGGGTGTCCCCGGCAGGCAGTGTAGGATCGGGAAGTGCGGCATTCCATTTCCCTCAATATATCAGGGCAAGGCTTCAGGGTACCGAATTACTTGGAACGTATGAGTATCCCGATCTTCCAGGGGTGGAACGACTATGTCCGGATCTGATTATATGTACGGAGGTGCATGAAGCGCACTATGAACGGTTAAGCCGGATCGCTCCGGTTCTCATGTTTAAACGTAATGAGAGCTGGCAGACCATTCTGAGTCTGTTCGGTGAACTGACAGGCAAGCGTGCAGAGGCCAAGCGAATCGTTGCAGATTATCATCGACGAACTGCATTGCTGTCAGAAGAACTTGCTCCTGTACTGGCAGGTAAGAGCGTGGCATTAATTCGTCCGTTTGACTCTATGGTTCGGGTACATACAGCTTCTCATCGTACAGGTGCTGTGCTCTATCGAGACCTGGGTTTGCCTGCCCCGTTATTTGTAGCCGATCCCTCCGACACGGCTTATCATATTTCGGTTGACAGACTGCCGGCCGTACATGCCAGCCACTACTTTTTGCTTAGCAGCGAAACCATGCAGGAGGGGATGTCTGCGACAGAGCAAAGCGTCTGGGGGATGCTGGATACGGATGAGCGACAGCATATATATTCCGTAGATGCCGCGACATGGATCGGCTGTTATGGACCAACCGGCATCAATGGCATCATCGATGAGATTGCTCAGGCTCTGTTGGCTTGAGAGTGCCATCCTGAAAATGATAAACCCTAAAGAAACCGTTCCTTGTAAAGTGGATGTGTTCGCAATCACATACCAAAGGGACGGTTTCTTTTTACATTTAACATATCTAGGCGAGTCATCTTAGGGATATATCGCTCTTTGCGGAATGACAAGAACAACGGAATATAGGGTCAGTCCTGATCGGCTCTTCATTCGGAAATGGTTCCAATTAGGATGTCTTCGGCCCCTTTCCCTGAGTTAACCGTTGGTCTGCCGTGTGTTGGTGCCGGAATTGCCCCGGGGTAAGTCCTGTTCTGGCCTTGAATATTTTGTTGAAATAGCTGACGTTTGCGTACCCTATCTCCCGGCAAACCTCCTCAACGGAGGCATCTGTCTGCTTCAACAGCTCCATGGCACGTTTGATGCGCAGCTGGATGAGATAGTCATTAACCGTCATGCCCGTTGACTCTTTGAAGATGCGACCCAAGTAGGACGAGCTGCGTTTTACGTGTTCCGCCACGTTATCCACTGATATATTCTTATTGTAATGGTTGTCCATGAATTCGGTTGCCAGCTGAAGGGTCACATCCGTCATTTTGGAGCGCTTCTCCCGGTGGTAGTCAATGATATTGCTGCATATCGTTAACACACATTTCTCCATATCCTGAACGGTTTCGGCACGCGCCAGAGCATCGGTATAGGACGATCCTTCACCGATAACAGCGGTCACCTCGCCGCCCGTCTGAACGAGTGTTTTAACCAGCTCCCCGCTTAATTGAACGTACAGCTGATGAATATTGGCCTTACCCAGCCTTTGCTTTAGCACCTCCCGGGTGATGGCCCGGATTACGGCAGTACATTCCTCTTTATCCGTCTTCAGCAGGGACTGCTGCAGCTTCGTTTCGAGTTCATACGGATAATAGTAGGTACCTTCTTCCGATTTCCATTCATCAAGGATCGAATAGGGCAGAATTTCGCCCTTCCCAATGTAGATTTTCATATTTAGTGCCTCTTGAGTCTCGTTGTAAGCTGCACGCACGACTTGTTCTCCGGAGTGAATGCGGCTGACAGCGATGGTCACAGAGATCCCATAACGACTGAGAAAATATGATTTGAGACTTCTGGCTTGTTCCACAGGAAAGGTATCATCGGCATCCGGATGTAAGGAGAGAAGGATGACCGTGTGCCTGCTGTCTTTGACAAAAATTTCTCCGTTGATATCCTTTCCCAGCTCTTCCATCAGACCGTACTGGAGCAGATGGGAATGGAATATATCCTCCGATCCCCTCATCGGCTGATGCTCCTCGAGTTCAAGGGTCAGGATGGCAAAACGATTGAAATCAAGCTGTAATCCAAGCAGCTCTGCCGCATGGTCGGGTCTGTTTGGTGCTTCTTCTGGAACGTTGCCCAGAATGAGATCGTTCAAATACTTTTCCTTAATGGCCGTGCGATTTCCGGTGAGGAGTTCATCCACTTTCAGCTTTTCTTTTATTAAAATATCGCGGTTCCGTGTCATCTGTTCAAATGAATGACGGATAAAGCCAGCTTCATCCGTGCTGCTGGGAGCGCCGGATCTGTCGCGCCGTTCGGATTCTTCCGAGCTCACAATATAGGAGATCACACTTTGCAGCGGGCGATATAATCTTCTCGATAATAAATAGGAGATAGCAACAGCAGCCGTTATATATAGGATGGCGACTGTCCAAATGAGGACTTTAATTCGGTTCATGCCTTGCAGAAGGACGGATCGTTCGGTGATATCGACGAATCGCCAGCCTGTCATATTTGATGCACTGTAGGATACGATCTGATCGGAATCACCAATATAGTAGCCGCTCTCCGATGTTACCTGTTCGGCATCCCACTGCTGAAGAAGGGCTTCTCTGTCATGAGCATCGGAATAGAGGAGTTCACCTTGTGGACCAATGACCATGATGGTGCCTTTCTTGCTATTGTAATGACTTAAGTAGTCAGCGAAGAGTCGATCCAGATTCAAATTAATGACGATCGCGCCCTCCACTTGGCCAATCAGTGGCATTTTCTGAATCAGGGAGGTCGCAGGATGATCCGGAGAAAATCCATTCGATCTTCCCGTTAACCAGACGGTACGAGATGATGAGTCTTGATTTAAGGTATCCAGCCAGGACTGGTCAGCAAAGTCGGATATAGGAGATGTCTTTATCTCCGGACGTGATGTCAGGACAAGTTCAAGCGGGGCGTAGTATAGATAGATGGAATCGATGTAGGGACTGAGCTTTTTTTGCTCTTCTACAAGAGTGGATAGATCAATTAATGAACCTACAGAGAGCTTGCCTCCGATGGTATGGTACACATAGGATTGAGCCATAAGCAGACTATTGGCCGCATTTCCGATGGTTGTCAGCTCCTTATGAATGAGCTCCTTCTGCTGAGTCAAGACAGATTCATTATAACTGATGGCGTTACGGACACTGTTATCAGCCGAAATCATATAAGTGACCGAAGAAATGAGAACAACAGTGATCAAAGCTATGGCAGTCATCGATAGGAGCAGTTTAACGAACATGGAGTTATTTTTCATGGCTAAAAATCCCCTCATGGCAATCCCTCCTTACCTCAGATGTGGTAGCGCTTACAATAAAAGTCGATGATCTCAACAGTTGTGCAGTCCATTATATATCACACCAGCGGAATTAGAACAGATCGAAATTGAAAAACATACAAAAAACGGAATAACGTCAGTGGCTCTATACGGCTTCGGAAGCCAAAAACATAAAAAAAATGGAAAGAGAGGATTGTGCGCGGGAAGGTATAAAGCTTAAATTTTAAGTATGTAAAAACCGTTTCCAATACCCGGCCGGGTCGTTATGCAGGATGCGGGATTCTCGAATCCATAACCAATCCAACAACAGGGGGTAGGTTCTATTGAGTAAAAGAATCAAATTTGTAAGCGCTATCCTACTAGCTGTAAGTTTAACGGCAAGCTTGCTTACCGGATGCACTTCCGAGACGAACTCCTCAAGCCCGAGTTCTAATGCAGGAGAAACGAAGGGAGCAAACTCCAATCCGATCGAAATCTCCTGGGGCATTCACTTTGCCGCAGATGGAGTTGTCAATGACTCGGTGGTTCAGAAGTGGCTGGAACAAAAGTTCAATGTAAAGATCAAACCCGTGAAGGTAACGGACGCCAGCATCGCTTCCGGGGATATACCAGACATATTCATGCTCGGTGATCCTTCTAATGTAATCGCTTACCAAAATCAGGGCGTGTTAATGAGCATTGATCAGAACATGTTGAAGGAGAAAATGCCTGAGTATTACGCGGATATTGAGAAAAAGAAAGAGCTTTTTCAGACTGTTACCGTTAATAACGAGCTGTGGGCTATCCCGATGTTTATCGATTTGAAGCCTTACGATCTGGGGATGTTGTGGCGTAAGGACTGGCTGGATCAGGTCGGCATTCAGAAAGTCCCAGAGACGTTGGATGAATTCGAGGCAGCCGTTTATGCCTTTGCACAAAAGGATCCGGACGGGAACGGTGTGAAGGATACGTACGGGTTGACAGGAACGGCTACGTCCACGTGGTCATCCGGGTTCTATTCCATCTTTGGTGCATTCGGTGTGGAGCCGACCATGTGGATGGAGAGGGATGGTCAGATTGTAAATGGATCGATCATGCCGGAGACCAAGGAAGCCTTGGCGAAGCTGCGCAAATGGTATGAGGATGGGGTCATCGATCCGGAATTTATTACAGATACACAGGATTCATATCGTAAGAAACTGTATAACAACCGGATCGGAGTCATTGAAGAGCAGATCAGCAAAGGCGCATTGCCGGAATCGGCAACAGTCAAGGAAATGCTGGCCTTGAATCCGGATGCCAAGATGGCATTTTCCAAAAATCCGAAGGGACCTGGCGGTGACGGCTCCTGGGATTGGGGAATCAAGAGCAATTTCCTGGTTATCGGCAGCAAAGTCAAGGATCAGCCCGAGAAGCTTGAGAAGCTGTTCGAAATTCTACAGGCACAGAGCAATGATGAAGAGACCATCAATATGACTAGCCTTGGTGTGAAGGGGGAGCAATGGGATTTTGCTGAAAGCGGTGCTACCTCAGGGGCGACGACATTCCTGCCTGGATTCGATAAGCAGGAGCAGCGTGATCAACTGGGAATCCGCCTGTTCTCTTTTGGTAACATTACCACCCAGGCTTATCGGGACAAATATTCCGATCCGAAGCTGAATGAGGCGGTCAAAACGTATTCATCTGCTCCAAGATGGACCGATGCGCTGCTATTCTCTGTGCTACCTTCGGACGGAAAATACAAACAGGAATTGACGTCACTCATGCAAAAATATTTCGCTCAAATCATCAGCGGCGAAATTCCTCTGACTGATTTTGATACCTTCGTGACGGAATGGAAGGCAAAAGGCGGCGATGAATTAACGAAGGAAGCCAATGAGATGTACCAAGCTCAATTCAAAAAATAACCTTGACTTGGCTAAGCCACCCGTGAGGGCTTAATCATCTCTTGCGGGAGGGCTGGCGGTTTGGTTTAACAAGGAAGTGCGCCATGAAAACGATAAAAAAACACGGAGAGCTGCTTTTATTATTTCTATTTGCCTTCGCCTTCTTCGTTGTATTTAAATACGGCCCTTTATATGGAGTCGTCATTGCCTTCAAGGATTTCCGGGTCGTCGACGGGATATGGGGAAGTCCATGGGTCGGATTTCGCCATTTTCAGGAAATATTTCAGAATGGGGATTTTTATCGATTACTTAAAAATACCCTGCTCCTGAATTTGTATCAGATGATCTTTGCTTTTCCCGCACCAATCATACTGGCGATTTTGCTTAACGAGGTGAGGTCAAGGTATTTCCAGCGGTTTATCCAGACGACCATGTACTTGCCTCATTTTGTATCGTGGGTCGTCATGTCCGGGCTGATTATTTATTTTCTCTCTCCCACGTCAGGTGTTGTAGGGGAAATTGTGAAGTGGTTTGGAGGGGAACCTGTCTTTTATATGGGAAAGAAGGAATATTTCCGTCCGATTGTGGTCATTTCTTCAATCCTCAAGGATATCGGCTGGGGCTCGATTATCTACTTTGCTGCTTTGGCGGCGATCAACCCGGAGCTGCATGAATCGGCCGTCATTGACGGAGCCAATCGGTGGCAGCGCATCATTCGAATTAATATCCCATCCATTATGCCCACGGTCGCTATTATGTTCATTCTGAGTCTTGGTGGTTTCTTAAGCGCAAACTTTGAACAAATCATCAATCTGTTAAACCCGGTCAATTATGAAACGGGTGATGTCATCGATACTTATGTCTACCGGGTAGGTCTGCAGCAGTTCCAGTACAGCTACACGGCGGCCATAGGCTTGTTTAAATCGTTGGTGGGGCTCCTGCTGATTCTGGGGGCTAATCTGACCGTGCGAAAATTGAGCCGCGGGGAGAGCGGTCTATGGTAAAGGCAGGAGGAAGACAGTCATGAAAATAAAAAGATGGCAAGAGCTCATTGCACCCGCCATGATCTACCTTATATTGTCCATCCTGGCACTCATCGTTGTGTACCCGTTCATTCATGTCCTGTCCGTCTCCTTCAGTGGTAGGGGAGAAGCACTTCGAAGCGGATTTCATTTTTATCCTCGGGATTTCGAGTGGGAAGCATACCGCGGGCTGCTGGACTATCCATTAATCTGGTCAGGATATGCGAATACGCTGTTTCGGATGGTCGTAGGGACGGCCTTAACACTTCTCGTTACCATCTGCGCAGCTTATCCGCTCTCCCGTCCCGATCTGCCCATGAAACGGCTGCTGATCATGCTGCTGTTGTTCACGATGATCTTCGATGGCGGAATTGTCCCGCAATATCTATTAATCAAAGAACTGCATCTGCTTAACACGCACTGGGTCTATGTGCTGCCATCCGCTGCCAATGCTTTTCATGTGCTTGTAATGATCTCGTTTTTCCGTTCCGTTCCAGATGCGCTGATCGAAGCAGCTCGTATCGACGGGGCAAGGGACTTGCGAATTCTGTTCCGTATCCTGCTCCCGCTGTCCATTCCGTCTCTTGTGACGATCGGGCTCTGGAATTTGGTTTACCACATTAATGCGTTTATGGATAACCTGCTTTACGTCACCGATTCATCCAAATTCGTGCTGCAGCAGGTTGTCCGCCAGATCCTCATCGAGAGCAAACTTGATCCGTTTACTACGGCGACGCTTGCAACACCGCCTGCTCCGGAGAGCTTGAAAATGGCGGCTGTCATTGTCAGCTCATTGCCGGTGATCGTCATGTATCCTTTCCTGCTTCGATATTTCGAAAAAGGAACCATGATTGGGTCTGTAAAAGGGTAGTGATTATTCGCATTTTATCTGATTGATCTTATAAGGGAGGTATTTCCGAAGATGATGAGGAGACGGATCATTATTGCATTAATCTTGGTCTTGTTGGTGGGGTGTCTGCCGGTTACGGGAGTGAATGCGGAAGATGCGGTGAACCCTGGTGCTGTCTTTTATATTTCAAATGATGGTGATGATTCGAATCCGGGAACGGAAGCCGCTCCATTCCGTACACTTGAAAAGGCCAGGGATGCAATCCGGCAATTGAAGAAGGGTTCCGGGCTGCCTGAAGGCGGTGTGACGGTCTATTTAAGGGGCGGCACCTATAATCGAAGCGAAAGTTTTCTGCTGGAGGAGCAGGACTCCGGTACGGAGAATAAGCGGATAACTTACAAAGCTTATCCCGGAGAAAGCGTGCGGTTAAACGGCGGTCTGGAACTTCAGAAAAGCTGGTTTTCTCCGGTAACGGACACGAATGTCCTGGACCGAATCATCAGTGCGGATGCCAGAACGAAGGTTCTGCAGGTAGACCTGAAAGCTCAAGGCATCACGGATTACGGTGTAATGAGCCGGCATGGTTATTACAAAGCCAATGACGTCAGTCAGGTTCCGCCGATGGAGCTGTATGTCGAAGGTCAAGGCATGACCCTTGCCCGCTGGCCCAACAATGGAACGGTCCAGATGGGCACCATCACCGATCCCGGACCTACCCGCAGTGACCCGGATTTGCAGACACGTGGCGGGACCTTTACCTACAATTACGAAAGACCGGATCTATGGGAAGAGGCGGATGACATCTGGTTGGATGGTATATTCGGTTACAGCTGGGAATGGTCGTACAACCAAGTGGCATCCATCAATACAAGTAACAAGACGATTACCTTGGCATACGGAGAGATGAGCGGTCTGTTTACCAACTGGTACCCGGACTTCCATTTTGCCCAAAACTTGCTTGAGGAGATCGATATGCCTGGTGAATATTACATCGACCGGAAGCAAGGCAAACTCTACTTCATGCCTACGGCTGCCTTTGAAAGTGATCATCCTGAGATCATGGTTACGATGCTTAAAACACCGATGATTAACGCGAATAATCTTTCGCATGTGACCTTTGAGGACCTGATCCTGGAGAATGGCCGGGACTCCGCAGCAGTCATTATGGGCGGGGACAGCGTCCGATTGGAGCACTGCGAAATACGTAATTTCTCCAATGGAGGCGTGTTGATCAATACGCAGAGCCGCTGGTTATATAACGACTTTGCCAAAGTGGACGGAGTGAATCATGCGGTGAGCAGCTCCCATATTCATCACATCGGCGGGACCGGGGTGATTCTGAATGGCGGAGATAAGAAGACGCTTGAGCCAGGAAACAATGTCGTGGAGAACAGCCATATCCATGATTTTGCTTACTACCACAAAGCCTATAATCCGAGCATCTTCCTGACGGGTGCGGGGAACAAGGTTTCCCACAACGAAATTCATGACGCTCCCCATCCGGGAATGCTGATCTTCGGCAATGACCATCTCGTGGAATACAACAACATTTATGACGTCTGCAAAACCTTCTCGGACCTCGGCGCCATCTATATGAATCTGGGCGAGTCGCCTCAGGAACGGGGATCGGTAATCCGCCGGAATTATTTCCACAATATCGGGGAAGGCAAGGCAGGGGTTCAAGGGGTATATCCCGATAACTTTACCATGGGCATTACCATTGAAGAGAACATATTTAACGGCATGGGTAACGATGCCATCCTCAATAACGGCGGTGCCCATATCAAGACCCGAAACAATCTTTTTATTGATGCCAAAGTACCGTATGAATATTCGGACATGTATCTAGGCGATCAACCGGATCAGCAAATATCCAAAAACTATATGCCCAAATGGAAAGCGTTGTTTGAAAAGAACAATAATTTCGAAGGCACGCCGCATATGGAGAAATACCCGGAACTGGCGGATTTCTTCACGGAGAACCGGTATTTTCCGGATACCAACACGTTTCAGAACAATGTGATCTATAACCCGACGAGGAAATTAAGCGGCACGAATAATCAGGGAGCAAATGACAAACGAAACCTGCTCCAGTATGCGAACAACTGGATTACGGATCATGATCCTGGCTTCGTTAATCTGGCAAATGGGGATTTGAATTTGAAGCCGGATGCGGAAGTGTTCCAAAAGATCCCTGGCTTCCCGGCCATCCCTTTCAGCGAGATAGGAATCCAGGGGAAAGCCGGTCCGTATCTGGCTCCGGATCACATTGCTGTGGATCGAATCCAATTGTATGACGAAAGCGTAACCATCGGGATTGGGAAGTCATACGCTCTGTATTCCGCAGTAATTCCCTGGAACGCAACGAACCCCGCTATTCAGTACACGTCGAGCGACCCATCGATTGTTAAGGTGGATCCAAGCGGCAAGTTGAAGGGGGTTAGTATAGGGAACGCAACGATTACAGCCGTTTCTGCTGACAACCCGGCCTTAAAGGATGAGGTTCAGGTTACCGTTGAAGTTGGGGATGGCATTATCGATTATACCGATTTCGAAAACGGCAGGAACAGCTGGCCGACAGACCCGAACCGGAGCATTGTCGAGGTGGAAGGCGGCAACCATATGTATAAGCTCGTTAAAGGAGCAACAACGCTAAACGAGAATGAGTTTAACCATTATGAGCTGACTTTTAAGATGAAGACGCCGAAAGTCATCGCAGATGATGCCACATTCTATGTGTTTGACCGTTTGAACTCTGGCGGAAGCGGTGGAAGAATTGGTTACCGGAAGTATGCAAACGGAACATCTGCCTGGCTCTTGTATAATGCGGCCTGGGCTGCAGTGAAGCAGAATACGCTGGCTGCTCCTGATCTGCAGCCGGATACGGTTTATAACATGAAAGTCATCGTTAAGGGTCCGGAGATTAGTGTTTACGTGGATAACAAATTGAAGCTAAAGGCAAGTGATTCGACATTCAATGCGTCCGGCCAGGTTGGATTCTATGCCGGCGGCTTCAGTGAGCTCCTGTTTGATGACATCAAATTCACGGTTCCAAGCAGGGAAGTATCCGGTTTGCTGCTGGGTGAGAGCCATGTCAACATGGTCAAGGGGGAACAAAAGCAGCTGCAAGTTCAATTTGATCCGCTTGATGCCGAGAATAAGGAGGTTATTTTTCATACCTCCCAACCGGGAATTGCCGCTGTGGATGAACATGGCTTGGTAACTGCTTTGGCGGAAGGCGAGGCTGATATCACTGTAACATCAGTCGCCAACCCGGAAGCTTCAGCATCCGTACGCATTCAGGTGTCTAATGTGATGCACTTTACGGATTTTGATTTGGGAGCGAATGGATGGCCGGTAGACCCGAACCGCAGTATCGTAACTGTGGATGGCAACAAAAAGTATAAAATTCTCAAAGGTGCCTCGGCTCTTCATCCGAAGACATATACCGACTATGACCTTACCTTCACGCTGAAAACGCCGGCGGTCATGCCGGATACGGGAACACTATATGTATATGATCGGTCCGTCTCCAGCACATCCGGGAAAATCGCATACAAGAGGCTGGCGGACGGCACTTCACAATGGATTCTTTATAATGGAGCATGGACAGCTCTGAAAACGACGAATCTGTCTGAAGAGGACCTGAAGCCTGATACGGAGTATACCATTCGCATCCGGGCCGAAGGTGCGGACATCCGCGTTTACGTTAACGGGGAACTTAGACTTGAAGGGTCGGATACCAAGCACAATCCATCTGGAACGGTAGGCTTCTATGTTGGCGGGTTCAGCGAAATGTGGTTTGATGACATCCAATTTTCCCTGATCGATACGGATCGAACGGCTCCTGAGACCACGGCTATCATGAGCCCGGCAGAACCGGACGGCATGAATGGATGGTATACACAGCCTGTAACCCTTGCCTTGCATTCTTCTGAAGGCTCTTCTGAATCCGCATCGACAGAATATAGTCTGGATGGAGGGGATACCTGGCTGGCCTATCAGGAATCTCTGACCTTCAGTCAGGATGGCCGTTATACCATTCTATACCGTTCACTGGATTCGTCCGGAAACGCGGAGGAAGCGAAATCACTGGCGTTTAATCTGGATGCCTCGGCACCCATGATTTCGGTGGCAGAGCCGCTAGCCAAAGACTTTTCAAGCGCAGAGTCCCTGAATCTCTCATGGACTGCTGTTGATGAGGTGTCCGGGGTTGATGAATTGAAGAGTACAGCAAGGCTTGATGACCAGCAGATCCAGCATGGAGCGGCGGTGCTTCTCTATACGCTGCCCCTGGGAGCTCACACCTTCACAGTAACCGCCACAGACGAAGCGGGAAATGAACAGGAAGCGGTTGTAACGTTCTCCACTTATGCAGATATCAGCTCGCTGAAAGCGCTGGTAACACTCTTTCGGGAGAAGTCCTGGATTGACAATGGCGGGATCGCTAACAGCCTGCTCAAGAAGCTGGATAATGGGAATACGGAAGCATTCCTCCATGAGGTTCAAGCCCAGAGCGGCAAACATATTACGGAGGAAGCAGTAGCCTACCTGCTTCGGGATGGGCAGGCTGTAACAACAGAATAGACCATAGAAAAAAGCCTTTCCGATCATATTCGGAAAGGCTTTTTTCTTATAGCTAACGTTGAAATTGCAGCTCGGGATAGATCCAGGCATAAGCATGATAAAGACCGCTGTTGATATTGATATTGCCCGTGATTGGACGGTAAGGGGCGACAAAACGTTCAAAGTCCGGATTCTTATAGATGTTCGCCATCGCTTCAACCAGATCAAGGGGCCATGTTCCGGCAGAGAGCTGTGCCGGGAAGATCGGATTATCGTCATACGGCCATTCCTTTAGATGCCCGTTTACATAATGAAAGAATTGTTCGACGGCATACTCGAGGCTTTTACCGCCCGGTGAAACCCAGTGGAACAAATCCTCTCCCGTCGTGTCCAGGACGAGCTTGGCGGCAGCCGTTACCGGAGCGAGAGCGAAATAATGATACCACAGGGAATGCTTGCCTCTGGACGCTTCTTCCGGAATGAATCCTTCGATGGAGAGGGAGTGGTCGAGATGTCCTTTGAGTGCGGTAACCTCTTCTGCCAAACGAAGCTTATCATCCATAAAACGATACAGCGCTAGCTGGGCATACAGACTCCAGCTCCACCAGTTGTTGCGGAGGGGGATTCGATCCCACTCCGGCAGACATACCTGGGTCATCCATTGTGTGAAAACACTCTGCTCTTCTTTACTCCAGTCCGCGTATTCTTTAATTTCATTAGCCGCAAGTATGAGTCCTACCCCCAGATAAGCAGATACCAATGGTCCGTCCGCACCTGTAATCTCCCGATTAACTACTGCCCAGCCCATGATGATTTCCTTCGCTTTGCTTGCATAAGCAGCTGTTCCTGTCATCCGGTAGGCCAGTGCAGTCGTATAGGCCGCCTGGGCGTCCTTTTCCATCCGCCGCTTCGCGAGCGTGTGTCCCTCGGTATCCTGGTAAAAGCCAGGAATTTCCCAAGTGGCAATCGCATGACTGTTCGCAGATAGACTCTCGTTTGCTTGATCAAGAAGAACTTCAAGTGCAGTCGGATGTTTTATATGCATAGAACCCACCTCTTTTGAAATGGAATGATATATCAATATCCTTATCGCAGTAGATACGAAAAAGTAAACTTACTTGGGCTCTACATCATCCAGGGTCAGACGATATTGAAGATGCCTCATATATGAACCTGCTTCGTTCCTAAATACCATTCCGAAACGGATGTCCTCACCGGCTCCTTGTACGATGGCGATCAGACGATTAATACCAGCACGCAGCTCGATATGCCTCTCTGGATCGGGAACACGGTACCCGTTTATATAAATCTCATATTCGCAGTTTGTGTTGACTTGAAGCTTACCTTGAAGGATACCATCGATCGGACTACATGAAGGGTCCAAACCATGAACGAAACAGCTCAGGAACCAGCGCTCATCCCCGGGATTCTGTATAAGAAAGGCACCATCTGAAGAGCTTCGCTCTTTCTTGAGCATCCAGCCGTAGAGCCCCTCGCCCAGATTGTTCAGCGAGAATTCCGGATCCGTATAATAGGTCTTCATTTCCTCGTAATTAATCCACGGCTTGCAAGGCAGTGCCATGACCTTTTCAACGGACCAGTGCGCGTCTCCTTTGGAGCTATAGAGAAGACCGTCGTCTATGGCGGCCCCCAGATTGGCCAAAAGTCGACTGTATAAGCGTATGGACTTGGCGGAATCCGGTTCAAGGAGCAGTTGAGATAAAATGATACATCCTTGTTCCTGTTCCGCTTGTAGTACGAAACTCCCGGCAGGACGCTGATGATCCCGGTTTAACTCCACCAATGCCAGCCTGCTGTATTCCGACGTATGCCCATGCACAAAATAATCCTTCCATGCTGTCCCTTCTACGCTTGCACATAGTACCGCTGCATCGGTCGTATGCAGACTGTAAGAGGCCAAGGGACGATTAACAACTTCTCTGGGCGAGAGAAAAACCTTGTCGAAACCGAACAGGTCAACCGGACTTAATCCTTGGACCGCAGGTCTATCGTAATTCGCCTGCAAGTGGTACGTTTCATGCTTCAGGATCGAGACAGGACGCTTTAACAGTGCAGATAGGGCGGCTTCATGACCTGGAGCAGCGGGAAGGACGACGAGTTGACCACCATGCCGAACATATTCATTCAACAGGGAGATGGAATCCCGATCCAACAGGAGGTTTGGCTCAACGACAAGCAGTTGATATGTCGCAAGAAGGCTGCTTGTGATAGTCTCAAGCACGTCGAAGGAAAGGCCAAGGGACCGCAGGAAATGCTCTGCTGCTCCTCCCGGTTCGACCCATGCACCCGTTCGAATCGATATCGTTTCAACGTTTCCTGCATAAGCGAGCATGTTGCGCAGCAAGCAGCAGGCCGCAGGGACGGTATTGAAGTGCTCCATGAGCTGCAATTGACTAGCGATGAAGAAGCCGCTGCCGTCCCGGTATTCCAGAAGGGGTGACCACAGGTCCCCGCCATCTCCAAAATCCCCTGCGCTGCATTCCAGGATCATATTGAAATTGCCCTTGATCGGTTTCTCGAAAGCGGCGTGGATGATAGGAGGAGGACCTTCCTCACGTATCTTTTCATCCCAAAACATCAAATCATCATCGTCCAAGCCCTGAAGGATTGGATGGTCATAGCTGCCCGCGTGGGCTCGGATGAAGTCCTGCCGCGAAATCGTCAATTGACCCAGAGACAGATGGTGCTGTTCCAACAACAGAAGACGGCCGCCCCTCCGTACATAATCTTGGAGCGCCATCTCCAGTTGACCGTCCTCATCCTCGAGTCCGCTGCCTGCAACGACGAGGTGATTAGGTGAAAGTTCACCAAGCTGTTCAAGCCGGATTCGTCTGCATTCCGGGACAAGGCTGCTCAACAAATGGAAGTCTTGGTCCTGACCTATGTAGGCCACAGGTCGGCCTATAGAGACCGGGGTGGTTTTATAATGTGAGGGATACAGTTTGTACTGCAAATTCAGCTCATGAACGAGCTTGTCATCGTGAAACATTACGGCATGAACGTGTATAGCTGTTACGTCCGTAACAGGCTCAGGCTTCCAGGTTACGGTCACCATTTCATGATCCGCCGGTTCTTGGTCGAATAGGAATAGCTCCTGGTGAAGGAGTCTGCCTTTCTGGCGTACTTTGCATTCAATCCGTGTCTTACTTGAATGGAACGTATCGTTATAGACATCAAAGCTTCTGGAAATCGGCCCATCATCGAAGAAGGAACGGTTGTATTCTGCCGGTATCATGGTAGCTGGCTTGAAAGAGGCTTCCATGATCGGGAAGGACGGGTTCTTCGTATACAGCGGATATTCCTGCGGAAGAAGGCCGTTGTTCAATGTTAAAGAATACTTTGGAATCACTTTTGGCTTCGGCCCCGGCGTATCTAAAGCGGATGGAGAAAGAACAATATCGCGTTCCGGCATGGCCCGCATGAAATAATGGGCGAAGTTGAAGGTGGAGATTCCCGAAACGCCTTGCCGCCTCGCATATTCCACGAACAGCCGCTCCTTCTCGGCCAGACCTTGGATACATTCATCCGTGTTTTGGTACGCGGCCAAGCCTACGTACATGCTGCTGTTCTGGGGGCAGACATACCACCAGCCGCCATGCTCGCCGAACACGAGAGGTGCTTTGCGTTCCCATGCGTCAATTGTGCCGTCTATGTTATAGTGCCTGCTCTCCACCTCCGTGAGTTCTTTGGGGAGGAGACGGTTATCGCCTTCTGCGATGATCGGGCGGGTAGGATCCAACTCGCGAATGAGGTTCATCATGGAAGGCATATGCTGCTTGAATATATCGCGGCCGTCCACCCAGCGCATCTCGTTCTGCAAGCTCCACAGGATAATGGATGGATGATTACGGTCACGCTCTACCAGCCTGCGGACATGGGCTGTGCAGTTCGCGATATAAGCGGGATGATCTGCAGGCATGGATTTGCTCGAACCGTAGATGGCCGTTTCATCCACAATCAGCATGCCCATCTCATCGGCGATATCCAGATAATAGGTCGGATGAGGCGCGGCATGCAGACGAACACAGTTCACTCCGGCCTCCTTGCACATGCCGTACCAGGTGCGTACGTACTCCTGCGTTTGTTGAATGGCACCCTGGAAATGCCAGGAGTCACCGCGCAAGTTCATGGGCGTACCGTTAAGGATAAACCGCGAACCCTCTGTCCAGATCTCACGGAAGCCGAATGGCTGTACCACCCGGTCGATAACCCGTTCACCGTCCAGAAGCGCAAGCTCCAAGCTGTACAAGAAAGGCTGCTCCGGATTCCAGTACTTGGCGTCCTCCCAATCCAGGCGGAACGTGAGCCGTCTTGAATCCCCTTGGCCGCTCACGGCTAACACATCAGCTTCAGCCTGAAGAATGGGGGAGGACGTCGAATCACCGTTTTCGCGCACATGAAGAATAGCCTTGTGGGATGTCTTCAAGGAGGAGGCCAAGGGATGGATTACCGCAGCATCGACTTCCAGCCGATTCTCCCGTACCGACGTT
Organism: Paenibacillus sp. 7523-1; assembly: GCF_002276415.1. Taxonomy (NCBI): domain Bacteria; kingdom Bacillati; phylum Bacillota; class Bacilli; order Caryophanales; family Paenibacillaceae; genus Paenibacillus; species Paenibacillus sp. 7523-1. The sequence continues at coordinate 102,813 of NZ_NPBR01000016.1, read as the reverse complement.
CGGATCGTTACATCGGCAATCGAAATCTCCGGCCGACTTTCCAGATATACGTCCTGCCATATCCCTCTGGCAATCGAACCGAACCACGAGCCTGCAAGGCCCGTGATTTTTTGTTGACCAGAAGGAATCTCCACCTTGTCAAAGCTGCCGCAGACTACATGAAGTTCGTGCTCCGTATCATGTCTGACCAGTTCGGTAATCTCCACGAGAAGAGGCAGGTAACCATCCTCCCACATGGTCACGAGATGATGGTCGAGATACACAGCAGCCTTTTGCATGATCCCGTCCATACGAAGGAAGAACCGTGTCCCTGGTTCATTCATGGATGGAGGCACCCGGAATGACCGGTGAAGAACTCCCGCTTCGGCTTGCGCCCACGCCTTCGGATATTGAAATACATCATAAGGCGCATATTTGTAATCGGGAATGCCCCCAAAGTTCTTTCCCGGCAGCCTTTCGTAGGAACTTCTCCAGCTGGAGGGAACTTGAACCTTCTGCTCTTCGTAAACCAGCTCTCCAGGGAGGCTGAAGCCAGTACCCTGCTCATACAGAGGCATGAAATTCCATTCACCGTTTAAGCAATATTGAGTTCGCATGGTAGGAATACTCCTTTCGTTTGACAATCGTTATGCCCGGATCACGAGCGGGATTTCCAGCCAGATCGGGGAGTTCCCATCGGACGAATCCCAGGGTATGAAGTGAGGCTCCATCGTTCCCGCCCAGTCGGACGGCGTATGGGATGTGGAGAGCTTGCCTGAATAGGACGGCTTCTCGATGGTTGCCGGATCTTCCGAGTAGAAGAACATCAGATTCTCATGCAGGGCAATCATCCCGTACTTATCGCCATCCCCCGGCTTCTCCTCCTGATACTGGTAATGGTAGAAGACATAACTGGCGACTTGATCCGGCTTGAGATGGGCGATTCTGGCATAAGGCCGGGCCGAAGCGTTTTGTCTTAACCACTGTTTCTGGCTGACAGGCTTCTGATAGTGGAAAATATCAATCATTGGTACCCACTTTCTAGCACTGCTCGTTCCGGGCCAGGTTTCCAAAGCGTCTTGGCAGTGAGCGAAGAGTTCATGAGGATCAACCGACGGGGCTGGACTTTCATAATAAAGAAACAGCTGTGTCCCGAAATGGAACAGACTAAGTTGACAGGCGCCGAGTTCCTTCATTCGGGTTTGTAGTACGGGTAAAGCTTCGTGGAACAATTGCTTCAGGTCCATATTCTCACGGCACTGCGCACGGAAATGATAGCGGTACATACGTCACCTCAGTTTCATGTCTTTTATCCCCATGTTACTGTAATTGGCTTCAGAATTCCTTGACGATAGTGACCTTCTTTAGCATAATAGCGACATGAATAGAAAAAGCCATTATCTGGACCTGGGGCTGGAAACGGATTTTATTTTTCGCATCGAAAAATGCCCTCTAACTCATGACTTTGATGTCCACCAGCATGACTATTCCGAGCTAGTTGTTATTCTTGGAGGAACCGCAACTCACATTATCGAAGGAAGGGAGTATCCGATCTCTGCCGGGCAGGTGTTCTTCATCCATGGCAATGTGTCTCACGGCTATAAAGACGTGGATCATATCGAGTACGTCAACGTCATGTTTCATCCTGACCAGATGACTCAGCTGCAGGAACTGAAGCTGATGGCTGGCTTCCAGGCTTTATTTTATTTCGAGCCGTTCTACCGGAAAGAAATGAACTTCAAAGGAATGCTTACCCTGAATGATGAACAGCTGCGGCAGGTCACCGGTCTGCTTGATGTTATTCTGGATGAGCATGATCAGCGGCCAGAAGGTTACCGAATGCTGATCCGCTCCTACTTTACGGCACTCATGGGTGTGCTCTCCCGCTATTATGTGGCGAACAACGGGTGGCCTCAGAATAAAGCGCTGCGAATCGCCGAGTCCATTACGTACTTGGAGGAACACTTTCAGGAGCCTCTCAATCTGGATATGCTCGCGGAAAAGGCGTATTTGTCCAAAAGGCAGTTTCTTCGCGAGTTCGCAAGGAACTTCCAAACGACGCCCATGGACTATGTGATCCGCCGGAGGCTGGATTATTCCTGTACGCTTCTGCGTAATCCCAACCTGTCCATTCTGCAAGTGGCTCAAGAGAGCGGCTTCCGGGACCAGAATTATTACGCCCGCCAGTTCAAGAAGGTTTACCTGTGTACGCCTACGGAATATCGTGAGAAATACGTCTAAACGTCTTGATAAGAAGACAACAGGAACTCATAACAAAACAATAGGAACTCATAAGAAAACAATATGAACCCATAAGAAAACTATAGGAAACTATAAGAAAACAGCAGGAACGATTCCACGTTCCTGCTGTTTTTGTCATGTGCGGCCCAAGCGGGTGCTTCGATATTGACCCGGTGTCATTCCCAGCTTTTTGCGGAATAAGCGAATAAAATAATTGGCATTCTCGATCCCGATCAGCACACCGATCTCGGATACGGGAAGGCTCGTATTTTCCAAAAGAGATTTAGCTTTATTCATCTGCAGCTCGTGAAGGTATTGAAGTGGACTCAGTCCTGTGTATTTCTTCAGGCAGCGGGAGAGATAGTCCACATGGAAATGGAGCGTTTCTTCCATATGCTTCGCATCGAAGGGACGGGTGATATGCTCTTCGAGATAGCTTATCGTTTGATCACACAATATTCTCGAGCGGGGAGCATACTGCAGGCGCATAGCCGACTGCAGTTCGGTCAACAAGCCAGCGAGCTGACCCTGCAGCGGCAAGGACGTTGCGGGTGACAAGCTTAGGTGAAGCTCTATCATTCGCTGCAGGAAGGGAAGAATGCTTGGGCTGTGCAGGCTTGTGAATTTGGGAATATACATGACCTGTCGGTGCGGAGTGACATCCAGGTTGGAGCCTTGCGTGAAGGGAGTCGACCATGGAATTTGTCCGCTGTCCATTGTTCGGACAGGCTCAGAGTGGGCCAAGTGGAGCCAATATATTTCGGTTTCTTCCTCGCAAGGGAGATGCCCGACATGCAGACGGTTCGGCTCAAGCACAAGCAAGGAGCCTGCTGTAATTTCGAATGGCACTTCATCTTCCGTCATGTACAAGGTGCCCTTCATTACAAAGAGCATGTCATACAAGTTAAACGAACGACTCAGGTGCTGCTGCCCCGGATCCCAGATGGAGTGACCGATCGTCACTAATTGCGGAAGTGGGGGAATGGTTAGCTCTAGACAATTCATAAGGCCAGCCCTTTCCATTACTTCTTGATGCACCTATTGTATCATGCACTGAATTGCGAATGGTCGGAATTGTGCTATAAAAAGTCGTCTTTACACCTATTCGTCCAATGCTGGAAGGAATATATTAGGGGTATATGAACGAGAAAGGAAGCGAAATCATGCGATTCCGTCAAGTCCATCTGGATTTTCACACCTCGGAAGCCATTGTCCCCATTGGGGACCGTTTTGACAAAAAGCAGTTTCAAGACATGTTGAAGCTTGGGCATGTCGACTTAATTACGGTGTTCTCCAAGTGCCATCATGGCTGGGCGTATCATCCTTCGGAGGCCAATGAGATTCATCCGGGTTTAAGCTTCGATTTGCTTGCGGCGCAGATTGAGGCAGCTCATGAAATCAACGTAAAAACACCAGTGTACCTTTCGGCCGGTTTGGATGAAAAGCTAGCCCGCCGTCATCCCGAGTGGCTGATCCGTGACATGAATGATCGAACGAATTGGGCCGAAGGCTTCATGCAGCCAGGGTATCATCAATTTTGCATGAACTCTCCTTATCTCGATATCCTGATCGAACAGATTCGGGAAGTGTTGCTCCGATACGATGTAGACGGATTGTTTCTTGACATTGTGGGTATACGCAAATGTTACTGTCATAACTGTGTGGATACCATACGGCGTAAGGGGGATGACCCTCGCAACGAGGAAGCGATGAAGAGCCTATGGGAGAGCACATATGCCAATTACACAGCCAGGGTGAAGGAAACGGTGGAATCGGTAAAACCAGGTCTGCCCATTTTCCATAACGGTGGGCATATCAAGCGCGGTCGTCGTGACCTGGCTGCCATGAATACCCATTTGGAACTGGAGTCGCTGCCTACCGGCGGATGGGGGTATGACCATTTTCCTCTTTCGGCCAGGTACGTACAAACGCTCGGATTCGAATTTCTTGGCATGACCGGGAAATTTCATACGGCGTGGGGAGAATTCGGCGGATATAAACATCCAAACGCACTTCGCTATGAAACCGCTCTCAGTCTTGCGAATGGTGCAAAATGTTCGATTGGGGATCAGCTTCAGCCTGACGGCCGCATGGATCCCGCAACCTATGAATTAATTGGTACGGCTTTTCGAGAAGTCGAAAGCAAGGAAGCATGGTGCGTGAATGCTGTGAACGTTGCGGATGTAGCGTTGTTGTCCTTGGAAGCAACGGGTGTGCACCCTAAAGCACAAGAAGACACAAGTCGGAACGATTCGGATGCAGGGGCTGTACGCATGCTGCTGGAAGGCAATATCCTATTTGATGTGATTGATACGGAACATGATTTTTCGAATTATCAGGTGCTGATTTTACCGGATTATGTGGCAGTGAATGCCGAGCTGAAGGGTAAGCTGGATTTGTTTTTGCAGCAGGGAGGTAAGGTCCTCGCCACAGGCTGGTCGGGTCTGGATCAGGAGGGCACGTCCTTCGCCATTGACTTCGGAGTGCGATATGTGGGAGTGAATCCATACCGTCCGGACTTTTTTCATCCGTTGTTTAAGCCTGCGAGTCTGGGGGAAGCTTCCTTTGTCATGTATACGGAAGGCCAGAAGCTTGAACTTGCCGGCGGAACGGAACTTGGAAGCAGGAAAGACCCGTATTTCAACCGCGATGTCTTTACCTTCTGTTCGCACCAGCATACGCCAAGCAGCGATGTCTATGGCGGACCGGGCATGGTAGAGAGCGCCAGCGGCATCTATCTGGCCTGGAACGTGTTCGAGGATTATGCAAACCAGGGAAGTCTGATTCTGAAGGAAACGATCCTGTATGCGTTGAACCGCCTGCTGCCTAATAAAACGATGAACACCGATCTGCCTGCCCAGGGCGTAACTACCCTGCAGGAGCAAAAGCAAGAGAAAAGGCTGGTCCATCATCTGCTGTATGCGTCCCCGGTCCGCCGTGGCAAACAGATCGAAGTCATTGAGGATATCATCCCCCTATATGATGTTGAGGTGTTCATCCGGACCCCCCATCAAGTGAAGAATGTGTATTTGGCGCCGCAAGTGCAGTCCATTCCCTTTCAGTGGGAGAAGGGTTCGGTTCGCTACACCGTTCCGAAGCTTGAATGCCATCAGATGGTAGTTATCGATTACGAGTGATATTGAGACAGGAAGGAAGCAAAGCGATGGACTTCAAACCGCTATCCATATTTATCGACCGCTTAACAGATTGGCGTATTCCATGGGCAGAGGTTTTGGTTATGCACCGTAATCAAGAGGTCTTCCGCTACCGCAGTGGTTATGCTGACTTGGAAGAACGTATTCCCATTCACGACAAGCAGATTATTCGGCTGTATTCACTGACCAAAATTCTGACCTGCACGGCAGCCCTTCAGCTGGTAGAAAAGGGAGCGCTCCTGTTAAATGATCCGTTGTCGGACTATCTTCCGGAATATGGCGAGATGGCCGTGAAGGTGACCTTGCCGAGCGGTGAAATGGTATTGGAAAAAGCCCAGAGAGCGATCCGGGTACGGGATCTCTTTACCATGTCGGCCGGGCTCTCTTATGATATCCGTTCCCTTTCGATCCGGGAAGTCGTAAGACGCACAAGCGGAAGAGCGCCAACCCGCGAAGTTGCGGCGGCCATCGCCGAAGAACCGCTGTTGTTCGAACCGGGGTCGAGGTGGAGCTACAGTTTAAGCCATGACGTTCTTGCCGCCTTGATCGAAGTTGTCGATGGAAGACGGTTCGGCGCCTATGTTCGGGAGGAAATTACCGGCCCGCTCGGGATGCGTGATACCAGCTTCGATGTATCGGAAGAGAAACGGAGCCGTTTGGCTCCACAGTATGAATATAGCGAGTCCTTAGGCAAACCTATTCCCAAGGAGGGGAACGATTACCGGATCGGTTCGGAATATGAGAGCGGTGGTGCCGGGTTATACTCCACGGTGGATGACTACGCCGTCTTTCTGAATGCACTTACCCAACAAGGAACAAGCCCCGAAGGCGTTCGAATCCTGGCAGCCGAGACGGTGGATCTCATGAGAACGGATCATCTGACGGAGGCCACTCGCAGTCATTTCTCGTGGTCACAGCTTGCGGGATATGGTTACGGGCTCGGTGTTCGCACCCATTGCTCCAAACAGACCAGCGGGTCCCTCAGTCCGCTTGGTGAATTTGGCTGGAGCGGCGCAGCCGGTGCTCTGGCGATCATAGACCCGTCTTCTCAGCTGACCGTCATGTATGCGCAGCATATGTTGAACAATCAAGAGCCCTATGTGCATCCACGCTTGAGAAATCTCGTATACGCTTGCTTGAACCATCGTTAGGAGGAATTGGTATGAGAATTCGCTATGATCGCTTTCCGGGTGGGGTGCATAAGGCCATCACCATGAGTTTTGATGATGGGCAGATTCATGACAGGAGACTGGTCGAGAAGTTTAATGAATATGGTCTCAAAGGCACGTTTCACTTAAACAGCGGTACGCTCGGAAAAGAAGGATTTCTTACACGGGAGGAGATACGCACCTTGTTTACAGGGCATGAAGTATCTGCACATACCGTCAGCCATCCTTTTCTCGAACAGTCCCCGGTCGAACAAATGGTTCAGGAAATCACGGAGGACCGAAAGGGACTGGAAGCTCTGCTTGGTTATCCTGTGCGTGGGATGAGCTATCCTTTTGGTACATATAATGACCAGCTAGTCTCGCTGCTGCCTTCGTTGGGAATAGAGTATGCCCGGACAGCAGCAAACGAGTTCGGGTTCAATATGCCTTCAGACTTCCTGAGATGGCATCCGACCTGCCATTATCGGCAAATGGTGGAGTACGCGCAGCAGTTACTCGCTTTAAAACAGAGGCATACCAAGATGGCTTTGCTGTATGTGTGGGGGCACAGCTATGAATTTGAGAACGACAACAACTGGGAACTGATCGATCGGTTTGGAGAACTCGTTGCCGGAAACGAAAACATCTGGTTTGCTACGAATGCTGAAATTGTTTCGTATATGCATGCATTACGGCAGCTCCGATTCTCGGCAGATTACCGGATCGTCCATAATCCTTCTGCACAAAGTGTATGGGTAAGCGTGGAAACGGACATCGTAGAGCTTACGGCAGGCCAATTGACCGAGCTTGGTTGATGATCCTTTAGTGTTGTCATTCTCTGGATCATTTCTCCTAATAGATGAAGAGAGGACTGAAGTGCGATGTCTACCGAGGGAATGCAAACAACGGAATTACAAGGAAAACAACGTTATATACAAGCCATTGAGGACATTCTATCGAAAACGCTAAATAATATGGAAAAGTTCGGGACCCGATTTCCCCATGTCAGCCTGAATGGAACCTATATTTTGAATGATAACGACGACTGGACAGATGGCTTTTGGCCGGGGATATTGTGGTTGTGCTATGAATATTCACACGATGAACGCTACCGGAAGGCAGCAGAAGAGGCTGTAGTAAGTTTACGTCAGCGGCTTGAGCAGCATGTCTCCCTGGATCACCATGATATCGGATTTCTGTACAGCTTATCGGCCAAAGCCCAGTGGATCATCACTGGCGATGAAGGCGCTCGGGAGCTGGCTCTTGCTGCAGCTGATGTATTAATGAAACGTTGGCGGACTACGAGTGACGGCAGCGGTTATATTCAAGCGTGGGGAGCCCCAGATAATGAGGAAGAAGCGGGGAGGATTATTATTGATTGCCTGCTTAATCTGCCGTTATTGTATTGGGCAAGCGAGCGGACGGGGGATCCAACGTATGGTGAAATAGCACAGATCCAAGCAGAGAAAACACGGCGTTATATCGTTAGAGGGGATGATAGTTCGTATCATACGTTTTTCTTCGATGCGAAGTCGGGTGTTCCCATCGGCGGCGCCACACATCAAGGCTACAGCAACGGTTCGACGTGGACGCGGGGTCAAGCTTGGGGTGTATACGGGTTTGCGCTATCCTATCGTTATACTGGAAATAAGGCATTTCTGGAGACTTCCAAACGCATGGCCCGCTACTTCCTTGAACATTTACCCGAGGACAGCGTTGCTTATTGGGACTTCAATGCTCCTGTAGCTGCGGATACTTACCGGGACAGTTCCGCCTCAGCGATCGTCGCTGCCGGACTGGTGGAGCTCATCTCCCATTTGGCTACTGGTGATCCGGATCGTCTGTATTTCGAGCGGATGCTGGCAACAAGCATGGAATCGCTAATCAACAACTATGCTACAATCGGTGTCGATGAAGCAGAGGGCTTTCTTAAGCATGGCTCGTACCATATCCATGGCGGCTTATCCCCGGATGATTATATGATTTGGGGCGACTACTTTTACCTGGAAGCGTTAATGCGTCTTGCACGTGGTATTCCTGGTTATTGGTATGAGCGTAAGGGGAAATAACGCTGTAATAACGGTTATATAAGGCATTGGGGAATAAGAGACTTGGAAAAAACAACGTACTGACACATTGGGATGATGATCCTCTTTCAAACTTGGTTCTTTCGATAGGGCCGTGGGAGAGGGCATTGTCCCGTACTCTTTTTTAATATAGACATCCCTCCAGAAATCCGAAAACAATCAGAGATAACCTCCCCTTTAATTTTGTATATTCACTATTTGAGATCAATTACGAAAACGCTTTATTTTGTAATAAAATTACTGTTATACTAAATGAAAGATTGAAGTAATACATATTACTAAAAATGTCTTAGTCAGCTCAATGATCGTGATGAAATTCACAAAATGTGTGTATTCCTAGATTTACATAGAGGAGAGGTGAGTTAGGTTCGATCTTATCTGATATTGAAGGAGAGTTGCTGATGCAGAAAAATTGCCAGAAAGTTCGTAGTTTTCACACGCTAAATAAAGTAATTGCATGTGTTTTGTCACTCGTATTCGTCCTTATCACATGTGCGGTACCAGTCAACGCGGAAGAAGAACAGATTCAGACTACACCATCCAGAATTCCTTTAACAGAGTTAGAGGACATGATTGATTCTTATGTTGAGTCGTATCAGAAGTATACCGCTGCCGTTTCTGTTGTGGCGATCAAAGATGGCGAATTCATAGTAAATAAGGCATATGGCTTTGCGGATATTGAGAATCAGCGAAAGGCGGAACCATCCACTGTTTTTGAATGGGCTTCCATCTCTAAACTGTTGGTCTATACGAGTCTGATGCAGCTTGTCGAACAAGGGAAGCTTGATCTGGATACGGATATCAGAGAATATCTGCCAGAAGGATTTTTCAAAAAGCTCGAATAGGATGAACCGATTACCCTATTGAACCTGATGCATCACAATGCGGGTTGGGAAGATCAAACAGCGACCGAAGTGTATTATTACGACGAGAATAAAGAATATGATTTAGGAGAAACGCTGCGTAAAAACGAGCCGAAACAGATATACAAACCGAATAGCGTCGTCGGATATTCGAACTATGGCGTTGGTCTAGGCGGTTACATCGTGGAATTGGTAAGTGGCCAACCTTATTATGAATATGTTAATCAGCATATTTTTGAACCGCTTCATATGAACGACACTACGGTTCATCCAACGGGGCAGGATCGTCCAGACCTTGTGCAAAGAAGGAATGAGATTGAAGGGTATACGAAAGATTTGGAACTGATACCTGATAACAGAGTATACGTAACGTTCTATCCTACAGGGGCAGCCATGGGGACAGCAGAAGATTTAGGGAAATTCCTTGCAGCGCTGATGCCTGTTGATGATAACAGTGTATTATTTGCCAAGAGAGATACGTTAGACGAAATGTTGTCAACCAGTCTGTATTATGACGAGACTTCGATCCCACGATTTGCGCATGGGTTCGCTGAGATGGAATATTGGGTACCTACACTGCTTCATGAGGGGAATTTAAAAGGTTTTTCAAGCAAAGTTGTCTTTGATCCAGAATCCAAATTTGGAATGGTGGTCATGACAAACATTGCGTTTGAGGAAGTCTATTATTATGGACTTATTAGCAAGATTTTCGGTAACAGCACATACGTTAATTCGGTTGCTTCTGAGGGGGGAGGATATTTTCAATCCGCAAGGCGGCCCGCCTCTAGATTTACCGATTTATTTAGGCTGCTGGATATAACCAAATTTTCAAAAGCGGAGCTAAGTAGCCTTTATAATGTAGTCGAGCATAATGGCGTTGTTGAGAAAATTTCCTACACTCCTTACATGGATTACTTACCTGTATCGAATCTAAAGGTGAACTTGATTGCAATATCTCTTATTCCCGTTGCGCTAGCCATCATTTACAGCTTAGTTGCTTTGATCGGTTACATAATCCGGATGCTTCTTTACAAACTTAAAAAACGGGGATATCCTCCAACCCATTTTGATAAATATTATCTAGCTATTAATTTCGCAGGTGGGTTGCTCCTTCTTAATCTTTTTATCATCCTTACCAGACTTCCAAGTTATCCCGCATATTCTTCGTTACGCATCAATTTAGGGTTTAACCTGCTATATGTAGTTCTGGCAGTGGCGTATCTTAGCTTGCTCATTTACAAACTGCGGAAGAGCAGTTATGCAAAAAAGCAAAAGGTGATGTATATCATGCCTGGCATCTCGGCTTTCATCTTGGCTGCTTTTGTTGTGGGATGGAATTTGTATATTTAGAACGGTAACCGCTGAATATTGGTATTTCAAGTATTTCAAAGGCTAGAGGATGCCTTCTATACTTAAGTGACATAATAAGTGGACCAATTATAAGATGCAAAGACAGCAATTCCTTATCTGGGACTGCTGTCTTTGTGTTAGTACGACAGTTGGAAACTAGTGCCTCGGCATATTGAAGGGGGAGGCAAGATCATCATATTTTTTTATATCTCAAAATATATTTTTTAATGAAACTGTAAATTACCACTAGAATATTCAATAATAATAGACCTATATATCCATCCGTTAACTTTGTTCTTTCAATCCACTTATTCACTAACTCTCCCGAGAGAGCTTGTTTTTCTATATATTTGTTTATATCATTTTGATTTATTTCATCCATATGTATAAGTGGAAACTCCATGCTGTTGAGAGAAAAGCCTAGCAGTGGGTAGAACTCTACCCATTTTTGACCTGTCCATCGATCATACTTATAACGAAAGTCTGCGCTTGATTCAACACTCTCCCACCTGAGAAAACCCAATATGATAAGAATACAGAGTGTGATGACGCTAATTATTAGCCTCTTGTTAATCAAATAAACACCCCTCTTATGTTTGTATTCATAAAAATACAGTTTTTATTCATCTACCATATTTCATTATTAAAATTGTAGGACCACAAAGACTATTTTATTTAGCGTTTAACATAAAATCACTTCATTATCCGTTTTATTCTAGCAAAATTTTCTGTTATCTGTAAGTATATGGTTTCATTCTGGATAAAATGCTAGCAAGATAAACAACCAACGAAAAGCAAAGAACCTTTGCAAAAGGCACTAAAAGTTAAAAAGATCAGCCTATTCTCCTGGGCTTCGTGTAGGTGAAGTTGTACGTCTGCGTAGCAGTGATCTGGATATTGAAAGGAAAACAATCATCGTGAGACAGGGGAAGGGGCAAAAGGGTTGGAGAGCGCTTCTTTCAAATCTAGCCTGGGGTATGGTACAGAAACACATAGCTGAATATCTGACCCAATTGTTGGCAATTTCCGAGGCAATCTTCTGATCGACATCTTACCTAGCGGAGCGTGTAGAAGGTTTTTGAAGAAGCAAGACGGCGTGCAGGTATTGAGAAAAAAGGTAAGTATTCATGCACTGGCGCATTCCTTTGCCACTCATTTGTTGGAAAGGGGGACAGACCTGCGCAGGAGTTACTTGGTCATACGAGTGCACGTACAACTCAGCGATATACGCATGTAAGTACGAAAAATATCCAGCGTATTCAAAGCCCGTTGGATCGGATGGATTTGGGGGATTGAGGGCTACTCTAAGTCTCCCTTTATCTCCAAACTTTTCTACGCAAATGTAACATTTTGGGTTATCATATACGTAGCTCGGATAACGTACAGGATGTGTGGTATTTACGAAGTACATAAATTAGATGTCATAAGAAATTAGCGAAATAAACCATTATCCAGAAAGAAGGAAAGAACTGATGTCAGATATGCAATGGAGTAGCAACCTAATTACTGCAATATCTACAATCACTGCTTCAGCATTAGCATTTTATAGCGCAATAAGAATTAACAAAAATAATCTTCTACAAGAGAAGGAGAAAGTAGAATTAAGTTATCAAAGAGAAGATAAAATACAAAAATTTATAATATATAATAAAGTACTAAAATATGATGGGGAGCACCTAGTAGTAAAAAACGATGATGAAGAAAACGATGATCAAACTTCTTTCGATATTTTTTACTATAAAACGTATACTAGAAATGTTTTATATGAAAAGCTTCATCTCTTAGACCAAGATATTAGGGATATTGTCTTGAGTATAGATGAAGAGATATTAATAATAGAACTTAATCCTGATGATTATGTAGCTATTTTAGAAAGAACGAATAATTTAGTAAAGCTATATGTTTCCCTGATAAGTCATGTTACACATCATTACAAAAAAGAAATATTTAATATTGAGTAACTCATGAAGGTGCCAACATCTTATAAAAAAGTGTTCACACATCGGGGGACAAGCCCCTCGGTCTGGCAGAGGAATTTCTGAGAAGTGGAGCCAACCAGAACATCCGCACCGCAAGCGCATCGCCCCGGCGACGTTGTCGCCTTAAGTCGGTGGGACTTCGTGAACACAACAACGTTATCTGCAATTTCTCAAATATATAGGAGGAGAGACAAATAAATGAATCATGATGATGAAAAATCTGCTTTAGAAGAAGCTGCTATCAACATATTTATAGAACTATATAATTTCAATCGCCAAGATGCTTTAAAAGTAGTAGAAAAACAAGAATGCCCTGATTATATTTTAAAGAATAAAAAAGAAGATTTGATAGGTATAGAAGTAACTCACTTATTTTATGATGCAGAAGAAGCCAAGATGTTATTGGGAAGATCTAGTAAGGAACTTCATGGATTAGAAGACTCAACAAATTACATAGAAACTCTAAACAAATTATTAAAGCAAAAGGAGAAAAAAATAGATAAGTATGATGCAATTTATCCCATAGCACTTTTAATCAGAAATGCTTCTCCAGTATATGGGATGAGTGATTTTCTAAAATATAAAAGTGCAATATATAAGCCAGAAAAGTACAGTCATATTTGGTTTGTTTCGAAGGATGGAAACAATAATGAATGGTTATTGAAAGACTTGCTTGCTGATTAGTCGTCGAAGAAGAGAGAAACAGCAGATAACATAATATTCACGCTGCGGGCATACGCCCTAAGCCCAGCATTCGCCGGGTCGTGAATACAGGAACGTTATGAGAAATCATCGGAAAAGAAGGAGAAAAATGAAATATATTAGATATCCTAACGAAGAAGAATGGAAGAATATCTATAATAATAGGCCATTTTAGGATTTAGTTTTTCATCTTCTGGCTTTTATAACACTAATCTAAATGCAATTGATATATTTGATAGTCCGATAATTAACTCATATGGATTATTGTTAATACAAAGATTTAGATCACTTGTAGAAAGTTATATTTTATTATCTTTTTATTATCAATTAGAAAGACCTGATGATACTGAAAAGAGAGATAATAACAGAATCTTTAAAGATTTTGAACCACATCATTTTGGAAATAAAAAAAGTTTGATTATTACTCGGATGTCTTTTATTTTAAAGTGTTTTCATGTTGGGAAGTAGTAGGGCACATACTTAATATTCAGTATAATTTAGAAAATTGAATTTAAGAAAGTGGTAAGGCAACTAAAAGGTAAAGATGATGATATGTTCCTAAAGCTGTCTGAAATTATGAGCAATATTGAATTTATTAATGCGAATACTTATAGGAACCCCATAACTCATAATTTCTCTCCGAACATGCCAGGATTAGTACGAAGAACAGATGACAATGGATTCGTGATAGAGTATGTACAAGAATATTTTAGCTCATCAGTGGTGTATGAGAATATTAAATCAGTATTAGAATTACTAAAGCGCAGTATTGAAGTGATTAAAAACTAAAGTATTATTTCAGTATTTCGACGAGGTTGATGACATCTCAAAACAAAGTATCTACGCTGTGGACCGTCCGGCCCTTGGTTCGTAAGAAGGGGCAGGCTAAGAAGCGGAATCAGCTCACAACCCTGCGACGCTGAGTCCGTTGGACGCGTTCGTGCTGCTCCCTTAAGCCTCTGGGGTTCGTAGATACAGTAACGTTATAAGAAATTGGTATAAAAAATGATTCAATGGGGGTTACTTTAATGAATGAGCTTCTTTATTATCCTGGATTTGAGATTAATGATACAAGATGGTTAAAATTCGCATTGTTATATTTGGATAACATTAAAACAATTATACCTAACGAAGCTGATGAGTTTATAAGCAGGCAATACCAGCTAATTGAAGAGGAGACAAATTTATTAGAAAGATACAGACCTAAATTTGAAGAAACGGAAAAGTCAAGTAATGATACTATTGATTTATTGCAGAAGTATTTATCAAAACCAGAAAGACACTTTGGAATATTAGGGAAAATAAATGTTGTTGAGTACTGGAGACAACAAAGCAATCAAAATTTCGAATTATTCTCTTCAAAGTTTTCTTTCTATTTTGAAAACTACTGTATGGAATATGGATTTGGACACAGAACAAGGAACGGGATTATGATACCTAATCAACTTGGTTTGATTTATATGTCAGTATTAGCTCACAATATAGGATCGAGGAATAACATATCAGTTATTACCGATATCGAAGAAGAAAGATCTTTATCTTCGCTTAACAGAGATAATTGGTCATACAATCGTAAGTTTAATGAATTAAAATCAGTAAAGAAAGTTATCGAACTTAACTTGCCTACTAATATAGATGATATAAGCATTAATGATATTATAAATTTTCGAGACAAACCAAGATACCAACAAAGATTACAATCATTTAAACAAGCGGTTAATGAACTAAACAATCTTAAAGACGGTAGACTTAACGAATCTAATTATTACGAAATTATAAAACATATAGAAGAGTCAAAGGCTGGCATTTTTAGTGATCTACTTGAATTTGGCACTACAGTTGTGCAGGTTGGATTGGGAGTTACCCTTACGTTAGGAAGTGGTTCGGGTTATTGGGAAACTATTAAAGAAGTAGCAGGCGCTGGGATGGTTATTACTGGGGCTCAGAAGGTTTATAAAAGATTAAATGAACCGAACAGAGGAGCAAATAAGTACTTAACTGAAATTAGAAATTTTCGACAGTCAAAGAATCGACTTTCAGGAAGAAGAAAGGACTTTTTAATATAGTTTACTCGAAGAGTATGCTGGGACACATCCGCACCACCGAACCGCATCGCGGCGCCCCTGCGGTGCTTAAGTCGGTAGGGACGTCATGGATACAGGGACGTTAACTGAAATTCATGATTATAAAACTAAGGAGGTATGTCTCATTGCTCTTAGAATATCTTAGTTATCCTTCACGAGATGAATGGAGGAAGATTGTTAATGAGATTGATCTGAATAGTAAATTATCAATAGAGATAGAGTTTCCTGACCCTGAGGACATATTTGATTTATTTGATAATCAAGAACAAAAAGATTGGTTGAGATTATTCAATAATAGATTAGGAGAAGTTCGCCAAACATATATATTTCTTACTCATTATTTTAATATGGGTATTCCAGACGATAATTGGAACAAATCTCCTGGTGATAATGGAGAATCAATTCAGTACTTCCCCGATTTTGAAGAGAAACATCATTATATTAAACATATGTATGATTATTATTCTGATATTTTTTTCTTTAAGTTCTTTTCAGCATGGGAAACTTTGTTTCATTTCTATAATGTGTATTTTGAGTTTAGATTGCCTCAAAAGCTTGGCTTTAAATATCAAGTACTTAAGGAGCTTGAGAAAATCAATTCTGAGTTGTATGAAAGTATAAAGTCTGTACATGATTCAGAAGCTTTCGAAAAATTCACAAAACTAAGAAATGATATAACTCACAACTACTCTCCTAGTGAAATAACTCCTGGAATATATCATTATGACAATGGAATGACTGCATTTGGTGTTGGAAAGTATACAACCACTAGAGATATTCAAAACAATATTATACAAATTATTGATATTACAGGTGATTTTTTAGAAAAAATGAAAAATATTATCGTAAGTGGATTCAAGAAGTCATGAACTTCAGTTAACATCATATCTACGCTTCGGGCTTTGCCCTTGGTTCGCAAGATGAGGAAGGCAAAGAAGTAGATTCAGCGAACAACCCTGTGAGGATAAATCCGTCGGAACTGCGCTTAAGCGCCTTAAGCCTCTCGGGTTCGTAAATACACAAAAGTTAGGCGTAATGCTAGCACAAGTTTGTATGGAGGGACAAAATGCCTGAAAGACTTTATAAACCAATATGCAAAGACCTCATTGAGCGTGAGAAAAAGTGCCATTTTTGCGCAAAGAATATGACGTCTCTCAAAGCATATAAATTGAAGCATAAGGAAACCGGTGAAATTGTGTGTGCAGGTCCATCTTGTACAGAGAAAAACATTGATCAAGGAATTAAGCTTTCAGCAATTCCTGATTTGACAAAATACACACAACCACTGGGCGGAAATGGTGGCGGAGGCGGCGGTGGCAATTCAGAAAAGCCAATTATTAGAGCTGAGGAAGATAAAAGAAAAGCGATGGAGTATCTTGAACTTAGAGAAAAGAAATTTGAGAAGTATCATTCCGTTTCATATAGCGTTTTAAAAAATTACTATAATAAAAGCCAAAATGAAGAACTTAATGAGCGTGAAATACGGCACATTTTGAACATAGAAAACAAGACTGATGAAAGATATAAACTTGCCAATCTGCAAAGATGTTACAATTACTTATTTTGGATAGATGTTGCGCTTGATAAACTTGAAGAACACAACGATTTTTTGGAAAGCATAAAAACTTATATTATAAGAAACTTTAAGATAACCTCGAAACAAAAAGATGCAGTGAATAACTGGATGAAAAATATTAAGGGCGTTCCACAGATAAAATAAGAGTTTTCCAGCACTACACCTAGCACAGCACTCCCAAAATGAGATGTTATCACGCCCTTGTGAAAATTTGTAAGGAATCGACCCAATCTGCTGTCGC
Organism: Paenibacillus sp. 7523-1; assembly: GCF_002276415.1. NCBI lineage: Bacteria > Bacillati > Bacillota > Bacilli > Caryophanales > Paenibacillaceae > Paenibacillus > Paenibacillus sp. 7523-1. The sequence goes on along the minus strand of NZ_NPBR01000016.1, from coordinate 85,408 downwards.
AGACACGCTCACATCGGGAGTGCTCGGAACGTTAGCCGAAATTATTGCGATAGTAAAAAAGAAAGAAGGATTATTATGGGGAAATATCGTAAAGCAGCAGTGAGAACTGTCAATTATCTTAATGAACATAAACATAATGATCCATTTAAAGCATGGAATGAAGTGATAATAGAAATATTCGGGGAAGGTAATGCTTCTCAAAAAAAGGATGTCCGAGAAACACCTTTTTAGGATTATGCGAAGAAGGTTTACGGATTAAAGACAGTAAAAATATTATTAGAAAGCAATACAGACAAGGATATAAAGCTAAGAAATTTGTGGAAAGAAGTAATTGGAGATCAAGAGATCGAGTATAATTCACAAATGGATGTGGTTTTGGCTTTATGGAATGGAGGGATGATAAGGCGCTGAGTAGTTAAATCGAAGAGGACAATAACCTCGGCTAACATAATATTCAAGCCGCTGCTCCGATGGAGCCTTCGTCTGCGGGAAGCATTTCGAGGAGGAATTTTAATAGACAGTCCCTTCGGGGTTCATGAATACAGAAACGTTATACGAAAGAACTTTGAGAGAGCGTTTTCAAAATTGAGAAGAAGGTGAATCCAATGAAGCAAACTGCTATATTTGATCCAGAAAGAAAGTATAGATATTTATTGACTAGGGAATGGGATATAAATCTTCCCAAATTGTTGTACATAATGTTAAACCCAAGTATTGCAAATGAAGTTTCGGAGGATCGTACTTCAAAGCAATGTCTATATTTTGCTAATAAATTTCAATACGGTTCACTCGAAATAGTTAATCTTTATAGTTTAATATCAACCGATCCAAAAGGACTGAAGGAATCTTTAATAGACCCTATTGGTTCTGAGACAAACAAACATATAAGAGAAGCGGCTTTAAGAGCTGATAGAGTGATCGTAGCATGGGGAGAAAAACATTTCTTTAATAAACGTGATAAGCAAGTAATAGAATTATTGAAAAGTGAGGGAATTGAACTATTTTGCTTAAAGATGGCCAAGACTGGCCATCCAAGACACCCTTCAAGACTTGGACATGACATAGAAGAATTAATTAGATTTGGATGAGTATTCAGGTAACAAGTTCCATCAGCTAACATAATATTCACGCTGCGGGCATACACCCTTTGTCCGGCATGGGCCGGACACCTAGCATTCGCTAGGTCGTGAAAGCGGGAACGTTAGCCCGAAAGAAGTTCTTAATTTAGGAGGAGTCTATATGATACTAGAAAAAGTTATAGATAGAATTGAAATACAAAGTGAATATAAGGATTTGGTTGATAAGTATATAGATCAGATCCTTACCGAATTTAAAGGTAAAATTCATAGCGTTTATATGTGTGGCTCAATTCCCAAAGGAACTGCTACACCTTTTAAGTCAGATGCGGACTTTACTATAGTCTGTGCAAATCTCAAAGATATTGATTACGAAAGATTGACAAATATTAAAGACAGGCTTTTGAAAGAATACCCAATAGTCACTAAGATTGATACGATCATTTGCTCGATTGACGATGTATTAAGTAAACCGAATGAGTGGGGTTTTTGGGTTAAGATCATTTGTGTTTGTCTATATGGTGATGACATTGGTGAAAAAGTACCACCACTCATTATTTCTCCAGAGTTTATTCTAGACTTAAATATAGAGACCAAGGAAGAAGTAGATCGTATACGTCGTTCACTTTTTACTGCTAGTGATGACACGCTGAAAACTAGATATATTAAAGGGTATTCGAAGAGATTAATTCGTGCATTATACTCTTTGGTTATAGTAGATACAGGTGTATGGCAAGATGACATTGTTGAGATGAAGAATGCCATAATAAAGTATTGCGAGATTGACTCCGCTTTAGTTGAGTATCTGTATGCTTGTTACTTGGATAGTGATGTACTTGTTGAAGAGTTTCTGGGAATTGCAGATGAAGTATATAGCTATTTTGAAAATGCCTTAAATGTAATGAGAAAATCATAAAGCGGTTTACGAATTGCGATATCGGTACGGATCGATACTCGACTCAGCATCTAAGTGGACTAAGCCGAGTATACAATAAATTTCATAGTTGGCCACGAACTCACTTGGTTACTTATCATAGCGAGGGTTATACTAATATATAATGAGAGCTATCTTAGGCTGCTTCGTTATGCCGTGCATCATAGCCTGGTTTTAACAAGCTTTTACGAAGAGAAACTCCTTCTGGTTGAAATGGTCTATTATAGATACAGATTACGTACAGATTGAAACATAGCAGCATGAATTGAACAAAAAAGTGGTGGTTGAATTGGGGTAACCGTTAAAGATTTACTGCAGCTTCCTTCATTTAGAGGAGCTCAGGTGCTCACTGGAACAAGCAGGCTTCATCAGACCGTTTCCTCTTTATCTGTGTTGGAAGTGGCGGATGTCAATTTCTTCTCGCAAATTATTCAAACGGTTCAAGAAGAATGGTATGCTGAAGAGCTGGTCATCAGCTCTTTTTATTCCATTAAGGACAGCGTGGAGCAGCAATGTCAGACGGTTCAATACTTGCATGACCTTGGTGAAATGGGATTGATTTTGTACTATGTTGGCATTGTATTGCCGGATATCGCCGATGAAGTGCTTGAGCTGGCAGAATCGCTGAATTTTATTATCATTTGCATGCCGAGAAACGATTACTCGCTTAGGTATAATGAAGTCATTTATGAAGCCATGGAGGCAATCGTAAGCAATCAGAAGGTGAATGAGCATTTCGTGAATGAATCACTGGAAAAGGTCTCGCTGCTGCCCGAACATTTGCGGAGCGTGGAAATTACCCTTAAACTGCTGTCGGATCGGATGAAAGCGAACATCGTTCTGACAAACAGCAACCTGGGTATCATCAATCGTGTCATGTGGCCGCGCAATTCATCGCTTGATGTGACGAGTCTGATTCGGTCCATGGCGCCTTCCATTTTGAACGGCAGAATGGGAGAAGATGAGCACGATTCGTCTTGCTTTGTTGAATACAAACGTGTTCATCAAAAAAACGGGGAGGTCCTTTACCTGTTTCTCATTAAAGAGAATACGAAGCTGCCTCCGAAGACGATGGATCAAATTAGCGAAGTGGTGCAGGTGGCCATCAATTTGTGGGGAGATAAGCATAATGACGTCAGCGAGTACGCTTTGGTCAAAGCCATCGTGAATGACGAAAGCGAAAAAATGCGCAGATTGGCCAGTTTGCTCCATATTGACGTATCCGGGATTCAAATGATGTGGCTCGTGTACGTTCGGGATTTGTCGGAGGAAAGAAGGGTAAGGGAAGACTTAAAAGCACATCTCCTGCAATATTATAAAACCGCGGTCATTCAAACGATCGATCACTGCGTTGTCGTGTTGCTAGGGAATTGTTCCTCTAAATACAATGAGTTTGAAATCGCAGCGGAATATATCGAAACGACGGGTCTCATCGCTGACATATCAAGCATCGTTTATTCCCCGAGAATGCGTAACACACAGGACGTACGCCGAATGTATCAGCTCGTTAACGGAGTCTCTAAAGAGGTTCACCGCATTTATCATCACCGCAAACTATACACCGCAGCTGAAGTTCGTTCCATGAAACGAGCCATAGACCTCAGTAAGCAAGGGGAAGAAATCACTGAAGAATGCTTGTCCGTCATGGAACCAATTATGGACGACCCTGACGCTTTGAAAACCCTGATGACTTTTCTGCTGGATGCGAAGGGGAATATCGATGATTGCAGCAAGCTGTTGTTCGTCCACAAAAATACGGTGAAATATCGCATTAAAAAAATTTGCGAGCTCATCGGATATGATGTGACCATCAATTCCGAATCGTACGATGTTTATATCGCCTGCATGGTCTACCGTCTCATTCATGACTAAAAGTTCCGATGTTTTGTCCAATAAGACAAAAACATCGGATTTTTTTTTGTTTTCTGAAAAAGACGCTGACCTCCTTCATCTTTTACAATAAGAAAACAATATTCGAACGAACAGGATTGGGGGGATCATATGAAAGCCGTTAAAGAGCATCAATCCTGGTTCAGTCTGGGGATCATCTGGGCTGGCGCAGTCATCAGCATCCCTAGTTTGTTGGTGGGGAATGCGCTGATCGCTGGCATGGGAGTATCGAAGGTATTACTTGTCACGTTAGCAGGTTACTCCATTATTGTGCTGCTCATGATTTTGCAGGGGATTCAAAGCACGGATTTGGGAAGGCCGACGGTTCAGGTCGCAGGTCAGGTGTTTGGCAAAACAGGATCTCGAACGATTTTGTCTATTATCCTCGCTATTGCGTGTCTTGGATGGTTCGGGATCCAGGCGAATGTATGCGGGGAAGCTTTGGCCAATCTGCTAGCCGAGATCGGTATAACTATTCCTGTACCGCTGGCATCACTCATCTGCGGTCTCGTGATGGTCGTTTCGGCCATGTACGGCGTTAAAGTGCTGCGGGTGATCAGTTATATTGCTGTCCCTTTATTGATCGGAATCAGCGTGTACGGTCTGATCGAAGCATTGACTGGGGACTCTCTGCAGATCATCCAAAATTATAAGCCTGCGGCCGTTATGAATTTTACCGACGGACTCGCAGTAACCCTAGGTTCATTTGCGCTGGGGGCAGTCATCGCGGGAGATTATTCGCAATTTTCGAGAAAACGGTCTGATGTCTTGAAAGCCGCTCTATTCGGGATTGTTCCGGCAGGCTTGCTGATGATTGGTGCAGGAGCCGTCCTGACGATTGCTTACCAAGCCAGCGATATCACAGCCACCTTTTTGAGCATCATGACGCCGTTTGTTAGCGGTGTGATTTTGATCTTGGCTACATGGAAAACAAATCTTGTGAATGTGATTTCAGGTGGTTTTGCCTTAATTAACGTGTTCAACGTTTCGAAGGAGAAAGAGAAGTGGGCTGTCGGTATTGCGGGAACCCTTGGGACCGTACTGGCTGTCGTTGGCATACTTAACTATTTTACTCCGATCATGTCCATTCTGTCGGCTATGATTCCGCCGGTGGCAGGCGTGATGATTGCTTCGTATTGGGTGCTTGGCAAAGGGGATAAGAGACGCTGGCAAGAGGTAGAGGGCGTGAACGTGTTGGGCGTTGTCTCATGGCTTGTGGGAGCGATCATAGCCTGCACGCCTGTCGTGTTATCCTTGTTCCCAAGCCTGCCGCAGGTACCCAATCAGCCGTTGACCGGAATTGTCATTTCTTTTGTCATATATTATATCGGCTATCGTTTGTTTGCTCAGAAGACAGTTATATTGGAGGAATCATAAATGAGATATTTAGATGAAACAGCTGTTGAACATATTGCCGTCGGAGCAGCATTTCTGGGAACGGGTGGAGGGGGAGACCCTTATATCGGAAAATTGATGGCTCTCTCGGCCATTAAGAAGTTTGGACCAGTCAAACTATATTCCGTGGACGAGATTGGGGATGAGGACTTTTTCATTCCAGCTGCGATGATGGGGGCGCCTTCCGTATTAGTGGAGAAATTCCCTCGCGGGGACGAGTTTGTGAAGGTTTTTCAGAAATTAGCGAATTATTTAGGAAAAGACAAGATTGCGGGTACGTTTCCGATGGAAGCGGGGGGCGTCAATTCCATGATTCCTATTGTTGTTGCGGCACAGCTAGGATTGCCTCTGATCGACTGTGACGGTATGGGCCGGGCGTTCCCAGAGCTCCAGATGGTGACGTTTAACCTGGACGGCATTCCAGCGACACCGATGGCCATAACGGATGAGAAAGGGAATATTGGCATCTTTGAGACCATTGACAACAAATGGACAGAACGGCTCGCCAGGGTAGCTACAGTCGAAATGGGGGCCAGCTCTTTAGTCAGCCTGTATCCGGCAACGGGTGCACAAATGAAGCAGAGTGGCGTTCATCACATCGTAACCCTGTCCGAACAGATCGGAGCAATCATTACATCGAAGAATCGAGATGCCAAGGACAAGCTTCAAGAACTATTGAAACGGGTATCCGGCTATGAGCTATTCCAAGGAAAAATTGTGGATGTCATCCGTGAAACCAAGGGTGGATTTAATCTAGGCTGCATGCATCTTGAAGGCATCGAGGCGTTTAAAGCCGGGGAGATGAAGGTTCATTTTCAAAATGAAAACCTGATTGCTGAAAAGAACGGTCAGGTGATAGCGATGACGCCCGATTTGATCTGTCTGGTTGATTTCGAAACCTTGCTGCCTGTGACCACAGAGAGCCTGAAATACGGTAAACGCGTACGGGTTATTGGATTGCCCGCTCATGAAAAGTGGAGAACGGATAAGGGAATCCAAACCGCAGGTCCAAGATACTTCGGCTATGATTACGATTATGTACCACTTGAGGAAATGGTGAAAAAGGCGGTGGCTGAGAATGTATAGAATCGGGATCGATGTAGGCGGCACCAACACAGATGCCATCATTTTGAACGAGGATCATCAGTTGATCCATGCGGTGAAATCCCCAACAACCTTGGATATTCGCACAGGGATTGAAACCTCGCTCCGGCAGCTGCTGCAGGGGGCGAATATTGATAAAAATCAAATCACACATGCCATGTTAGGCACAACACAATGCACCAATGCCATTGTTGAACGAAAAAAGCTGGCCCAAGTCGGTGTCATTCGTCTGGGATACCCGGCAACGGCTTCCGTTGCTCCGTACACGTCATGGCCTGAGGATATGGTTCAGAAGCTTTCGGGCAAATATGCTCTCGTACAGGGCGGATACGAATACGATGGCCAATTGCTTGGAGAAGTCGATGAAGGCGAAATCACAGCTCTTCTGGAGGAGTGGCGCGGTAGTATTGAATCCATAGCGGTCATCGGCGTATTTTCATCCCTTAAAAATGACCAGGAGTTCCACGTTCGCGATCTCATCCATCAAATGTACGGACCTGAATTTCCTGTTTCCTGTTCTTCATTGATTGGTTCGGTTGGTTTAATCGAACGGGAAAATGCGACCATCCTCAATGCGGCACTGTGCAAGGTCATTGAAACGACAACCGAGGGGTTTGTGCAGGCTTTGGAAGAAGAAGGCATTCTGGATGCAGCAGTGTTTTTATGCCAAAATGACGGTACCTTAATGTCAGTAGATTACGCTAAACAGTTTCCGATCCTGACCATTGCCTGTGGACCTACGAACAGCATACGCGGGGCCTCTTATTTGGCAAAAATCAAAGATACGATGGTTCTCGACGTGGGCGGCACGACATCGGACATCGGCGTTTTGCAGGACGGCTTCCCGAGGGAATCGTCGGTCGCAGTCGAGGTGGGCGATATCCGCACGAATTTCCGCATGCCGGATATTATCTCAGTGGGACTGGGCGGCGGAAGCATCGTGCGCTCGGAGAATGGCAAAATTACAGTTGGCCCGGACAGCGTAGGATACAGGATCGGACAAGAGGCACTTGTCTTTGGCGGGAATACGCTCACGACTACGGACATTGCCGTTCGGCTGGGTCTTGCAGATGTAGGGGATCAGAGCCTGGTAGCGCATCTGGATGAAGACTTTGCTAAACAGGTGCAAGGCGAAATTGCAGCCATCATTGAACAGACCATTGATAAAATGAAGACATCTTCAGGTGATGTTGAGCTTGTGCTGGTAGGCGGAGGCAGTGTGGTGATCCCGGACACCATTCGTGGGGTATCTCATATGATTAAGCCTGAGAACGGGGGCGTGGCTAACGCCATTGGTGCGTGTATTGCCCAAATCAGCGGCCAATATGAGCAGATTTACATCTATTCTACAGAGCCCCGTGAGGCAGCATTAAGAGATGCTCGGGAAAAAGCCGTGAAACAGGCAGTACTTGCTGGCGCCGATCCGGCAACGGTTGAGCTCGTGGAAGTGGAAGAAACCCCGCTCGCTTATCATCCGGGAAATGCGACGAGGCTTCGAGTGAAAGTCGTAGGAAACATGAAGTAGAAGAGGAGCTTCACATGAGTTGATACAACTTGTGTGGGGCTCTTTTTTGTTATCGATGAGGTGCAAGTGGATGAGCGGAAAAGAATTCTCATTAACTTTGCGAATTACTTCTTGTGTAATATACTTAGTATATTAATATTATGATGTCAGGGTGGTCATGTGGAATTGCATTTATACGAGCAGATATATATCTATATTGTACAAGAGATCAAAGACGGTCGATTAAAAGAAGGAGACCGTGTCTCTTCTGAAAAAGAGTTGGCTGAACAATTTGGTGTCAGTCGTATTACATCTAAAAAGGCTCTGGAGAAATTGGCAGATTCTGGAGTTATTAAACGAATACAAGGGAAGGGTTCATTTGTGGCCGATGGTATCATTGGAGGACAAGAACCGAAGCATTATTCAGAGGTAAGAACGACCTTGGTTCCTGAGGATGATAAGCAGTTGATCGGGTTTATTATACCGAATTTTTCTGACGAGTTTGGTTTACAACTTCTTAGATCGATGGAAAAGCGGAGTGCTGAGCATAATTATCAACTCATTATCAAGCGAACCTGGGGGGATCGGGATGAGGAAAAACGTGCGATTGACTTATTTATTGGTTTAGGCATCAAAGGATTAATCGTGACCCCCATTCATGGTCAACACTATAATTCTGAACTGCTTCGACTTGTATTAGATCGGTTTCCAATTGTTTTGGCCGATAGATATCTAAAAGGAATTCCGGTTTGTTCGGTATATACAGACAATAAGAAAGCAGCCATGGATCTTACGCGTCATCTGATTAGCAAAGGTCATAAAAAAATTGCCTTTTTATCTCCGCCGGAAGAGAACACTTCAACATTGGAGGAAAGGCTGCTCGGATATACGTTTGCCTTCACCCAGGAAGGAATGAATTTGAACAAAGATTATGTATTAACAAACTTGAAGGGCACCCTTCCCAAGAACATAAACGGAACAGCGATTGAAAGTGATAAAGAAACAGTAGAGCATTTTTTGAAACAACACCCTGATGTAAAGGCGTTTGTCGCATCGGAATTTCTAATAGCTACCATGCTGGCTCAAGTCATCCACTCGATGGGGAAATCTCTGGAGGAATTCGAGATCGTTTGTTTCGACTCCCTGAACGATCACCTGGGTCAACCCATCTTCACTCATATTAAGCAGGATGAGAAGCAGATGGGTGAATTGGCAGTGGATATGTTAATCTCTCAATTGCATGGAACAGCAGTTCCCGAGCTGAACATTATTAAACATCGTATGGTCGTGAAAAATAACGGGTAGGGTTTATACAAGTGCAGCTAAACTAAAGCAATTGTTCAAAGTGTCGAGAAGTCCCAAGGGGCTTATCGGCACTTTTTTTGATATCAGACATATAAACTTCGAAGCAGGGACCTTCCTGACCTGATATCGCAAGAACCCCCCCTTTTAGACGCGGTCTGTCTTCTATGAAGTATATCGAAAGGCGATTTTCTTATGGTAAAGCATGTTTCACATCAGGGAATTGGTTAGGGGACCGGAGATTAACCAACTTTGAAACGTCGATTTCTATATCTAAATTATAGCCATACATCATGAATAGTGATGTCGTAATATTGCAATTGACATGTTTTATGATGTCATATTAATATACTTAGTATAACGAGTGGGTTCCTATAACAAATTCACGGTGTTCATCATTTTCTGATTTTAATAGTTCATATCACCAAAGTTGTTAACGCTTACATAAATTGTGGATGATCAGAAAATGAAGTGGATCCTATAGGAATTCAAGTTAAACGAATTCATTTAACTAAGGGGGACTTTGAATGAGGAGATCCAAAAAATCCGCATTTCCAATTCTTGTTTGCTTTCTGGTTATGTTACTACTTGTAACGGCTTGTTCAACGAAGGGAGGCTCTAGCGATCAGGCCGGAGAGGGGATTACAACGGTTACGATGTGGCATGGTCTTACCTCAATTGATTTAGATAATATGAATAAAGTCGTGAAGGCATTTGAAGAGAAAAACCCTGCGATCAAAATGAATTTGGTTTATACAGAATCCAACGAGGGATCCGATCAGAAGCTGCTGACTGCAGTCGCAGGCGGTAATCCTCCTGACGTTGCACTTTTCGATCGGTTTAAGGTCGGTACTTGGGCTGCGCAAGGTTCTCTGACTGACTTATCCTCGATGGCAGCAGAATCCGGAATACGTAAGGAAATGTATTATCCATTTGCATGGGAGGAGTCCAGTTATCAAGGAAAGCTTTATGCAATGCCGATGGATACGGACTCTCGCCTGCTATTTTACAATAAGGATCATTTCAAAGAAGTGGGGTTGGATCCCAACAAACCACCACAAACGATCGCCGAGCTTGAAGCGGCCGCCGATAAGTTAACCATCAAGGAAGGTAAACGTTTCAAACGGATCGGGTTCATCCCATGGTATTCGCAAGGCTGGCTGTATACTTGGGGATGGGCATTTGGGGGAGAATTCCAGGATGCTGCCACTGGCAAAATTACCGCAAATGATCCTAAAGTCGTGGAAGCATTACAATGGATGACCGACTTCGGCAAAAAATACAATGTCGAGGATATCGCCGGATTCACAAGTGCAGCGGGTACGGAGGAAATGGATCCGTTCATTTCCGGTCAAGTCAGCATGAAGATAAGTGGAAACTTCACGGTGAAGGGTATCGAAAAATTTAAGCCGGATTTAAACTACGGTGTTGCACCAATACCGACCCCAACAGGTACTAATTTTACGACATGGTCGGGAGGCGGGTCCGCTATTATCCCTAAAGGCGCCAAGAACGTCGCTGCTGCTTGGGAATTCCTCGAATTCTTAGGGAAAGAAGAGGGGCAAACGTTATTAAACGCTGACTCTCAAATTTCAGTTATCGATTCGGTTAACGACAAATACGGTTACAAGGACGATCCGATTATGAAGGAATTTATCAATATTTTGCCCAATTCACATAACCGCCCGGTTATTCCTGAAGGACAACTGCTGTGGAACGAGTTAGCTTCCGCTACGGAAAAGGCTACCCGCGGTAACGGTACTCCGAAAGAGAACCTGGATAGAGTTACAGAAACTGTTAATAAGGCTTTAGAAAAATACGACAAATAGAGTGCTCGGTAGGCAGGGAGCGAACTCTCTCTCCTTGCCTATTCATAAATGACAATTGGAAGGAGAATGTACATGGCGAAACTGGCCGATCCAGTTCAAGTAAAAGCAATTCCATCGGCAAGGAAACGAGCACTCCGCAGAACTCACGTGATTGGGTGGCTGTTTGCTTCACCTTGGGCTATAGGGCTGCTATGCTTTTATGCAATTCCCATGCTAATGTCCATCTACTTCAGCTTCACTACTTACAGCATTCTACAGCCTGGTGAATTTGTCGGAATGAATAATTATAGAGATCTTTTCCATGATCCTTTGTTTTGGAAATCCATATACAACACGATTTATTTTACGGTATTTTTTGTTCCCTTAAGTATATTTATTGGTGTGGCACTCGCTATGATGTTGAATATGAAGGTCAAGGGTATGGCTGTATTCAGAACGATCTTTTTCTTACCTACTCTCGTGCCACAAGTAGCTCTGGCTGTTCTGTGGATGTGGCTGTTACATCCAAACTTCGGATTGGTGAACGGGATGTTAGCGAATATCGGTATCGATGGGCCCGCTTGGCTTGGTGGTGAGTCGTGGTCCAAGCCCTCTCTCATTCTGATGTCGCTTTGGGGTATTGGGCAAGCTGTCGTTATCTACCTTGCTGGATTAGGAGACATCCCTGAGGAGTACTATGAAGCGGCGCAAATCGATGGAGCTAACTGGTTTCAGAAAACGAGAAAGGTAACCCTGCCTTTGCTCACTCCCGTTATTTTCTACAACCTTGTCATGGGAATGATTGGTGCATTCCAACAGTTTACTCTTCCCTATACGTTGACCAAAGGGCAAGGAACTCCTGCAAATTCCATGACTTTCTACGTCATGTATTTATATGAGAACGGATTTAGGTATTTCAAAATGGGTTATGCCTCCGCAATGGCCTGGATCCTATTTATTATCGTTATGGCATTAACCGGAATTATTTTTATTACGTCTAAACGCTGGGTTCATTATCAGGGGAAATAAGGAGGAGGAAGTAAGGGATGAATCCTACCGCTATCAAAAGAATCAATCGTGCGTTAGCCTATGTATGTCTAATTGTTGCTTCTGCATTTTTCATGATTCCGTTCATTTGGCTGCTTTCGACTTCTCTTAAACCACTCACACAAATCTTTACATTCCCACCAGAGTGGATTCCGCGTCCAATTCTGTGGAGTAATTATTCCCGTGCTGTTGAGTATATCCCTTTCTGGACATATCTGAAAAACACGGCGATTATAACTATCGTTAGTACGCTTGGTGTGATCATATCCTGTCCCTTGGTTGCATATAGTTTTGCCAAGTTAGAGTACCGTGGGAGAGGTATACTTTTCTTTGTTACCCTTGCTGTTATGATGATTCCCGGACAGGTGACCATGATTCCTCTATTCCTGTTGTTTACTAAATTAGGTTGGGTAGGGACACCTCTTCCACTGATTGTACCCCAATTTTTTGGAGTGCCCATTTACATTTTTCTGTTGCGGCAGTTTTTCATGGGACTGCCTGATGCCCTGCGCGAAGCGGCCCGCTTAGACGGCGCTAGTGAGTTCCGCATATATTTACAGATCATGTTTCCACTAGCCAAATCCGCCGTATTAGCCGTGGCATTGTTTCAATTTATGGGGAGCTGGACTGATTTCATGGGTCCCTTGCTCTATTTAACCAATGAACCATCTTACACGGTTTCGCTCGGACTGCAGCAATTTCAGAGCCAAAAGGGATCGGAATGGGGTCTATTAATGGCCGTATCCACCTTGATGACATTACCTATTATCGTTTTGTTCTTTTTTCTTCAAAAGACGTTTATTAGCGGCATTACATTTAGCGGTATAAAAGGTTGAACATCATTTGAATGAATGAAGCTCCAAGCGATGCGGGACCCAAGGGAGGTTAGGACGGACCAAGGCAGTGAAGGGATGCTGAATTTGATTAAATGTAAGGGTGTGGGTCGTAAGCGGCGCGGGAACATACAGCATTTTCAGAAATACGATTACGCTCAAATTTGCGGACGGCAAAACTGAGCGGTTCGTATTCTTCGTCCATTCGGGGAAAGATGGAAATCTGAATTCGCAGGATATCCAAATCGGCGACCGCGATTTTTATGTAGATAACGATTGATAGGTCCGTTGGAAAAAAGTTAATAAGCAAAAAGGCAGCGACATGTAAAGCAGAAGCTGCCTTTTTGCGTACCAATGCATTCTGCATAACAATGAGGCCCGCGGGCAGATGGAACGATAGTTTGTGGATTTGATATAAATGTAAACCTCTGGACCGACTTATAAGAAGCAACCTGTCGGAGATGGAGGATTAGCCCTCTCTTCGTCTAATAATATATATGGGAACATTACGCGAATTTCATATATTGGCTCCTACGCAGGAAATGGGTGAATTCGTAGTACTTCATTTGTCTTTTCAATGCACCAAGGGTATGAAATTAGATTTTTTGATGTCAATATGGGCGAGAATCCACCTGTATTTCTTTGGTACGAAGGAATGGAAAACCCGGCATCAGCTATTAAGTTATTTTATACATTCGAGGAATTCATGTTACAAGAGATTGAAGTTCATTCCAGCGTAAGTTGGAGAGATTAATATAGTAGGATAAATTCGAAGAGGTCTGGAGCATCACATAACAATATATTCACGCTGCGGACATTCGTCCTTGGCCCGGCATTCGCCGGACACTCGACATGCGTCGAGTCGTGAATACAGGAACGTTATCAAAAATCAGTGCGGAGTATATACGATGAAAAATCTACGAAATAGAGTATATGGGGGATTTGCAATGAAGATAGAATTGGCAACAGAAAAAGATTATAAGTACATTGTCGAAAGAGATAGACATATTCCTGAGACACTTGTAAGAACGAAGATTAAAGAAAAGGAGATCTTTATACTTAAAGATTCAGAGAAAGAAATTGGTTGGATGAGATATGGGTATTTTTGGGATAACATTCCTTTTATGAACATGATATGGATTGATGAAGAATATAGAGGACAAGGAATCGGTAAGAAAATTGTACTGTATTGGGAAGAAATTATGCGTCAAAGAGGATTTAAACTAATAATGACGTCAACGCAATCTAATGAAGAAGCACAACATTTTTACAGGAAGCTTGGATATCGTGATGCTGGATGTTTACTATTGGAGACTCAACCTCTTGAAGTAATACTGACTAAAAATCTCTAAGAGTATTTGATAGAGTTTACATAGAAGGTACTGATATCTGATAACAAAATATTCTCGCATCAGGGCTTACCCCTTCGGTTGTCAGATGCATAATCATGGAAGAGACTCAGACAACAAATGACCCAGCCTAAGATAAGAGCTATCTAAGGCTAGGTCATTTCGTGAATACAACAACGTTATCTGAAACATCCGAAGTGCGTAAGACGAAGCGTACTTAATATTACTTAGTGGAGATGATTACTATGTTTTATCGAAGAAAGCATTATGTCCTCAATAATGAATTCGTTGACATCTTCAACAGACACTTCATTGAAACCAATTTACCTAATCAGTTGAAGAATGGAGCTCGTCTAGTAGGTAGATGGATGCTCCCACATTCAGAGAAAACAACTGAGATTTTCGCAATCTGGGAATATGATAGTATTGAAAAATATGAAGAGATTGAAACGAATATCAGAAGTGACAAAGAACATTATAAGAAGATCAATGAGTGGTATGAACTCCACGGGGGAAGAGATCACATAGCTAAGGAATATATCTATGAAGTAAAAAACGAAGAACTAATTTCTACACTGTCAGACGCTAGACGCAATCCCTAAAGTCATTACGAAGAAACCAAGGAACAATAAAAAGAAGAAACATAATAAAACTTAATAGAAGGTGATACTTATGAAGGAATGGGACTATAGTAAGCCTTGGTTTCATGGTTCTCCAATATTATTAAATGAACTACTAGTCGAAAGTACAATAACTCAGGATCGAGAGTTAGCAAGAATCTTTTCACACAAACCATCTATTGTTGCTTTTGACGAGGATGGCGCAAGATTTCATAATGGTAAGTTATGTGGCTACATTTACATAATTGATGAGGAGATTCTAAGTGAGGATGTATACTCACATCCAGCAACTACAATGAAACCTGGTGAAGAATGGCTCATAAAAAGAGGATTAAAAGTACGGAAGATAGATGAGACGAGAATAAAAGCGGAAGAACAACTTTCAAGGGAAGAGGAGATAGAACTATTAAAAAAGCTAAAGAACAGATAGTTAATAGCTTGTTCGTAGAAGTGGGCACTGCCTATAACAATATATTAACACTGTGGAGATTCGTCGGACACTTAGCATACGCTGGCTTGTGAATACGGGAACGTTATGCGTAATTACCTGTAAATATTAAAGATAATATTTAAGGAGATAACTTATGAAAGGTAAGATACTCTTATTATTTTTTATGACGATAATGTGTTCTTCTTGTCAAAATAGTAGTCAACCGACTACTTTGAACAGCGAAACTAATTCAATACAGAATTCTGAACTTCCTCCTGATGTAGTGAGTACAGGTGATGGAACAAAATTAAAAGAAAAAACGGAAGGTCGATCAGATCCTGCTAACAATAAAATATTACCCATGAGCATTGGAAAGCTTGATTCGAAAGGAGAATTTTATGATGAAATGCTTCGTAACCCTATAGATCATGATTATGAATTGGAATTTAATGAATTTCAAAATTCTAAAGAGATTATTACAACATTGGAATGGGGGGCATTTGAAAGCAAATATACAGAGATTTGGGATAAAGAGTTGAATCAAATATATAAAACGCTTCTTTCTAAGTTGGATAGAGAACCAAGAGAAGCACTAATTGAATCGCAGAAAGAATGGTTGCAGTATCACTTAAGGGAATCAAAATTTGTAGAGGAGACATTTATTTATAATGGTTATCTTGGATCAAAAGGACCGGTAAGCCTAACAACTTCTATAAGGGAGAGAATTAGAGAAAGAACAATGCAATTATTGGAATATCGATATTTACTAGATAGTGAAGTTGAGTTTGTTTACCAAAATAAAAAATAAAGTTGAAAAAGGTTTTTAGGTGATGCTTCGAATGCAGTAACGGCGTATATCTCTGTATTCAAGCTGCTGGATACCACCCTTTGGTTTTTAGATGTATAATCATGGAAGAACAGTCAGATAACATACGACCCAGCCGAAGATAAGATTATCTATAACTGGGTCGTTTCGAGAATACAAGAACACTATCAGGAATCTTCGTAAATAATAATTACGCAAGGAGCATCCAATGAAGATTCAAAAACCAGTAATTATTGAAGGATACAATAATGAATGGCCAAGATCGTTCAATATAATAGAATCGGTTATTTCCAACAAATTAAATGGTCTGGTATTAGAAATTGAACATGTTGGAAGTACATCAATCCCGAGTCTTTCAGCCAAACCAATTATTGATATAGATGTAGTAATTGAATCTATGGACTGCCTACCACAGGTAATCAAAAAGCTAGAAGAATTGGGATATA
This sequence comes from Paenibacillus sp. 7523-1, assembly GCF_002276415.1. Classification (NCBI taxonomy): domain Bacteria; kingdom Bacillati; phylum Bacillota; class Bacilli; order Caryophanales; family Paenibacillaceae; genus Paenibacillus; species Paenibacillus sp. 7523-1. The sequence goes on along the minus strand of NZ_NPBR01000016.1, from coordinate 68,844 downwards.
TTCATGAAGGTGATTTGGGGATTAAAAACAGAGAAGCATTTGCAAGAAGGGACGTTTATGTACCCTACACTAGTGAAGGCAATGAGAAGCACGAACATCATCTATACGTATGCAATAGGGAAAGTGAAGAATTGAAAAGACATATAATGTTCAGAAATATACTAAGAAAGCATCCCTTATTAGTATCTGAGTATGCGAATTTAAAATTCCAACTAGCAAATAAATACAGAAACAATCGCCAAGCCTATAGTGCTGGAAAGACAGAATTTATTACGAGAATAATGAATGAATATCAAGATATTTAAGTGTATTTCAGGTAGACGGTTACATCTGATAACAAAGCTTCTTCGCTGCATTCCATTCGGCCGTTGATTTGCAAGCTGAGGTAACCAGAGAAGCGGATTCATCTTACCACCCTACGGGGCTAAGTCTGTCGCTTCTTAAACCTCTTTGGTTCGTAGATAAAATAAACGTTAGCTAAATTCCCTAAACTACCTATTTAGAGGTGTACATTCAGAGATGTCTTATACAAAACCGGTTATTAGAGAACCTTATTATGCTTGTCCAAAGTGGTTTGATAATGATGTGCATCGTTCAGATTATCTTACGCTCTCGGGCAAGTGCACATCTTCTGAAGTGGAACTCTTTTTAATACATTTATTTGGATATAGCAATACAAATATAGATCAATCAATGGAAGATACTTTTAATGAACTATTTGCGAATGAATCTGTAGCTATTTTGGGTGGTGTTGCTTTTTATGAAAGTGAAGAAAAATATATTATGCCAAGTTGTTGTTGTGGTCTAGAACAATTTAAGGAGATTTATAATTCTATTCTTAATAGAGAGAGTCCATGGCTTGGACATGATCCTTCACCGGAAATAACTTATAAGGATAACATGGCATTCGTCTGGTCTGATGATCCAGATTCTAATGATAGATCGGACGTTTTCCATATTGATTTTAAGTTTGAAGAAATTTTATCTTGTCTTGAGCAATCCCAATATGACTTGAAAGATTTTATTGATAAGCCGCTCTTTGATTGGATTTATCGAAGAGATCAAGCTACAGCTAATAAAATGAAAGATAGAATGTATGAGTGGTTTTTTTAGGAATTGTAATTATTAGTATTTCTAAGAAGGCAGAAACAGCAGCTATCGTTATATTCACCTGCGGATCGGCTGTAGCTGCCATAAAATTTTCGGGTTGGTGAATACATACAGTTATCCGGCCCCGAATCTATAAAATAACCGATGCAAAGGAAGATGAGAAATATGGAAAAAGGGAGAATTATATTTTTGAATGGTGTAACAAGTTCAGGTAAAACCTCAATAGTAGAAGCTATGCAAACTTACTCTGAACCGTTTTTTTATGTAGTGGCCAATGATCTTTTTGAAAATACGATTGGTGATAAACACCTACAAGATAATTACTGGAAGCATCTAAGTGAAGCCATAATTATGATGTATCACACAGCAACATTATTTTCGGATCGTGGAAAGAATATCTTAATCGATGGGATACTTGTTGAAAGACCTGAGTTAAAGCCACATTACGATAAGGTCATAGAAGTTTTTAATGGGTATCCTTTGGATATCGTTGAAGTGTATTGTCCTTTGGATATCTGTCGTAAGAGAAATGTAGAACGTGGTGACAGAAGGGAAGATCAATCTGATGAGCAAAACAAAATAATGTCGCAAAACATTCGCTATAGCTGCTCAGTTGATACAAGTTTAAATTCGCCAGAAGAATGTGCGGAAATTATTATTACATCCTTATTTCAAAATAACAAATAATCATAAAATTACAGTTAGGAGCCTCTATGAAGCGAACAATTATGATTAGCGATATTCATGGATGTATTGATCCATTGAATCAAATGCTGCATCTGATCGAATTTAATTCGATAGATGATCAGTTGATTTTGCTCGGGGATTATGTAGATAGAGGGCCTAATAGTAAAGCAGTAGTTGATAAAGTAATCGAGTTAGTAACTGTTCATCATGCCATTGCTTTACGAGGTAATCATGACCAACGATTGGTTGATTTAATAAATAATGATAGCGAATTGATTAGATCTAAATTTATCGAACATGGGGGAATACCAACCCTTCAAAGTTATTGTGATATGAATAACATAAATAGTGAAATATCTAATGAGATATTTAATCAAGTGAAGGCTGCAATGAAGACTTCTTTTGGTCACCACATCGATTTTCTAAGTAAATTACCTTTATATCACGAGGACCATAATCACATTTATGTTCATGCGGGGTTGAACCCCAGTGTTATGGACTGGAAGAACCAGCCAGAGCGTGATTTTATGTATATTAAAGATGAATTCATTCGACACACTTTTGAGAATCTAAATAAAAAAGTTATCTTTGGACATACACGAACGATGGATATCCATGGCACAACCGATATTTGGTTTAGTGATGACAAGATAGGAATTGATGGCGGGTGTGCATATGGAATGCAGTTGAATTGTTTAATTTTCCAAGAAGGATTGTATACAACGGAACAGGTAAAGAACTGTTGAAAGTTAATCTGGATTGCAGGAGACATATACTAAAATCATATCCACACATCGGAGCCTAATGGATCCTCGGTCCACGGGAAACAATAGGCAGGGAAGCAGCTCATCGGGCACATCCGCATCGCCTGAGCATCGTGTTCGCTCCTTTGTCGTATAAGTCGCTTGAGCGTTGTCTGTGCAAGAACGTTGTATGAAATCTTTGAGAAGGTGCGAAATGAATAAATGGATCGTACTCTTAATTTGTTTCCTTCTATTTGCAACAGGTTGCAGTACTACATACAGGATCAACACCGATACAACCAAAGAATTAACAAAAAACTTGAAGGAACTTTCTCCGTCAATCGAAAGAGTCCAACTTACATTTACTCGTCCAAACCTTTCTTGCAGAATAGATATGAGTGAAGAGCCGAGTAAAGAGGAACTGGAATCCATTCTTATGGAAATGGACGAATTTTCAACTGTAGATAATATCAACGAGATTGCTCGAAGTGTCAAATGGGGGTTGGAAATATCCAAAATCTATCTGGATATCAACACGGATAAGAATAAAAAGACAATTGAACATGCATATTATGCTAGGTATTTCAAGACATCCGACGCCAGTGACCACTCAGATACAAACATTGAGGGGTACGAGACGTGGTATGAGTTGACCGAACAATAGAAATGGGTATTATCCATCTTAAAACCACTCAGAGGTTCGCATAAACAATGGGTGGTTATCCTAATCTTGAACGAATAAAACAAGCCGAAGCGGCAGAAATACACGCTTCGGCTTGTTTTTTGTTTGTTTACTTTTTAACTAAACTATAACCCAATCTTACTTCGCACTTACCGACTTAAACCAATCATTCACTTCTTGTGTGATCTGATCTCCGCCATTGGACTTCCAGTTGGCGACGAATTGGTCAAAGGCATCGATCGGCAGCTTGCCGTAAATGATTTTGTTGAAGGTTTCCATCTCAGACTGACGGAGCAGGTTCCATTTGGAGACCATCGTTGGTGTGGCTGCGCCGGTGAAGTAGTTTTGTTTACGAATGTCGAGCTGCGACATCACGACTTTGGCAGCGGCCCAGTTTTCAGGTTTGCGGAATTCGGCCATTTGTTTCTCGTATGGGGTTTCGGGCTTCTCGCCGTCAGCCAGCTTCACGAGGGTTTTCATGTACAAATCCGGAATACGGGCCGGACCGGTCAGGAACGGGAACTCGTTGGAGAAGTCTTTGATCTTCTCTTTGTCACTGGTCGGTTTACCGTCAATGATATCCCAGTCGTATCCTTTGGCAAAGCCGTACTCATATGGACTGCCCGCAGCCGGGTTGGCCAGGTTATCTAGCAGGTAGTTGTAGTACAGGAAAATCGCTTCCGGATGCTTGGCATCCTTATTGATCATGATGCTGGCGTTGACGCCAGAGTTCTGCCACTTCGTACCGATCTTGCCGTCTGGACCAGCCGGAATAGGGTAGGCTTTGTATTTCGCGCCAGGTACGTTCTTGAGCAGGTCTGGTGCAGGCCAGTCGGGTACCCAGTTTGCGCCAGGCAGGATACCAGCCGTGCCAGCAGTCCAGCTCTCGGCGGATTTACCTTCGTCCCACAGCGCGGAGTCGGTATGGATATACCCTTTGTTCATCCATTCATTCAGTTTGGCAAGGGCTTGCTTGGCACCGGGATTAATGGAGCCGTACTCCAGATTGCCGTTTGCATCTTTGTTCCATTGTTCCTGGATCGTGCCGTAAGCGCCGAACAACCAATCGAGCGAGCCCATCCAGGTGTTGGTGTTATTTTTCAGCGAGATTGCCAGTGGGAATACTTTATCCGGAGACAGGCCGTCCGGGTTCTCGTTTTTGAATTTATCCATGATATTCTCAAGATCTGCGATGGTCTTAGGTGCTTCCAGGTTCAGCTTCTCCATCCAGTCTTCTCTGAGCCAGAGCAGGGTATCGTCGTTATCCGTGTACTCCAGGATCGGCATGTTGTATCTCTTGCCATCCTTGGTGAACGGGTACCACAGCTCGGGATGCGCTGCAGCGTGATCCTTCAGAATTTTGTTGGCGTACTTGTCGAACAGTTCATCGATGGCGATGAATTGACCGGAGTCGATCAGCTGATTGGTGAGTACTGCGTTCGTTGGAACGGATACGAAATCAGGCAATTTCTCGCCTGAAGCAATGGCCAGCTGCAGCTTCTGTCTGTATTGATCGTCATTGGCAGGATACCACGAATCCTTATGCTTCATGCCCAGCGTTTCGAGCATCCAGCGATCGTGTACGTTGTTTTCTTTGGTGTCACCTTGTACGTATTTCTTCGGCATACGAACCGAACTGAATTCGATGGGTGGATCATATTTTCCTTTGGCAAAAGCAGCTTCAGCTTCGGCTGAGCCGACCGTCGCCGGCGTATCGTCTGTACCATTCTCACTGGCTGAATCGCCACTGCCGCACGCAGTGATGGTGATGAGTGCGATGACCATGAGCAAGGACCACCATGTTTTGAATTTGATCATTGTTCAATCCCCCTACGGTGTATGATCTTTACAAGTGTAACTGTACCAAGTCGGGCGGGAGGGCATCTATATGAGTTTGTTAGTTTCGATAGGACTCTATTATGTTATTAATGCTGGTCTCGGTACTCCTGTGGCGTAACGCCGAACTGACGTTTGAACACTTTGATAAAATACGCCGGGTCCATATAGCCAATCTCCAGGCTGATTTCATATACTTTTTTGGTGGTCGTGACCAGCTTGTGGCAGGCCCGATCCATGCGCAGGCGCGAGATATATTCACTTATTCCTTCGCCCGTTTCGATCTTGTAAATCTTGGACAGATGGGTCGGATGCAGATTGACATGATCGGCGAGCACACGCAAAGACACATCCAGATGCAGATTCTTATCCGTAAACTCCTGAACCTTCTTCACATACTCGGACCGGATATCCTTGATCTCGTTGGATGTACCTTCCTTGAGCTTGGCGAGGACGCCAAGCGACCACTTCCGTAATTTGCCGATGGTGGAGAAGGCCTCCCCGCTCTGAAGATACTCAATATCGCTGCCCATGAGGCTTGTCAGGGTAAGCTTGTTCCGGTGGGCGAGGTTAGTGAACGAAGCCGTGATGAGAAAACCAGCCTCCATGCAATGCTCCCACGATTCGGACCATTTCTCATCCAGCTCTGCGCAGACGGCGAGTATTTTCTCCTCAGCAGCATCCCATTGTCCGCTCTCCAGCAGATGGATGAAGGTGGGCGGGGTGTACAGCACGTCCAGCGGACCTTGAGCTGAAGGTGTCTCCACATCACTGACGCGCATGACGAATTCGCGCTCGTCCCCGACGATCTGCCGGAAATACGCGGAGGCCTGACGGAAGCGATCGTAGAGCTGATCCGGAAAGGTGAACCACTCGGTCATGACAATGGAGAGGGAGCCTTTCAGAAACTGTTTTACTTTGGATTGAAGCTGAATGGACAGCTTCTCCAGAATGGTCTCTTTTCCAATATCGTCATTCTGTTCCTTCAGCTGCAGCAAAAACACCACATATCCGTGCTCCTCCTTCACACCCCACACGTGCATAAACTCACCCATAATTTCCTCCGCCATGTTGATGATGGCATATTCGATCAGGGTCTGATCATGGCTGTCATAGTGTCCGAATTCTTCATCCAACCGAACGAGCATGAGTGCGGCGTCCCCGGCTTGAAAGGGTAGATCATAATTGGTGAGTTTCCGCTCCCATTCGCCGGATGAAAACTGGTGCCCCTGCAATGCCTCCAAAAGCAGTCGTCCACGCAAGTGTGGCAGGTTCTCTCGTAAAGTAAACTGGGTCCGACTCAGTGAACTGACGAGCTCCCATTCATGATTTAATTGATCGATGGCCTTCTGCACGGCGCCCATTAATTCATCGTCTGTCGGCGGTTTGAGCAGGTAGTCCACGGCTTCGTACTGGATGGCTTTTTTGGCGTAATCGAATTCGGAATAACCCGATAATAGAATGCATTTTATTTTTTTGTCCCGGATCCGGATGCGTTCGATCAGTTCAATGCCTGTCATTTCCGGCATCTGAATGTCTGAGATCACGATATCGATGGGGTGGGTATCAATCAGTTGTAAGGCTTCATGTGCGGAGTACGCCCTATGTACCTGTTCGATCCCCAGGGTGTGCCAGGGCTTGGTCATGGACAGGTTATCGACCCAGTGTGCTTCGTCGTCTACGATGATCATCTGCATATTCTTTCGTCTCCTTGTTGATTGAACTAAGGCTTATTTACACTTGCCACTCCAATGACAGAACAACCTTCCGATCGCTGTTACCCCCAGATTTTTTATGAATACTTTATAAAGGTGAAAATCTGGGGATAAAGGCGAACGCTTCGCTTCTTCAGGTTTTTTCTGTCCTCTACGTTCACGTGTAGATATTTCGTTTCAAATGAAATGGCTCAACTTATATTAATGTCGGTATCTCACTCAGAATTTGTATCGTCCTTCGGCATCTCCCAGACGATTTCGGTGCGGAATCCGCCAAGTGGAGATGGGCCGAATTGAAGGTGGGACTGGCTGCCGAACAGATGCATGATTCGCTGGTTCGTATTCCAGAGGCCGCAGCCCATTTCCTCCTGTAGTGGCTCCTGCATTTTCAGGTTCAGCGCTTCGTACTGTTCCGAGCTTAAGCCGGGGCCGTCGTCGTCGATATAGATTTTGCCGAAACCATCCACGCTCTCGCCGGTAATGCGAATCTCCCCGGATGAATAGGACTTCGCCACACCGTGTATAACGGAATTCTCGACCATCGGCTGAAGCATTAATCGCGGTACAGACTGGGCAAGCATGTCCTCAGGGATATCGATATGATACTCAATTCGTCCATTGCGCAGCTTTTGAATATCCAGATAGTTGATGAGCAGCTTGATCTCGTCCCGAAGCGAGGACGTCTCCCGTTCCATGCGGGTGGTGTACCGATAATATGCACTCAGATTATGTGCCATGGAAACGACGGCCTGCTCGTCCTTCATTTGAGCCATGTTGATGATGTAGCCAAGACAGTTATATAGAAAATGGGGATTGATCTGCGCCTGCAGCTGCTTCAGGGTTGCTTCTTTGGCTCTGATTTTCTCATGGAATACATTCTCGATCAGGTCTTGAATCTGGTGAGACATATCATTGAATCGATGAAACAGGAATGAGAACTCATTCTGATCCTTGCTATGCAGTCGTACGGAATAGTCACCTCGCTGCACGCGTCGCAAGCCCTGGATCAACTTTTTGATCGGAGATTGAATGTTTCTGTACAGCAGAATCGAAGCGGATATGCCCACGACAAACAGCAGCGTCATAAAGAGATAGAACAAATTTCGGCTGAGCGAAATTGGCTGCAAGATCTGATATAGCGGGACCACGTCGACCAAATGCCAATCCAGATAGGATGATTTGACTGCGCTCACCAGATACTTTTTCCCATTCAGTTTCACAACGTCCTGTGTAGTATCCTCCAGGGAGTGTGTATCCAGATATTGAATAAGTTCCTCCGATAACTGACTGTCCGCACTACGATTCATAATGGGGGCATTGCCCTTGTGATAAAGGAAAGGATCTCCCTGCCCACCTGCCTTGTACGTATCGAGCATGTTCTGAATATTCTCATAACTGAAGCTGGCCTCAATGACGAGATTGCTGCCGGTCAACATCCCCGGTTGGGCTAAGGAATCGGTGTAAAACCAGTAAAAGGACTGCATACCCTCCTGCGATTCGGCCCCTTGATCCCCGTATGTCCATTGTCCGCTCATATTGCGTTTCAGATAGTCTTCGTCATACCCGGATGAGCGGTTGTAGTTGGCGATAACATCTTGATTCTGCTGTGAGTATACGGCATATCGGGTGTTCCATATATCCGTGACGCCGGATTGGAGCACCATTTTTTCCTGAATGGCATAGCGGGTCTGCATCTGATCATACCGATCATCCCATATGTTCAGACCGTTAAATGCGCGGACATTGGGATCTCTTGAAAGGATCAGACTGAAATCCATCATCTGATTAATGCGGGAATCGATCTGACTGGCCAGAAACGTGAGCTGTTTCGTATTCGAAATCTGCAGTTCTTTGCTGACCACGTTATAGGTGACGTTGTTCGAGTAGGTATACATGATAATAATGGGGATGAACAGCAACACGATCAAACAGTTGATTTTTGCAAACAGGCTGAAGCGGGAACGGGTCCTTTTTTCGAATAATATAAAGCGCTTCCATATATGCATAAAAAGTCTCCTTCGTATTGGTGTTCGTAAAGACTGGTATTCACCAGATTCCTAACAAAACCCTATCCGGCCTAACAATGTTATATAGTCAGAGCTCAGAATGGCCTGATACTATTTATAGCAGAGAACCCCATTAACACACAAAACTTTTTTTGGGAACAGGAGAAGGGCACTATGGAGGCTAAAATGGAGGGTCAACGGGTCCCACAGGCGAATGTGGGGAACAAGCTGGAACAGAAGAGAAAGAAACGCTACAAACAGCCGTGGGTACTGCACTTCATGGTGCTGCCGGCGGCCATTATGGTTTTTATTTTTTCGTATATTCCGATGTCGGGAGTTCTAATGGCATTTCAGGATTACAAGCCTGCGCTTGGGTTCGCGGGTTCGGAATGGGTGGGACTGAAGCATTTCAGGTATATGTGGGAAAATGATTACTTCCTGCAGATTACGTGGAACACGCTGTTCTTTGCCTGCTCCAAAATCATCATGAATCTGATCATACCGTTTGTCTTCGCGCTATTGCTTAATGAGGTACGGAAGATGGCGCTGAAAAGAACCATTCAGACACTCGTGTATCTGCCACACTTCTTGTCCTGGGTAACGCTGTCCGGTATCCTGATCGATATTCTGGCACAGACGGGTATTCTCAATCAGTTCCTTGTCTCGGTGTTCGGCATCAAGCCGATTTTCTTCCTGGGGGATGGCAACTGGTTCCGATTTACGATCATTGCGAGTGATGTTTGGAAAGAGTTTGGTTTCAACACGATTATCTTCCTTGCGGCATTGTCCGGCATTAATCCGTCACTGTACGAAGCAGCTGAAGTGGATGGGGCGGGACGATGGAAGCAGACGATCTATATCACCATCCCGGCGCTGATTCCTATCGGAATCGTAATCGCCACACTGGCACTGGGGAATGTGCTTAACGCCAACTTCGACCAAATCTTCAACTTATATAGTCCATTAATCTACCAGCAAGCGGATATCATCGATACGTTCGTGTATCGTGAAGGTCTGCTGAGTGGGCAGTTCAGTTTCGCTACTGCGGTGAATCTGTTCAAATCGGTCATCAGTCTGATTCTCATCGTGATCTCTTACCGACTGGCCTACCGATTCGCCGGATACCGAATTTTCTAGAAAGGATGATGACGAGCCATGTATCATAAAACGCTGCCCTATCGCATATTCAGCATCTTCAATAATGTGTTCCTGACCATCCTTTCGCTGCTCTGCCTGCTGCCTCTATATCACTTGCTGATGGTATCGCTCAGCGCGTCCGCACCTGCGAATGCCGGTCTGGTGACGTTCTGGCCGATTGGATTTACGCTTGAAGCATATGCCAAGACGTTCGATAACGCCAATTTCCTGTCCTCCCTGTGGGTGTCCGTGGAGCGGACGGTGCTGGGAACTGGGCTTGCGCTCATCGTGAATACGATTGCTGCCTATGCACTCTCCAAGGAGACACGTGTGTTCCGGGCACGTAACATCTATCTGTGGTATTTTGTTGTCACGATGCTGTTCAGCGGAGGTCTCATTCCGGGGTATATCCTCATTCTGAAGCTCGGGCTGATGAACACATTGTGGGCACTCATTCTGCCGGGACTCGTGGCGGTATTCAATATCATCCTGCTGCTGAATTTCTTCCGTACGGTGCCGAAGGATCTGGAGGAGGCTGCATTTATCGATGGAGCAGGACACTTTCAGTCGTTCATCAAAATCTATCTGCCTGTCTCCGTGCCTGTTATCGCCACCGTTTCTCTCTTCATGATGGTTGGTCATTGGAACGCATATTTTGACGGGATCATCTATATCCGTGATTCGGAAAAGCTGCCACTCGCGACATTCATGCAGACGATCATCGTGCAGGCCGACATGACGAAGCTTGATCCGGAAGCGATTGCGAACCTGTCACAGCGGACGATTCGGGCATCACAGATCTTTATTAGTGCGCTGCCGATCCTGCTTGTTTATCCATTCCTGCAACGGTACTTTGTAACGGGGATTGTGGTGGGGGCTGTGAAGGAGTAGCCGCGTGAAGCGGATGGAATAGGGTTGTGAAAAGGGAGTTGCTGAACTGGTCTCAGGCCAGGGAGGTGGCTCTTTTTTATGTGAAAAAGATGTAATTACCTTAATTTGAATTAAATGGTATTATGGGTGGGGTTCCGAGCGTTAGCATTTTGACCATGAGGGGGTGAGTAAGAAGTGAAGAAGATGATGGTAGTTACTCTTGCTTGTGTATTATTAAGCGGATCCATGGCTTTTACAGCTACAAGTGCAACAAAAAAGATCGACATCGTACTTAATGAAAAGGAAATAAAGACTCAAGCAGGTACTGAAGCCAAACTCATCGATAATCGTGTGTACATCCCGGCCACTGTCCTTCGAAGTGCCAGGTTTTCGGTAGAGTATAAAAACTCAACGCTTCATTTGGTGAATAGCTATTTTCACTACACGAAAAATTTAATGGAAATGCATGTTTTCAAACATGTATTTACAACTAGATTCAACAAGATCGACCAAGAAGTAGTTAATATATTGGGCAAAGTGATATTAGAAGAGCCAACAGACTTCTCAAGATTACATGAGCTCATTGAGGAAGCTGGATCGAATGCCGGAATTAGTCCGGATAACTTTACTCCTGTATTGGATTATAATTCTTTTGATTTTTCTCCTGCCAGGGAAAGTGTGGAAGCATACAAAAAAGCAGTGCATGAGTTAATAGCTTATGTCGATACTGGAGACAAGGAAAAGTTGAAGTCTTTCTATCAAGCAAGAAAACAGGCACTTGAGTATTACGAATCATATACAAATGTATATGATCTTATTTTTAAAGCGAGTTTTACTAGTGCAATAAAGTAGTGTATGGATATCTTGACCGGAAAATTTTGAGGTATGAAGAAGAGGGATGGACTCACCAGACATTGCGGGATATCTCGTGAATACGAGTAAGTTAAGCGAAGTCAGGAAAACTCACTAAATTTGAGGAGATCATAGAATGAAAAAATTAATATTATTCATCTTTGCGATTTTTCTATTTATCACTAGTGCCAATTCAATAAGTGCCGAAGCTCATCAAAAATCAATTGAGGTAAAGATTGACGAAGAGACCTTCCAGTTAGTAGAAGGAACTGATTATATCATCTCTGCAGGTCATATACTGGTTTCGCCAGTCTATATCGTTAGTGTGCTAGATTTCGCTGTGCCTGGTAAAGGGATATGGTGGGATAACAAAGCTAAAAGTGTAACTTTTGCATATGTAGACATAGATGATTACCCCAAGCCAAGGTTAACCTTCAAGGTGGGAGAAAGCCATTTTACCGAGTTCGACAAGCAAATTGAATTAAAGAGTAAAACCATAATGGTGGATGGAAGAGTTTATTTACCGCTAAGAGCCGTTAGTGAAGCATATGGAAAAGAGATCCATTGGGAATCCAATAACGGTCAGAGTGTGGTCCGAATAACTACGAAGAATTAGTAGTGAACGATACAAATTGCGAAAAATCGGTACAAACTCCGTTGCCCATACAGTCCCAGTGCTGTTATAATTCCGGTATATCTATTGCATTGGGGGTTATACCGTGGCAATATTGGCAGCGCCGGATTGCTCGTTCGCTAGAAAGGCCTTACGCAAAGCCTGTTAGGGGCGGACTTTGTGTAGGGCGCGACGAGAAGAACATCGATCGCCCTGAATGAAGCATAAACGTATGATCCCGCAGGCTTTGCACCTTATTTGTTTTACCAATAAAAATAAGGGGCTGAAAGCCATGCAAACACCATTTATCCACAATCATCAATTTAATTATATTCAAAAACAAGCTGATTTCCTGCTCAAAACGCTACGCTCGGTCGTGGATCGAAAAGTATTAGAAACTGTCCGTTACACAGTCGGGACGAATGCAGTCGGCATCTTCAAAGGACTCACTTCGGACCAGAAGCAACTGCTGGAGCAGTTATCCACTTATGACACAGCACATGAACTGCAGGCATATCTGAATCGGCTCGAAGCACATCTGATTCCATTCCCACAAGTGTCGGCGAAGCAGATTCAGAAGCTATTTTCGAAGGCGAAGAAACTCAAACTGCCCGATCTGGAAACGGTCGATTACGCACATACGACCTATTTGAGATGGACGGATATTGCTACCAATCGCCTGTTCATTGTGTACCCGTACGAAGAGAAGTTTCTCGGCATCGAGGGACGGATTACGGCTACGAACAAGAAGGGGTACTGCATGTTCTGTAATCGACATCAGGAGCTTGGATTCTTCAACGTGAAGACGAAGGGTCACTCGCCGGATAACTTTGCTTCCATTGGCCAGTACGTATGCATGGATAGCGCGGCTTGCAACAATAGCATTACCGACCTCACCATGCTGGAGAAGTTTCTTCTTTCGACAGTAAAATAATGCTTAGAACAGACAGGGTCGCTCTTCGGAGCGACCTTTTTGGGTTGATTATGCGTGTGCGTCTCATTTCGATTACCCGACTTGCGTATGGTTAGCGTATATCCTTGTCATGTTTCAGTCCCAATTGATACGCCTGGTTAAGCAGGTTCTCATAGTGCTCGGGCTTGGCATCCAACGTCTCGTACAGAAATTCAACACTGGAGTTAGAGACGCCGCAGTAATCTGCAATTCCCACGTTGAGCAGGTTCGTGATCGATTCATCGTAGTTTCGCTTCTTCATCTGATCTTCGGTCACGCCTGCAAGCGCGATCCACATGATCTTCTGATGGTGAAGCTTGTTCGAACCGTAGGCAAATCCGTTGTTCATGACACGATCCACATACCCTTTCAGCATGGCTGGCAGATGCCACCACCAGAGGGGAAACACAAAAGCCACAGCATCATGCTTCTTCAATCGCTCCATCTCCGTTTTAACCTCAGGGGAAAACATTTGATTCGGTTGGGTGTAATCAGGTTCATCCATGCCTCGCAGAATAGGATCGAAGCCAATCCCATGTAAATCCAATATCTCAACATTGTGACCAGCCTCAGTAAGACCTTGCACAAATCGATCGGCGGCCTGAAATGTAAGGGAATCCTTTCTTGGATGAGACACAACAACTAATACGTTCATGATTATATTTCACGACCTTTCTACAGCGCTTGTTTGGTAGCCACACTTCATGGCTGATGCTATTATAAACAGAGATGGATATATTCTGGAAGAACGCACTTTGAAGTTCTATAGGAAGATTGAAGTGCTATAGGAACATGAAAGTACCCTAAATTGTACCCTGAAATTGAGCCTTATTTTGGGCTGGAATAATAGACAAAAATGAAGGAAATAGCTATGTTTTTACCTTGGTTGTAGTATTTGGATATAGTCTGATGAAGGAGAGATATAAGTTGACAGAAGATCGTGAAGCTGGCGCTCCCAAAAAGTATAAAGTAGGTGTCGAGGCTGCCTTGGAAGTGATGGGCGGAAAATGGAAGCCTCTGATTATTTACCACTTGATGACAGGAAGGAAACGTTCATCCGAGCTTAGGAAGCTGATACCTGAAATTACGCAAAAGATGCTGACGACGCAGCTAAGAGGCTTGGAAAAAGACGAAATTGTGCAAAGAAAAGTCTATTCGGAGGTTCCCCCTAGAGTGGAATATGAGTTAACAGACTACGGTTGGGGATTGAAACCGGCTCTGGACCATTTGTGTTACTGGGGGGAAGAGCATCTGGATAAGGTGTACGGGGATAAGTCCAAAGTGTTGGAGGATTTTTGAATCTCCGGTGTGTTGAAGAGTTAAGTACAAGCCGGGGACAGGAAGGAGAATGAAGTAATGAAAACAATAGAAGAATTCCTAACAAGTGATTGGTACAAAAATGTTACGGCTGAACTTGTTCAGCTTAAACCGGATACCAAGTTTGTTGAACATGCCAGTTATGAAGCAGAGTTCTTAATGGATTCCTTTAGAGAACGGATGTATACACTGTATGGCTTCGGCATTTCGTCTCCAGCAGAGGAGGAATGCGTTCAGTGGATCACGGAGCAATTGGCCCAGGACAAGGAACATATCATGTCTTATGTTGTTGCTCGTCTAACATTCAGTGAGCAGCTGGACGATGACCCGGATGGGGAATTCCGTGAGGAGGAAGAGCTTGATGAGGGGGATAAATCTGAAGTAGTCGAGATTTTGGGTTTTACGAGATCAGTCATCGCTGACACCGTTATTGAATATGATCTAGTCAAAAATCATCCCCAACTGTTAACCGGATATTTCAAACGCACACGAATTCCAGGTGCAGCTAAATTCTCATCCCAAATTAAAAAAGTTTACGCTTCAATTAAAAACTAAATCCAGTTGCCGTCCTCTGTTAGTGAGAAGATATTTAATGACTCCAATGCGATATAAGCTATGTGTTAATTTGGATAATTTAAAGGAGGCCATACATAATGATAGATATTTCCCATCTAGCGCCGACAGAAACAATTAAGATCATCATAGGTGCTTCATCACAGAAATATCAAGGATGGATGCAGACACAAAAGGAAGAATTGGATTTGCTACGATTAGTAGACTGGGAAGATAGTTTTAAGGAACGAAGGATTGAAGCAATTTTATCAGAACATGTATGGGAGCATTTGACTTATGAGGAGGGAGTTCAAGCTGCGAAGATTTGTTATAAATATTTAAAAACGAACGGTTATATCCGTTGTGCAGTTCCTGATGGATATTTTCAGAATAAAGAGTATCAGAACATTGTCAAGATTGGAGGGCCTGGCCCCCTAGATCACCCGGCTGCAAGTCATAAGATAGTACATAATTATAACACGATAACTAATTTGTTCGAGGAGGCAGGCTTTGAAGTAGAGTTGTTAGAATATTGTGATGAAGATGGGAAGTTTTATTTTACAAATTGGAACCCTGAAAATGGATTTATCTACAGATCTAAGAGATTTGACCATCGGAATCAGAATGGGAATTTGGGATTTGTATCCTTAATTGTTGATGCTAAAAAAGTGGAGGGTGTCTGATGAAAGAGATGCTCTAAACTAGTTTTCTACTTCAGACGACGGCTCACTTCCAGCACAGGGATTTTGGTTAATAGGAGAAATTAGTAGCACGAAGAATTTGTAAGCGTGGTCACTACAATTTCTATGACAGAGAGGAAATAACCAGAGTGAACAATACGTGGACCATTTGCATATCAGGAGATTATGACTTGAATTTTCTTATGTTTGTGGCAAGTGCTCATGGACTGTTGACGGAAGAATTCGGAGAAGGAACGTGGCCTGGGAGTCAATATTCTAATGATGGACGAAGTAATGAAAAGTTCAAAGGGCAGTGGAATGAGCTATGGAAACAATGTGTCTATAATAAAGGACTGATTAAAAGTGGAGTCCAGAGAAGTTTGATTTTGGATCCTCCTGAGTTTTCAATGGTAGATAAGGATGTGAGGGCTGTTCTAATCCATATGTGGCCTTCTTTTATTAAATGGTGGAACATGCCTGCAGGCGGCCAAGCGGCGATGCACTACTGGGAAGGTGCGCCGAATCTTTTGTCTTTTGTACAGGAATTCGAAAGTCAGGTTGGAAGAAAAATCAAACCTTTTAAGTTAGATATTGATTTGGTGTATACAGGTTTAAGAGAACCCATTGAAGTGAATGAACAATTTATGATCATGCCAGTTAAAATTGATTATTTATTGAACAGGGATTGGTGGGTTAAGAGATTTGAAGAGCGTTATTAAGTGTTTATGAAGAAGCAGAAGCAGTCATACTAGACCAGCTACTGCGAATTGAATAAAGATCTAAACCCTCTCGGAAGGAGATAACTTAATGAGACGAGTTGACGTAGCCTATGCATTAATCCTGGATGATACCTCCTCCAAGATTCTAATGGTCAAGAATAAAGGCAATTCAAGTTGGTCGCTGCCTGGTGGAGCGGTGGAAAAGGAGGAAACGTTGGATCAAGCAGCCATCAGAGAAGCCAAAGAAGAAACAGGACTTGATGTAAAAGTCCAAGGGGTCATTGCCATCAATGAATGTATATTTGAGAAAAAGCAGGAACATGCCATCTTCTTCACGTTTAGATCTGAGGTTATTGGAGGAAGGTTAGAGCTTATCAGGCCTCATGAAATATCTGAAATTGCCTGGATGGATGTGGACAAGGCTGATGAGCTAATGCCCTATTATAAGGATGGCATACGGAGTCTAGTCCAAGGAACCGAAATTCCTCATTATGACCAAGGGAGAAAGTAATGCAGTTAAACTCTTCTAGAAAAGGAGTGATCCTATGATCGTTATGATTAATGGAGCGTTCGGTTCGGGCAAAACGTCGGCAGCAAAGATGCTCCAGCCCTTGATCAACAATAGTATGATATACGACCCTGAAGAAATAGGGTATATGATCAGAAAACTCATTCCGGAGGAATGCCGGGAAGAGAATGAGCGTACGGATGATTTTCAGGATATCGAACTATGGAGAGTTCTAACTGTGAAGACGGCTGTAGAAGTAAGGCGGAAATATAACAAACACCTAATCGTTCCCATGACTATTTATAAAGAAGAGAACTTTAACCACATCTATAACGGATTCAAAGCCATTGACGAAGAGTTATATCATTTTTCGCTAGTGGCTACTGAAGAAACGATATACAAGCGGTTAGCTAAACGCGGAGATGAATTTGGAGGCTGGCAGTATCAACAAGCGCCGAAGGTTGTGCATGCTCTGAAGGATGATAAGTTTGGAATACACCTGATAACGGATCATCTTGAGACTAGTGAGGTTGTAGATATCATATGGAGGAAGATAGACCAAGATCATAATCATACCTAGTTAACTGATAGATAAAAGTGAAGAATGGTGGTGTGAGTCTCCTTGCTCAACATACAGAAAACGGAGAATACAACATTCAATGAACTGAATGATTATGTTTTACGGGTTAAAAACGAGCTATCTGCTACAGCAGCTGCAACCTGCATTATTCATCATGACCGAATCGTGAATGAATGGTACTCAGGAGTACATACCGAATCCACAGGCAGTCGATTAGTAAATGAGGAATCTCAATTTCATGTGGCATCGGTTCGAAAGACATATTTAGGACTTGCCATTAGTCTTGCCTTATATGAAGGAAAGATTTGCAGCATAGATGATGATGTTGCCGACTATTTGGATGATGTGGATACAGTGGCAGTGGGAAACACAACGATAAGACATCTGCTAACACACACCCATGGTTTAGGTGATCTGCATCATCGATTGTTTTTGCCAGGGACGGACTGGAAATACAATAATGTTGGAGTCAATTTGCTCATTAAGATCATTCAAAAATTATATCATATGCCACTATCTCAACTACTTGAAGAACGTGTATTTACGCCCATGAGTTTTAGTCATACCGGTTGGAGAAAGGAACCGAATGAAAAGTTAGTTTGGCTCCTCAATGAACAATATAACGATAATCAAGGCGATGAAGCCAACTTATTTGTGAGTACCAAGGAATTGGCCTACTGGGGTTATTTGCATTTGAAGAGGGGCGCCATGCATGGGCAGCAAATACTGCCGAGAGAAGTTTTTGAGCAAGCGACGACAATCATTAGTCCTCCAGATCTCGAACACCAATTACCGAGAAACGGTTTCTTTTGGTTTGTGCAGGATGAGCCGCGTGCTATGACGGAACTCGGGAATGAGCTTCCATCCGGTTCTTTTCAATCCTTGGGCATCACCGGCTGTGCCTGCCTTGTCATACCGAAGTATAGAACGGTAGCGGTGAGAATGTACAATCAAACCGGGCCCAATCCAGCAGGATATGATTATCTAGAGGATATCAAAACATTTGGAAATCTGGTTAACAAATACGCCCGAGATCTATAATCCCTGAAAGTTGATCTACAGAATCATAGGAGCATATAGACAATGGCGAGAGGCGGACAGTCCTATAATGGAAAACGTATCAGAACGAATTCAATCGCAATCCATACAATCCATACAATCAACCATCCGGAAATCCGAAAATGCCTTGACGCAGATGACTCAGAAAGGGGCAAATACAACTTTAATAGAAAAGAGACTTAAGGCTCTTCGTATTGGTTTATCCATGCTTGAACATGTGTGGCAACACAAACCTCATCCATATACTCGGAGAGATCTGACTGAAGCTCGCAGTGTTCTTACGGGTTTAATGCCATCTATTGACAACTCACTTGCTAAGGCTAAGGAAGGCAGTCCTCAGAGAACTCTTCTAATAAGGAGAATACAAGCATTGGAACTGGCTGTTCAGGCGATGGATGATCTAATGAAGGAGGAACACCAGTGAACAGTTATTATGGAGAACTTTGTACGAAGATATATGAAAGCGACAAATCGTTAGCGGAAGGCAGAGAGCTTGATTTTTACCTTTCGTTTGTTGACAGAACAGATATGCGTGTGCTTGAACCCATGTGTGGAAATGGTAGAATGCTGATCCCTTTTATGCAGCGTGAAATACAAATAGAGGGATTCGATATATCCGAAGATATGCTTAAGGTATGTAAAGAAAAAGGTGAGCGATTAAATCTGAAGCCTCATGTATATTATCAAAAGATTGAAGATTTCGTAAGCTCCGACCAGTTCGATTTGATTATGATCCCATTTGGATCGTTCTCGCTGCTTCCCAGTGAATTAGTGAACCAAAGCCTGGCCAATCTGCAATCTGCGCTTAAGGCTGAAGGGAAACTTCTATTGACGATTATGTTAAAAGGGAACGACGTGGAAGAGATTCCAGAATGGAGAGAAACGGATCGGAAGGTTGTAAACCATGAATTAATTGTTTTATCCAAAAAAGTCCAGTATCGCAAAGAGCAATCCATGCTCGTAACGGAGCTGAAATATGAGTTAGTCAAAGACGACAAAATCCAAAAGACCGAGGTGATGAACTTCCCTCTTCGATTGTATGAAATGAAGGAGTTTGAAGATATCCTTAGGACAAATGGTTTTCAACATATTCATTTGCATGAAGTGAAGGATGGATATGGGGAAGGCACCTATTTTCATGTGTTTGAATGTTCCTTGTGATCTTGGTCAGGATCAACTTAATGGACATAAGCCCAAATGACCAATCTTATTAGTGATGAATGATAGTCCCAGTTCTATAACATGAAGGAGGTATTTCATTGTCCATTCCTAGTTTGCTCGTTCGTGAAGCTGTGAAAGAAGATGTACCATTTTTGATAGAATTGAATGATCAATTTAATGGAGTTCGCCGAAGCCGGGAAGAGGTAGAAACGGACCTTTTTAATGGAAGAGAAGTTATTGTAGTAGCTGTAATGGAAGAGCGAGTCGTTGGATTTGCAAGCGGACAGATCTATAAATCGTTTTGCTATGCAGAGCATCAGGCCGAGATCACTGAAATGTACATACAAGAATCTGCACGCAGGAATGGATTGGCCGGAATGATGATTGAACGACTGGAAGGGATTTTTAATCATTCAGGAGTGAAACACATCAAAATTTTGACAGGAAATAAGAATGCTAAGGCGATAAAAACATATGAAAAAGCAGGTTATGACCCGGAGGATGAATTCGTATTTGCTAAGGAATTGAAGTGAATTTTCAGAATTGTATTTAAATATTTCTAAAGGAAGGCGGGTTGAAAAGTGTTACGTTATCTTGATGTATGAACGGACTGGTTTTGTGGAAGAAACACATATTATGAGCAATATGAAGAGCAGGAATTGTTCAAAACGAGAAAGGAGATGGGATTCATCTATTCCTATAGGTCTTTAATAAATGACGATTTAAAAGATATAAGCTGTTTTCCTCAGTCAGATGAAGAATTGTTCTATGTTAGTCCACAATTTAAATATCCGCTAACACCAGATCAGATAGTGAAACTTCTTGAGAATCGATACGAACCTACCGTTATAGTTCATAAAGAGTCAGATCAAGTTATAGCCTATGCCAATTTGTATAATTATAAAGACGATGTGTGTTGGCTAGGCAACGTTATTGTATCCAAGCGTTTTAGAGGACAAGGTGCTTCTTCGTATTTATTAGAGACGATGGTAATGAAGGCTAAATCGATTTATAGAGTAAAGAATTTATTATTATCATGTCATAGCACAAATTCAAGAGGGCTCGCATTCTATCACAAGCATGGATTTAAACCCATTGATATGAGAATAACGAAATTAGAAGATGGAAAAAGGATAATAACTATACAGATGAAGCTAGAGATTTGAATGGACATATTCGCAACGTATTGTGGCACGTTGAAAATGATTGGGTGGATCTAAACAGCTACAATTTAGTCGTATTTAGAAGTTCAAGTTCTTGGTTGATGTATGTATAAAAATGGAATAAAATAAAGTTTGAACCACAAACGCCTAACCTAAGATTAAGAGAAGTCTCAGGTTGAGGTGTATTTTTGTTTACATGCGGGGAAACACAGAACAAAATACATACGGAGCTGGTATCGAGAAACTTAAAGGCAGACCCTAGATTGATGTTGATGGAGGGATTAATTTGTTTCCGTTTCAAGTGAATGAATCGATAGTAATCAATTTAATTCAACCGCAAGAAAGAGATGAATTGTACACATTAATTGATGAGAACAGAATGCATCTTCGAGAATGGTTGCTATGGGTGGATAAGCGACAATCCCCAGAAGACTTAGATCCAGTAATAGAGATGTGGAAACAAAATTATGAAGATCAGAACGGCTTTGATGCTGGCTTGTGGTTCGATGGTAAACTGGTTGGAATGATTGCATTACATTATATTGATTGGAAAAATAAAGTAACTAGTATTGGATATTTTTTAGCTGCGTCAGCGGAAGGTAAAGGGATTATCACAAAAAGCATCACAAGGCTACTTGATGTCTTATTCAATGAAATGAAATTAAACCGTGTAGTTATACAATGTGCAGAAACTAACCTTAAAAGCAGATCAATACCAGAACGGATTGGTTTCATCAATGAAGGGATTTCTAGAGAAGCACAATGGCTTCATGATCATTATGAAAATATTGTTACATATAGTATGTTATCGAGTGATTGAAATCGGTAAATGTCACTAATCGTGTAGGGATGGGACTGTTAGCTAAATTAACGTATAGGTGGTCAAAACATGAATCCAATTCTTAAGCCATATGTATTGAATGTGGAATTATCCAGTGATCTAAGTCAAAATATTCATTCTTTCTTCGAAGCGCATAATGATCCAGAAACCCTGAAACACACATTAGACGTTGCCGCAGAAGCAAAGCGAGTCGCCGAATTATTTGGAGCCGACCCTGAAAAGGCAGAACAAGCGGGGTTATTACATGATATTAGTAATGTGGTTCCAATTAGTGAAATGTTAAATCTGGCCAAGGCATTATCGATCGAAATCATGGATGAAGAATATAAATATGATAGAATCATTCACCAGAAGTTATCTAAAGCTATGGCAAAAGAAATATTCCATATCAACGATCCTGAAATACTAAGTGCAATCGAATGTCACACCACGTTTAAACCACAATCAAGTTTACTGGATAAAGTACTTTTCATTTCAGACAAGATATCTTGGAAATTACCAGGAGAGCATAGTTACCTGCAAGAGATACGAGATAAAGTAAATGAATCCAAACTCAATGATGGAATACTCATCTATCTGAACCAAGTATGGGAACAACGTTCCAAGCTTAAATTAGTACATCCCTGGCTTATAGCAGCGAGAGAAGAATTGATAGAAATGAATCGATAATGAAAGGAGAAGAATATGCCTCAATTTCCCGTGTTAGAGACAGCTCGGTTCGTATTAAGAGAGATTAAACAAGAAGATTCAAGAGATATATTTCAGTATTTTTCTTCGGATGAAGTGACGAAGTTTTATGATGTAGAGAGTTTTACGAGTGTTGAACAAGCGGGAGAACTCATTCATAGATGGAACGATCGGTTTAATCAAGAACAGGCCATTCGCTGGGGAATTACTTTGAAATCGGAAAACAAGGTGATTGGAACATGTGGATTTCATGGTTGGGCGAAAAATCATTACAAAGCTCACATAGGCTATGAATTAGCACCTGAGTATTGGGAACAAGGTTATATGACCGAGGCGATCCAACGGATCATTGAATTTGGATTTAGCTATCTTGCATTAAACCGAATTGAAGCCTATGTAGAGCCAAAGAATACGGGATCCAAAAAGTTGCTTGAGAACATTGGATTCAGAGAGGAAGGAATTTTAAAGGAACATTATTATTGGAAGAATCAGTTTGTGGATACGGTTATCTATGCTCTATTGAAAAAGGAGTTTCTACATCCTTGACTTCTTCCGTTGTATTCCTTGGAAAATCAGCATGAACGCCATTAAGAAAAATAAGATATTGACCGAGCGTATAGACTGATTTTCAGAAAAATCCTTGATTAGAAGATAAGATTGAATAACTAGAATAACTGAGGCATAAAGAAAATACATGTTGGATTTGTCTTTAAATTTCCTTCCAAGCAGCTTAATTAGCAAAGTAAATGCGATAGCATAAATGGTTATAATCCCAACAAAAAATAGAGCTAAAAACGATAAGTTCATACAATCACCCCTATTCATTTTTAAATACATTTTATAACATTTATTATAAAATTAACATGATTTTATTCCGGTAGTTAACGGAGAAAGGAATAAACCATGATCAAACCAAATTTGGACATACAAGCTGTTTTTGTGGACAGAGATGGAACCATAGGTGGCACAGGACACTTTATTCATCCTAGAGATTTTGAGTTATACCCTAATGCACAAGAAGCTATAACGCTTCTGAAGAGAAATGGAATCAAGGTATTTGCTATAACGAATCAGTATCGGATATCGCGTGGAGCGGCAACGATCCAAGAGTTTGAAGAACAATTTGATGAATACGGATTCGATCAATCCTATATTTGCCCACATGAACAAGAATGCAGCTGCCGAAAACCAAAACCGGGCATGTTGGTGGAGGCTTCACAGCAGCACCATTTAGATTTATCAAGATGTATCGTTATTGGTGATGTAGGCGATACGGATATGCTTGCAGCTCACGCAGTAGGAGCCATGAAGGTTCTTGTAAGAACAGGCTGGGGAGAATCGTCATTAACAACGTATAGAAACAAATGGATGGAAACGGAACCTGAGTACATAGCAGAAGATATTTTAGATGCAGTTCATTGGATCATCCAAGCCAAATTGAAGAATTGAAATAGGAGAGAATACGCATGAAACATCTTACAAAAGAGTGGTATGAACTTTGCCAACAAACACATCTTCACTTTGGTATGCGAGTACACAGCGGAGCTCAACAAATGGATGAAGAGCTTTATCTTCGGTTATATAAAAGAAAAGAAAAAGAGCATGTAAAGTTTCAACGAGATGTTTACAATGTTGACCCCCGTTTTATGTTAGAGCAAGATGGTGCAGTTCTTGTGCGTGCTGAGAAATTTATTAGTGGGGATGAGGTATCGGAAGAGGATACGATGGTTTATCATATGCCGGCTGAAGAAAGAGAGCATATAGAGAAGTTAATTGCAGATTACGATTCGAGGCCACCTTTTGACGAGTTAGGCAGCAAACAAGAATTTAAAAGTAATCTGGAATGGAGTTGCCAAAACAAGTTTGTACAATTACCGAAAGAGATCAATGACTTAATTGCAGATATCCGTGTGTTTGCCCTGGGTTATTGCACTAAAGAGGTAATGCAACAGTTGAAAAAACAGAGCAAAATTAATGAAGCTCAAATGCAGCTGATTTCGAAGGAATACAGGGAGGCGCAGCTAGCTGAACCTATTCCTGAACATATTCGTAACCAGGTCCATTTTCATGATTGCACCGTGACGGAATTGGTCTCGGATTCGGACTTGGTCATACGATTCGATACCCGAGGAGGGTTTACGAATTTAAATAAGATTACGTTTATTGCACCTGAGATCATTAAGCAAGAAGGGGACATCGTCGGTAGGTACTGGCTATATCAAGAACTGTATTGTATCGAAAATGGATATGAACTACATATGCTTTTTGATGGTGAAGAAATGTCTGAATTGATTATCCAGTGCCAAGATATTGTTGTAGAAGAAGAGTAACACAGAACGAAGTGTGAATGATGTCAGTTGTAGCATTTTATAAACTGTGTCTAAAGGGGGGGACTGAAATTGAGTATGTCGGATTACTATAAAAACCTTAGAGCTAAGATTGGGAATGAGCTCATATTTATGCCAGGTGTTGCTGGTATTATTCGAAATGAACATGGAGAGATCTTATTTGGACGTAAACACAATGAATCAACATGGGGGTTAATTGCTGGAGCGATTGAGATTGGTGAAACACCGGCACAAGCGATGGTCAGAGAAGCATTGGAGGAAACAGGTCTTGTCATTGAGCCCGAGAAGATCATTGGTGTCTACGGCGGAGAAGGTCAACGTTTTACATATCATAACGGTCATCAAGTTGAATATTTAACCATTGTATTTGAATGCAGAATCCAATCCGGGCAATTAACATCAAATAATGAAGAGATGAAGGATTTGCAATTTTTCCGTGAGCATGAACGTCCACCTTTAGCCAATCATTACCCGGATTACATTTTCAGTTCCAATCAAGAAGAACGAGCGCATTTTGATAGATAATCCAATGAACTTATTTGCTAAGAAAATGAATGGAATTGAAATTGAATGGACGGCCAGTACGTTTGGTTACTTATCCATTCCGGTATTTGTGACAGGTATAGTGGTTTATTTCTTTCCCGATATTCTTTATAAACTATTTGTTCTGATGAGATATCGAGGCATAAAACCGAATAGCGAATTTGAAGAAAACTTGCCGAGCATGGAACTCCCTAAGACGATTGAAGTAATATTAAAAGGATTAGGGTGCATCATGTTGATTCTGGGTTTCATATGGTTCTGGTTTTCAGAAGAATTTTATCGATTGTGGTTTGAAGAATACTGACCGATTTACGTCAATAAAGTATAAGGAAAAGAAACTACATTTAGATGTGGGGATGTGAATTGGTGATATTGGTGTCTTCGATATTGTTTACTGTCCTAATTCTGATTGTCATTCTCTTTCAAGTGGCACTCGCTGCAGGTATGCCGTGGGGAGAGGCGGCGATGGGTGGGAAGTTTCCCGGGAAATATCCGACACCAATGCGCTTTTCCTGTTTACTGCAGATCACTATTCTCGTATTCATTGGTTTAGTTGTACTGAGTAGAGCGGGTGTGTTATTGCCTGAGTGGTCTTCATTTGCAGATACAGCAATTTGGTTTATTGTTGGGTATCTGGTGCTGGGAACAATCCTAAATCTGATAACACGCAGCGTGTGGGAACGAAGAATCTGGGCTCCGGTAACGCTACTGCTCCTTATTACCAGCTTGATTATTGCATTATCTTAAAAAGCATTTACATACGTACCTACCTAAAAACGAAATCGGGGTGATTCCATTGGTAAATCGATAAAACGAGAAAGATCCATAGTTAATATCCATTAACATGCGGTTTTTCTCTTACTCCAACAATACAATTAGAGGAGAATTGACATGTTAAATAAATTAAGTGAATCGATCTATTACTTATCTAACCAGAATGATAAAGATAGACCGACTTTAGGATTAGTATGTGGAGATCAATACAGCCTAGTGATCGATGGTGGGAATTCGGTTCAGCATGCCCAAGAATTTTTGTAGGAAATAAGCCGTTTAGATGTACCCCCAACTAAATATCTGGTTATCACGCATGCGCATTGGGATCATTTTTTAGGAATCAATGAATTCAATGCGACGATTATTGTTAATCGTTTAACCCAACAAATGATGAACATCTGGAGAAACTTTTCTTTTGATGACCATTCACTCCATGAATATGTAAAGGCAAACAAGATGAGTTCTCACTGTATGGAGATTATCAAGAATGAAATACCGATGAGAAACTCGTTTCAATTAAATGATTCTGATATCAGTTTTGAAGGTTCTCTCGAACTTGATTTGGGCAATAAGGTCTGTAGGATTGAAACCATTCGGAGCACACATACAGATGATTCAACAATCGTATACATTCCGGATGAAAAGACTATTTTCCTTGGAGACAGCCCTTATGGAACAACAACTAATTCATTGTTTCATTACAAGCAAGCTATGTTGTTACCGATGATAGAGGATATTCAAAAGTATGATGCGGATCATTTCCTACTCGGGCATGAGTCTATATGCGACCTGGATGAGATGGATGTGTTTTGGAGAGAGCTGACTTCCTGTAATAGAGCAGTGACATCTACATCATTAGATAGCGCAATAACAAACTTCGAGAAAGAACATGAGCGGACTCCCAATGAAAACGAGATGTTCTTTTTACAAGCATTTGTTAACGATCAACGATTACAGTTACAACATATGTAGAAAGTTTTAAACGTACGAATGCGGCATTAATGTCGTGTGGAGTGCGATTCAGATTACCGAAAGTCCATCGACATCGAAGGATCAATGTTATTAAAGAGCCCTAGTTTGTATGCCTAAGGGCTCTTTAATAGTTTTGAATCGTCATTTATACTAATGGTAGTTTCACCCATACAGAGAAAAGAACTACGGAGAGGAGAGGCGCTATTATGCCTATCTACTACTACATTGCAGCAGGATTACTGGTGGTTGCAGCCTTGATGATTCGGCGCAGGATCAGGATTTTTCGTTCAAAAGGAAGACGCAGAAGACACACGAGAGTTACGTATAGACGCAAAAAATTACCTTTGAATCTGGGACTGCGTGATGACATTTCCTATTATAAAACCGTTCAACAATTGGAGAAGAGCTTTAATAAACATTTTTCGAATAAACTAAAGCTCCGTATGGAGCAGGAATATCCTCACATGAAAAAGTTGGAGTATCGATGGAAGCTGCTCGAGCTTAAAAGATACTTCGTTATGGCTTCTCTGCTGAAACAGGTCCCGATGTTTAGCGATGAGGTAGACGAATTATGGCACGAAATGCTGATGTTTACCAAATCCTACGCTGATTTTTGTGCAGAATTTATGGGTTCCACGGTACATCATGAGCCGGCAGTTACCCGCCGCGAGAATCCAGGTGCACGTGCATGGTTTGACTGGGTGTACTGTCAATTATTCGAGTTCACTCCATATAGCTCCGCAATCTGGGGGGAGTTCTTCAGCTACCCGATATCCGGTGAACTGCAGAAGCTGATCGCTCAGGGAGATCGAACTGAATTGGTAAATCAATTTTTCCACACGAGACGCATGCAGGAAGATCCTGAAGCTGCACAGGTCATTTCTTATCTGCTTGATAGGCTGCAGAGATCGGCAAGTCTAAACGAAAAAGAGCTATCCCTCGAATCCTCAGGTTCGGTCGATGTGGCTCTCATCATGGCGAGTGCCATGGTATATCACTCCATGTATCATGAGGCAACGTACGGAGTGCACATGGGTCGTCTGGAACAGGAACTTATCCCACCGGAAAAGGCAGCCCAAGGAGCTTCGTCAAGCAGCAGTTGTTCAAGCAGTTCAAGCTGTTATGCCGATCATTGTAACGACAGCAGCGGTTCCTCGGGAAATTCTGGTTCATCGTGCAGTAGCTCCTCTTCTGACTCTTCCTGCAGTTCATCCAGCTGCTCATCTTGTGGCGGAGGCGGAGATTAGTGAAGGAGGGATCGTATGACGGAAAGATTTCATTTGGAACGTGTTGACATAGAAGACCCAGCAGATGAGAATCAGGTGTCTGGATACGGGCTGCTTGAGTTGTTCCAATGCGAGGTGGAGTATCGATTTAATACGGAAGACATCCGTTTAGAAGAAGCAGAGTGGTATATCCAAAATGTGCTGAATCGTTTGCCGGATGACACGGTTAACGACATATGCAACCAGGCATATGAATGGAAAGCAGAGAAAATGTCAAGTGATACGGCAGACTACCCTGCAGGCTTGGCCGAAGTGGAGGGCAGGGGGATTCTTGCGTTCATGGCGTTTGGCGAAGTTGAACTTTATCGGAATCCGGCTGATCCGAAGGATAAGATCCTGGGAGCCATACTAGGTGGCAGCACAGATTGGGACACGGAGAATGGCATGGAGATTGTGATGCTTGGTCATCAGGTGCTTGAAGTACGTGAGTATTTGGGGTATGGCGAATTTGCCATCTGGACTGAACCGGATGAGTAGTAATGGTTATTAGGGGTGAGCACAATCGGAAATACCATTTCAATGCCTGAACATGCTGTACCAGTGATCGAATCCATCGGAATGTCCAATGGGTTAACATCAGTGTTTATAGAAGTGCTCTCCATAAGTGGCTCGATGCTCGCTAGGACGAACCGTGAGAGGGAAATGACCATCTGGTTGGCCCAGAGGGATCAGTCCGTCGTAGGCTTCGGAACGGTTGGCTTCGACATCGATGAGATGCCTTGGTCCATAGATACCTTTGAAGAGGAAAAGGATTTTATGCTCCGTATGATTATACATGCTATTGCTGGAGCGGGGTGGGAGAGGTTGAGTTATAAACCGCGAAAAGAGTCGCTCATACCCTGCTTGGAGCAATTTCAGACCATGATTCATGCGTTCAATAGAGACGACGTTAATCTGGACAATTATCTGGAGTGGTCCGAGATTGATGAGGATGATGATAGACCGACGATCCCGCCAGGATATCCGATATGCGTAAAACATGAAGTATACTTGTCTTGCCATGGCTGCGTTTTATGTAATAATGGAAGTTAGAGACCTTCTGCCAGTGGAAGAATGAGTAACGAAGAAGAATATAAAGAACAGGCTAAGAGATTCAAAACAAGCTTCGCAATTAACATCAGTTATCTCGTCAATTAGAAAGTACATAATGTTTGGGAGGAATTTGTTTTGAAAGTATTGTCGACCATTGGGATCGTGTTGTTCACATTAACGTTTTTTGCGATATTCAGTTTAGGGCCAATTGATCCAGATGGAGCAGCAATATTTGGGCTGTTAACCATGTTGTATGCAATCCCTTTTTCAATTGTTGTTTTGGTAAGAGCAAATAAATTGAAGAAGCCGCCCGTTAATGTTCATGAACAACTTTTGCAGTTAGGTGAGTTGAAGGAAAAAAACATCATTACTGATTTTGAATTTGATCAAAAGAAACAGAAGCTACTCTCTAAGTACAAGTAATCCAGAGGTTTTGGTAGGTTAGAGCTTGGGCCAACCTAATAACAGAAGGAAGATTTACACAAATCAAAAACAGGGCATTCCCTTGAGGGAATCAGCCCTGTTTTTAATTTAATGCTATATGTTGCACCATACTCAATGGTGATGATGTGCGTGCGCATCGGGTGCGTCGCCCTTAACGGTACATAATACTGAACTGTCGTGAAGGTGCTTCTCAGACTCTACCTGCAAGGTGACATGCTTGATATCTTTGTGCTCCAGCATATGTTCAATTTTCTGCACAAGCGTTTCAGCTTCATAGATGGTCAATGTTCCATCGACTACAATATGAGCGGTCAGTGCATTCAGGTTACTAGTGATGGACCATACATGCACATCGTGAACGCCATGGACACCGTCTACTTTTTTAATCGTTTGCACGAGGTCATTGACATCCACATTCGCCGGGGTGCCTTCCATCAAAATATGCAGGGAAGATTTGGTTACGAAGAACCCGCTTCGCAGCACCAATACGGCCACAATTACACTTGCGAGTGGATCTGCCCAGCCCCAACCGAAGAACATCATCAGCAGTGCTGCCACAATGGCTCCGATGGATCCCAGCATATCGCTGATGACATGCAGGTAAGCACCTCGCATATTGAGGTTATTCTCCGTGTCGCTGCCGCGCATCATAATCCAGGCAACGAGAATGTTGACGAGCAATCCAACGATGCTGATGATCAGCATGCCGACCGTGGCTACTTCTGGTGGATGGATGAAGCGGCCGATCGCTTCGTAAAAGATGTATAGGGAAATGGCAATTAAGGTAATTCCGTTTAAGGTAGCAGCCAAAATCTCAAATCGTCTATATCCATAGGTTTTACCCGTATTCACTGCCTTTTCCCCAAAGGTAAACGCCAGTAAGGCAATTCCCAGAGCGACTGCGTCTGACAGCATATGTCCTGCATCGGAGATGAGGGCCAGACTGTTGGTCACAAAGCCGCCTACAGCTTCTACGATCATATACAGCGTAATGATAATGAAGGAAAACAGTAGCACTTTCTTGTTATTGGGATGAGCATGATGGTGTCCATGGTCGTGATTGTGGTGATGTCCGGACATACGAGATCCTCTCCTTTGGAGCATGGCTCCGTTATGTAATAATGATGATTGTTATTGTGGCTTAGGATAACCCTTGCATGAATCTAATTACTCGAATGAATATATGAGCGATCGTTCATATGTTGTGGTTTTATTATAGATGTGCCTAATAATAGTGTCAACCAGATACAACAAAATATAAACACGAGAGCATTGCTTCCAGTAGTGTATGCTGGCGAACGCCTTTGCTTTTGTGCTACCATCTGTGCAGGATCCATGTGCGGAAGTACTTGTTACAAAAATTCGAACCAATGGATATGATCATTATACATTCAACTTAGAAACAGAGGGGCGGACAAAGATATGAAACACCTGCTTCTGGCGGACGATGACGCCAACATTAGAGCACTCCTTCGGCATGTCATGACCAAAGAGGGGTATCAGGTGCATGAAGCGCAGGATGGGATAGAAGCGGTCAAGCTAATCAAAGAAACACCGATTGATCTGGCGATCCTGGACGTGATGATGCCAGGCATGGACGGACTGGAGCTATGTGATTTCATCCGGCAGCAGTATGACATACCGATTGTGCTGCTAACGGCAAGGGACCAGCTATCCGACAAGAGGGAGGGCTATCTGAAAGGCACGGATGAATACGTGACGAAGCCGTTTGAACCCGAAGAGTTGATTTACAGGGTCAAGGCCCTGTTTCGCCGTTATCACCGCACGTCAAGTGATATCATTCGCATGAATCGCATAGTGATTGACCGGAATAACGTGGAAGTATCTGATGGTCAATCCATTCTGTTTTTGCCCATGAAGGAGTTCGAGCTGCTCTCCCAGCTGGCACAATATCCAGGTCGTTTATTCTCGCGGGATGAATTAATTAGACTTGTCTGGGGCGCAGATTACGAAGGAGATGACCGTACGGTGGATGTGCACATCAAGCGGTTACGCGATCGGTTTGCTGATTATACAGATGACTTTGTCATTCATACCGTACGGGGGATCGGTTACAAGATGGAGGTGAAAACCCGGTGAGGACTTTGTATGTTCGAGTCTTCCTCATTACGATCGCTG
The DNA here is from genome assembly GCF_002276415.1 of Paenibacillus sp. 7523-1. Taxonomy (NCBI): domain Bacteria; kingdom Bacillati; phylum Bacillota; class Bacilli; order Caryophanales; family Paenibacillaceae; genus Paenibacillus; species Paenibacillus sp. 7523-1. The sequence continues at coordinate 36,836 of NZ_NPBR01000016.1, read as the reverse complement.
TCATTGTGGTCAGCGGCATGCTGGGTTTTCTTTTATCCAATATCTATTATCATGCGAAGCTTAAGTCCTTCAATGATGAGAAACTGGTAGGCATCGCCATGCAAATGAAGCAGTTTGTGGAGCGGGAGCCAGACATGATGCAGCCGTATCTGGACAATGCCGCAGCTCTCGGTTACGAGATTTATGTGACAGATGGCAAAGGGACTGATAAATTCTACGGTAGCGAGTTCCGCGGGAAGGATCTGGACAAGGGAGCAGTAGATATGGTGCTTGACGGTGAGGTCTACCATGGTGTTGCCCAGTTTCCAAGTAAACCCTTCATTACGGGTTTCTTTGACAATCAGCTAAGCAATACCGTTGGTGTTCAACTACAGATCGGAAATACAAGCTATGGACTGTTTATGCGTCCGGACGTCATTTTGCAATTTGGCGAACTGCGTATCTTTTTTGCACTGATTGGAGCACTTACAGTAGGGATTAGCATCTTGATCTTTCTCATCAGTACGCGCTACTTGGTCAATCCAATTGAACGTCTGTCGGAGGCGACCAAGCGAATTGTACAGGGGAACTTTAATCTGAAATTGCCCACGAAGAGGCGGGATGAGATTGGACAGCTGGCTCAGCACTTTATGACCATGAGTCGTGAGCTGGAGCGGGTAGATCAGGCGCGTCAACAGTTTGTATCCAACGTCTCTCATGAGATTCAATCGCCACTGACCTCGATCCAGGGATTTGCTCAACTGCTCTCAGATCGGGATCTTCCTGAACAGGAGAGGGAGCACTATGCATCCATTATTGAGGAAGAGAGCCGTCATCTCTCATTGCTCAGCAAACAGCTGCTTCTGCTGTCATCTCTCGAACAAGGACAAGAGGATTTGACGAAAGAAGGATTCTCGCTGCGCGATCAATTTCGTCAAGCCGTTCAGGTGCTGCATTGGCAGCTGGAAGAAAAGGAGCTGCTGCTCCGCATATCGGTACCCGAATCCATCCAGCTGGTTGGTAATGAAGTACTGCTCATGCAAGTATGGATGAATCTGCTGGGCAATGCAGTGAATCATCTTCCGCAAGGAAGAAGTATCGAGATCCGAGCAGAGCAGACCGATACTCACTGTGTAATCCAAATTCGGGATACAGGGGACGGGATTGCGGCAGAGCATTTGCCATTCCTGTTCGATCGTTTCTATAGGGTGGACCGCGCACGGGAGCGTTCTTCCGGTCGAACCGGGCTTGGGCTTGCGATTGTGCAGAAAATTGTCCGGATTCATGACGGTACAATTGAAGTCTCCAGTTCGTCCGAAGGTACAACCTTCACTGTGACTCTTCCGCAGATGTAATCTGTTATTCATTTGCCGTTCATTTTCACCTCCTATACTTGGTTTATCAAGAGGAGGTCAGAGATATGTACTTGGCTATTAGAGAGATGAGGTTTGCCAAAGGGCGGTATGTGTTAATTGCTACCATTATGGTACTGGTTTCATTTTTGGTACTGTTTGTTACAGGTCTTGCGCAGGGGCTGGCGTATGACAACGCCGCGTCGATCAAAAATATGGCAGCAACCCATTTCGTTCTCGAACAGGATTCTAATCATCGTTTTACCCGATCGCAGGTGAATCAGGATCAGCTTGAACAGTCGCGCTCGGTGGTAGGACAAGATAACGCAGAGCCGCTGGGTGTGAAAATGACAACCGTTAGCCCGGCTGACGACACCAAGAAAATAGATGTCACTCTGTTTATGGTGAACCCAGAAGGCTGGCTAGCACCAACCGTCACTGAAGGAGTTTCGATTGCGGATCAGAAGGACGGACAAGTTGTAGTGGATCAAAAGCTGTCAGAGTCCGGCGTGACCATTGGGACCGTTCTGGTCGATCAAGCGTCGGGGAGGGAGTGGACAGTCGGTGGATTTGTGCAAAATGAGTCCTTCAGCCACTCGCCGGTCGTGTTCCTGAATGAACAGGAATGGCTTGCATTGCAAGGAAGTTCGCGTACCAGTCCAGATACAGCGGGCAATAATGCTTCGTCATACAATGCCATTGCCATTAAGGATGCTGGTGAGAAGGTTGACAGCCTGAGTACTGCACTGCCAAATGCGGAAGTGATTACGAAGTCCGATGCGGTATCGGCCATTCCTGGCTATAAGGAAGAGCAGGGGTCGCTGCTCATGATGATCGCCTTTTTGTTTGTTATCTCGGCGTTTGTACTCGCGGTATTTTTCTACGTCATCACCATTCAGAAAACGAGTCAATTTGGCATTTTGAAGGCCATCGGAACGCGCAATGCGTATCTGGCTGGCAGTGTGTCATTACAAGTATTACTTTTATCCGTCGGCAGTTTGGTGATCAGTGTTCTGCTGGTCCGACTGTTTGAGTCCATCCTGCCAGCTTCGATGCCGTTTCAATTAGGCTTGTCCACCTTGGCACTGACCTGCATTTTATTTGTAATCATGTCTGTGGCAGGTTCGTTATTCTCGGTGTGGAAGGTTGCCAAAATTGATGCGCTTGATGCGATTGGGAGGACAGCAGCATGAGAAACCGATTGGTATTACAGGGAATTACACAGACCTTTGAGGATGGCGGGGTCAAACGTACGATTTTGGATCAGCTGGATCTTGAAGTTGCCGAGGGGGAACTCGTCGCAGTCATGGGTCCTTCCGGGTCAGGCAAAAGTACATTTCTGTCCATTGCAGGTGCACTCCTTGAACCAACAGAGGGGCAGGTTCTGCTTGATGGTGTATCCATCATGGGCAAAAATAAGCAGGACATTTCCGATGTGCGGCTTCAGCAGCTCGGTTTTATTTTTCAGAGCGCCAACCTCATTCCTTATCTGAAAGTGGAAGAGCAGCTGATGGTCGTTGCGAAGCTTGCCGGAACGGATAAGAACAAGGCTTCGAAGCGAGTGGATGAGCTGCTTCATACGGTAGGTTTATCTCACCGCCGTAAGGCATATGCCGAGAAGCTGTCTGGCGGGGAACGTCAGCGGGTTGCCATTGCGCGGGCGTTGATGAATGATCCGGCTGTGCTGCTGGCGGACGAACCGACAGCCAGCCTGGATGCAGAACGAGGGCTTGATATTGTTGGCATGATTGCGAAGCTGGTTGCAGAGCAGGGCAAGAGTGCGGTAATGGTTACGCATGATGAGCGGGTTCTTCCGCTGTGTAATCGGGTTCTCTTTTTGGAAAACGGGAAACTGGTGCACAAATAAGGCGCATGCCATGAGATCGTATTGTTATCTGAATCTATGATTAGAAGGTCACTGATCCCCAGAGGGAAGGTGGCCTTTTTTCTATCCTTTCATCTATAATTGAAGAAAGAATGAAGTGGAAGATTTTACTTTATCTAGAGAGGGGCTGATGCGGATGCAAAGCTTAAATATTGAACATTTTCCGGCACTGAGTGCCTCTATTCATTGGGGGACGGTGACAGCGGAGTTCAGGTTGAACGATATCGTGGATGAATCGCTGGTGAGCAACGTGAGCATTATCCCGTTCGTCGGGAAGAAGTGCGTTGTGTTTCAACTCGATAATGGCAAATGGGAGTTGCCAGGAGGAACCTTGGAACTTGGAGAGAGATATCCGGATGCATTGAAGCGCGAAGTGATGGAAGAGCTGGGTGCGGAGCTGCAGTTGTATCGGATATTCGGTCAGTTCTATTGCACATCTGGTGCCTCTGAACCGTATAGACCACATATTCCGCATCCTCATTTTGTGAGAGTGATTGGATATGGAGATGTTGAACTTGTAGGTGATCCGCTGAATCCGGTGGATGGAGAGCAGGTTATTGCCGTAGAGCTTGTAGAGATTACTGAAGCTATTCGAAGATTCCAAGAGCAGAATAGACATGATATTGCGGAGATGTACCAATTGGCTTATGTATTGCGAGAAGAAGCTAGACGGTAAGAAACAGGGATGTGGCTCAGGTCGAAGACACACCTAATTTCATTTCAAACGGAGGTCAACGTGATTCGAGAACAAATTAACAAGATGTTAGACGTTTTACCTGAAAGTGAACTGAATGTGGCGTACTCGCGGATCGAGCTTGTATATCGTAGATATATGTTTGAACAAAATCTGGAGAATAAGGGCGTTCAGGTGACGGAACTGTGTGAGGAATCGGAGAGCATTACTCGGCAGTGGGATGAGGTATTTGCCGGCAATCTGGATGACGAGGCAAAAGAAGCGATCTACTACAGCGAATATAAATGGCATATGTTTAGTTATCAGAAACAAGCGTGTTTAACGGGCGATTCAGCACGAGATGCGTTTGATGCCGAGCTCAAAAATGATTTATATATCATGTATCAACATACGCCGTTGATCCAGGTCTATGAGAATGCGAAGGCAGTCGTTGCAGCGGACTTTGATTCTGAACAAGATATCTATATCTTTGACCAGGAGTTTACCTGGACCTACGTACATACGCACGAAGACATGTGTGGGCCTTATTTTTATAAAATTAGTCCATTAAAGTAACAGTACTCAGCAGAATTCCATTTCAACGAATCATTGTGCAAAAGGAGATATCCCCATGCGTAAGAAGCTCGTTAAAATATCCAAACGCTTTCTGATTCTCATTTTGCTTATGGTCATACTTTCGCTTATATTTCCAACATGGACACCAGGAATCAGGGGAGAGAACAGTATTAGCACGTTGGGGCAGGTTGAGATTAACGGCACAGGCCACGAGGTTATGATTCGGGGAATGGATCGGGACAATCCTATACTTATCTTTGTACACGGTGGTCCGGGATGCTCCGAAATCCCTTATGTCAGAAAGTATCAGGAGGCGCTCGAACAGCATTTTACCATTGTCCATTATGATCAACGCGGGAGCGGAAAGTCTTATCACTTTTTGGAGGATTATTCGGGGTTGACGACGGATGTGCTTGTAGAGGATTTATTGGCATTAACCGATTATGTGACCGCTGAGCTTGGACAGGATAAGGTTAGTTTGGTCGGTCATTCATTTGGTACATACATAGGAACGAAAGCTGCCGCCAAGGCATCAGACAAATTCCATGCTTACATCGGTATTGGGCAAGTTGCTGATCACGTGCAGAGTGAGCTGGACAGTCTGAATTATACCCTTGCTCAGGCGAAGCAGTCTGGTCATGCAGAGGACGTGGCAAGTCTGGAACGTCTACGAGGTTCAATTGAGCGAGGGGAGAAGTATACGCCTAGGAACATGGTGCGCAAATACGGCGGTGCAGCCAGACATATCGATGAAAATAGGGATTATATACTCGGCTTCCTGTTCGGTCCTGAATACAATGCACTGGATGTCATTCGATACTTCATGGGCATTCAGGCTACCCAGGAACTGCTTTTGAAAGAGGAATCAGGCGATCACTTACCCGACCTTGTAAAAGAGCTGGAGATTCCGACTTACTTTGTCATGGGAAAATACGATTATATGACATCCGTGAATGCGGCACGGAAGTATTTCGATGAGCTGGAGGCTCCAGTCAAAGAGTTCAAAGTGTTTGAACATTCGGCGCACTATCCTCAGTTTGAGGAAAAGGAGCAGTTCGCTGCATGGTTGATGGAGTTGTATAAGTCTATTTTGGATTAGTCGGTGTTGAATATACTTACTGGTAATCTACTAAAGTCAGAAGGAGAGATCTCATATGACAAACGACAAAGGAACACGAAGAACATGTGAACATGGACATTCGTATTACAAAAAAAGTGACTGCCCAACTTGTCCGATCTGCGAATCTAAACGTAAACCGAAAGAAGGATTTCTGGCCTTATTGTCTGCACCTGCCAGACGTGCCTTAGAAAATGAAGGGATTACAACGTTGGCTGAACTTTCGAAGTATACCGAGAAAGAGATCCTGAAGCTTCATGGCATAGGGCCGTCTGCGATCCCGAAACTTAGACAAGCACTGGAGGAAGAGGGTTTGTCCTTTGCGAGATTACCCTCTCCGCTCCATGACCATTAATCCAGACTAGAAATCAGCTCTTCGATTGTCAGCTGGTACAGTAAATTCCCTTCGCTAAGGAGCAGTCGCTGCTCACGAAAATCCTGCCGTGCCTGTTTCAATGGTGTATTGGCTTCGTTAACCAATTCAATCTTTTGCCCCTTCGTCAGTCGTCCTGGCTTATCCATTTTTTTGAGAACAAACGTCCCGTGTTTACCGTATCCAGCATCGAACAAAAAGTGATAACCATCCGTACTGAATCCGGAAGAGCCGGATATGTTCGGTTTCACAAACGTGACCTTGGAATCCACGGTACTCCCTGAGACACAACCAAGTTCGAAATCAGTATAATAATAAAACCATACCTCATCCTCATTCACGACATTAAGTGCATAGCAATCGGCGATATCAGCTTCGCGGTTTTCATAGAGTTTGTTACCTTGCTCATCCCAGGCCAGCAGACCGCAGGAACCAATCGGATCGCTCCCTCCGTAATTGCCGAATATACCTTCATCAAAGTAACTGGTCCAGATCGTTCCATTCCCTGTCACCTGGACACTCTGAATCCCGTCCCCTAACAGAAAATCCCGAATTGGCTTTCCATTCATATCACACACTCTGGCATTCAGGTCATACTGATCATTACCGTAGTAGGTACAGCGCGCACCGACAAGCAAAAGATGATCATGCAGCGGCTGTACATAATGATAATTGTAGGTTTGTCCCCAGATCACGACATCTTCTACAACATGTTTCTCAGATACTATTAGAACTTTGTAGGTGTAGGTTTGATTTAAACGGGTCTTAACGAACATGTTCCGTTCTCTCTCCGGCACTTGATTTATTAACAGAATGTACACCTTCCCATCTGCACCCCACTGCGTGGAAACGATCTTGAAACCACCCATATATGCTGAGAGGTCAGCAAAAGGCATTAGTTTTATGTTTTGTTTGGACATATCCTTGTCCTCCTTCATTCCGTTATGCAGAGTCTCATCTGCACTTGATGAAGTAAATTATGACGTACAAATGAAGGGCTGAACATGGCATAAGTATAGCGAAGAGGTCTTCTTTTGCCTCTACATTGTGGAATTAATGGATGGTTGATATGCTATATTAGTTTATTTTAGCTTGTAGTATAATAAGGAAGCTGTGTAAATTTTTATAATCGAGGAAGGTGAGGAACGTATTTGTAATGAAGGAGTTAGTACATAGAACGTACGAGAAGTAAGGAAAGGTAGGGGCAATTGTAGGTTTGAAAATGATGAGAAATGATTCATCTCAGAATGACAAAACAGTATAAGGACGTGTTATCCGTGGAACCACCTATTGAAGAGCAGAAGAGAGACTATCGACCACTGGGCGTGTCGGGATTAGGAGGATGGCTGATCCTCATCCAAATTGGTCTCCTTCTTACGATTGTTCTGCTCGCAGTGCAATTGATTCAACAAATCGTGCCCATATTTACGACAGAAACATGGGAGCTGCTAACTTCCAAACAATCAGATTATTATCATCCGTTATGGGGACCTGTACTCATTTTTGAACTGGTATATAACGTGTTATTTCTATTGTTTAGTTTGTATACGGTCTTTGCATTTTATAGTAAAAAGGCTATTTTGCCACGTCTTATGATTATCTTCTATAGTGTCAGTTTGGTCGTGGGCATCATGGATTATCTGTTGTTACTTCAGATTCCGATGGCGAGAGATCTTGAGGATGGAAGCTCGATGAGAGAAATTGCGAAGTCAGTTCTCACTTGCGCAATCTGGATTCCATATTTTATCAAATCAGTCCGAGTTCGTAATACTTTTGTAAATTAAATTGTAAGAACCAAAGGCCCCGATCTTGGATAAAAACCATCTGAGGTCGGGGTTTGTTTAGCAAATTTGATAGACATAAAGGAGAATTACCTTAAGTATGAATTTCAATTCGAAAAATACATCCACAGGTTAAGGAGGAATAGCCTTGAAAATCTTTCTAGTAAGACATGGCGCGGATGATGAAGGGTATCGAGGTGGATGGAGCCAGCGAGGGCTTACGGAACAAGGGATCATTCAATCCGAAAAACTCGGCGATTATCTACAACATCATGCTGAGCAGTATGATATCCATACGATTATAAGTAGTGATCTTCCTCGTGCAGTACAGACGGCAAGGGAGATTGAGCAGAAATTAAATATTTCGGGCAGCTTTGTGAAAGATTGGCGAGAGATGAATAATGGATATTTGGCGGGAATGCTTCATGAGGAGGCTGAAAAGAATTACCCCGGAGTTTATTTCAATGCTCTTGAGATGGATTCTCCTTTTCCAGGAGGAGAAAGTCCACGGAATTTTTATAACAGAATCTGTGCATCTTTCGATACACTCTGCAGAGACATGGAGGAGAAAAAGATAAAGTCCAATGTTCTGTTGATTACGCACGGCGGAGTGATTAATATCCTCTATTATCTGCTCGATAAGCGGGAGTGGAGCAATAAATCCAGCTTTCATCCTATTGATCATACCAGTATGCACACGATTGAGAAGAGTGTGAACGGTTGGAGATTGAGCAGCATGAATATGGTGAGCCACTTGGATTGAGTTTGGCTCAGAGGAGGAGAATTCATAGGTGGAGATAAATGATAGTTGAAGTCATAGTAGAAAGGGATCAATTTTGTTGAAAAAAAGAATTGCAAATGTAGTCTTGGTTATCTCTATAGTCGTGTATTTATATTATTTATGTAGCATGCTGTTTAATCCGCCAACAGATTTTTCGGATATTGCACAATTGAAAATTAGGTCATCTGTATCAGCTGGGATTATGGCGATTGCTGCATTTATTAGGGTGAATATTAAGAGTAAGAAATAGATATTATCTAGTTAACCGGAAGGTCAATTAAGCTAAAGTATTAACAGAACGTATTTATAAGTTGAGCACATCTGCCCTCTTAGTTATGACGATATTTTATTGTATTATTCTAAAACTCTCTATTTCCAGTACGTTACAATCGCGCTACAATGGAATGAATTGGAAGGCGGGAGTGATCGTATGAGCGGTGAATCGAATGAGTTGTTGCGGAGCTTGCATGCATTGTCTGGGCCTTTCCCTCCTTGGGACATCCATCATTTGCCAGATCGTCCTGGGGAATTATTTTTGGACTGGTTGCAAGGGGCAATCAAGGCCAATGTGAAGGAACCTCATGCCATGACAATCTCAACGGTGGATCAAGATGGTTATCCGGATGCACGCGTATTGATTTTGAAAAATGTCATTGATGAGGCGTTTTACTTTGCATCCAGTTCCGAGAGTCGGAAAGGAAGGCAGTTGGAGGATAACCCGCACGTGGCACTGACATTTTTTTGGCCTGCGCTCGGGAGACAGATTCGTATAAGGGGTACAGCCGCGGATATGGGAAATGAAGCAGGAGCAGATGACTTCCGGAAGCGCTCGGCTGGAGCCAGAGCGGTTGCCATGACAGGGTGCCAGAGTCAGGAATTGGAGAGCGAGGAAGTATTGGATAGCTCCATTGAAGCTCAGAAGGAACGGATTCAACGTGACCCGGATGTTGTTACGCCCCATTGGCGGTTATATGCTGTGAATGCTCGAGAAGTGGAGTTTTGGCAGGGGGATACGGGGCGGAAGCATACACGAATTCGGTATGAGCTGCAAGACGGGAAGTGGAAGCAGCACAGATTATGGCCATGATTTTACATTAAAAGAACGTACATTTTATAAACGAGTTTAGTATGTTTCTTTATTCTAATATTCTAGGGAGGGACATGTATGAATACGATTGAAAGTTATTTTGACCCATTTCCCGTATTGGAAACCGAACGAACCTTGCTTCGCCCTCTCACCTACGATGATCTGGACGATATGTACAGCTATTGCTCGGTTCCTGCCGTTGCCGAATTCACCACGTGGGAAGCTCATCAGAGTAAGGAGGATACCAAAGGTTTTATCGATTTTGTCATGAACCGTTATGAGGCGGACAAGCTCGGGCCCTGGGGGATTGAGGATAAACAGACCAAAAGGCTGATTGGCAGCTGCAATTATTTGGGCTGTGACAGCAATAGTATGAGAGTAGAATTGGGCTATGTGTTGTCCGACCAGTATTGGAATCAGGGCATTATGACAGAAATCGTAAGCAAGATCATCCAATTTGGATTCGAGGAAGTAGGATTGGAGCGAATTCAAGCCAGGTTTATGGTGGATAATACAGGTTCGGCTAAGGTGATGGAGAAGGTAGGCATGCAGTTCGAGGGTGTTTTGCGAAATTATATGAAGGTAAAAAATGTGCTTCGGGACTTGAAGATGTACGCCATTCTAAAAGAAGATTTCCATTCGATATAGTACATGAGTGTGTTTGAGAGAGGCAGCTTCCCAAGGGCAAGGCATCAAATTTTAAATTATATAATCTAAATGCTAGAACAATCGTACCCATTCCCGCTGATCGGAGAGATGGGTTTTATTTTATTTTTCATCGTACTCAGCGTACATAATGTCATATCCGAACCCTGTAAGCTTCCGCTATAATCTCCAGGTTGTAATCACATGCGATGAGGGAACCAGGAGGTATATGGAAGTGACCGCAAAAAACAGATACAAATCACTCGAGCTGGAAACACCAGGTGTATACGAGCTGGAGGGACTGGAAGTCGGGGTGACTTCCAATTGCAATTTCAAGTGTGACTATTGCTGTGCCTATAATCGGGACGATGGACAATGTATTGATGCACAGGAAGTTATTCGGATCATCGGTGAGCTACCAAGGTTGAAACGCGTGCGCTTGTCCGGGGGAGAAGTGACCCTCAAGTTTCAGGATTGTCTGGATATTGTAACGTATTGTGCCGCTCATGGAATTGATACGCAATTGAATACAAATGCCAGTTTACTGACGGAAGAGCGAATTCATGCGTTGCGTGATGCAGGGTTGTCCAATATTCATATTTCGTTCAACTACACTGATGCAGATGCTTATTCCGCATACTATCGTGTTCACCCACGCATGTACGAGAGACTGGAACGCAATATCCGTTTGTGTACGGAAGCAGGACTGGAGACGGTACTGGAAACCCTGCTGTTTGAGGGAACACAATCGAATATGTTGGCTATTAGCAAAAAGGTCTATGATCTGGGTGTACGCATTCACGAGATTCAGAACAGTATTGTGATGCCGCATAGCGATTGGAGCAATATCGTTTCCAAGGAATCGCTTATTCGATCCGTAAATGAGCTGATTGAACACAAGAAGGAAGACACAACCCTCTATTTTACCTGCATGGATCGCTTTGCTGATTTGTTGGGGCTACACGAACAGCCAGGGGTGTATTTTTCCAATTGTGTGGATGGGACGAAACAGCTGCATTTACATGGTAACGGAGACATTCTTATCTGTGAGCTGTGCCATCCGGTCGTCATTGGCAACATCTACCATGGAACACCATTGAACGAAATTTACGACAAGCAGCCGCGCGCATTAGCGGATTTTCTGGAGAAGCGGCCATGTCCTGCGTACGATGCACTATTTGCAGGAGAGTAGTGAACCATATCGAGTCTCCATGATTGAAATTAATTTTTAACACATTGTCCATTTATGCCATTACGAGTTCTTATCGTGTACAACCGATTTATCATGAAATGGTTAGAAGGTTACCTGATTCCCGAGAGGAACAGGTAACCTTTTTTTGCCTTCGACAGGTTTCAGATTCATTTAAGCTATCCCGCCTATCATGGCTTTAAGAACTTAGATGATGAAGAGGTGGCTTCAATGATGAGAATGTATGATAAACCCAATCCAAAAGATCCACATAGAAAAGCAATCCCGAATAAAAGGCGTAAATGGTTGATTGCCACGCTTGTCGTTATCCTTGGAATCGGCGGAATTGTCTACAGTCTGGCTGACCGTTACCTGATCCGGCATGTGGAAGTGGTTGTGGCGGATGATAACGCGTCGGCCACTAGCAGCAGTACAAATGATGCGTCAAACGCAGCAGCAGAGGCCAATGCAACCTCAGATGACTGGAACTATTCCAGTGACGATATGCAGGTGAGCATCGAGAAGGTGCAGACCGGCTCGGGTGCGGACCAGATTACGTATTACGTCGCAGATGTACAGATGACGGACGCAAGCAGTCTGCGCTCGGCTTTGGCGGATAACAGCTTCGGCACGAATATTACGGAAAACACCTCAGAGATTGCTGCAGCGAACAACGCGATATTTGCCATTAATGGTGATTACTACGGTTTTCGTAGTGATGGCGTAATTATTCGCAACAGTACGGTATATCGGGATGATCCGGTTCGTGATGCGATGGCACTGTTCGCTGACGGGACGATGGAGACATATAACGAAACGGAAGTTTCCTCTTCGGAGCTGCTGGCCGAAGGTGCAACCAATACGCTGTCGTTTGGACCCATTCTGATTCAGGACGGGGAGATCGTAAGTGATTTTAGCAGTGTGAAAATCGATAACAACTTCGGTAATCGTTCCATTCAGGATGCGAATCCGAGAACGGCCATCGGCATGATTGCCCCGAATCATTATGTATTTGTTGTCGTGGACGGACGGCAGGATGACAGCCGGGGGATGACGCTGGCAGAGCTCGCGGATGTAATGAAGGGCCTAGGAGCAACCGAGGCCTATAACCTGGACGGCGGTGGTTCATCCACGATGTATTTCATGGGCAGAGTCGTGAATAATCCGCTGGGTAGAAATCAGGAACGCGGCGTAAGTGACATCCTTTACCTCAAGGAGGGACAATGATTATGACCATATTAATTCCATCCTACGAACCGGACGTACGTTTATTAAATCTAATTTTGCAATTACAGACGTTCCAACTGGGGCCTATTGTGATTGTGGATGATGGCAGCGGCCAGGAATTCCGAGGGATTTTCGAGACAGCCGAGGCGTATGGATGCACCGTGCTGACTCATCCAGAGAATCTCGGCAAGGGACGAGCACTGAAGACAGGCTTCCAGTACATCAAGGAATTCGGACCACAAGGTGGCGTCGTATGTGCCGACAGTGATGGTCAGCATCTGCCGCATGATATCCGGCGTATCTTCGATGTGCTGCTGGAGCAAACCACACCAGGCATTGTACTCGGAAGCCGCCGCTTCAGCGGCACGATTCCTGCACGCAGTCGTTTTGGTAATACCGTCACACGAGCGGTCTTCTCTCTCACGACGGGGGCCAAAGTATATGATACACAGACTGGTCTGCGTGGTTTTCCCTATTCGATGCTGGACTGGTTATGCCAGATCCCGGGGGATCGTTTTGAGTATGAGATGAACATGTTATTAACCGCACGCAAAGAGGGATACGAAATCACCGAGGAGTTTATTGATACCGTATATCTGGATCATAACAAATCTTCTCATTTTCGCCCGCTGGTAGACTCGTTCCGCATTTATATGCCGATTCTCATGTTCAGTACATCATCGGTACTGTCCGCGCTGATCGATTTTGGACTACTGTTTGTCATCCAGTATTTCACGCATAATCTATTTCTGTCAGTTGTCACGGCAAGGTTATGCAGTTCGATTTTTAACTACACGATCAACCGGAAGTATGTATTTTCAGCCGGGGGAAGAACATCGAAGGTACGTCAGTCTTTGCCCAAATACTTCTCTTTAGTCATCCTGGTACTGCTATTAAATTACGGACTGCTATACTTCTATAACGAAAAACTGATTATCCCGCTGATCGCGGCCAAGCTATTGACAGAGGTCTCCATCTTTTTGTTCAGTTATTGGGCACAGCGCAAATTTGTCTATTGACACAGAGAGAGTGAGCGTATAGCTTGCTCTCTTTTTTCAATCAAAACCGTTTCAAAAGAATATCCTAGTGCTTCTTGGTTAACAAAAAAAGGTCGAGAACAGGGGAACATACCCTTGTTCTCGACCTTTTAAACTCAAAGGAGAACGAGCGTTACATCAGCCTTTTAATCTCATCCTTCAGGATTTCGGACTGGGTGCCGAAGATGACCTGCACAGCTCCGCCACCGAGCCTCATGACGCCGGAAGCGCCAAGCTGTTTGAGCGCCTGGTCGTTGACCGCTTTGTCATCCCTAACAACTAGCCGGAGGCGAGTGATGCAGGCGTCGATGCTCTCGATATTGTCTGCGCCACCGATCTCCGCGAGCACTTTGCCAGCCTTGGTGTCGGCAGACGCCGCTGCCACGGCGGAAGCATTAGTGGGGGCATCGGCATCATTAGCGTCATCCTCGCGTCCCGGCGTTTTCAGGTTAAACTTGACAATCATGAACCGGAAAAGGAAATAATAGACGACCGCAAATGCGAGACCGACCGGGATCATGAGCAGCGGATTGGTCGACAGCTTCATGTTCACGAGGTAATCAATCAGACCTGCTGAGAAGGCGAAGCCAAGCTTAACATCCAGCAGGTACATGATCAGGGCTGCTGCACCGGTAAGAATAGCATGTACAACGTACAGCAGAGGCGCCGCAAACATGAAGGAGAACTCGAGCGGCTCGGTAATACCCGTTAAGAACGAAGCCACCGCTGCGCCGATAAAGATTGAAGCGACCATTTTACGCTTTTCAGGCCGGGCTGTATGAATCAAGGCAAGCGCCGCCGCCGGAAGAGCGAACATCATAATCGGGAAGAAGCCAGACATGAACATGCCTGCCGTAGGGTCTCCGTTGAAGAAGCGGGTCAGGTCGCCGTGCACGACTTCCCCGGCTGCATTGGTATAATCTCCGATCTGGAACCAGGCAATGGAGTTGAGGACATGATGCAGACCAAGCGGGATAAGCAGGCGGTTGGCGATCATGAACACCATGGAGCCAACGCCGCCAAAGTCTACAATCCAGGCGCCGAAAGCGCCGATGGCATTCTGAATCGGGCTCCAGATCATGCCGAACAGGATGGCCAACACCAGCATGGAGCCGGCGGTGACCATCGGCACAAAGCGTTTGCCGGAGAAGAAGCCGAGCCAGTCAGGAAGCTTGATATTATGGTATTTTTTATACATATAGGCTGCAAGCAGTCCGGCAAATATCCCGCCCAATACGCCCATATCCAGCTTAACATCGTCAGGAATATAGCCGAATACACCTGGAACGGCTCCCAGAATCCGCGTCAGCACCATATAAGCGATCAGGGCGGAAAGCGCGGCGACCGCATCCCCCGCCAGTCCGATTGCCACCCCAATGGCGAAGATGAGCGCAAGGTTGCCGAAGATCGCCCCCGCTCCCTCATTCAGGAATGGAACTACATACTGATTAAGAAATCCCCCGATCACGGGACCGAGCGGAATGTCCTTTTCATAATCAAGAAGACCGAGGCCTTGAAGAATTCCTGCCGCAGGCAGGGTTGCTACAGGAAGCATCAGGGATCTTCCCAGCTTTTGCAGTGCTTTGAGCATATTGTTCTTCCTTTCTTTTTTGAATTAGGTTATTTGGACAAGCTGATCTTCATGATAGTTCCCATGCCTGCTTCTACGCCGCCATACTCCGGGTGCGACTCCCACGGCTGTTCAGTCGCATTCGCAACGATGACAGGGGTGATGACCGGATAATCGGCCGAAGCGATCGCATTCAGGTCAAATTCAATCAAGGTCTGACCGACAGCGACCTGATCCCCGGTCTGCACTCGGGGAGTGAAGCCCTGTCCTTTCAGGCTGACAGTATTCATACCGATATGCAGTAGGAGCTGCAGCCCGGAAGCGTGCTCAATCATTACGGCATGGTGCGATTTGATCAGGTGTACCACAGTTCCGTCGATAGGGGCGACCAGCCTGCCCTCCTGGGGAATCACTGCAACTCCCGGTCCCATAAGTCCTTGCGCGAACGCTTCGTCAGGCACTTCTTCCAAACGGACACAGGTTCCGGTGAGCGGGGAGGCGACGGATATCGTTTCAGATATTTTGGCAGATTTGTTGTTTTTCCATTTCCAGATCATTGTGTGTTGTCCTTTCTGTTGTTGGTTTTGGAATGGCTTTGAAAAAGCCGATATAAATGCATGGCGAGAAAAGCCGTTTCTTCTTCAGGTACCTCTGTCCCCAAATCCTCGGCCATTACAGCGCTCAGTTTTCTGGCCAGCTGGTATTCGGTCGGATATTCATTTTTCACATATTGTGCGAAGGTGGGTGCCGTCATCGGCTGCTGATACAGGCGTTCCATGGAGAAGCGCAGGTGTATCATGAGTCTTGCCTGGCTAAGGCTGCCCTGGTCAAATCGAACGCCACCTTCCTCTCCAATAATGGACTGAAGCTTGCTGATCACATTGGATACCTTAACCAGCTGTCCGACAGGGACGTGATTTACGGAGGAGTACACATGGTATGTCAGGAACCCGGCTTCATCCTCCGGTACCTCTACGCCAAAGGCCTCTCCGATCATGGCCGCTGCTTCCGAGGCGAGTTCGAATTCTTTCGGAAAACTGAGCTTTGTCTCCGTAAGGAAAGGATTCAGAATCTCCATCCCGTTGCGGATACGATATAAGGTGAACTGAATATGACTCGGAAGAGCAAGGTAGATCTTGTCATTCAGCTTGCCGGGAAACTGATCAGCGATGAGACGGATAATCCGGTCAGAGATGTCGATGACATTGGGGTCCAAGTCCTTCATCAGCTCCTGCGCCTGCCCCCATTCCTCCCGGTCTTCCAGCCGGAACCTTTTCTCAATCCGCGGATCATCGGCCTGGACGGTGCTTTCCGCCTTGAATGCAAATCCCAACCCTTTACCGATCAGTACATACTCCTTGGTATTCTGGTGCGACCGGGCCAGAACAATATTGCTGCCGACGACCCGCTCTACCTGCAGCATCATTTCTTTACTCACGGTTCACCGCCTCCTCGTTTCTAAAGTTAACGCTTTCAGACCTCCGGAACGCAAAAAGAGCCAAGGAGCGAATATAGTCTCAAGTTCGCTTCTTGGCTCATGCCCTCTGGGGTGGTAACACGCCAATTCATTTTATAATTTTTGCAGAACGTTCTTCGTACATAATATAGAACCTGATCTGCCACCGTCAACCATAATTTTTGTCATCCATTTGTTCGTCGTTTAATATAGGGAATGTGTAAACAAAAAGGACCCTGCCGTATTGGATAAAAAAGGAGCCATGATCACCTTTTAAGGTGCAATGAGCCTAATCCGTTATTGATCATGTCCAGGTAGATGGAGTCAAATCTTACAAGAATAGGAGGATGCATATGTATCTTAGAAGTGTGGAGCTCATGATGGATAAGGTCGAGAATCGCAATAAGTATCCGTTTGATATACCAGCCATAGAATCCTTGAAACGGTTGGAATTCAGAAATAACATTACTTTTTTTGTCGGCGAAAATGGATCGGGCAAGTCCACCCTGCTGGAGGGAATCGCTCATCAATGTGGATTCAATACAGCCGGAGGCGGGAGGAATAACGTCTTTGAGATGCATGCTTCGGAATCATCGTTAGGGGATTATCTGCGGCTGGCCTGGCTGCCCAAAATTTCGAATGGTTTCTTTATGCGATCGGAATCCTTCTATCAATTTGCATCCCATGTTGATGAGGTAGGCTCTCTTGAATACTATGGCGGGCGTTCACTGCATGAGCAATCTCATGGAGAGTCCTTTCTTAATCTGTTTGTGAACCGCTTCAGCTCGAAAGGCATCTACCTGCTTGATGAGCCCGAAGCCGCGTTGTCTCCTGCCAGACAGCTATCCTTGCTGCGCATTCTTCATGACCTTTCCGGGACATCCCAATTCATTATTGCAACCCATTCCCCCATTTTGCTGGGTTATCCCGATGCTGACATATTGAATTTTGATGATAGCTGCATTCAGAAGATGGCTTATGAAGATACGGAGCATTATCAGATCACGCGAAGCTTTTTGGAGAATCGCCATCGCATGCTGGATGAGCTGTTCAAGGATTAATAGAGGAGGAGTTAATCATGAGTTTTAAATTGATATTGCTGGACCAACTGGCTGCCTGTCATCATGATAAGAGCTGGTTTATCCCGCTGGATGAAATGTTACGTGATGTAACCGCTGCTCATGCTGCATGGACGAATGATGAAGGTCAATCCATCTGGAGGCTGGTGCATCATCTGATATTCTGGAATGAGCGATGGTTGGATCGTTTTATCCAAGGTGAAGTAAGAATGGATCATGATATAGATAATGATGAAACGTTCTATGTGGACCCTTCACGCGTTAGCGAAGAGGAATGGCAGAAGAGTATTGAAAGAGTCGGATCTACTTTTCTTCAATGGATTCAGGCCGTACAAGAAAGTGATGATGCAAAACTGGCACTGACCATCCCTTCTTATTTCAATGCTCCGTGGTGGAACGTCATATCTAATGTGTGCATTCACAATGCGTATCATATTGGGCAGATCATGATGCTGAAAAAGAAAGTCATAGCCTCAGCATAACCATAAGCTGCAGGAGATTTAGAGGAGTCCCGCCTGTAATAATCGAATACGTATATTGGGAGTATTCTTCATTTAGATGCACCAATAAGGCAGTAAATCAAAATTTCAAGGAGTGTTCGGATGAAAATAGGTTTTCTGATTGTGGATATGCAAGAGAGTATTGTACGAGGTCGAGTCGAACAAAAAGGTATAGACCACGCTTGTGAATATATCAACCACGTTGCAGATGTGCTTCGTTCAAGTGATCATGTGGTGGTCCATGTGCAAGACGTCGAAGGTATGGAAGAATCTTCTCCGGAGGAATATCGGATTATTTCCGAGGTGAATGTCAATGAGAAGGACCTCATCGTTACCAAAGAAAGCTCGAATGCATTCTGGCAGACAGAGCTGGAACCAATATTGAAGAGTCATGGCATTGAGTTCGTGATCATTTCCGGTTTTGCCGCAGAGGAATGTGTCCTATTTACCTATAACGGAGCGATGGAGCGAGGATTCAGACCCGTTATGCTGCAAAATGGGATTCTCAGCACACATCAGGAAGCAGTGACTTCTACCTACAGAGATCGGAATGTAATTTCATATCCTGTAGTAGACTATCTAATCAAATAAATGAGAATATCCATGGATGCGACGAGGTCGTATCCATTTTTGCTATATCTGGCTGATCCGTCAGACAGGATGGGGCTTTTGATTGGATCGATATTTCATATTACATCTGGGAAAGGGTTAGAAGTTTACAGACATATGGATCTTCGCATTTTCCAAAACATGGGTTATGATGGGTGGATAGGAAGCCAAGAGATGAAATTGAAGAGGTTGGGAGATACATATATGCCGATGATTCATAACTTTGTTATTGAGAATAAATCGGATGTAAATGAGGATGTTTATACTTCTTATTCATGGGATAGAAACGGAAAAATACATAAAAACGGACTCACGCGAGACAACCAGGCGCACCTGGACGACAACTTCATTTCATATATACATGATTCACTCCAATGGTTAGAGACCACGAATCCATCCACCGGTGAGAAGGCAATGGGACTGAACAATTACGGCATTACAGTGATTGAAGATCAACAAGCATTGCAGAGGCTTTATCAGATCTTGAATGCATGGATAGATCTATTTGGTTCAGCACCTGATTCAATCAAACTCAGAGGGAATTTCTGTGTTGATGATGGGGATAGAAAAGGTTACTACGAGAAATTAGTGTATAACAAATCTGACTTGATAACTGAATTAAAAAAGCTTACCAGTATGGCAGTACATGCTGCTGAACATGGAAAGTGTATTGTGCATTTTGGAATATAGGATTAGAGGGTTCATCTCTTTTTCATTTGACGAGAGAAGGAGCAACGGAGATGACAAGTCGAATTGTGGTTACAGGCGGGGCCATTATCAGAGATGATCGTGGGAGAATTCTGCTGCAGCAAAGATCCGATTATGGAGACTGGGGATTGCCAGGTGGCGGTATGGAGCCCGGAGAGCGTATCGAAGAAACCATGATTAGAGAAGTGAAGGAAGAGACTGGTCTGGATGTGGTATCGTATGAACTGGCTTACATCTACACGGGTGAGAGAATGAAGTATACCTATCCGGATGGCAATGAGGTTGTATTTGTCATGTTTCTGTTTAACGTCAGAGTTAATTTAGACGGAAAACTAGCTGAGGATGGGCGAACACTATGTTTTGAAGACGAGAATAACGAATCGTTGCAATTAACGTTTACAAGTTTGGATGAAATCGAGATCGATACGATTAATAAGGTGCAGAAGCCGGCTATTATAGATTTGATTCAAGAGAAGCAGGGGATTCTGCGTTAAGGAAAACTAATAACAAAATGGAGTGATACTCATGCCTTGGCCCATGGTACATTTTGCGGTTGCATCCGAAATCAGTTCTAATCCATCCCCGGAATTCTTGCTGGGAAGTCTCGCTCCTGATTCAATTCACGTAAGAAGTGATGTGCGCAATGAGAAAGCCAAAACACATCTTATGATAGAAGAAGGCAGATTCGCAACAGATGGAGAGCTTCGGGCATTTTGGGAGTCCCATAGGCAGCAGGCGGAACTAGATCCAGCATTCTGGCAGTATTTGTGCGGATACATCGCCCATATTTATACGGACCGTGTGTGGACCTTTGATATCTACCCTGCATATGAAGAACATCCTGACGGCAGAAAACGCTATACGCAGGAGGTAACGAAGCTGGAATTTATGATTTTGCGGAATCGTTCCGGGTCTCATGAGCTGCTAAATAAACTGAATGCGGGAAAGGCCTATGATTTGGGCGGTTTGCTGGAACAAGAGGTGGTTCAGTACAGGAAAGTGAAAGTGGACTTCTTGAATAATCCTGCGCATGAGCCCGCGGAAGATTTGAGCATTTTATCCTTGAACGTTCTAGAACATTTCATTCATACAACCGCTGTAAGACTACAACAAATGTATACGGAATGGAACGTGTTTGAAGATTTACACACCAAAACCTCAAGCTAGGAAGTGGTTTATTGAAGGTATATAAGAAAGAAGTCCGTAAAATAACGGTCAATGAGGTTTTATTTCTCTACGTTGTGGATGAGCAAGCCTACGATATAATTATCCGTATATATTCGAATGCATTTAAATCTACCTTCGTAGAGTTTGTGGTCCTTTGGAGAGAGACATGGGATATTTTGTTCTATGAGCCCAAGCTGATTTCCAAACTCGTTCAATATGCGATAAACCAAGGATGGGACTTCCATCAGAAAAATAATCAAATGAAATTCGACAACGCGACAAGTATCATAAGAGTATTGATGTCAGAGTAGAGTAGATACATCAGGAAAGTGTTGCTCTATATAAAAATTGAGGTGACTGCATATGCACCAATTAATTCGCCTTACCGAATATCACGAGAGATATGATGCAGCATTGGCCAATTTTTCACTGACCGGAGAGCAGTTCTCGTTTACTGTATTACCTGCAGAAGTGATCGAGGAGGCCATCTCCAACCCGGATAAGGTTCCCATTGTGATTTTAAAAGAGGAGACACCGGTAGGCTTCTTTATTTTACATAAAAAATCAGAATACGCCGAAGGAAAGAAATATTCGAATGCAATCTTAATAAGAGCATTATCCATTACGTTGGAACATCAGGGGAGAGGGTATGCCCGGGCTGCCATGCAGGCAATTGGTCCATTGCTTCAGCAGATTGAGCCAGGGACGAAGGAAGTCATCCTCGCTGTAAATGAACAGAATGTTGCAGCACAGAGTCTGTATTTGAAGGTAGGTTTTCGTGACACGGGCATTCGCAGGATTGGAGCACATGGTCTCCAGTTCGTTTTTCATAAAAGAATGGATTAACCAGAGCAATGAGAAAGTATTTGAATCCATGGAGGAAAAGAGAGGAGAATGGTATGCGAGCCAAAATCAAACACGCAGACTTGGGTTCATCGCAGCTTAGCTGGTTCTGTGTCCAGCCGATGCTCATTTCAGTTCGAGGTAAAGATGTTGCAGCCAAAACAGAGTTATACCGTCAGTTAAATGAAGGCCAACAAGCACTATTCCTGTTTTACTCCTACCATAACCATACGAAAAGTCTGGCGGAGTTTTACTGGTTCTCGGCTTACAATATCATGGAGATGAAGAGCTGGAGCGGCATCCGAAATGGAATACGTTTTTTTAATCAGACTGAGATGGTAGCTCTGCTGGACAACATCGAGCATGTAATCATAGATAAAAATAGAATCGGAGATCACTGGCGTGAGGTTACGCCAACAGATCTGGAGCAAGACCCCAACCTGTATCAATTAATTGAGGATCTGTTTATTCAATATCGCGCTCAAGCTGAGGAAGTGATCGCGAGTATAAATATGGAGATTCTGCAACATCAGGAGATGTATTTTGAAATCGAGGATGAGGGGTAAGGAGACTGGGAATTGAAATTCGAATATCTGAAATTTTCGTGCAATGTGGATGTGTTTCATAGAGATCTGGACATGATCGTTAGGTTTTATGATGGATCAAGAGAACCTGCCGAAGAGGAAATAGTTAATATGGTAATCGCAGATCCGGGTTATGGCTACCTTATGCTGAAGTATAAAGGAGATGCGGCGTTATTAAGTGGATTTCTGAATGAGTCGGTTTTTGCATCGGATGAGATGATAGAAGCTGCAATTGATTATGTTGAACGCTTATCACCACATTCCCAAAGTGTATATATGCCGTATCACGTGTCTCGATTCAAGCCAACAAGTTATGTGGAATACAATGGGGAATACTGAGCATTCCCCATACAGCATTCTTTAGGGTACATATACAATCGATATTAATTCATATAACAACGTTGTTTAGTGGCAAATGAGAAGAGCTATTTATTCAATTTACATACATTAGTCAGCTATTGTGCAACAAACCTGCAACTTCTTGCAACAAAACGCAATTTGGTATGCCGGTTTTTGTTTTGCCTGTAATATGAGTGATGAGAGGAGGGCAACACGTGAAAGTGACATTTGAAACAGATGCATCCATGGAACGAAGGCTAGCCAAGGTAGTGACCAACCCTGCCGAACAACAGCGTTGGGAGGAGATTGATAATGCGATTAGCCACTTGGAAAAACAGATGGTCGTCATCAATCCGAAGAATAACCGCAATGTCCAGATCCAGCCAAGCTCAATTCTTGCCATTGAGTCCGAGGACCGAATGTGTAATGTACGTGTGATTTCGGGTGAAAGCTATCTGCTTGGCAAACGTCTTAAATATGTGGAAGAAGACATGTATTCGTCCCAATTTCTGAAGATTAACAACTCAACGATGATCAATGTTAAACACATCCAGACGTTCGCCGCCACAGATCATGCCAGAATCCAGGTTGAGCTTAAGGATGGATCCAGCTACTACGTCAGTCGGTACTATATCAAAAATTTCAGGGGGAAATTATTATGATCGCAAATCTCAAAAACTCGTTTTTTCAGGTATTTACATTAACTTCGCTATGGGTCACGCTGCTGATAACCTTGTTCTTCAAAGATCAGACGATCCAGATGGGGTATCTATGGAACCTCGCCGGAATTGCGTTCATCGCTGCCGTGGTATTTGGAGTCATGTACGATGCGCTGTGGAACTACTTTACGTTGAAACCGATCTGGAATATTGTGATCTCGTCCACCATTAACATCCTCGGAGGAACGGCGGGTGTATGGTTGTTCTCAGAGGAGATGTTCCACTTTATTGCTCCGTGGTTCCCTGGAATGTGGCTTCTGTCGATTGTGCTGCACACCATTGCCTTTTATTTTTATGCTAGAATGGATAGCAGGAAAAAAGCGGAAGAATTAAACAAGATCTTGAAGTAGACAAGGGGAAAGCATATGAATGAAGAAAAGGCTCTTCAGGAGTTCGGCTTGGAGCCGGGCTCCCGGGACAGGGAGCGCATTCGTACACTGCTGCAACTAGAAATCGACAATCCAAATGTGATGGACAATGATTATCTCAGAATCTTATGTGTCTTGTTGTTTGCAATCGGTCATGTAGAGGACACTCAGCTCATCTGGCAGGCCAAAAGAAAGAATCAGGATACGGGAAGTTATGTGGATGTACAACTGCTGTGTGGTGCCGGGTTCGAGGACACGATAACGTATCTGGAGCAATTGGGAGGACAGCTAGCAGAAGAGCAGTTACAATATCTCAGACAGTGTGAGCCATATGACTTTGTGGACTTTTCCAGAGAGGAATGGATCGCCCGGTACAAGCAATATTATGGGTTATAGAGGGAAGGTCCCTGTCGGAGATACAACCGGATGGTACATCTGGGCGGGGGAATATTCGGATGCAGATGACTTTTTCGTACCATTACATACAGCACACGTGGATGAATGGGATCCCAAAATCAAGAAGTACCTGGGACTCGCGCCAGGTTGGCGATTTTTAATTGCAGAAGACTTGAGGATGTGTGGTTTGACGAACAGTTACTAGATCATGAATAACCACAGAAGATCAATGAAGTCAAAGACATCGTCCAAGGAGAATACAACATGAATAACCCTACTATTGAGATACAAGAGTACTCTGCCAAGTATCAATCCAAGGTGGTCCATTTGATTTTGCAGATACAGCAGCAGGAATACCAGATTTCCATCACCGGAGAGGATCAGCCGGATTTGCTTGAGATCGAAACCTTTTATCAGAAAGGAAGCGGGAACTTCTGGATCGCACTTGCCGATGAAGAAGTGGTGGGTACGATCGCTCTGCTGGATATTGGAGAGGAGCAAGCTGCGCTCAGGAAGATGTTTGTAGCCAAAAATTACAGAGGCAAGGAACTTCAAGTTTCGAGTCGTCTGCTGTATCAGG
The DNA here is from genome assembly GCF_002276415.1 of Paenibacillus sp. 7523-1. NCBI lineage: Bacteria > Bacillati > Bacillota > Bacilli > Caryophanales > Paenibacillaceae > Paenibacillus > Paenibacillus sp. 7523-1. The sequence goes on along the minus strand of NZ_NPBR01000016.1, from coordinate 12,216 downwards.
CATTTCAGTGGGCCAAGGAGAAGGCTGTGCATGATATTTACCTTGGAACGACACATCAGTTTGTGGCAGCACATCGATTTTACGAGAAAAATGGATTCGTTTCGATTACACGCGAGGAATTACCGGCTGCTTTTCCGGTGATGAAAGTAGATAGCAAGTTTTATCACCATACCACGCCCTTTGCATGAGGCAAGTCATGCAGAGCGGCGTGTTTTTTTATTCAATAGAAAGAATGAAAGATAGCAAATTTGAATCGTTCGCAAATTCCACATTATGGGTTATGATGTATCAAAGAGAAATTGTAACATACATAGGAAGTTTGATCCGGACGGTTTGGAACCTTTGACACATTGGGGAGGAAACAGATGGAGGCCATTTTTCTTGATTTCTATGGGACGGTTGTACATGAAGACGACGATATACTTCCAGTGATTTACGAACGAGTACAAGCTGCGGCGCGTGTTGAATGTACAACAGCCGAAATAGGTGATTATTGGTGGAAGGCATTTACCGAAATGTTCTATGCCAGCCACGGCAGTCAGTTTAAGACCCAACGAGTACTCAATGTACAGTCCCTGACAGCAACACTCCTTCATTTTCAAGCAGATGGTATCGCGGAGCTGCTTAATCAGGAGCAATTGGCTCACTGGCGTGATCCCGGGATATTTGAGGACTCCATTCCCTTTTTGCAATCAGTAGACATCCCCGTGTATATCCTCTCGAATATCGATACAGAGGATGTAAAAGCTGCAATGGAGAAGCATGGCATTGAGGCGGCAGGTGTAATTACCAGTGAAGATGTCCGTTCTTACAAACCAAGACCAGAGATGTTTAATGAAGCATTAGCCAGATATGATCTGTCCCGGCATGACGTCATTCATATCGGCGATTCGTTGACAAGTGATGTACAGGGAGCCCAAAACGCTGGCATCCAGGCTGTCTGGTTAAACCGCAAAGGCAAAACCAAGCCCCGGCATATCCATCCGGAGTTTATGTGCAGAGATCTGACAGAAGTTCTGAAATTGTTGTGAGGATGACCAAGAATAGGGTCACGATACCGAAAGTCTATGGTGATGTAATTATGGCGAGACAATTAATTCTGGTTGAAGGGTTACCCGGTTCAGGAAAGTCCACGATTGCCCAGATGATATCAAACATCCTCATTCAGCGCGGATTGCGGATACAACTCTTCCAGGAAGGGGATCTGAATCACCCAGCTGATTATGAAGGTGTAGCCTTTTTCACTGTGGATGAGTTTGGAGATTTATTGGATGCTCATCAAGCATGCAGAGATATATTAGAGAGCAGAGCCATAGCTTATCGTAATGGTTATCTGATTCCTTATCGCAAAATAAAAGAGGAACTGGGAGAGGCATTTCCTGACCATACGGTGCAGGAGATTTTCAGCCGCGATATTTACGAATTGCCTTTTGAACAAAATAAAGATCTGATCACTTCTAAATGGCGAAGCTTCACCGAAAGCGTGTTAGCGGCTAATGAGGATACCGTCATTATCTTTGAATGTTGTTTTATCCAGAACCCATTAACGATGGGTCTTGTGAAATGCAATCAATCCCGAGAAGATAATGTTAACTATGTGCTGGAGCTGGAACGTATGGTTCAAGCACTGAATCCGCTATTAATCTATATTGATCAGAAGGATATTGCGCATACCTTTGATAAAGCAGTTAAGGAAAGACCCAAGGAATGGTCTGAAGGATTTATTCATTATTACACGAACCAGGGGTGGGGAGCTTCGAGAGGATATCATGGGGTTCCAGGCACCGTGAAGGTGCTTCAGGCAAGAAAGGAACTCGAAACCGAGATTTTTCAGATACTGAAGATGGACAAATATTGGCTGGATAATTCGGAGTATGACCTGTCTGCTTGTCCGAACGAACTGGAGAACATTCTGAATGGAGGTTTGGTTTCATGACAATTGCTGAGGTAGCACTAATCTCCATAACCATCTTGTTAATGATTTTAGGTGTGAGGGGCAAACGCAAATCAGTACTCAGATGGGGGATCGTCAGTTTCATAGCATTGATTATCCTCATTATTCCTTCGTTCATTAACGGATTCGTGGATGGATTCTCCGATGGGTGGTCAGCAAGATGACAAATCCCAATAACAATAACATATCTTATGAGCGAAATAACAGTAAATTTAACTTCCGGGTGGCAGGCATTGTGATGGATGTGGGACGAGTTCTGCTGCATAAGACGGAACAGGACGATTTCTGGAACCTGCCCGGGGGACGGGTCGAAATGAATGAGGCGACAGAAGCGACTATCGTGAGAGAAATGATGGAGGAATTGGGTATCCACGTTGAAGTGCAGAGGCTTGCGTTTGTTAGTGAAGATTTTTTCGATTACGAAGGCCAGAAGTTCCACGAGATTGGATTCTATTACGTCATCGCCTTACCGGAAGCTCATAAGCTGTATAGTGAAATAGAAGTTAAGGGGCTGGAGGATAACGGAAAGTTAACGTTCCGTTGGTTTTCCTTGGATGAGCTTGAGCACATGGAGGTCTACCCGGTATTTTTGAAAAAGGAACTGCATACTCTGCATGATGTGAAGAGCATCCAACATTTCATTCAGAAATAGAGGGATATATGGACATTACATTTATTCGTCATGGTCATGGTGAACATTTGATAGATTACCCGAATCGGTTAAATGAGCTTCACCCTGGTCTCACCGAACTGGGAGAGAGTCAGGTGACAACGCTGTGTAAACAGTTGAAGCTTGATCCTCATGACGTTATCTTGGTGAGTCCAACGAGACGTACCATTGAAACAGCACTTCTTCTAACCACAGCAGAACATCTTACGATATGTCCGTTTGTTGGTCCAAGAATGTTTCCTCAGGATCCGGAGTACGCTCCCTTCATCTGTGATCAGATCTATTCCAAGGAGGAGCTTGATACTCAGTTCCCCGGGTTAAGCGTACTGGATTTTGGATTAGAGTGTTGGGATGAAGGTGTTAACCGGATGGATGGACATCAATTTGAAGTACTTGCTAAGGGGCTTCTCCAATGGTGCAGGGAACAGGATAGCAACATCTATATCATTTCACATGATGGCACGATAACCAACTACAGGATTTTGCTTGGAGAAAAAGGACTATCAAGAAGAGATTTTCTTGGTGAGGCGGGAAAGTACACGATCAAGAACTTTTAACGGTAAACAAATTCATAAGACAACCAATTTAAGGAGGAATTCCAGATGAGGTTATCCGATTATGAGTATTTAGTTTTGGCGCTGGAAGAGGCAGATCAGGCGTTTATTGAAGGGACATATCCGATCGGCGCAGTAATCGTGGATGAGGATGGGGATGTCCTGAGTAAAGGGAGGAACCGAGTTTTCTCCGAATGCGATCCTACCGCACATGCTGAGGTGGACGCCATTCGCCGAGCGGGGAAGCATTTGCTGGATTTAGACCGGAAGAAATTCACGAAAAACAACCTGACACTGTACACGACTTGTGAACCTTGTCCCATGTGTTCTTGCACCATATTAATGTCGGGAATCAAAAGAATTGTATGGGCAGCGGACGATGAAGAGTATGGGGGTCTTCGGCGTTTCAAGGAGGGTCCCCATTTCATCCATATGTTTGACACACTTTCCTGTGTTGCCGCGCCATATCTTGACCTGGAAAATAGACAGAGGGCGATGCTCGCCGAATGGAATATTAGTAGAGGATTACTTAATACAGAGTGGGAGACAGCTAAGCAATGAAATCCATTCCAGTCTCGATTCTGCTTGCTAGTGTCATCTTAGGCATTTCATTTATAATTGGCTGCTTCTTCCTATCGAATCAAGAGAGCGTAAACGAGCCAACTCAAGTAGCACAGGAGGAAGTTGCTAAGGATAAGGTGTTAGTGACGATTCAGGAAACAGCGGAGTATCTAAGTATGACTGAAGAACAGGTGATGAGCATTATTCATGCTGAACAAAGAAGTTTTGCGGCAGCAGGTTCCTTTAACGGAACAATGTTCCCCTTTATTAAGGTTCAGGATGAATTCTTTATTAGTAGGATCGAATTGCTGCTGTGGGCCCAGGATGCCTCTCTCTACCATAGAAGGTATGTTAACGGTCAGTTACAATAGCTGTGTTGGTATTGCAACTGTAGTCATGAGGAGCATAAATTGACGTGGAATTGATAGGAAGTAAGGTTTGCCTAATATCAGTTGCAGAACGGGATCTCAACTTTATATGCAAAGGAGGAAGAGCATGACGAAGTTGGTTTTATTAAGTGATCTACCCTTTCAACCAAATGAAGAATTGAATCAAAGGATATTGGAATTGCTTGGTCACGACAAGCCTTCGATTGGTTATATTCCTTCTTGTTCCGACCCGGAGCGGAAATATTTTGAGCATACCGTACGTTACTATAATCAACGGGGTATAGAGAACATTCATTATTATGATCTGGACCTGGAATATGATCCTAGCATGTTTGAGCAGATTTTGGCAGCTGATGCGATTCATTTATCCGGAGGAAATACATTTTATTTTCTACATTTATTACAGAGAAGAAACGTACAGGACTTATTGCGTTCCTATGTGCAGGAAGGCGGTATGCTGATCGGAGTCAGCGCAGGCAGTATTCTGACCACACCAACCATTGAAATAGCTGGATATGGCAAGGATGCAGACGAGAATCATGTGGGTCTTCAGGACAAACGTGCTCTTGGACTCGTTGATTTCGATTTTGCACCCCATTGGGACGGAGAGGAAGACAGTCTCGTTTCGCTCAGAGGTTATGCAGATACAGTCGGTGCGAAAGTCTATGCCTGCCAAGACGGCGACGGGATCGTAATTGATGGAAAAGTCATAGAGCTATATGGGGATGTGCGTCTTATTGATCCTAGGAGAAGGGGGGGTTAAACATGGCTGAAGTTAAGGTCTACCATTATGATGCATTTTCAGCAGTTCCGGGCAAAGGTAATCCGGCAGGAGTCGTCTTTGATGCTGATGATCTAAGTGAGATGGACATGCAGCAGATTGCGTATAAGGTTGGTTTTAATGAAACGGTGTTTGTGCTTAACTCCAGGACAGCCGATGTGAGATTGCGTTATTTTACGCCGGGCCATGAAATTAATCTGTGCGGTCATGCGACGATGGCATCGCTGTATGGTTTGAAGAAACGTGGACTGCTAGGGGACCAGAAGTCAATCACGATCGAGACCAATGTAGGCCTATTACCAATACGGTTTGAGCAGGATGGCGACACAATCAACATGGAGATGAAGCAGGATCAACCGCAGTTTGTGCCGTTCAGAGGTGATATTGGTAAGCTTGCAAACAGTATAAATCTAACCTCGGATGATCTGGATCTATCCATGCCTATCGTGTATGGGAGCACAGGAACCTGGACGTTGTTGATCCCCATTCGTAAACTGAACTCTTTTTCTAAAATGAAATCGGAATCTGCTGAGTTTCCTGAGATTTTGCTTGAAAACCCCAAGGCTTCCTTGCATCCGTTTAGCTTCGAAACTCGTGATTCCGAGTCGATGATGCATGCCAGACATTTTTCTTCCCCTTACTCAGGTACTACGGAAGATCCTGTAACTGGAACGGCCTCCGGGGTGATGGGTGCCTACTACTTAACCTATGTGAAACGTGGAGCAGATCAGGTCAAGTTCGTCGTGGAGCAGGGGCATGAGATCGGAAGAGATGGAAAAGTTGAAGTGAGCGTGACCCGGGAAGGGGACGGCATGGATGTCAGAATTAAAGGGACAGCTGTTTTTGTGCGTGAAATGAACATTGAATTGGATATGTAACAACGTAACTGAAAGGGTGTTTTTCTTTGGATGAACGAATTGTTTTGCAAGACGTTACTCGTATTTTAAAAGAAGAATTATCGGATTCGCTCGTTGGCATCTATTTGCACGGTTCCATGGCCATGGGGTGCTTCCATCCGAACCAGAGCGATATCGATATCTTGGTGGTCTGCCGGGATAAACGATCTGCTGATCTATATCGAAGAATTGCACGGGAGCTAATGGATATCGAAGACGAGATGCGCATCACGAAAGGCTTTAAGCTCAGTATTGTACTGGAATCCACAATCGCGAACCTGGCATATCCAACTCCGTTTGAATTCCATTACTCCGCATATCACCGGGAAAGATATCGAACAGATGAGCACTATCTCTGCGGAGGGTACGATGATCCGGATCTTGTCGCACACATGGCGGTCATCTATGACAGGGGAATTGTTTTGCATGGCACACCTATTAAGGAACTCTTCCATCCTGTGAAACGTGAGTATATGCTCGCCTCCATTACGTCAGACGCCGGTGCAGCTTCGGAAGAAATCGTGGATAACCCTGTCTACTATGTATTGAACCTGTCGCGTGTTTTGTTATATGTGAGAGATTCAGTGATCTATTCCAAGCGAGAAGCAGGAGAGTGGGCTTTGGATGGGCTGCCTACGAAGTACAAGAACGTTATCTCGCAATGCCTTGCAAAATATAAGGGAGAGCTGGAGAGCCTGAACCTCAGTGAGTCGTTGCTGTTGGAATATGCAGATTATATGTTGAGAGAGATCCACAGCTATAAGAAATAAACGATTCAATAATTCTACGAATTGCAATTACTGATTTGAACATTTCAAGTATCAATAGATTTTTTAAAGGAGAGACATCATGACAATCACGACAGAAGATTTGGAATTAATCCAGGAAGCCAAGAACATCATCAAGCATCTATACTGCGAAGGCAAACATCACATTGGAGCCGCAGTGCGTACTCAATCTGGAAAGATATATACCGCTGTACATTTGGAAGCCTACATTGGTCGTGTCTCGGTGTGTGCGGAAGCCATTGCGATTGGCAAAGCCATTTCGGAAGGGGAACACGAATTTACGACTATTGTTGCTGTACGGCATCCGGAAATCAATCCGGATAATCCCGCGGAAAATGCTGATTCACAATTGGACGTGGTTTCCCCATGTGGTATCTGCCGAGAATTGATCGGTGATTATGGGCAGAGCACGCAGGTCATTTTGCAGGGAGAAGAAGGATACACCAAAACAACAATTGGTCAGCTTCTGCCACAGAAATATTCAAGGTCATAAGGAAAGAAGGAAGGTGCGAAGATGTTTGAGATTTTGGATATCCGGCAAAAGCCAGACATGAGGCAGCTGTTTAATACTTTTGGAAGCAGTGGGGTACGGAAACAAGTTATCATTTTTACCGGGATTGCATGGAGCGTTCAGTGGATACGAACAGTGATGTTCCAAGGTTTTATGTAATGTTAGATGGAGATCGCATTATCGGAGGATATGCTCTGCTAAGAAGCGACCTGAACAGCCGACAGGATCTCTTTCCCTGGTTTGCATGTCTTCATGTCGTTCCGGAATACCGGGGCAAGAACCTGGGCGGCCAATTACAGAAGCACGCTGTAAATGAGGTGAAGTTGAAGGGATACGACAAACTCTATTTGTGTACGGATCTACAAGGTTATTATGAGAAAAATGATTGGACCTACACTGGCAAAGGATATTTGCTGGATGATGAAGAGACAAGAATCTATGAACTGCAATTTTGATGAAATCATAAGCCACTACTTCAAAAACGCGGACTACACCTTGGAGGCCGTTCCGTTCGGTTTGACTAATACAACCAAAGTTATTGAAATCAATAAACAGAGGTTTATTATACGGATTTATAATCGCCACATCAAAACGATTGATGGGTTGGAGCTTGAATCTCAAGTAACAGCATTTCTACATAAAGCAAAGGCTTCATTCGAAGTACCGATCTTCCTTCATACTTGTAATGGTAAGGCTTATGTGGTCATGAGAGATGGTTCGCTTGCGGCAATGACTACTTTTTTGGAAGGGAAGCTTCCACAGTTGTCTGACATGGACAAAGCCGAGAAGTTCGGCAGGTTGGTCGGGGAATTTTCGTTTCGAATGAGTGAGTTTCCGATGAAGAAGGCTGCGTATACGGGCATATCCTTTCATAAAATGTATAACATTCACCCGCTAGCTAATCGTGATTCGGTGAATTCCTTTTTTGCAAATTTGCCTTTTGAATTAACAGCAGAGCGATGCACGTTTTATCAAGCAATGATTACTGAGATCGACAATTCCCATCTTGATCTAGAAGTGCTGCCGCAGCAGCTCGTTCATCATGATGTATTGATTTATAATCTACTGGGTGAATCGGGTGAAATTACAGGGGTATTAGATTTTGATTTTATGGGGATGGATGCTGCTTTCATGGAACTTACGATTAGCCTGAATCATATTATTCAGGAGTCTAGCGGTTCCTTGGATTTGATTGAGGCCTTCCTTCAAGGATATGGAAACGTTCGCAAGCACGCCTCTTTTGAATTTGGTTATTTACGGCTGCTAACTCAAATCTATTTTGTTGCTGTGTTGCATTTCTATATTGGTCAGCATTATGCGGGAGTAGCGATTGAATCTCCTTTTACGTTTATGATCGATCAGTTTGAAAGAAATATAAGCTGGCTGGCAGAGCATGATGTACAGATTCAACAATTGCTTCATAAGTATGTAATGGAGACAAATACAGATCATTCGAAGTGACTTTGTCCGGAATCCAGAAAGACTGATCAATTAAACCAACGGAGGAACCTTTATGGAGCAGACCATTCGTTTAGCTCAAGAAATCGCAGAGAGGGTCATTCGTGAAGCGGGACAGATCGCCAGAGTTCATTTTGACCAGATTACCTGTGCAGTGGAAAAGGACAAGTTCGGCGATGTTGTAACTGATGTGGATCATGAAACAGAGCGAATCATATGTGATGCAATCAGCCATACGTTTCCCGCGCATGAGATTCATAGTGAAGAACGGGGACATAACGGTCAAAAGAGCGAATGGTTATGGATGATCGATCCGTTAGATGGAACTAACAATTACGCCATAGGATTTCCCGTATTTTCCGTTTCCATTACTTTGATGTACCGTTCAGAACCTGTTCTCGGGGTTATTTATGAACCGATGGTAGACCGTTTATTTGTGGCATCACGGGGGAATGGGGCAAGTTGTAATTTGAATCCGCTGACAGTTAACAAGAAAGATAATCTTCTAAAGGGAACGATTGGTTGGATACAGGGTCATCAAGTGCAGCATGAAGAGAATGCCGTCCGGCTGCGACAACATCTGGATATACGTTTTAAGAGAGTGATGAGATTATGGGCTCCGACCCTGCAGTGGTGTTTGCTAGCCAAGGGAGATATCGATGGTATTGTGCTCTACAATTCAGAGGGTGACGATCTTTACTCAGGAATCCTGATGGTAAAAGAAGCGGGAGCCATGGTTATGGATTTTGATGGGAATTTATTCGAAGGTATGAGTTCAGAGCCTTACCTCATTGCCTGTCATCCGGAGCATCGCGACTATTTTCTGAGTGTGGTTCGGGAGGGATTGGGCGTATGATTAGTGAGCTTAATCAACTTGAATTCGATAAGGTGAAGCATCTGACAGACTCATGTCGTAATATTGAGGTTCGAGCTGTGGTGTCAGGGTTGAATCCAGGCCGGATCTACGTAGATGATGCCACAAATATTACGGCAGCTCTCATTTGGATACAAGGACAGAGCGGATTTCAGCTGATCGGTGATGCCAAGAGCATACCCTTTCGTAACGAGCTGCATGGATGGATGAAGAAAAATATTGAACCTGTGTTGTTAAATTTACATATGCAATCTGTTGAAATTGGTGTGTCAGATGGAGAATGGGAGGAAGTCATTCATCACATGTCTGGGAGCAGGGGGATCGCCGGTGATATTCAGCATGTATTCATACCTAGTTCAGTCAAAGGATGGATAAATACTATAAGTCAACCAGCATGTCCTAGTCCTTATACTTCTCAGTATGAAAACGTTAGGGTCCTCAGCATAGAGGAAGCATTGCTTGAAGAGAAGACGCTTAACCAATCATCTTTTTTGAAAGATAAAATATCTCACTTTTGGACTACATTAGATGACTTTTTGAAATATGGCTTTGGCTATATTACAGTGCATAACGGTGACATAGCGAGTGTTTGCCTTTCGGCATTTGTAGCTGATGAGATGCATGCAATTGATATTGAAACGATCGAAGTCTATAGGAGAAGGAATTATGGAGCATTGGTAGTGCGCGCGTACGCAGAGGAATGCAAAAGCAGAGGCGTCCATCCATATTGGGATTGTTCTCCAAGCAATACAGGTTCAATCCGCTTAGCAAAGAGTATAGGCTTGTCCCTGGATTTTAATTATAAAGTTTACTGGTATGATCTTTTAACATAGGGTTGGGATCGCATTTAAAGGAGGAAATATGATGAGTGAATCACTACAGGATCAGATTCAATTTCTAATTGAGATTGATAAACTGAAAACAATTGAACGGAGAACAAGAATTATCCATGGCGATAGACGTGAAAATGATGCGGAGCATTCATGGCATCTGGCCATGATGGCATTGGTTTTACAGAGTCACGCGAACAAGGATGTGGACATCCTGAAAGTCATTAATATGCTTCTTATTCATGATCTGGTTGAAATCGATGCAGGAGACACCTTTGCTTACGATACAGCTGGGTACACGGATAAATTCGATCGTGAGATCAAGGCGGCTCATCGGTTATTTGGCATGCTGCCCAAGGAACAGGCTGAAGAAATGCATAATCTCTGGCTAGAGTTTGAGGCAAAGGAAACGAATGAGGCACAGTTTGCCTCGGCTCTCGATCGATTACAGCCTCTGATTCACAATTATCAGAATGAAGGAGATACGTGGCTAAAATACAACGTTACAAGTGATCAAGTCATCAATAGAAATCGTGAAATGGCAGACGCTTCGGATACATTGTGGACGTACGTGCAGCAGTTAATTCAAAACTCCATAGAACAGGGAATCCTGACCAAATCATAGCAACACGGATGGACTGGGCACATTCATTGAGGGAAAAGAGGGAACACTCATGGGCTACATTATGGAACTTCGAAAACTCGTTGGCTCTCGGCCGCTGATTATGGCAGGTTCTTGTGTATTGGTGTTCAACGAAGAGGGCCATCTGTTGCTGCAAAGACGTACAGACAGTCTCGACTGGGGGACGCTCGGTGGTTCGCTTGAACCGGGTGAGTCGCTAGAAGAGGCGGCAGCACGGGAATTGTATGAGGAAGCGGGATTAAGGGCAGAGACGTACAAGCTTATTACCGTTTTCTCGGGTCAGGATATGTATTATAAGTATCCCCATGGAGACGAAGTATACAATGTGACGGCTGTTTATGAAGCTACAGGAATCAAGGGTAATCCAGTGGTTATGGACGATGAAGGGTTGGAACTTCGATACTTCGATCTGGCCCAACCGGTCCCGGAGATTAATCCCTTTACAGAGTATGTACTAAAAAAGGCAGGGTATATCAAATCCAACTAAAGAAGGGATCATTCCATTTGACACAAGACTTTTATTGTGAGGAAGTTCTGAGTGGTAGGACGGAAGTGGAAATTGTCATGGAGACGGATAACGTGCTAGCCTTTCACCATACCCGGCCTTCTTATGAACATCATATCGTGGCTATTCCCAAGGTCCACATTCCATCCTTCATCTCAGAGGAAGAAACGAATGACGATGAGCTGATACTTGGAATTATGCGGGTCATTAAAAAGATCGCTGCCGATATGGTGGAGCGTACGGGTGCTTCCAAAATTGTGACCAACCTCGGTAGTTATCAGGATTCAAAGCATCTACATTGGCATGTCATCAGTGGTGAACGAGTGACTTAACTCGTGTGAGCAACGGGCGTAGGGTGTGGTTATACTTTCTTGAATTGTAGTTTGTAGTGAGCCTTATAATAGAATAATTGATATTGACGACCGGCTTGAATAGTCGGTTGTTTTTTCATAAAGCAGAGTGGGAAGGGACTTACAAAGATAAATTGAGTAGTAGACAACGAACTATATTCGATCTCCAGATGTAGATATTCGAAAAGATTCAAAAAAACACTTTACAAACAATCCTTAAACATGATATATTATTTTTCCGGCCGCAAGAGGCGCAGGAAATTCAAAAAAGTATTTTGAAAAAAAAACTTTACAAGTCACAATGAAATGTGATATATTCTAATTCCGGCCTTGAAACAGTCGGTAAGGAAGTTTGATCTTTGAAAACTGAACAACGAGTGAGTAATCATCCTGCTTGCAGGATGGACGTGAAGGTTTTTGGTACATGCCAATTGGCTGTATGAAAACTGGAT
>NZ_NPBR01000015.1:0-9455 GCF_002276415.1 Paenibacillus sp. 7523-1 | reverse complement strand
AATTGTTGATTGGCAAGTAATTGCACTAGCTGTAGAGAATTTGCGAGTGACGTATAACGGTGTTGATGTTTCAGTCTTATTGCCAAACGATCAGGATGGAGCAAATGTTACTTGGTCATTAAAAAATCCAACGCAGTCATCTATTATTGATGTTTTAAATGGTGACATTATCCGTGCCGGTTTAACAGCTGATACGAACATTGTGCTCGTAGCCACCATTATCTCAGGATCTAAGTCGACTAATAAGGAGTTTGTAATTACTGTTCAAGCTGAGGTAGCTGAACCTAAGTCTATCCTCAGTAAAGAAATTACAAATTTCGATTTTACCAATGTCTACGCGACTCAAGCTAGGGAAGAAAGTAACAAAATTACCTCAACAGATTTCAAAACTAACCCTAAACATTTCACAATTAGTGATGGGAATATTACAATACCTGTTGACCTCACCTGGGATATTCCTTTGTACGGTTTCTCTACCGGACAGGTAGTTGGATCGGCAATCGATAGTTTCATTCAGGACTACTGCAATGCACATGGAATTAAATTAGGGGATCGGACAGTTTATGGATCCGGATTTGAAGACACATTCTTTATATCTACATTTAAGACTGGATCCGATGCTGCTATTACACTAGGTGGAAACGACTGGTCATTTTTCTTTCAAAATAATCATTGGACTGGAACAGATGGAACTCAGAACCGTACATTTATTGTTAGTGATGGTGTGAATCAGGTGACGATTGTTTTAAGTCAAAAATTTACCGACATGAGTAATCTGGTAACCTATCTAAATAATCAATTGCAGTCTAAATCAGTTTCTGTCACAGCTGAGCAAGTAAATGAGAGTCAATTTAAGCTTGTATCCAACAGTTCTAATACCGATATAACTATTACCGGAAACGATAAAGAGCAGTTCTTTGATAATTAAGAATTTAAACAAGATATAGTAGTAATAAAGCGAGAACTTATAAGCAAAAAAGGCTGTCGATGAATTCGACGGCCTTTTTGTGCATTTGGAAAATCCTTGAGTGCCACCTATATCCAGTGGTTGAGGGAAGAATATCTATGAGTGAACGATAGGGTTTACACCAAATCGTCCCTTACTCCACCTCGATCTCCTTCACCGTCTCACCCTCCACCAGGACAGGCTGGTAATAGGTGTTGGTGGGCAGATCCTTTTTGCCTTGCAGCTTCTTAATGACCCAGTCCGCAGCGTCGCGGCCCATTTGCTCCTGGGGATGGGTTAGCGTGGTGAGTTTAATGTTGGCGTTCTTGGCAATATACGAATTGTCCTGTCCAATAATGGATAACTCATCTGGAATGGATATGTCCAGTCTTCGGCAGGCATGCACCACTTCCAGCCCCACCTCATCGTTGTAACATACGATGGCGGTCAGAGCTTCTCTGTTATCGTTCAGAAACGTTTCCAGATTAGCGGACAAATCCGGTTTCGAGGCTGTATCGAACGAAAGCACCTGCTCGGGATGGAACCGTAACTTGGCTTCGCCCAATGCTTTGATATACCCCTTCATCCGGTACTTTCCTTGCAAATCATCCATTTTCGCAATAAGCCCAATTTGGGTATGCCCATTGGCGATCAATTCCCGGGTGGCCAGATAGCTGGACTGTACGTCATCCAGACAGAAGAAGGGAACCTCCAGCTCTTCGTAAAAGGCATTGATCATCGTAAACGGTACATCCTGCTCCTTAAATGACAGGTAGTACGCAATGTTGGGATTGTACAGATTGCTCTTGGTCGGCTCCACAATCAGGCCATCGACCCCATAGGAGAGCATCATCTCCAGCGCCTTTTTCTCTTGGGCGACATCATTATTGGTGCTGGCTAACAGCAATGAATAATTATCCTCGTTCAATCGGCTTTCAATACCGCGAATGATGGAAGGGAAGATGTAATCAGAGATGTACGTCGTGATGACACCAATCGTTTTCTTCATCGTTGAACCGCCGGATCTGGATCGGTATTGGTTGCTGACATAGGTTCCAGAGCCCTTCTCGCTTCTCAAAAAACCTTCGTTCGACAGCTCCAAAATGGCCTTCCGTACCGTCTGGCGGCTCACATTGTAGCTCTCCTGCAGAGCAGACTCGGTTGGGATCTGTTCGCCCACGTTATATGTCCCCGAAAGGATATGGCTCTTTATATCATCAATAATGATTTGGTATTTTGGCTTCACGCAATCCACTTCTTTCATGATTACTCATCTATAGAAACGTTATGGTTCAAATAGTTGTACGTACATATTTTAGCATGATTCTAGTCTAATGAAAATAAAACGGCATATTTCCCGAAATAAACCGTACAATTCAGGTTCGATTACATGAAACTGTACACTACAGCATACCCTTAAGCAAGCATAAAAAGACAGGTTAAATAGTAATAACAGGTTCTTTGTAAGTATAAATATTATATATTGTTGACAGATGTACGTACAAAAATTATACTAAGGCTGTCAGAAAAGGAAAGCGCATTCTTAAATCAGGATTACTGCTGTTTATTCACCAGAATTGATCACAACAGTAGTACACATTTTATACAAATTCATAAATTCATCCTAAGCCGTTGCAACTTTGGTCCTTTAACGTAAATACCATCCTAGCGATGAAAACGGCGATCAGAGAGGGGACAACCATGGTTATGAGTCATGAGCAGACGAAAGAGGCAATTGCGAAGGGAGCTACTTCACTTGGCATCGAGTTCGGTTCAACGCGAATCAAGGCCGTATTGATTAACGAACGTTTCGACACCATCGCATCCGGAAGTTACGAATGGGAGAATCTCCTGAAAGACGGATATTGGACGTACAACCAGGAGGATATCATCACGGGCATGCAAACAGCGTACCGCGAGATGAAGCAGGATGTGGAACAGAAGTACGGCATCACGCTGCAAACCATTGGTTCCATCGGCTTCTCCGCAATGATGCACGGATATGTTGCACTGGATCGTACAGGTGAACTGCTGGTACCGTTCCGGACGTGGCGTAATGCAACAACTGGAGTGGCGGCGAAGGAGTTAACAGATCTTCTTCAGTTCAACATCCCGGAACGCTGGAGCATCGCACACTTGTATCAGGCCATATTGAACGAGGAGGAGCATCTGCCTCGCATTGATGCCCTGACTACGCTGGCTGGATACATTCACTGGTTGTTAACCGGCAATAAAGCGATTGGAATTGGTGATGCTTCAGGTATTTTCCCAATCGATGAGTCAACACATAATTATCATCCATCCATGATCAAGCAGTTCGACGAACTGATCGCAGGCCGAGGTTATCCTTGGACATTGGAAGAGCTTCTTCCCAAGGTATATCTCGCGGGCGAGGATGCAGGTACGTTAACGGACGCCGGAGCCAAGCTGCTTGACCCTGCAGGAGACTTGCAAGCAGGCATTCCGCTATGTCCACCGGAAGGTGATGCCGGAACAGGCATGGTCGCGACGAACAGCGTAAGAAAACGTACGGGCAATATCTCTGTCGGCACATCTGTCTTTGCCATGATCGTCCTGGAAAATGAACTGTCCAAAGTGTACCCAGAGATCGATATGGTCACAACGCCGGACGGCAGCCCGGTGGGTATGGTACATGCCAATAACTGTTCCAGCGACATCAATGCATGGATCGGATTGTTCCGTGAATTTTCTGAGGCCATGGGATACGAGGTCGATAGCGGCAAGCTCTTCAGCGTCTTGTTTAACAAGGCACTTGAAGCAGACCCGGATGGTGGCGGCCTGCTGAGCTACGGATACTATTCCGGCGAAAATATTACGGGGATCGACAAGGGCCGTCCGTTGTTCGTTCGTTCACCTGAAAGCCGGTTTAATCTGGCCAACTTCATGCGTACCCATCTGTTCACAGCCTTTGGTGCACTGAAGATCGGGATGGATATTTTGACGGAAAAAGAACACGTAGCAATCGACAGCATCTTGGCTCATGGTGGATTGTTCAAAACGCCAGTCGTTGGACAGCGGATCGTTGCAGCCGCGATGAATGTGCCTGTATCCGTTATGTCCACGGCAGGGGAAGGCGGGGCATGGGGCATGGCGCTTCTCGCTTCATATATGATCAATAAGGGTGAGCAGGAGAGTCTGGATGTGTTCCTGGAGCAGAAGGTATTCAGCGATGTCGCTGGAGAGGAAGTAGCACCGGACCCATCGGATGTCAAAGGGTTTGAATCATTTATCGAACGCTACCGGAAGGGTCTGGCCATTGAGCAGGCGGCTGTTGATCATCTGGTAGAGAACGGGAGGGATTAAGATGTTAGAGCAACTGAAACAAGAGGTTTATGAGGCGAATCTGGAGCTGCCGAAGCATGGACTTGTGAAGTTCACTTGGGGCAACGTCAGCGCCATTGATCGGGATAGCGGATTGTTCGTAATCAAACCGAGCGGCGTCAGCTACGATGCCATGAAGCCAAGCGACATGGTCGTTGTCGATCTGAATGGCAACGTGGTCGAGGGCGAGATGAGACCATCCTCGGATACAGCAACCCATGCTGTTTTATATAAGCATTACTCCGAAATTGGCGGGATTGTGCATACGCACTCCACATGGGCGACCATCTGGGCCCAAGCTGGACTGGATGTACCTGTTATGGGAACAACGCATGCAGATACGTTCTATGGTGCGGTACCTTGTGCACGTTTCCTGAACCAGAACGAGGTTGATCGTGGGTACGAAGCGGAGACAGGACGTGTCATTATTGAAACGTTTGAAGAGCGCGGGATTGATGTTATGGCAGTTCCGGCCGTGCTGCTCCATGGTCATGCACCGTTTACCTGGGGAAAAGATGCCAAGGCTGCTGTGGTGAACAGTGTTGTGCTGGAGGAAGTATGCAAAATGAACCTGTATGCGCGGCAACTAAACAACTTCGCCAAAGAACTGCCGCAAGGCATTTTGGATAAACACTATCTGCGGAAACACGGGAAGGACGCGTATTACGGACAGAAGTAATGTGGTTATGTAGCGATCGGTTGATCATAATTCCAGCGAATAAGTTGTTTGTTACTACTACCAATGAAGTTGTATCAAACTTTTACACGATAACGGAGAGTGCAGTATCAATCTGAAGAAGCGAAGCTAAAAGCTTTCTGCAAGAAAGCTACTTCGGAAGGATATACCTCGCCTTTATAACCGGATATCATCCTTATTAAACTTGATCAAAGAAATCCGGGGATAACCAGCGATCGGAAGATGGTACTGCAATCGGAGTGTAAGTGTAACCCATTTGTTCAACTATAAAAATGAAATGAGGATGATTACATGTCAGCAACAGCAGCAAAAGAATTTTGGTTCGTCGTTGGTTCGCAGCATCTCTATGGTGAAGAAGCACTGGGCGAGGTCAAAGCCAATGCACAGAAGATTACGGATGCCCTGAATGCAAGCGGCGTTCTGCCATACCCACTCGTATTGCAGGATCTGGCGGTAAGCGCAGATAAAATTACAAGCATCATGAAGGAAGTCAACTACCGCGATGAAGTAGCCGGTGTTATTACTTGGATGCATACCTTCTCTCCAGCGAAAATGTGGATTCGTGGTACAAAACTGCTGCAAAAACCACTTCTTCATCTGGCTACGCAATATAATGAGAGCATTCCTTGGGCCACCATCGATATGGACTTCATGAACCTGAACCAGGCAGCACACGGTGACCGTGAGTATGGTTTTATCAATGCCCGTCTCAGAAAACAAAACAAAATCGTCGTTGGATACTGGGAGCGCCCGGAAGTGCAGCAGCAGGTTGCCGATTGGATGGACGTGGCGGTTGCCTATAACGAAAGCTTCAACATCAAAGTGGCCCGTTTTGGCGACAACATGCGCAACGTGGGTGTAACTGAAGGGGATAAAGTGGAGGCACAAATCCAATTCGGTTGGACGGTCGACTACTTCGGCATCGGTGACCTGGTACAGGTTGTGAATGCGGTGACAGAGCAGGAAATCGATGACCTGATCGGCCAATACGCAGAGCTGTATGAATTCGATTATGGTACAAACAGCAAGGAAGCTTGGGAAGCCAGTGTACGTGTGCAAGCCAGTTATGAAATTGCAATCAAACGCTTCCTCGACGAGGGCGGATACACTGCATTCACCACCAACTTCGAAGATCTGCATGGCATGAAGCAGCTTCCAGGTTTGGCTGTACAGCGCCTGATGGCCCAAGGATATGGATTTGCTGGTGAAGGTGACTGGAAAACAGCTGCACTTGATCGTTTGCTGAAAGTTATGAGCCACAACGAGAATACGGGCTTCATGGAAGATTACACCTATGAAATGGCTGCTGGACAGGAAGCTATCCTTCAATCTCACATGCTTGAAGTAGATCCTACACTCGCCAGCACCAAACCGAGAATCATTGTGTCTCCACTGGGTATTGGCGATCGCGAAGATCCAGCACGTCTGGTATTCGATGGCAAAGCAGGCGAAGGTGTTGTTGTATCCATGGCTGACTTCGGCACACATTACAAGCTGCTAATCAATGAAGTGTCTGCATTTGAGCCAACTGTACCAGCACCGAATCTGCCTGTGGCACGTGTATTGTGGAACGTGAAGCCAAACTTCCAGGATGGGGTCAAAGCCTGGATCGAAAATGGCGGCGGTCACCATACCGTGGTTTCCTTGAACCTGACAACAGACCAGATCGTAACGTATGCGAAGCTGGTTAACCTGGAGTATGTAGTTATTAAGTAAACATAAGATATTTTTATCGTAATTGGACTCATATCCATGATTGCCTGGCGGCCGAGGGATTCCCTCGGCCCTTTGTCATGCTGTAATGCGGTTGGCTGAGCAGTCACAGTCACAATCTGTAATGCAGTCTCATGAAGTGCGTACCCTTGCGCACCATAGAGTTTCTTTCATTTTGCTATAATAGCCCAAAGGAGGTTATCGATTCATTATGCATACACAACAAAGCTTGTTTGAGCAGCTCCACCAGCTTGGTATTGACGGACGAAGTACGCTGCTTGTTCACTCTTCCATGAAAAGTATGGGTGAGGTCGAAGGTGGGGCGGATACCGTACTGGATGTCTTTACAGACTATATGAAGGATGGACTGCTGGTGCTGCCAACCCATACCTGGTCCAGCATTAATGCAAGTAATCCAATGTTCCACGTGGAATCATCACCATGCTGCGTCGGGATTCTACCTGAGCTATTTCGAAAACGGTCAGGCGTAGTACGTTCTTGGCACCCGACTCACTCGGTTGCAGCAATCGGTCAGGATGCAGTGGCATTCACGAAGGACGATCACCTATATGACACACCTTGCGCAAGGGGCTCGGCTTGGGGCAAGCTGCTGGATCGGAAAGCTACCATTCTCCTTGTTGGCGTGGACCTGAAACGAAACACGTTCATCCATGGCGTAGAGGAATGGGTGGACATTCCGGGGCGTTTAACAGATGAGCATGAGCAGCTCTACACTGTATTGCCAGATGGAACAGAGATTTCAGTACCCTCCCGCAGGCATTGCGGGTTGTCGTGGTCGGAGCATTTCTGGAAAGTGGATAAGGTGTTACAGCGCAAAGGCGCGATGCGCATAGGAAGGCTTGGGGGTGCTATTGTACGAGTATGTGATGCGGCCATGGTGGAGGCAGTTATCACAGAGATGCTGAGGGCGAATCCGGATCTATTCTCGGATAACCTGCCGCTGGCGAAGGAGTAGGAGTAGACATACTAGAGGACCGCTCGGCAACGGGCGGGAGAGGGTTCTTTTTTTCAATAGTTAAACGTTCAAAACACTCACAAATCAGCAAAATAGATGCATAAATAAAACAGTGCTTGGCTGTATTTCCAGTGTATAGGCTACTCTCCCATAGGGGTGTGTGATAAGATATGGTTAATTTAACCATAATTTTTTGTATAGCATTAGAAAGTATAGTTCTAATGTAGTATCACTTAGGTTTACGAAAACAGCCTAGCTCAATGATATCGTAGTAGTCGCAACCAAGAAGGAGAAGATTTGTGAGCCCATTGGTATGGTATGATCTCTTTTTATTCGTCCTGTTGTTTGGTATATATGTTTATATTTTTGCTACCGCTAGAATCACGAACTTACATAAGGTTTACTTTCTATTTCATGGGTTGATGATGCTCTGGCCCTTCTGTCAGTTTGCGATCGTGTTGTCGGATAACCCGGGCTGGCAATTATTTTATGTGACCCTGTCTTTCGTCGCCGTTTCACTGCTTGGAAGTGGTTGGCTGCTGTTGACCATCTTCATTACCGGTTATTCGGATCGATTAGGGACAAAAAAAGTTATACTGCTGTTCGTACCAGCTATTATTGCAGCCATAGGTGTGGTTATCAACCCGGCTAATTGGTTTGTAACCCCGCTGGAGGGTGGTTATGTCGAACGGGCCTATGGCCCATGGTTCTGGGTTGTCATGATTGTATTGGTGAGCTACTTTGTAGCTTCCCTCTTTATTTTGTTCGGGGCACTTCGCGCCTCCGATAAATCACCAACGATTAAAAAACAGGTGGAAATTACGCTGTGGGGCATATTCGTTCTGGCTGTTTTTGCAGCAATTGATGCCCTTCTGAATGTGGTTTTGCGAGCATGGATACCGTTCATCATTCCCGGACTGACGTCGCTGGGGATTTTTCTGTCGGATTTATTTTTTGTCTATGTCATCAAGCGGTACAACGTCTTCGATCTGGTTTCCATCGCCCATGAGGATGTGATTAATACGATTCCCCATGGCATCCTGGTTTTGGATGAGAATGAGACCATTATTGAAGCAAACAAGGCATCCAGGTCCTTCATGGATCTGCATGTTGGGGATTGTTTTGATATGGAGGCATTTCTGGGATCGGTTCGTGTAGAGGGCGACAGCGGGCTGTTTCTGGATCAGTATCGGCAAAGGGAAAATACGCTGTCTCAGATTGAGGTTATTGTGGAGGAGCGCGACATGGAGCGTCACTACATCCTCCAAACCTCTCCAATCATTGATCATTATCAGATGCCTCTTGGTCATCTCCTAACGTTTCAGGATGTGTCGCAAGAGCGCTACTATGTAAAAGAAATGAATCGGCAGAATGAGATGCTTCAGGAACGCAATTATGCCCTGGATCGCATTCGGCAGGAGTTATCCGAGGCTAATCTCAAACTGGAGGAGCTTGCGCTTACGGATAGTCTGACTCACTGCTACAATCGTCGTTATCTGACCCAGCAGCTGACGCATGAGGTCATTACGAATGTTCACTATAAGACACCGTTTTCACTCCTTCTCCTGGATATTGATTACTTCAAGGCAATCAATGATCGCTATGGACATGTCATTGGGGATGAAGTGCTGTACCGCACAGCTCAGGCTGTGAAACAGTCCATCCGGGAGACCGATATTCTAACGCGCTATGGCGGGGAAGAGTTCATGATCTACCTTCCGCACACGGAACGCCAGTTAGCTCAAAAAATCGCGGAACGGGTGAGGCTGTCCGTGGAGTCC
>NZ_NPBR01000014.1:0-4988 GCF_002276415.1 Paenibacillus sp. 7523-1 | reverse complement strand
CACCGGATAATCCGGAAGGATATCTGACTCAACTGTTTGCCGCTGTAGACAAGGCACTATATCAGGCGAAGCAGAATGGGCGGAATCGGGTTGAGTTTGCGGAGCTAGAGCGGGGCGTTTCTTGATGAGGTGAGAATAACAACACTTCTATAATATGTCTTACAAATGGCACCAAGCCAAATTGGTGTCATTTGTTTTTTTTACCTTTAACTTGGGTATATGCATATAGGACCATAGGACTGATGAGAACAGGCTTTAATGCTATTAATTAGGTAAAATCAGGATTTTAGCCGGATGTATTGCGTTTGGAACTTCTGCTAACATAGGTTAATCCTATTTCAATGAGCGGAGATACATATGAGTACAATAAAAGTTACCCCTGAACAACTACATCACGTATCCAATCAGGTAGATCAGGCCAGACAACAATTGGAGGGCATCCGGAGTGATCTGACCAGGCAGATTATGTTCATCCAAGCGATGTGGATGGGTGCAACGCAGGAACGTTTTTACTATGAGTTTGAGCGATCCAAGCCTATACTGGAGAAAGCATTAGAGAGCATGGGCAACACGTCCAAGGATCTGAAGGATATCGCTGCCCGCTTTCAGGAAGCAGATGCAGGGCAGGTTAGTTTGGCAGGTGCAACTGGAGCTGTTGGTGCGATGGCGATGACGACAAGATTGACGGGTAATGGAAACCCGGAAGATAAGGGTTATCGGATGGCGTATAACTCAGCATTTGGAATATGGCTTCCTGTGAATGAGAAAGGCGTTACAGATCAGTCGGCTCTCCAGGCTTATGAGAAGGATAAAGGGAATTTGGATGTAAAAGGCATGCAAGGTCCTATGAACATGGGCCCGCCAGGGGAGGATATCTTCGCGCTCCAGATCAAGGCATTTGAGAATGGGATACATCCGTTTACAGGCGAGCCTGTCTCAGATAAATACGCTCAAACAATGGTTACGTCTCTTAAGCTTAGTCAGATTTTTATGGCCGTTTCGATGGTTAAAGGGAGTATGCCGGGCAGCAAAGGTCCGTTCCGATTGCCATCATCCAACCCAGCTGTGGCGAAGATTAAGCAGCATATTGAGGCTGCTAGAACGAAAAATGGTAAGATAAATGGCAAGACTTCAGGTGTATCAAGAAAGTCTACTATTGAGACAGAGAATACAATAAGGAAAATAATCTCCGGTGATAACATACAGGACATTCGTAAACATGCGAAAAAAGTGATCGTTTACGATGATTATTCGGAGATTACTACTCATGATAATAAAGTCATAAAAGTCAATAAACATGAGATGCCGAACTCTTCCTTCGACAAGTTGGATGATCTTATTCTCTTTGAAGATAGCATTTCAGACTACGGTATGAAGTCATATGATAAAATTAGGAGCATGCATTTAGAGGATGTTCCGGCTGTTGCTAACAATACTGGTTTGAGTGTTTCAGATATAACAGCTTTAAAAAAGCATTTATTTTTGGAGAAACATGAGATCCCAAAGGCTGGAGGCATTCTGATAAAAAAAGAACATTTCTCACCTGACGATGAAATAGCATATGCATGGCAGTTGGCCCAAAAGAAAGAACTGACTCAAGCACAGAAGGATTGGTTTAAGCAGCTAGCCGATCATGAACTTACTGAAGCAAAATTGATGAGTGAAGGGATCCCATACAGACGAATTGAATCATGGTCAGATGAGAGGAAAACATATACTGATCAACCACCTAATGATGGTGCACATAAAAAAGCCCCAGAGCAACCTGAGTATGGAACCTTTGAAGGTTTTGATCCTTTTAAATAATCGTAAAAACCATATGTGAATTTGGAACAATGGAGGTAATTATGAATCGTTTTTCCGAGGCTCTAGAAAGAATTAACAACATAGATTGGAGCATCTCTGGCAGTGTTGACGTACCGTCAAATATGGCACTAATACAAGAATATATCAGACGAGCAGCCTTATTAATAACTTCCTATGATTTAAAATCTCCATACCCTTTTTTTAAAGCTTCTCATGCAATCGGTCATGACGTTGATCTGGATTTAACAGAAAAATGCCCTGAGTTAGCGAAGCTGACAAACAGTTTTATGAAAGGGACCTGTGAAGCATATTTGGAGTGGATATTCTTAATTGATTCAGGAAATGAAATAGCATTGAAGTTTAATGATTTGTACGAACCCCTCATTCGATTAATTGAAAGAGGAGGAACCGTTAGAAGACGACACGGAGACATTATTGCTGGAGGCTATGTGTTTCCGTTAGCAAACGCTGACTACATGTCAAAACAAAAACCTATTGATATTAGTGATGAAGGCTTAACGGCCTGGGTAAACCAGTGATTTATAATGTAGCTCAAGGCTTAATTACATTAGGATATACAATTCTGTGTGCTATGAGTTGTCCGTTTAATGTTCAATATAACAAACTACTTTAGGAAAACTGCTAAATCCATACTTATTATCTCGCTCTAAAGTAAGTGATAAAGATATTAGGGAGTGAAAGTGTGGATTTCAATATTCTAGAGATAAGAGATTACTATGACTCAGAAATAATTAATTACGACTATGATAAATTAACAAAGCGAGGCGTAAGTGAAGAGAATGCTCGGTTTCTGATTGATGTTGGCGTTCCGGCTGAATATGATGATTTTGTCTTTTATGAGATGGAAGCTTTCCATGTAAAAGTGATTGAGGATGAGGAGTATATTCAAATTGGTCACTTCGCAAGTTACGGTATGCTATGGGCTGTTTTTAAAACAAGGGAGTGACACGCTTTTTACAACATCACCATTGGATAAGTCTGAGGTATATATACTTAATAAAAACCTGAAAACCTTTTTCTTGTTTCATTTAATTAGAAATGAATTAGCAGCTAAAATGAGACTAGAAGGTGTATACACTTCGGATAAATATGCTAGTAAACTTCGAGATTATTTTGAGAATGTCGATCCTATATCAATGAAGAACGTTGAAGGTTATTGGTCACATTTCCTAGAAGACTACGAGACTGGGTTATAACTTAAAGAAACCTTGGACCGTTTTTTAAAACTAGAATAATCCCGGATTTCAAAGGAACTGCCCCTGATAAAGTCCTCATATGTAACAGAAAACATGAAGAATCCGCTCTTATCTGAGAGACGGATTTTTTTGCGTCCCAACACCAATATATCTCTGTCAAAACGTAATCATTACGATAAGATAATACTCATTGTTTAAATGATAATAATTACGATTAAGACAACAATTGAAAGAGAGGGGCATTACCTTGAAAAAAAAGGCGCTGCTGCTGGTGCTACGGCAAGCCGATGACCGGTGAATTCGTTAAGGCATCGCTTGAGCGCGCATTGACCGAAAGTGCAGCCATTCAGAGCGCACTTAAGATCGACACGATTGAAGTCGAGGGCGATAAACTGGAGATTAAAACAACACAGCCTTTCCCGGAATTCGCATCCGAACTGGTTAACCCGAATACGGCCATTATTGACGGGAGCGAGCCGGACATCGTAAACAAGCCGATTGGCACCGGATCCGTTCTTCTCCAGTTTCAGTTAAGCAAGAGTCGTATAAAGAGATTAATATACATGGCAAGTTAAACAGTGAAATTGACGAAATAGATTTAAAAAACAAAATAATATATGAGGATAAATCGGCGAAGAAATTGTACATGGATAACCCTAATGTTCCGCAAACGGAAGAACAATGGGCACCCAAACAGATATTTAAAAAGGGTTCAAACAGAATAATAGTGCTTCAACAAACAGAAGTGAAGCTGTCAAGTTCTATATCTCAAGATGTTCCCCTATTTGAGGATATAACGAACATTAGGAACTATGTGTTCAGAATTGATGCAGATACTCCAAAGTTAAGGTTGGCAGTTCAAAATGAACTTAATAATTTAAAAACCAAATATCCGGATTACAATTTTTCAGCTGAATTTGGAGGGAAAGAATAATGTCCATAGGTCTATTTAGATATAACGGTGACATCAATGATCGGAACTCAGAGCTGACACTCAGTGAGAATATATCAACTCAAGATTTCTATGAAGAGCATTGGGAGACAGCAATACATGAATTAGGAATAAAAATTATTCAAGATGGATCTGAGATTAATTATAGTCAATTAGAAGCTGCGATAGATGAGTTAGCGCTTTTAAAGGAATGGACAATAAAAAAATTGATTGGAAATGATTTAGAGTATATGAAGGGGAGAATTGAGAATTTACAAAAAGTGCTGCCTGATGCATTTATTAATGAAGACACAGTACTTTATATATTCTAGGTAAGATTTAAACCTTCTGTATGATGCAACTAAGTATTGAAAAGAACAAGATGCACCACGCAACTTATTTTCATCTATACACAATTAGCGAAATAGAAATATAATAAAGCCCCTATATGTAAAAAAAAACATAGGAAATCCGCTCTCATCTGAGAGTCGGGTTTCTTTTGCGTTTCAACACCAATATATCTCTTGTCAAAACGTAATCATTACGATAAGATAATACTCATTTTTTAAATGATAATAATTACGAATAAGACAACGATTAAGAGAGAGGGGCATTACCTTGAATAAAAAGACGCCGCTGATGGTGTTGACCTCCCTGATCCTGAGCGCCGGACTGTTGAGCGCCTGTGGATCTTCCGAAAGAAGCTGGCGCTTACGGATAGTCTGACTCTCTGCTACAATCGTCGTTATCTGACACAGCAGCTGACGCATGAGGTCATTACGAATGTTCACTGTAAGTCGCCGTTTTCACTCCTTCTCCTGGATATTGACTACTTCAAGGCAATTAATGATCGCTATGGACATGTCATTGGGGATGAAGTGCTGTACCGCACCGCTCAGGCTGTGAAACCGTCCATCCGGGAGACCGATATTCTAACGCGCTACGGCGGGGAAGAGTTCATGATCTACCTTCCGCACACGGAACGCCAGTTAGCTCAAAAAATTGCGGAACGCGTGAGGCTGTCCGTGGAGTCT
>NZ_NPBR01000013.1:0-540915 GCF_002276415.1 Paenibacillus sp. 7523-1 | reverse complement strand
TACCGGATAATCCGGAAGGGTATCTGACGCAGCTGTTTGTAGCCGTAGACAAGGCACTGTATCAAGCGAAGCAGAATGGGCCGAATCCGATTGAGTTTGCAGAGCTGGACCGAGGTGTTTCTTGATGAGGTGAGATAAAGCTGTTTTGAGATTGTGTAGTGTTTGAATTCTCGCAATATAGAAGTGATAGGGTAAAAACAAATAGTTTTAAAGGTTTATAATGTGAGAAATACAATTAGTGAAAAGTACAAATATAGAATGCATAAACCAGACATATAACTTGTCTGGTTTATGCATTTTAAAATTGACTCATAACTTGATAAAAAAAATTTTTGGTGGTTAATGTTTATTATACTTCGTCTTTTATATTCTTGTTCTTATTTCTGTTCGAACTCGGTCACGTACCTCATTATATATAGGGATATTAATACCTTCTGAAACTTCTAATGTTACTGCAATGGTATAAGGTATTTCTTCTCTAGCGCTTAGTCCTGAAGAGTCCTGTTTACAATTAACTTTTATAGTCAGTACATCCCCTTCTATAAAGGCAGCAGCACGCTCTCCTTCAAATATCTCATGCTGTATAGTGCCCCTCTGTACAGCTTTAGCATCTACCTCAAGCCTATTTAACTGTAATATCTCATGCTCAGAATCAAACCAAAGATGGGCTTTTCTATATTTTTGATTTGTGTTACTTAACGGACTAAACCAACTTAATGTTATTGTTAACCTTCTTTTCTCGGTTCTACTACTAAGAGAAGGAGGTAAGGGAACTTCAAATAGCTGTCCTTGCTCTTTCTTAATAGTACTATATCCCAGAAGAGTAACTTTTTGGTTAGATGCATTTAATATTTTCAATTGATCAACAAAGCCATAAC
Source organism: Paenibacillus sp. 7523-1 (assembly GCF_002276415.1). NCBI lineage: Bacteria > Bacillati > Bacillota > Bacilli > Caryophanales > Paenibacillaceae > Paenibacillus > Paenibacillus sp. 7523-1. Next base: position 540,037 of record NZ_NPBR01000013.1, on the reverse strand, counting down.
CTAGGTATCTTGGCAGCTTTTTGTCCTTAAACTTTGTTTCTTTTGGTAGTTGTAAAATACGTTTGTAGTACTGATAAGAGTTGTTCCAATGTGCACCATGGACAAGTAACGTTTTAACGAATAGTGCTCCAAAATTGGATAAAATCATTTGTTTATCAGGTAGGTCAATCAGTAAGTCTTCTAGCAACTCATAAATCTTACCAGCGTATCTTGTAGCTAGGGCGGTAGCGTTACTAGTACCTCGTGTATATAAAACTTCGTTGGTGTTTCCTAGACTTCCAGGAAAAGCAACTTTATGGCCTGGAGCAATTGGAGCATTGTTAACATCTAAAAGTGCAAATCCATCTTGCCCAAGGATATTTTCTACAAATAATTGTTTTCCTCCAGAAAACAAAATATCAGGCTTTATAGAATTTCTGAATCCCATTCCTACACGACTATAGGGACTCATTACTTCCTCATCATTAAATATATCAATTCTATTGCCCATGTTTTGTATAACCGAATTATCTTTGTTACTAGCACCTACACACAATGAGTTAATAGACTCAGCAGGTGATAATATCCGCCTCTCTAAGACATTATCTGCAATATATTTAATAACTTTATCTGCAACGACGGGATTGTTTTTAATGTTAGAGAAATCGTCTCTAGGGATGTCAAGTAATATAGACTTAGGATAATTTCCAGCACTAATCAGAAATAAAACTTTATATTTTACTGACAAGTAATCTATTAATTTTGCCCATGGACTTAATTGAAGATCAAACGGACGTGAGGGATCACCGATAGATAAATTAATAATTTTAATATTTGGGGCAACAGCCTCTTCTTCTCCATCCCCTTCAAATATTCTTTTGACAGCTCTATGTATAAGGTCAACCGGTAAAATATTATCTGGAATAAATTCTGTATTGTCTACAAAATTATTAGGGTCAGGTTTTAAAATAGGTCTAACATATATTTTTCTATCTAAAGGAGGTTCTTGAGAATCTAATTCACCATGAATGATTAGAGATGCCATAGTAGTCCCGTGAAATCTCTTACTAGCTTCGTAATTTGTTTCGAATTCATCTGGATCATCTATAATTATTCGATCCTTTAGTAAATCGTGGTTCTGTAATGGTAGTCCATCCAACAAAGCAATAACTGGAGGTTTTTCATTTGAAATTGTATCTTCCAAGTTTCTCTCATGAAAATTAAATTCACCATATGGCGGCATGGTAACAATTGATTGACCAACTGGCCGGAAATGCATAATATGTTCAGCTTTTATTAGTTGGATGTTTGAATTCTCATTTAAATCTTCAAAAATAGTTATAGGTGATTCGACCAAAAGGGCATGATATGATATCTCTTCTATTACACATTCAGTTATTATAGTACCTCCAACTTCTCTAACTAATTGTTTGATTTGTTCGGATGATTCCATTCTATTGTTAGAATCGCCTCTATACCATAATTCTATCTCGAATCTAATAGTGTCTTGGCCAAATTGTAATTTTTCATTTAGTACTTCCTTTAGTCCTGTTTTATAAAATCTATCTTCTACCGACCAGAGTCTTAAATCCTTGAGTTGTGTAAACAAATCTCTCCACTTAGTGGTACCTCGCTCGAAATTCTCATTGTTACAGTATTTTTTCCAAAGCCCCTTCAATTCTGTGATGGCGGCTTGATTTGACATTAATAGAAATAGGCGGCCACCTAGTTGTTTGTCTGAAATCTCATCGTCGTTTGTAGTTATATAGAAATCATCATCTGCATCAATAAGCTCATCCATCTCAGCTAACCATTCCAAACCACTTATATCCTTCACAGCATTTGAAAAGTTTTCTAATGTTCCTACGGTTTCAAAAACCACTGCATATTCAGGAGTAACTCCGACAGTATTAGGTGTAACTGTACCGCGTCTATTTTCAAACGCAGCTTCGAGTTGCCTAAGTTTAGGTACTACTCGTTTAATTTGATCTGAATGTTCAGGAAATCTTATGTTTCCTGTTCTGCCAGGAGCTTTTTTTGCTCTATCAACTTCAACAGGTCTTGGGAAGATTAACATAGGTTTATCATTCAATTGTTTCAGCCTCCATTCCAAATTTAGAATCCTGAAATTTTATATTGTCTAATGAACTTTTTACTATACTCTTCATGTTAGAGTTTGGAATAGATAATACATATTTTCTTTTTATATCCATTCCAAATTCATTTAAATCTGAGTAACTTGCTCCTTCTAAGCGTTTTAATAGAACGTTCTTTGAATATTCAAGACTGATATTATTCTCGCGTTCAAATCTTTCTATCCATATTTCAATCTGCTTCTTAGATGGAGCTTTTATATCTAATTTTAACTGAAAACGTCTCCATACAGCTCGGTCTAAGAGCTCAGGGTGATTTGTTGCTGTCACTACTGTTACATGACTTGGAAGATTGTCAATTTGTAATAACAAAGAACTTACTACTCGTTTAATCTCTCCAGTTTCGTGTGAGTCTCCTCTTTCTTTACCAACTGTGTCGAACTCATCAAAGAAAAGAACACATCGTTTAGTTTTGACGAAATTGAATAGTTCGTTTAACCTGTTTGCAGTCTCTCCTAGGTAACTGCCTACTAAGCCTTCATACCTCACTGTAATTAACGGCACCATTAGCTCTGTAGCCAATACTTCTGCTATGGATGTCTTACCATTACCAGGGGGGCCAGATAGAATTACCCTATTCCTAGGTTCTAAATTGTATGATCTCAATAAGTCTACTCTAAAATGCTCTTGAATCAGTTCATAAATGTTCTGCTTAATGCTTTGTTCGAGTATTAACGATTCTAGTGATAAAGAAGGGGTGCGTTCAAAGTATAAATTCTGATTTTTATGCAGATTTAGGGTGTTAATGTTTCCATCCAGTTGTTTTTTTGTATTTTTTAAAAGGGCTTTTTCAAGCCTTTCCGCTAGAATCTTATGGTTTTTGCTTTTTTCATCAACGATTAGGGCTTGTACTGATGTTCTGAAAAGTTCTTCATTCCCTTGTAGCCCTGATTCAACAAGTTTTATTAACAGATCTGATCTTGCCATGTAATCACCTCCTCAAATTTAATGAAAGGATTTTTCATCCAGAATGCTCATAAATGTTGGATTTCCAGTACATTATTCCCCTTTGAAGTGTATTGATATTCGTTGTGCTCTAACTTATCAACGTATTATCAACAAACAAAGGAGTACATAATAAGTTTAATGTACAAGAAATAGTAGTATATTCTTTATAATTAAGTGGGCTTACTATGGGCTAATGCTATTTTAGCATAATGTAGGAGTCAGCTAGCATATTTCTAATAGAAAGAATGAGTATAAGAAAAGCTAATTGTAATTAGGTTTTTTATTCAGAAATCATTAGGAAGATTGAGAATATATTAAAATCGTTATTAGGTATACTGTAATAAATAAAACTTTCTCACTTTAGAGATCAAGGTTTCTTTTGCGATGCTCCATCGATATATCTCTTGTCAAAACGTAATCATTACGATAAGATAATACTCATTGTTTAAATAATAATAATTACGATTAAGACAACAATTGATAGAGAGGGGCATTACCTTGAATAAAAAGACGCCGCTGCTGGTGCTGACCTCCCTGGTCCTGAGCGCCGGACTGCTGAGCGCCTGTGGATCTTCCGAAACGAGTCCCGCTGCGCAGCCTTCCACCGATAAAAACGTTCACTTCCTATATAACTTTTCCACAAACTCGCTTGACCCACATGTAGACTCCAGCTATGTTCCGCTACGTGCGGGCATCACGGAAACGCTGGTTCGTCTCGATGAAGAGAATCTGACCGTTGCACCATGGCTTGCTGAGAGCTGGGAAAGCAAAGACGGACAGCATTGGACGATTGAGCTGCGCGATGATGTAACATTCCAGAACGGCAAGCCGATGACAGGTGAATCTGTTAAGGCATCACTTGAGCGTGCATTGACTGAAAGTGCAGCCATTCAGAACGCACTTAAGATCGACACGATTGAAGCCGAGGGCGACAAACTGGAGATCACAACAACACAGCCCTTCCCGGAATTCGCATCCGAACTGGTCAACCCGAATACGGCCATTATTGACGTGAGCGAGCCGGACATCGTAAACAAGCCAATTGGCACCGGGCCGTTCAAGCTGACTTCATTTACCCCGGGCAGCAAGCTTGAACTGGATCGCTACGATGAATATTGGGATGGAGCTTCGCCACTCGACTCGATAACGTTCTCTTTTAACGAGGATGCCAATGCTCGTACACTCGCACTTCAATCCGGACAAGTCGATGTCGTATACCGTCCGGAAGTAGAAAGTCTGGAATCCCTTAAAGCAATCGATGGCATAACTGTGGAGTCCACCTCCACGTTCCGCGTTCACCAGATGACGATGAACATGCAGCGTGATAGCATCAAGGACCTGAACGTGCGCCGTGCACTGGATGCATTAATTGACCGCCAGGGGATCGTTGATACCATCCTGCTTGGCTACGGTGAGTCGGCTATCGGGCCGTTCCTGCCGTCTCTGCCGTTCGCACCTACCTATGACGAGGCAGCATCACAATCAGGTGAAGAAGCTGCGGTTAATTACCTGAAGGAAGCCGGCTACACGCTGCAAAACGGCGTTATGACCAAAGATGGCAAACCACTGCAACTGACGCTGCTTACATACTCGGCTCGTGCAGACCTGCCACTGATTGCTCAGGTCTTCCAGTCTGACGCCAAGAAGATTGGCATCGATGTGCAAATTCGCCAGATCGACACGCCGGAGGATTATATGGCTTCCAATCGTGATTGGGATATCGCAACCTATAGTAATCTGACCGCACCGCGAGGTGACGCGGGTTACTATCTGAATGCAACGTATCATCCGAAGGGTGCACTCAACTTCAGTGGATCAGAGGATCTGGAGCTGACGGCGATCATTGATGAGCTGAATCTCACAGTCGATCCGGAGAAGCGCGCAGAGCTTGCGGAAAAGGCCGCCAATTACGTGCATGACAACGTGCTGAATTCATTTGTCCTGCATCCGGGTACGATCGTTGCCTACAACGGCAAGAAGATCAAAAACTGGGTAACCACACGCAGTGAGTACTACATGATTACCAATAAGCTGGATGTGATGTAATGTTTCGCATTTTGCTTCGCAAGTTTCTTGAAGTTTTTATTTTTCTGCTGTTCATTATGTTCGTGAGCTTCCTCTTCATCCGTCTGGCTCCGGGGGATCCAGTGCTCACGATTCTAAACGTGGACGAACTATCTGTCAGTCAGGAACAGGTTGAGGCTATGCGTGAAGAAATGGGCTTCAATGATTCCCTGCCTGTTCAATTTGGCAATTGGCTGCTTGACTTCATCCGCCTGGATTTCGGCGTATCGTACTCGACAGGACAGCCGGTTATGCAGACGCTCATGCGGGCGCTTCCGGCTACAGCGGAACTTACGATCGGCGCTCTGCTGGTCATGCTAGCTGTGGCCATCCCACTAGGATCACTGTCAGCATTGCATCGTGGCAGCTGGATCGACCGGGGCAGCCGGTTGTTGTCCATTGTCGGTGCGGCGGTGCCAAGCTTCTGGCTTGGCCTGATTTTGATCGACCTGTTCGGCGTGCGCTTCGGCAGTCTGCCGACCATGGGGCGGAACGGATTCGCATCACTTATTTTGCCATCTCTGACGCTGGGACTTGCCATCTCCAGCGTTTATGTGCGTCTTTTGCGTTCCAGCCTGCTGGATTCACTGAGTCAGGAGTTCGTTCGGTCTGCTCGGGCGAGGGGGTTATCTGAAGGTCGCATCTTCTTCTTGCATGCCTTCCGTCACAGTCTGCCACCAGTCATCACTGTGTTTGGTGTCAGCCTAGGCAGCCTCATTGGTGGGGTTGTCGTCATTGAGGTGTTATTTGCGTATCCCGGCATTGGCAAGCTCGTCGTTGATGCCATCCGCCAGCGCGATTATCCATTGATTCAGGGTTATATTCTGATCATGGCGGTCGTTGTATTTTTCGTGAATACAGCAGTTGATCTATCCTATCGATATTTGAATCCGGAAATGAAACTCAAGGAAAGGGAGGCCCACCGATGAAAACGATGCTTCTGCGCCCACTGGCCGCTAAAAAATCGAAAAAACACAGTATACAGGCTATTATCGCCTTGCTATTTGTGGTGCTGATCATTGGGGCTTCCATATATGCCTTTGTTTATCTTAAGCATGACCCTACACTAACCGACCTTCGCGGAAGGCTGCAGGGTGCAAGTGCTCTCCATCCATTTGGTACCGACCATCTGGGTCGAGACGTACTGACAAGATTGCTGCTTGGAGGCGGCCAGACGCTCGGTTATAGCCTGCTGGCGCTTGGAGCTGCACTGCTTATTGGAATTCCGTTTGGCCTGATTGCGGGGTACAAGCGTGGTTGGATTGATAAGCTCTTTATGCGGATCGCTGATGGCTTTCTTGCCTTTCCTGACACGATTGTTGCTATCGTGCTGAGTGGGCTGCTTGGGGCGGGTATCGGTAATTTGGTGCTGGCGATCGTGATCGTCAAGTGGGTCAGCTATGCACGCCTTGTTCGTAGTACCGTCCTGTCCGAGTCGCAAAAGGACTACATTCGTATCGCACGAACCAATGGACTTTCAGACGCACGAATTATGACCAAGCATCTGCTCCCGCATATTGCCGGGCATGTGCTCGTACTGGCAAGCCTCGATCTGGGGAAGATCATCCTGCTTATTTCCTCGTTATCCTACATCGGACTTGGGGCTCAGCCACCAACGCCTGAATGGGGAGCAATGCTGAATGACTCTAGGCCTTACTTCCAGTCACGGCCAGAGCTAATGGTCTATCCGGGTCTAGCCATCGTAGTGGTAGTACTGTTTGCGAATATGCTCGGCGACTATCTGAGAGACCGTTTTGACGTGAAAAAGGAGGTGCAGCCGTGATTCTCTCCATTGAGGAATTGAGCATCTTCAGCCGTGAGCGTACCATTGTCGACAGCGTCTCTCTCGCCGTTCGGGAAGGCGAATTCATGGCGCTGGTCGGGCAGAGCGGCAGTGGCAAAAGTCTTCTCTCACAGTCGGTTGGTCAACTGCTTCCTTCTAACCTGCACGCATCGGGGCGAATCATGTTTGAAGGCAGTAACCTGCTCGAACAAAAACCGAAGGAGATGCGCGCCCTGCGGGGAAGCCGCATCTCATATATTTTTCAGGATTATCAAGGGGCGTTTACGCCGTTTCGAAGTATTGGCGGACATTTCGATGAATACCAGAAAATCCATGGAGAAAAGTCTTCTGCTGTCCGGCACAAACGATCCATCGAGGCGTTGGAGTCCGTTGGACTTGGCGCAGAGCTGCTTCGGCGCTATCCGTTTCAGTTGAGCGGTGGTCAGCTTCAGCGTGCTTCCATCGCGACATCGCTCATGCTATCGCCAAGGCTGCTGATTGCCGACGAGGCAACTACGGCACTCGACAGCGTCTCGGGACACCGCGTACTGGAGCTGCTGGCGCGTAAGCAGGCTGAGACTGGCTGCGCCATTCTTTTCATTACACATGACTGGCGTCATGTGCGCCGCTACGCCAATCGGCTAGCTGTTATGAAGGAAGGACGGATTGTCGAATCGGGCGGGAAACACCGTATTCTTGACCATCCGCAGCATGAGTATACACGTCAACTGATTGAAGCAGCTCCTGTCCTGAGCCGCTCGTTGAAATCGGGTCTAAAGGAGGCGGAAACGCAATGAAGACAACTGAGATGGATTACCCCAAGGAATCATTCCCGGTTGAGGCACCCGTCCAACAGGACAAGGGTCAATCCGAGTTGTCCGCCCAACCCGTGCTGGGCGTGGAACATCTCAGCCGGACCTATGCTGGCGCTGAGCGTCCAGCTGTAAACGGCGTCTCCTTCACCTTAAATCGAGGAGAGTGCCTCGGCCTGGTTGGTGAGAGCGGCTGTGGCAAGAGTACGCTCGCTCGCTGTCTGCTGCGGATAGAAGATGCTGATTCCGGCTCGATTATGCTGGGTCAAGAGGACATTGCACGGCTTAGCGGCCGACGCCTGCGTCCGCATCGCAGGAAGATCCAGATTGTATTTCAGAATCCGGCTGCGGCGCTGAATCCTAAGCTGAAGATCGCTGATTCACTGATCGATCCGTATGAACAGTTCGGGCGAGACGTTAAGCTGTCACACTTCGCCTATACATCGAAGGACGCCTACGTGAAGCAGCTGCTTGAAGCTGTTGAGCTTCCAAGTGAACTAGCGGGGCGTTATCCACATGAGCTAAGCGGGGGGCAGCGTCAGCGCGTAACGATCGCACGTGCCATTGGTATTGAACCGGACGTTATCGTTCTTGACGAACCGACAGCCAGCCTGGATGTGATATCACAGGGCGCTGTTCTGCAATTGCTAACCGACTTACGGACATCACTGGGACTTTCATACTTGTTCATCTCGCATGATCTGGCTGCCGTACACCGTATGAGTCAGCGTATCATCGTCATGCGAGAAGGACAAATCGTCGATCGATTTGGTGCAGATGCGCTATTCGCAGAGGAACGTCATCCGTATACGAAGGAACTCATTTCAATTTTCTGAGTAAATCCCAATACAGAGGGACTTAGACATACCCAAATTAAAAAGCCACTTTCAATGAATATTGAATGTGGCTTTTTAATGTTACTTTTGTTTGTCTGTGAGTCCGAACAGTTAATACTTTTGCCGTTTTAATTATTAACGTAAGATACCTATTAATAATTTGTGTCCACCCTTTATTTCATTATTCCCGATAGTATGCATCCATATTTTTTGTTGACAATCTACTAAAACAAAGGTAGATTTGTGATATCGATAATCATTATCAGTGTCACATTAAGTATAAATGCATAAATATACGAAAATATCATTCTCTAATTTTGCTATAGGTTGTTTGGGCAACGATATACATAGAGACTGAGTTTCAGGTGAGCAGATGCATGCCACAACAATTCGGGACATCAGCTTCATTCAATTGCCTAGGCCGATTGAAAACGTTCTCGAAGTAATTTATGGCCGTAGTTACAGTAACAGCAAGACAGGATAGTCATCATGATATCCAAATAATTTAATGGAGAAAAGGAAGGGTCTACACATGAAGGGGAAACAAAACATTTCATTAAAAGCACTAATCATCTCGATAATTATGATCTTGGCACTGGTGGGCTGCTCTACACAGCAATCTGATTCGACGACAGGTTCAACTCCAGCAGCGAACAGTTCGGCAAACACGGATGAATCAACGACAGAAACAGCGGTTACTCCAGATGAAAGTACACAATATCCAATTACCATCAAGCACGCTCTTGGTGAGACAGTGATTGAAAGCAAGCCTGAACGAGTGGTTACCGTTCAATGGGCCAACCATGATATTGCCCTTGCTCTTAACGTTGTTCCTGTTGGATTCTCAGCGGCAAACTTCGGTGTTCAGGATGATAGCGGGCTGCTTCCTTGGACCAAAGAGAAGCTGGACGAGCTTGGTGTAACAGATCCGAACGTGTTCCAGGATACAGATGGTCTTGATTTTGAAGCCATTTCGGATGCTAACCCTGATGTGATTCTCGCCGCGTACTCCGGTATTACACAAGAAGACTACGATACATTAAGTGAGATTGCTCCAGTTGTGGCTTATCCAACAGCTCCATGGGCAACGACGTGGCGTGAACAAGTAAGCCTTAACGCTAAAGGCATGGGCATGGAAGCGGAAGGTGAGCAGCTGATCAAAGATACCGAAGATATGATTAAGGAGAAACTGAGTGCTTATCCTCAGATTGCTGGCAAAAAGGTTGTTTGGGTGAACTTCTCTGCGCAAGATATGTCCAAACTGCATATTTATACGCCAGTTGACTCTCGCGTTTCTTTCTTGGAAGAACTGGGATTGAGCAATCCCGAAAGTATCACCGAACTCATTAAGGATCCGAAAAGCTACTCATTGGAACTAAGTGCTGAGAATGCAGAGGCTCTTAACGATGCCGATCTGCTGATCGGATACGGCAATGATGAATTGTTAAAGGCCATTCAAGCCGATTCCTTGCTGGGTAAAATCCCTGCGATCGAGAGAGGCTCTGTTGCCTTCATCGATAGCGACACACCTCTGGTGGCTGCCGGAACACCTAACCCGCTTTCGATCGCGTATACCATTGATGATTACCTGAAATTAATCGGGGCAGCGATCGACAAGATCAATGAATAGTTCTTCGACTTCTCCAAACCATTCTTTAAAACTTCATATGCCTAAACATTTCAAGACGGTGCTGTTCCTTTGCATCGTCTTGCTCGGCGTTTGCGTGCTGGCATCACTCACACTGGGTTCCCGGCTTGTGAGATGGAATGAACTGATGGACGGTTTGTTTCACTCCAATGTGGACTCCTACGGGGCAAATATCGTCCGCAAACGAATATCCCGGACCGTGTTCAGTTTATTTTGCGGAGCTGCACTGGGCGTTTCCGGAGCATTGATGCAATCGGTAACGCGCAACCCGCTCGCAGACCCGAGTATTCTGGGTGTCAATACAGGGGCGTCTCTATTTGTTGTTTTCGGCATTGCCTTTCTGGGCATAAACACGGCAGGTCAATATATCTGGCTGGCCTTGGTCGGTGCTGCGCTTACCGCTGTATTTGTATTTGCTGTCGGTTCCATGGGGCGGGGCGGCGCAACACCCATCAAACTGGTGCTAGCGGGAGCGGCCATAACGGCAGCCCTGTCCTCTCTGGTGACTGCCATCATGATTCCACGCGCTTACGTTATGGATCAATTCAGGTTCTGGCAAGTCGGCAGCGTCGGTTCAGGCAACTGGAGCGATATCGGTACGTTTGTGCCGTTTCTGGCCATGGGTATCATCATTGCTTTTATTACGGCTCCAGCACTGAATGCATTGGCACTGGGTGATGACGTGGCAACTGGGCTGGGTGTTCGAACCGGAGTGCTCAGGCTGATCGCAGCACTTGCGGCAGTTCTATTGTGTGGTGCAACAACGGCACTCGCCGGTCCCATTGGTTTTATCGGACTTTTGGCGACGCATGTGATTCGGCTTATACTCGGCTCTGATTTGCGTTTTGTTATTCCGATGTCGGCCATCTCAGGTGCGATTATCTTGACGATATCCGACGTACTTGGCAGGCTCATCGGCAGTCCGGGAGAGCTTGAGGTCGGTGTGGTTACAGCCTTCATTGGAGCTCCAATTCTCATCATTCTAGCGATCAAATCGAAAGTGCGTTCATTATGAGAAATAATACGATGGAATTGATTATATCGGGCAGACGTCAAAGACGACGTCGGTGGGTCGTTGTTACTGCATTACTTGCCATACTCGCGCTCGCTCTATGCTGTGCCATGCTTTTGCTGGGAAATACCATATACCCGCTTGGAGATGTCATCCGGGTCCTTTCCGGTGAGCAGATCAAGGGGGCAACGTTTGCAATCCATACCATACGTTTACCAAGGATGCTTGCAGGATTGTTTGCAGGATTCGCCTTCGGTATGGCGGGCTATATCTTTCAGACCATGCTGCGCAACCCCTTGGCGAATCCGAATGTCATCGGTATAACCTCCGGTTCAAGTGCAGCAGCTGTGTTTTGTATCACGGTCATTCATGCAAACGGAGCCGTTGTTTCTATTGCTTCAGTCATTGCGGGTCTAGCGACGGTAGTATTGATCTATGTATTATCCAAGGGAAGAACCTTCTCGATCGGAAGATTGATCCTTGTCGGAATAGGCATACAGGCCATGCTGGATGCGGTCATATCCTATCTTTTGCTGGTCAGTTCGCAGCAGGACATTCCAACTGCGCTTCGCTGGCTCAGCGGCAGTCTCAACGGCTCCAAGATGGACGAGCTTCCGCCTTTAATCATAGCAGTTCTGATCCTGTCGCCGTTTATTATTGTGCTAGGCAAACATCTTGGTTTACTGGAGCTTGGAGAACAATCGGCTACATCACTTGGCGTTGCTACGGATAAGACAAGAGTGGTACTCATCTTGTGTTCTGTAGGTATGATCGCTCTCGCGACAGTCACTACCGGTCCGATCGCTTTTGTTTCTTTCCTTTCGGGACCTATCGCGAAGAGACTAGCTGGATCAGGCTTTTCAAACGCCATTCCGGCGGGGCTTGTTGGGGTTAATCTAGTCTTGGCTGCAGATCTCATCGGGCAATTTGCGTTCGAGGTCAGATATCCTGTCGGCATCATCACCGGCATTCTCGGAGCACCTTATCTGATCTACCTGCTCATCCGAATGAATCGAAAGGGAGAATTATAATGAAACCGACGCATATGTTCCAAGCGGAAGACTTAGTGGCTGGCTATGACAATAAAACCGTTATTCATGGCGTAGACCTTGCGATTCCCAGCAACCAAATCAGTGTCATCATTGGAGCTAACGGTTGTGGGAAGTCTACGCTTCTAAAAACATTGGCCCGGCTGATCAAGCCGATATCGGGAAAAATTACGCTGGATGGGAAACCGATCAGCAAAATTCCACCCAAGCAGCTGGCCAGGGTGGTGGGACTGTTACCCCAATCCCCTATCGTCCCGGAAGGTATCTCTGTTGCCGATTTAGTGGGAAGAGGGCGATTTCCGCACCAGTCCTTGCTGAGCGGATGGACCAAGAAGGATTACGCAGCGGTTGCTGAAGCCATGGAGATTATGGACATTACCGAGTTTGCCAACCATAACATCGACGAGCTTTCAGGCGGTCAACGACAGCGGGTCTGGATTGCGATGGCTCTGGCGCAGGAGACGGATATTCTTTTTTTAGATGAACCAACAACCTTTTTGGATATTACCTATCAGGTCGAGATTCTCGATCTGCTCACCGACCTTAACCGGAAGCATGGAACAACCATTGTCATGGTGCTGCACGACATCAATCTGTCAGCCCGTTATGCGGATCATATCATTGCGCTGGTGGAAGGGAAGCTTGTCGCAGAGGGCGCTCCTTCTGACGTCATTACAAGCACCATGGTGAAAGACATATTCGGCCTGGACTGTACTGTGGTGGAAGATCCGTTGTCAGGCTCCCCCTTGGTCGTACCCCGGGGAAGATACCATGTACATGCTGGCGAGTAACATGCTATTCGGACGTTTAGGTCTAAGAGGACAAAGTAAAACAAAGCTTATTCCAGGAATTCACCTTCTGGAATAGGCTTTTTCCTTGCCGAGAGCCGGCAGATTCGAATTCTTTTTTCCTCATGAGGAGAAATACGAACTAGAAACCTGACCCAGAATGGCGTTATGGCTTGCCATGTTTTCTATTATCTTGAAAAAATAAATCTTTCACCCCTATAAGTGGGTTAGCGGTGAGGTTGAAACTGAAGTATACTAACAGGTAAACCAAGTAACTTAAAATTGCATATTTCAATCTAACCGTAATATTGATACACTATGACCAAGGTTTTATTTCGTTCAGAAGAGGTTTGGGCCAGTTCAAGAACGGGCTCGCTGCAAATGCCAAATCGATAACGCTTACATCCTTTTGGCAAATATAGGATATAAGGACGGTAGACATGAGCCAGGGACAAACGAGTACAGATGTTATCTTGATTGGTGCCGGAATTATGAGTGCAACATTGGGAACCTTGCTGAAGGAATTGGCACCAGATTGGAATATTAAGGTTTATGAAAAGCTCGCCAGTGCAGGAGAGGAAAGCTCCAACGAATGGAACAATGCCGGAACAGGCCACTCTGCACTTTGCGAATTGAACTATACCGTTGAACGACCGGACGGAACCGTAGATATCAGCAAAGCCATTAAGGTGAATGAGCATTTTCAAGTCTCCAGACAATTTTGGTCCTATCTCGTTAATAGCAATCTGATTCGTAATCCGCGGGACTTCATTATGCCGCTCCCCCATTTGAGTTATGTGCATGGAGAGAGCAATGTCCTGTTTTTGAAAAGACGTTTCGAAGCCTTATCAAACCATCCTCTATTTGAAGGTATGGAATTTTCGGACGACCCGGCAAAATTGCGGAAATGGATTCCGCTTATGATGAAAGGCCGCAAGGGGAAAGAACCGATCGCAGCCACCAAAATCGACTCCGGTACGGATGTTAACTTTGGTGCTTTAACGCGTATGCTGCTAGATCACTTGAAGAATCAAAACGTGGGCATCCACTACCAACATAGTGTTAAAAATATCAAACGCAAGCAAGATGGCGCTTGGGAATTAACAGTGAAGAATCTGACGAACGGTGCAGTAGAGCGCCATACAGCCAAGTTTGTCTTTATTGGTGCGGGTGGCGGAAGCCTGCATTTGCTGCAGAAATCCGGTATTCCGGAAGGCAAACATATTGGCGGATTCCCAGTTAGCGGACTCTTCATGGTGTGTAAAAATCCGGAGGTTGTGGAGCAGCATCACGCTAAAGTATATGGTAAAGCCTCGGTGGGCGCTCCGCCGATGTCGGTTCCGCATTTGGATACCCGATTTATTGATAACCAGAAGTCGTTGCTATTTGGCCCGTTTGCCGGCTTTTCACCCAAATTCCTGAAGACGGGTTCGAATGCCGACCTCATCACGTCGGTTAAAACACATAACCTTCTAACCATGCTTGCTGCAGGGGTCAAAGAAATCTCACTGACCAAATACCTGATTCAACAGCTTATGTTGTCCAAAGAGCAGCGCATGGAGGAACTGCGTGATTTTGTTCCAGGTGCCAAAAGCGAAGATTGGGATATGGTTCTGGCAGGTCAGCGCGTGCAGGTCATTAAGGATACGGTGCAAGGCGGCAAAGGTACACTTCAATTCGGTACAGAGGTCGTTACTGCTGCCGACGGCTCAATAGCCGCATTACTCGGCGCATCACCTGGGGCTTCCACTGCGGTGCAAGTCATGCTGGAGATTCTGCAGCGATGCTTCCCGCAGCATATGGATTCATGGGAGCCGAAGATTAAGGAAATGATTCCTTCTTACGGTGAGTCCCTGGTGGAGAATCCGGATCTTCTTCGCAAGGTTCACACGACGACAGCCAAGGCACTTGGGCTGACGGATGAGAAGAAGGTTGCTTCTGTGTAAAAAGGCAAAGGAGATAGAACGCCATTGCATCATATTTACTCTAATTATGACAATGGATAAGAATAAAGTATAAAAAGCCTTTGCTGACATTAACGTCGGCGAAGGCTTTTTGACGTACTATTTCGCCACGGCACTCGAAACGGAGCTACAGATAGATCCGTTTCGCTTCGTCCTCAAAGAACTGAGTTAGATTCGGGTACGCGGTTATATCGATGCGGTTCTGTCTCATTACCCGATCAATGAAAACTGTGTCCATGAAGATTTTATTGATGATCGTTCTGCACCACACAGGGGTGTCTTCGAAATAATCCACTAATGTATGAATCTCATCAAACCGGAAAAACAGGATATACGAGGTATAGTTCTGGAGCAGCGTCGTGAAACAGTGTTCCCGATAGGGAGTGGAACGAGCTTCAGTCAGAAAATCCTTCATGATCTCAAACAACGCGCTTTTATTTTCGTCATGCATTTGCAGCATCTGATCCACGTCATTGATGAGCCGCAGCATTGCTTCTAATCCTTCCTCCTCAGGCATGCTCAGCTTGGCAGATTTCCCTTCAATACACCGCAAAATCTCCAATGTAAGGTGTTTGCAGGCTTGGATGTCGTGTGGAGCAATGGCGATCTGCTCGCTGTACTGATTCATATTTGTACTATAGTGATCATGAAATGCTGTGAAATAACGCTCCAATGAAATATCAGTTTTGGTATGCACCAAGTTCTGGCCTTCAAATGAACACGCGTAGAGCGTTTCCTCGTTAACCGGATGCGCGTAGAGGTAGAAAAAGAAGAAAAAGTCTCTTAGCTGGTGCTTCTGTTCCTCATTTAAACGGGTGATCTCGCTCAAGTGAGACAGCTGCAAGAAGCTGTAGTTTTTCATGAAATCATTCATGGTGCTGTATGCGTTGTGCGAGTTAATGGACAGCGTAGTGTTGAGGGTGAACAGAAGATAATACAGGACCTGCTCATCATATATATCCATCTGCTGAAAAAGCTCTCCGAGAACAGGCTTCCAGTCTGGCTCAGAAACATAATGGGGATCTCTCGGTTGTAAATCGTACATCCAATTTGTAAAGGTCTCATCCGGGTGATCTGTCAGAAACAGATCAGCACGGTCATCTTCATACAAGCCGTATTCGAACGGATTCGTCCGTACAGGCGGTAATGCGCGTTTGAATTTGATGTTCAGATACTCGTTATATATCGATTGAAGTTCCATCTATCCTAACCTCGATTCATGCGTAGTTCTATACTAAGTCTTACATAGTGGTATTCGACGCTAATTGGGTTGTTCCTATTCGGCCTTCCATCCAGCGAGCTGTATTGATTACGGATGATATTTGGGAAATGATTGATGCAGTCGTAATACTTTCACCCTGTTGGGAGATCGTGGAATCTGAGATGATGGGTCTACCAAAGGTTCGGGTCACGAACTTCGGACCTCTGGCCTTCAGGCTATTGCGATCCTTCCTTCTAACTCAATTGGATGAATAGGGTCGCAGCTCTCCTGAAGGATTTCTAATCAAGAGAGGAGGCGTCCAGGCTATTATATTCCTTCCTTCTCAAGCTAACCTTTCACGTTATATAGGGATATAGCTCTCCTGGACTCTTTTATCATGAACCATAACACCATTTATTTGAGGCGAGCAAACAAACTGATTATTGAACATCAAGGGGAGGAACAACTGCCCAAGTCTTACCTGGCTACTGCCCTTAAAAATATTGAAACGCTGGGATACACGTTCTCCGATGAACTGATGCGATCCGTACGAAGATTATCCAAGGAACAGTTTGAAGCATTCGTTGTTCAGTTGGTAAAGGATCTGAGAGTGATGGTCGGGGCACATGTGAAGTACAAACCGATGTATCCGGGATTTCCCATGCAGGTCATGCAGGAAGATGAAGCGGAGCTGTACCTCAATGCTATCCTTCACTACCTAACCCTGGTATATCCTGATCGTGAACCTGTTGATAGACAGCCTTTCTCTGACAAGACAGATCTGAAAGTGATCCACTTGGGAAGTGAGGAAGGGTTCAGAACACTCATCCGCCAGCTGATTGAAGCAAAGGGCTCCATTTCGGAGACGGACAAAAATGACATCGATACAGTACTGGAACATGCAGAACCGGATGAGGTAGATGCGATACTGCCTGCTGAAATTCCATTCAAGGAGAATGTGGGCTTCGTAGTGGCTTCGCTGTTGAAACATGAAAAGGCAAGGTTGGAACGAATTGGCCCGTACTTCAAAACGGCCACAGACGTCCTGCGTCTGGCTGCTGCCTGGTCGAACGGTGATGTCAGTCTGGCTGCGCCTTCACGCTTACGCAAGTTCAAACGTCGTGAGAGACGTTTATTGCTGGGTTTACTGGAGCAATGTGGGCAGATCACCGAGGATATGCTCCGGTATAAGGATCGCTGGGTTCGTCTGGGGGAGATTCTGCATCCTTCCGAATATAAACTTCGGTATCCTCGCTGCGAAGAAGCTTTTGATATTCTGCGCAACAACAAGCCGTTTGCCACCTTTAATAGAAGCGTGGAGCTGGCGTTCCAGTATCACAACACCTGGAGCCTGATCGATCTGTTGTCACAGCGTCCGGGTGAGTTTGCCAGAAGGCTGGATCATCTACTGCGAATTACCGAGGATGAGGCCTATGTATTGTTGGCATTTAGTGAGGTAACTGCACAGGTATCGACGCCGGTGCTGCTGCAGGTGAGACAACATTTTGCCCAGCGTAATGAACCACAGGATCTTCGTGTCTTTTTCCCAAAAGGCAACGTGGCAAAGGCATTTGGCGTTCCGAATCAGCTGCCAGAGCTGGATGAGGCGACGTGCCGGGAAGTTGTGCAATTGTGCGAGAAGGCACTGGTCGAACGGTTCGCAGCTCTTCCCCCACTGGGTAAGACGTATATCGATGAACAGCTCCATGACTATCTTGTGCCGTTTTCCCAACGTTCCGCGAGCAAGGCACTGCGTACCCTCGTGAGAGGGAGCCGGGTACCCATGGGCGAAGGAGATACGATTCGTTTCTTCAACTGGTGGAAGGAAGGCATGGTCAACGGGCAGGACACAGGACGTGTCGATATCGACCTGTCTGCGGTGATGTATGACGAGAACTGGAATTATGTTGAGCACATCTCCTATACGAATCTGCGTTCCACGAAGTACAAGGCTGTTCACAGCGGAGATATCGTATCGGCTCCGCAGGGTGCATGCGAGTTCATTGACCTGCATATTCCGTCAATCGTTAATTATGGCGGCCGATATGTTGTTGCTTCGTTGCTGTCGTTCACGAGTCATCCGTATTGCGATCTTCCGGAATGCTTCGCGGGGTGGATGATGCGCAAGAAGCCAGGGTCGGGCGAGATTTTTGAACCGTCTACGGTGGCTAACAAAATTGATATTACAGCCGATACACAGATTACAATTCCTGTCATACTTGATCTGGTGGATCGCACGGTGATCTGGACCGATCTTGCCCTAACCAGCCACCCACACTATTACAACAATGTAGAGGGCAATGAAAAGGGAATGGTCTTGATGGGCAAAGCCATGACCGGGTTGCGCAAGCCCGATCTGTACGATCTGTTTATGCTTCATGCAAAGGCCCGGGGCGAACTGGTAGATACGCTGGATCAGGCAGATACGATCTATTCGGTGGAGCAAGGGGTTACCCCGTATGACATCGAGCAGATTATGGCGGAGTACCTGGCTTGAGTATAACGAATGTGATTTGTGCAAAAAGAAGGGCAGCTCCGCTGCTCTTCTTTTTTTTGTGGATAAACTCGATATAGAGTTATGAAACAATAAGCTGATTACTCACTTATGCTTCAAATCATTTAACTATTTGGAAGGAAAATTTAAATTAAGCGCGTTGATCAGCTGCCATCAGAATTTGCCCTTCGGTTTTTTCTGTACATATTGCTTATAATGCTTCGCTGTTCGGATCTTCTTGCTTTGCGAGAGGAGTTCGTGATCACTGATGATCCACGTGTGGCCGGAGGAGTTTTTCCTGCGGATCGCGACAAAATTATGCCTGCCTCCCGAGTATACTTTGTAACCCTTCCGTTTACTTCTTATGCAAAACAGATCATCTTCACCGACGCTTCGATTCGGAAACTGGACATGGGTGAATACATGTCGTTTAAAGACAAGCGTAGCACCAGGGAGGAGGGTTACAGGGCGATGTTCATCCTGAGGAAAACGAAGGAGCAGCTTCCTGGATCCTTTTAAATATAGATAATGTGCTCGCTTGCCAATGACATCGGCATCCGTTCTTTTGAAGGTTTGCAGGCTTTCCGTCAAATAGTAGGGAGCATAGTAGTCGTCGTCATCAAACTTGGCAATATAGCTGTATTTTGTTTTATTAATTGCGTAATTGAGACAAGCACCGAGAGAGGTACGTTCCGGCAGACGAAAAACGTATACGTTCCGAAGCTTTTTGGCTAAGCTTTGATAAGGAGCAAGAGGGATATTATCGTTGTTGACGATAACGATCATCTCTTTCTTGGAGTGCTTCTGTCGGCTGTAATTCTTAAATAGATTATCGATATAGTGCTGGCGTTTGGTGCAAGCAATGATAGACATGCCTTGTTTGGTCTTGACTATTCCCGGGCTGGCTCCCATTCGATCGCGCTCCTTATCTGTGAGGTTCAAAACTATCTTTCTATAAAATATGTACATGACAAGTAAGAGGAACGGCCTTGATATAAAATGGAGAATTCGCCGTCTATGCTGGTCGTCTGCGGATCAATAAATTGCTGCCTGCAGAATGGTGCAGGGAATGTCGGATGCCGGAAGAAAGGCTTTGTTATGCTTGGATCAATGGGGGAGGGAATGATGATGAATACACTGGCACGGCTGAATGAGGGATTGGCCTATATTGAGGAGAATCTGACGGAGACATTGAATATGAAAGAGGTCGCGCGAATTGCGTGCTGCTCGGAATACCATTTTACACGAATGTTTTCCTTTCTTAGCGGTATTACCTTATCCGAGTACATCCGTCGCCGGCGCCTGACGCTGGCAGCAATGGAGCTCAGCAGTCATGACAGCAAAGTCATCGATGTTGCGCTCAAATATGGATATACCTCACCGGACTCCTTCGCCAGGGCATTTCAGAGCATGCATGGGGTCACACCCTCGGAAGCGAGGAATCATGGCCCTTCGCTGAAGGCCTTCCCCCGGATGACATTTCAATTGACCATTCAAGGAGGAAGTGAAATGAACTATCGTATTGAAGAGAAAGAAGCCTTTCGGATTGTGGGAATCAGCAAAAGGGTGCCGATCGTGTTCAACGGGGTAAACCCCGACATTGCTGCGATGTATCAGCAGCTCACCCCGGAATTGATCGAGACGATCAAGGGGGTGTCGAATGTTCAGCCGCTGGGGATCATCAGTGCTTCTGCTCATTTTAGCGAAGGACGGATGGAGGAGCAGGGCGAACTGGATCATTATATCGGTGCAGCCACCACCCAAGTGGCCCCCGAGGGTCTGGCCTGCCTGGAAGTAACCGCATCGACATGGGCTGTGTTTACTGCGGTCGGCCCCTTTCCAAGTGCGCTTCAGGATGTGTGGGGACGAATCTACGCCGAGTGGCTTCCTTCGTCCGATTATGAACTTAGCGAAGGACCAGAAATGCTTTGGAATGAGCACAAGGATGTTACCTTGCCGCAGTACAGAAGCGAGATATGGATTCCGATCCGTAAGAGCTAAAGCAACGTTTAGTATTCCTAAGATGAAGCAGGAAAATAGGCCAGATACGTGGAAAGGGTAACTAACCTGTTTAATAAACATTGGAAGAATTACATTCATTCATTAGTATGACATCATACATGGGGGTGGTAACCATGGATCGCTTGAAAAACAGTGGATTTTATAAGCTTAAGTTTCTGGTAACACCAGAGGAATTCAAAGGAATTTTAGAGCTTTTTGAACAAAAGGAAGCTCAGTTTAGTCTTTCGAATGCTGCGAGAACTACCCATGATCTAAATCAGGTGCATGAGGCTTATACTGCTTATTATCAGTACTTTACAGGACAGGAAAAGCTCCATTACCTCCCCCATTTTGTATACTCCATAACGATGAAGCTTGATGATAAGACCTCTGGTTTTTTTATAAAAAACGAAGGAATCAGCTTTCCTTATCGCGGAGCGTGGGCAGAGGACGAATTATCGAGCATTATGCTCTCACTGCCCAAAGGATTTCAATTGCATCTTGAAGATGAAAAAGGGAAGTATTACGTCTATGAAGATATTCGTGAACATCTCCCGTTAACGCATGCATTCTACGAGGAAGTGGGAAAGTATATCAAGAAGAACACGAAGCTGCTGTGCTTTTCAGTAGGATCTTCAACGGATGATGTGCAGGAGCTGAAACCCTCTGTGCGGGTTAGTAGAGATGCAGCAGCTGATCTGGCAAACTCATGGATCCTCACAACCTATTCGCTCGTGCTGAATATGGCATGAGGCCAACTTGAATACTAGTCAGGAATGGCATCGCTGGAGAAGGTAATCTGATAAATGGTATAATTTTCAGCAAGGGATATCGAGCGAATGAACAGGGGGTACGAAGGATGAGAGAAGAGTTCTTGGGGCAGCTGGAAGAGTGGCATGAACAGGATGAATTCGAAGAGATTGTGGATGCGATTACAGCCATTGATGTGGAAGAGCGCGACTATGAGCTGATCGGTCATTTGGGTAGAGCGCTGAACAACCTGGAGCGTTACGAAGAGGCAGTTGAACAATTTCTGACGGTTGCCGAAGAGGGTCAGGACGACCCCTTGTGGCATTATCGCATTGGTCTGGCATACTATTACCTGGAGCAATATGAGAATGCACGTGAGGCTTTTGAAACAGCAGACCGACTGGATCCGGGAGATGAAGATACACAGGAGTTTCTCGAATGGATACGCAGTAAAACAGCCGAGGAGCCTGCTGAGGAGATAACTCAGGAGACAGCTCAGGAGACGGCTCACTCCGTCCCGGCAATCTCCAGGGAGCAGCTCAGTGTTAGTGATCCAAATTCCACGGATTTCTGGGATGACAATGCCGAAGCTTTGCAGAACTGGGTTCTGCCTTCACCTACGGACGACCAGGTTGAGTCGGTAGAGGAGCGGCTCGTTTTCAAATTGCCTAGAGCCTATGTGGACATGATGAAAATACATAATGGTGGGATCCCTCGTTACAGGTATATTCCTGTCAGCGAGGCAGGGGCCGCAGAGAAGAGACTCATTGAGATTTCCGGAATGCTGGGCATCGGCCAGGAGAAGAAGCATTCCCTGTGCGGTGAAGAAGGCAGCAGATGGATCATTGAGCAAGGTGGCTATCCGGAGATTGGTGTGGTTCTATGTAAGTGCCCATCGGACGCTGAGATCATTATGCTGGATTACCGTGCATCGGATAATGCCGGTGAGCCTGAGGTTGTTCATGTGGATAAGGGAAACAACTATAAGATCACATGGATTGCTCCCGACTTTGATACCTTTGTCCGTAGTCTGGTCAATGAGGACAATCGCCGTCCTGACCTGTCTGATTCAATTTAAGTTAGTCTACCTACCCAATTACCCTGTTTGACTCTCTCATTCCAAATGAGAGCGTTGGACAGGGTGTTTTAATTCTCGCGATGACCAAAATAAGTTAAATGTATCCATGCCATTGCATATCGGATAGTCTGGTGCTATTATTTAGACATCTAATAGTTGTATATCTAAATAATAATCATCTTAGAACCATTACAGGTTTCTTAAATATAAGGAGCGTCGTGAATATGGACAGAATGAAAGACAAGGTCGTGCTTGTTACCGGAGGAGCTTCTGGCATAGGCTTATCTGCTGCCAACTTGATGGCTGCGGAAGGTGCTAAAGTCGTCGTTGCCGATTTTAATGTCGATGGGGCTATAAAAGCTGCCAAAAACATTCAACTCCGAGGAGGCGATGCCGTAGGCATATTTGTCGATGCTGCAAAAGAAACTACGATTAAGGAAGCGGTTGAATTTACGGTACAGCGGTATGGTAAACTCACATGCTTGTTTAATAATGTGGGCTTGACCAACCTCAAGAAGGACTTGGACGTGGTTCATGTAGACCTGGATGAATGGGATCGACTGATGAATGTTAACCTCAAGAGTGTATTGCTGGGCAGCAGATTTGCCATTCCTCATATGATCCGTGCTGGCGGGGGTTCCATCATCAATACAGCATCGATGGCAGGTTTTACAGGTGATGCCGTTCGTGTGGCTTATGGAGCTTCCAAAGCAGGTGTTGTCAATCTTACCAAGTACATTGCAGCCCAATACGGGAAGCACAACATTCGTTGTAATGCTGTTGCACCCGGTCTGATTTTGACACCGGCAGCGGAGGATAACATGCCACCGGACGTGTTGAATATGTTTGCAAAATATAATGCACTGCCCTATCACGGAGAACCGGATGATATTGGACATACCGTCCTATTCCTGGCTTCCGATGAGTCCAAATTTATTACCGGCCAGACGATTCAGGTGGAAGGCGGGCATTATATCGCTAATCCAACGGTTCCTGATTTCGAGCAATATATGCAAAGCGTATAAGCCTTCATTGCTGGCTTTATTTCTATAAAAAAACATTCAAACAAAGTGAGGAGCAACTGACATGGGAAAATTGGAAGGTAAAGTAGCTATTATTACAGGCGGGGCTTCAGGCATTGGCGAGTGTATGGTGGATCTTTTTGCGCAGGAAGGTGCCATCGTGATTGCAGCGGATATTAATGAGGCGGCGCTGGAGACAGCTAGCCAGAAGCAGAATGTATATGGAATGAAATTAAACGTGGCATCAGATGAGAACTGGGAGGCACTGGCGAAGGTCGTCAACGAGCGATTTGGCAAAATAGACATCTTGGTCAACAATGCAGGTATCTCATCCGAAAAACCATTTGAGGAGATCAATGCACAGGACTGGGAGAAGATGCTTTCCATTAACGGATTTGGCCCGTTTGCGGGCATGAAGCATGTGACTCCATATATGGCCGCTCAGCAGAAAGGTTCCATCGTTAATATTTCTTCGTATACTGCAATGATTGGGCAGGGCTTCAATCACTACTCGGCGTCGAAGGGCGCGGTACGTGCGTTGTCCAAAGCAGCGGCTACGACATTCGGACGTCAGGGCATTCGTGTCAATGCTCTTTTCCCAGGGATTATCGAAACACCTATGACTCAATCCTTGAGCACGTCCAAAGAACTGCTCGGTCGGCTGATTCAGGCAACGCCTCTGCAGCGTCTGGGTCAAGCTATGGATATTGCCAAAGCGGCACTGTTCCTGGCTTCCGATGATTCCTCCTATATTACCGGCTCCGAGCTGGTTATTGATGGTGGATACTCCGCACAATAGTGTGTAGAATAATGACAGCTCTTAATTTTCATTAGGGGCTGTCTTTTTTATGAGGAGGCAGTTATGGAAGAGAAAACAATTTTTGAAATCATACACAATATGGATACCTTCACCAACAAGTTGATTATACAGTGGAACAAATCATTTAATGAGGACCTGGGCGTATCTCATGTGCTTGTGCTTTCCCATTTGAAGCAAAACGGAAAAAGTCGACCTTCGGATATTGCGAAAGTACTGGGGCTTACCCCGCCGACTCTCAGTTATTTATCGGACAAGCTCGTCGGAAAGAAACTGGCTGTCAGGGTCGTTGATGAATCCGATCGCCGCAATAGTTACCTGGATATCACCGAGGATGGCTCCGAAGTTCTTGGCAGAGCATCCATGGAGGGACAAAAGCTGCGCAGAGCTTTATTTGAAAAGTTAACTGCACAGGACCGGGAGAAGTTAGCGGAGATTTTTGAGAAGCTGAATCGCTAATGTTGTGTTGAGTTTTATATGTAAGAATTGAGTGAATGTTGACAGAGGGCAACTTTTTTTCTTATGATAAGTGGGACTGCACCATTATGCTCTGAAGGAGAATGAGCCGTGATTGAAACCAACACGTCAAGACGTAATGAATCTCTTTTGCAAGTGCTGAACGTGCAGCACAAGGTCACCACTGACAATATTGCCAATGCAGACACACCCAATTACAAAAAGAAATCGGTGGAGTTTGAAGAAGCACTGAGACGTATCGTTGAAAATGGTACAACCAGGGAGCTGGATATGCACCGGACACATCCGAAGCATCTGCCTGCCAAAGATCTCAATTCTTCCGTCGTTCCATACCGGATTGTGGAGAACAACGAAACAACGATGAACAACAACGGCAATAATGTGGACATT
Source organism: Paenibacillus sp. 7523-1 (assembly GCF_002276415.1). Classification (NCBI taxonomy): domain Bacteria; kingdom Bacillati; phylum Bacillota; class Bacilli; order Caryophanales; family Paenibacillaceae; genus Paenibacillus; species Paenibacillus sp. 7523-1. Next base: position 514,771 of record NZ_NPBR01000013.1, on the reverse strand, counting down.
GATGCCGAGATGGCGAACCTGTCGGAGAACCAGCTCATGTATAACTACATGGTTGACCGGGTAAGCGGGCATTACAACAAAATGAAAAACATTCTGCAGAGCTTGAAATGAAGAATGTCCAGCGGCCCCGAGGGCTGCTTTTTTTATTGGCTGATAACGGTGTGCCATGGTCTATAATTTAAATTGCAACGTGAATTGTATTGTAGACTAGAAGGGAAAATGGCTGTAGAGGGAGGCAGGAGATATATGCAGGAACCGATCAAAGTATATAATACTGCGGTCGAAGCTTTACTTGAAGTGATCGGCGGCAAATGGAAGCCCGTTATTCTGTTCCATCTTACGTTTGGCAAAAAACGTAATGGCGAATTGATGAAGCTCATGCCTGCCATTGCCCAGAAAGTATTGACCCAGCAGCTTGGTGAACTTATGGAGGCGGGAATCATATCCCGTATTTCCCATCATCAAATTCCACCGAAGGTTGAATATGAGCTAACGGAATATGGGTGGAGTCTCAAGGAGATTCTCCATTCGATGTGCAGATGGGGAGATATCCATGTTGAGAAAGTATACGGTAATCGAGCGAAAATTCTGTTTAAGCCTCCCACCTCGGATAGTTAACCGGGGAGTACAAAACAAGCGGATTCCCGAGGTTTGGGAATCCGCTTGTTTTGCATTTAATATTCCGTTACGGAATGATCCTGCGCTCACGCAAATTCGCGAATATATCCATAAACATCGATTCTGTTTCAACAAAATCATGAAAGCCAAAGCGGCGGGCTTTGGAACCATCTGCGAAGAAATCATAATCCCATGAGAATACAAAGTCGCCGAAGGCCCAGGAAGAGACATCATCATAGGAGGTTTCCATCAAGCCATATTTCTCAATCATGGATTTCCACAGACTTTCTTTGTCTGCCATCACCGTGGCGAGCGAGAGCGGCAGTGGAGGTGCCGTTTCCAGTTCAAAAAAGGCAGCAATTTTGGGCCAAAGTTCATTCCAGCGAAACAAATCGCCATTGGTAATATTAAACGCCTGATTGGCGCAGCGGGGGTCGGTTGCCGCCCAAACGGTAGCGCGAGCCAGCAGGGCAGCATCGGTCATTTCGAGCAGGGAGTGGTAAGCACCAGGCTTACCGGGGAAACGAAGTGGCAGCCCAAGTTCCTTGGAGATGGACGCATATACTCCAATAACCATGGCGAGATTCATTGGATTGCCGAGTGCAAAACCACATACAACAGACGGACGCAGGGCCGACCAGGTCCAGCCGCTTTCGGGCTGCCTTTTCTCAAGAAACTGCTGCTGATCCACATTGAATTCAGGTGGCATATGGTGTGCATCCGTTTCCCGTGCAGGTGTTTTAAACGGGCCCAGATGAGCACCGTATACCTTATAACCTTGCATTAGACTAATATGTTGGAGGTTGGGGGCGATGGGCTCAACGGCATTGACCACATTGAGGAGCATTGCCAGGTTGGGTTGTACCAATTCGGACCATGTAGGACGATCCTGATAAGCAGCATAAAAAATGTGAGTGACCGTCGTCAATGGACTCAGCTTGGCCTGAGTATCGGCTTCATTCAATAAATCCACCGATATATAACGAAGTCTCGGAGAGTTTTGCCCTCCGCGGCGTGATACCCCAATGACATTCCATTCCGGAAGTGTCGTCAGATAATCAATAAGGTTACTTCCAATGACTCCTCCCGCACCAATAACGAGAGCAGTGTGGCGTGTAATAGGTTGATCGGGTTTCAATGGGCATGCTCCTTTCTTTTCCTGTACATTATTGTGAGCCAGCAAAAGAAAGGTGTGAAGTACGCACCTTGAAGTCATATACGCACTTGAAAGTAATATTTCGGCTGTTAGGCAGGTTTACGGGCTTTTGAAATGTAGTAAAAAAGACTCGGATGTTGCTATGCTGCATTGTTAATTTTCTAAAGATGAATACGTATGTTACTATATACAGCATTAGAAGCCCGAACGGTATTTGCAAGCGCTAATCGGGCATGTAGGAGAAAGATATGCGTAATTGGCTTAAAAATGAAAATGTACAAATGACGGCGGTTGCCATGGCTACAGCTATTGGTGCGCAATTTAAGATCAATCCTTTTCAGGAAGACTATTTTCGAATCGGCTTGGGCGTAAGTATCCTATTGTTCCTGCTTATGATCATGCCGCATCTGTCTTATGTGAAGACGGGAATTCTGACGGGCATCGTGAGCTTTATCGTGCAATCCGTAGATTTACTGTACGATGTGAATTCGATGTCAGTGCTGGAAAGTTTGCATGACAACATTGGAGCGGGCATCTATTATATTGTCTTCTCTTATGGTCTTAGCAAGTTTAAGAACAGGTTTCACGAGATCCAACCACTGCTCCTGGGTGGCTTAATTACATGTGTTGATTTTTCCTCCAATCTCATTGAGCTTTTCATTCGCGGTGTATTGAATGGGACCAGCATCTTCGATATGAGAGAATGGCTGTATCTGCTCGTGGTTGGTGGGCTAAGAAGTTACTTCATCAGCGGTTTGTATAACAGTATCGCGGTCAGACAGATGAGGCTCATGCATGCGGAGCAGGAGAAGCGGATGGAGCAAATGCTTAGTGTAAACTCCGGTCTCTACGGCGAGGTCTTTTATCTGAAAAAGGCCATGAAGACAATCGAAGACATAACGGCGGATAGCTACGACCTCTATCGGGATCTTAGGAAACAGGACATGAATCAATACAGTCAGCGGACACTGGGGATTGCTCAGCAGATCCATGAGGTGAAGAAAGACTCGCAGCGCATCCTGGCCGGACTGCTGAAACTATATGACAGTGAGAAGGCAGTCAACATGAGCCTGTCGGAGGTTCTAAGTTTCGCCGTGAAGGGCAATCTTAAATACGCTGAGATGCTGGATAAAAGAATACAAATTCAAATGGAGCAGCAGTATGACTGTGATTCGCCTTTTTACATTCCACTCTTAACGGTGATGAACAATCTGATCGCCAATGCTGTGGAAGTGATCGAGCTCGAAGGGACTATTCGGATACAGGTATATGGGCAAGATGAGGATGTACATTTTACAGTAATCGATTCTGGCAAGGGTATACCTGAAGCCAAACGAAATATTATTTTTGAACCTGGCTATACGACAAAATTCAATCAGGCTGGCATTGCCGCGACAGGAATTGGTCTGTCCCATGTCCGAGATATTGTCCAGTCCCTGGAGGGACATATCACGGTCAAATTTGCTGAGAAAAGCGGGCAAGGAACCGCCTTTGATGTGTCGATTCCCAAGAGGAACCTGATTAAGGGAGCGGAACTCGAGAACACGATCCGCGCAGATCAGAATCTGTGATAAACAACAAAAAGATAGCGACTGTACCCATCACAAGGGAGAGTCGCTATTTGGCGTGTTCGACTTTAATCCAAAATGACTTCTTTGGTGGGATGATCGAGAAACTCAAACATGGTCTTCACCTGTGCTGCTGTATTTCTTTCAAGCGAAAGCTCAGGCAGATCATGCCTGTCGAAGAACTGGACTGCACTGGTTTCCACACCGGATTCAGCTGTACCACCTGTAATCTCGCATTGAATAAACATTTTGTATACATGATAAGGTTCGGGTGGGTGGCCATGGAATTTCTTATCCAATACGGCCAATAGGCGCAGGGGCACTACATCGAAGCCGGATTCTTCCTTGATTTCCTTCACGGCTACTTCCGATGGAGAGAGACCGATGTCGCTCCAGCCCCCTGGTAATGCCCAGGCTCCATCGATTTTCTCCTGCACCAAAAGGATTTTATCATCCTTGAAAACAACACCTCGAATATCGACTTTGGGCGTTGCATATCCAGAATCACTCGCGAAAGTGAGTGATATTTTCTCCTTGTTTACAGAAGTATAGTTAGCCAAGATATCCACACTAATCTTTCTTAATTCCTCGTAGCGTTCGATATCGTATACATCTTTGCCATAAGTTAAACCGGTCTGAGCAATAGCCTGAATCTGTTTAGCCCAATCGAGCCACTTCATGTCCATGTTAGCATCCCTCTTTCTTAGGCAATTCTCGAAATATAGTTCTATAGGAAATAAATCCATTATAGCAGAGGAATTCCAGCGATTGATTACAAATAAGAAGCAAACCCAGAATGTCGGAGGAGCGAAAATTTCCATTTTGGTGTGAAAACACATTGCTTTTTGCGAAGGAAATGCGAGATAGTATAGGGAAATGAGATATGGGAGGAGCACGTGAAATGGATATTACGATTGATCAACAGGGCAACTCCAAGGTTGCTATTATTGAGAGTAACGACATCGTCATCAGCGAAGTCCAAGATGCACTGGATCTGATGGCATCGATAAATTATCTGAACGAGGCATACAAGCTGATCATCGACAAATCCAACATTACGGAAGAATTCTTCGATCTGAAGACGAAGCTGGCCGGTGAGATTTTGCAAAAGTATGTTAACTACCAGGTGAAGCTTGCCATCATTGGTGATTTTGACGGCTACAGCAGCAAAAGTCTGAAGGATTTCATTTATGAGTGCAATAATGGCAAGCATGTGTTCTTCGTAAAAACAAAAGAGGAAGCGCTTCACATCCTGCATGGCTTGGATTAGTTATTATTCGTAGGGGAGGAAAACAGGGTGAAAGAGAGTGACAAGTTACAGGTGCATGTTCTGTCTGAGGTACAGAATCTGAAGGTACATGGCAGGACAACAGAGCAGCGGGCACCGCTGACGTTATTTTGGACAGGCAGTGCAATTGAACTTCGGGTCACAGGATCTGAGCTCTGGGTGGAAGTGGAGTCGGACTACGATATCCATGAACCGTGGATCAGTATCCTGATCAATGGAGTTCCTGTTAGCAGGCAGATGGTTACAGCAGGACGGTATTGGATCTGTATCTTCCGGGGCATGAGCGAAGGTACAGTGAAGAACGTACGCATCGTCAAGGATGTGCAAGCCATGAGCGCAGACCCGGGCTGCTTATTGCAGTTCCATGCCCTGAAGTCGGATGGTGCATTCCTGCCTGTGGAAGAGAAGCCGTTCAAAATTGAGTTTATTGGGGATAGCATCACATCAGGAGAAGGCGCAATAGGGGCCAGAGCGGAAGAAGACTGGATTCCAATGTGGTTCAGCGCGATACATAACTATACGTACATGACAGCAGAGGCAATGAACGCAGACTACAGGGTGGTTTCCCAGAGTGGTTGGGGTGTACTCACCAGCTGGGACAACAACCCAAACAATAACATTCCTGATTATTATGAACAAGTCTGCGGTCTGCTCACGGGTGAGAATAACCAGGCAATCGGAGCCGGGGAACCATATGATTTTGAGTCCTGGCAGCCGGATGTGGTTGTGATCAACCTGGGAAGCAACGATGGAGGTGCCTTCCAGACACCAGAATGGAGAGATCCCGTAACTGGAAAGGTACATAAGCAGCGTTTAAACGAAGACGGGAGCTATCATGAAGAGGATTTGACTGCTTTTGAGAATGCGGTAGACCGGTTTCTGGTCAAACTCCGTAAGAATAATCCGAAGGCGCAGCTTGTCTGGGCCTATGGCATGCTTGGTTTTCCCATGATGCCAGCCATCTATCGTGCAGTTGATCGTTATACGAAGCGGACAGGCGACCGAAGGGTATCTGTCCTGCAGCTTCCGGATACAACGAAAGAGACGATTGGGGCTCGGACTCATCCGGGTGAGTTATCCCACCGGCGGGCAGCAGAGACGTTAACGGAATACCTGCAAGGAATTCTGGCTTAAAGAGGAATGCCGTACTAAGGGCTGGCCTGAATAAAACAAAGACCACACTTCCCATTTGGGGAAGCGTGGTCTTTTTCTCGTATTGGTTAGGTTATACCTGAACCTGATAACGGATGGATATAATCTGACCGAGTGTCTGTGTTCCCATCATCTTCAGATTACTCGGTACAATTCCCTCGGGAAATAAGGGGATACCTTCTCCGAGAATTTTTGGAATGATGGCCACTTCAATTTCATGAAGCAGCCGTTTTTCCATAACAGCCTGAACCAACTGGCCGCCGCCAACGATCCAAACATCGGCATCGGATGCCTGCTGCAAATGGGGAATCAGGCTCTCCACTGGCTCGGTTGTAAACTGCACATGTGGGGCGGGTGGCTGCTCCGAATGGGAGAGTACATATGTGGGTCGGTCTGCATAAGGGAAATCTTCGGATAGCTTAAGCACATCTTCGTACGTGGTCCGGCCCATGACCACCGTTCCAATCGTTTGATAAAATGCAGCATACCCGTTATCTCCACCGTCCCCTTCCACGTCAAACAGCCAATCTACCGAACCGTCCTTTCTTGCAATATAACCATCCAGACTCATCGCAATATACAGCACTACTTTATTGGACATTATAGATCGCTCCCTTCTGTTTCATATGATACACTCTAACTATGACAAATGTTGACGTAGTTAGGTGGTGGAATCATGAATGGTCGAAAACTAGCCATAATGAGACTGATGGATTCAAGAAAAAAGTTTACAGCCCGTGAACTGGCGGAACGATTCGGTGTATCCGTCCGTACCATTCAGCGTGACTTGGATGCGCTGCAGGAGATGGGGTTTCCATTGTACACGGAGGTCGGCGTGAATGGGGGTTACAGGGTTTTGCCTAATCGAATTCTGCCGCCCCTGCAGCTGACACAGAACGAGGCGCTCGGTCTGTTTCTGATGATCGAATATTTGCAGCAGGTCCCGGATTTTCCGTACGGATCCATGCGCGAGCATTTGGCCGAACAGTATTTCTCCAGTTTGCCGCAGGATGTGCAGGACCTGATTGTACGCATGAGAGAGCATGTGACATTTGTACAGCATCCGGGTGAGCACGTAGAGATGTTGACGACGGAAATCCTTCATGCTGCTGTAGATAAAAGAGAGATTGAATTTACGTATCATTCCCGAAAAGGAAGAAAAGAAACACAGGCCTATCCCATTGGCATCTACTATGAAAATGGATTTTGGTATATGCCTGCACGTCATAAGGAGCACGTGTTGTTATATCGCGTGGACCGCATGCAGCAATTGAGCGTGCTTGATTCCATAGATGAGTCCATTCCCAGTTTGCAAGCGTGGTTTAAATCCGACGACAACAGGGAAGGCGTGGAAGTGGTGCTGCAGTTCACCGAGTTTGGTACAAGGATCGCACATTCGGATGTGCTGTTCCAGTCGATTCAAGGCCATGAATGGCGAGGGCTGGTTCCCCTGGAGGAATTCCCATTCACTGCACGGAAGCTGCTTGCCTACGGTCCTGAAGTTAAAGTGGTCTCGCCAGAACCATTGCAGCAGGCTGTTCGGGAGATGCTGGAGAAGAGTCTGAGCCAGTATTCTTAATGTGGAGGCGATGGAATGTGGCTGTTCAGGAGGATATCACCGTGCGTGGATCGAATGGATTCATGTGAGAGAATCAAACAGCACCTACATATGGGTGCCGAATGGGGGGCTACCATGATTCAATTCATAAGAGGTTTTAAGGTCCGCTCTATGCAGAGTCCATGCGATGAACAACGGCGGTTGTTTGCATAGAGCCATGACTTTCCTTTCCGCCACATAGAACTCAGAAGTGTACGTCGTATGACTCTGCTGCCTTAAAGACTAATTTTAAGGAGCGGAGCAGCATGAATTATATCAATGCAGATGCGATCTTGCCGGAAGAATTATTAAAAGAGATCCAGAGGCACATCCCGGGTGGGCTGGTTTACATTCCAAAACCGAAGGAAGCTCACAAGAAGTGGGGCGAAAAATCGGGCGGCCGGGCGGTTGTGAGAGAGCGTAATGAGCAGATCCGGCGCCTATTCGCTGCAGGTTTAACCGTGCATGAGCTGACGGAACGATTTTTCCTGTCCATCGACAGTATCAAGAAAATTGTGTATTCCAAAAAATAAGGTTGAAGAGCCGCATTAGAGAAATCTAATGTGGTTTTTTGGTGCAAAGAATCGTTGACCAACTACACCAAGGGAAAGTACGAAGAATTATACGTGCAAACGACGGATGGTTATAAGTTGATCTTCAGATTTTCAAACCGTTGATGAAAAGAGACAAAAAAAGACCGCTTTCCTTATTTGGAAAACAGTCCTCAGTACATACCCTTATAAGCTGCCGATGAAATATTGATACTCGGAATTCACCTCAAAGCCAACACTGCGGTATAAATTTAGAGCATGCTCGTTTTCAGTAATAACGGACAAGCGAATATCCGTATTTTTCTGCTTCAGAAGCAGCTCAACGAGCAGAGTAAGAACTTGACGGCCCAGCTTCTGGCCTTGATATGCAGGCAGGATACAGAAGTTATGAATAAATGCTGTTGTCTCATTAATGGAATTGATCCGAACCAGTCCAACAGGCAGTTCATCCCTCCAGGCAATGTAGGTTACCCGGCTGGGTTCATTCGTTTGCGTGAAATAATTGCGGGTCCATTTTTCTGAATCGCCAAAGGCCTGCGCTGAGCAGCTGACCATAAATTCAAAATCTTGCGGTTTAGCCACTGACAAGGTTAGTTCAACCTGTTCGATAGCTGGGAAGGACATGTTCATAAGCTGCATGGAGTACTCCGAACGATCATGAACAGCACCAAGTGACTGAGCGGTAAGAAGCCCGGAAGGCAAGCTCTGAGGTACACGATAGTTGATCCGGGTAATTCCTTGCGGTTTCATGTCTTCAACTGCTCGCCCCAGTAAGCTGTGAAACACACCTTTGCGGCGATGGTGTGGATGTACAATGGCATTGATGTTTCCGGTTACCCCGTCTGAGGGGTACCAACTAAGGAGTCCGACGAGCTTGCCTTCGCAGTAACACAGGAGTGCGTGGTCTCCATCTTGTTTACTGATATGATCCAGATCTGCTTTCAGATGAATGGAATCGAGTTGTTTACATTGCTGTTCAAGTATAATAATGGAATCAATCTGTTCCTTAGAATCATATATCATCGGAACGACTTGATATGTTGACATTGCATTCACACCTTCATAGGTGAAGGAACCACGCAGTTATTGGACCAAGCAGGCGCTATCCTTCGAAATGGGTCCAGTTGTAATGATACTTTTTAGCATAGTTATCTCCTCCAAATCGCTTCACGTCGACTATAACACACCCTGATTATGGATATCCAACTTTAAGTAATCGAATACGTATTGTATTCGAATGAGTTCATAATACTAGACAATTTAACCAAATAAAGGTGATAATTGAAAGTGATGAAGAAACGAAAGGGTTTGATCTACTATGCGTAAGTTAGTCAGTGTTATGAGTACGGTACTACTCTCATCAGCAATGATTATGGGATGTACTGAATCGAAAACGACCGATCCTGTTCAAGAGACAACACCTCCAACCAACCAGCAGAATATACCAACGAGCGAGAAGGCTACGGCTCAGGATGAACAGAAGGCTCTGGATATGTCCATGGAATATAAGAAGACAGAATTAACTGTTGATTACGCAGATTATGAAGATACTCTAACTGTAGAGGGTCTATTGGCCAAAGGGGAGACGATGAAACCATTTCTGACGGAGAAGAACTATGAGTCCTACATGGCTAATCGGTATGCAACGTTACCTCTTATGGTGGCAGACAAGGAGAAGGCTCTACTCCATCCGGAAAATATACTCGTCGAGATCAAAGAGAGCAAGAACGATTGGATCCTCGTAGAATACAGACTGAATCTGGTCTTTGCAGATCGAGAAGGCCAACAGTTGAAAAACATTCCGTTATCGGGTGATATCACCTTTTTACAGGACCAAGGCGAATGGCGTATTCAGGACGACACCTATAATATCAAAGAATTGCAAGATATCGCTTATGAAGTAAAAGAGTAGCATGATACGAAACGATCAAGATAACAAAAGGCTGCACTCTTAGATCAAATTCTAAGATGCAGCCTTTTGGATAGTGGGATCTTACAGATGAGATCAGACTTTACAACGTCAAACTAGAAGTTGGTTCGCCCAAACGTGGCATCACTTCTCACGGTAGAGCTGCTGGATGCATTAATGGTATCCAGCTGAAGTACGTAGTCATAGTGCCGGATGTAATACCCGGCTTGGCTGTACGATTGAAGTGATATTTTGGAGCTGTCTGCCCAGCCGGGGCTGCTCAGGAATGTTGCATCTCCCTTATAAGCGGCTGTGTCTGCATAGGCTTCAAGCACAATTTTGTTGCTGCTGTTTCGCTTCAGGAAATACCCCGGGTAGTTGACTGACTCCAGCGAAATGCCTGTAGAGCTGGCGAGACCAGGAACAACGCGGAATTGGGAGTCCAGTACAGGCGAGACATTCGCATCAATACGAGCTGTGAAATTGGAATGTCGGATATATCGGTCCGGATAGTTATGTGAGCTGAACTGGCTGTAGCCTGTCGCTTCCGGGGCAGCAGGACCCAGCATTTTGACCTCATGCAGCGTTGGAGTGTACCAATTACCAGGGTTGTTCCACAGCACGGCATTCACCATGTTGATACGTACATAGCGGGCCGTAAAGTGCACTGCATCTGTGGTAAATCCGTAGGTCAGGTTATTGGTCCGATCCAGTGTGGAATAGTTGACGCCATCGTTACTGATCTCAATCTTGTATTTGTAGTACCCCTCCGATCCTTTATACATAAACCAGGAGATATCGATCTCGGTAATGGTCTTCGGCGCTCCGAAGTCAACCTGCCACCATGCAGGCCATGTATTGGAAGAGGCCGCCCACGAAGTCTGGTAGTTGCCGTCATTCACATGGGCAGCGGACGAACCGGAGGCTGTCGATATGGCCGTAGCTGTTTTGCCTTGAGCGTGGTTGACGAGAGAGGACGGCGCTACTGTACCTGTAGCAGCATCGATACTCCAATCCTTATACCACTCCAGTGATGCCGTTCCGTTGGTATCGTTCAGGGTCAGAGGGAGCCAGATATGTTTATGCTCGCCCAGATTCATTGGATTCCAGCGGTCTCCCATATAAATATAGGACGTGGTGCTGCTGCCCGTAATCGTGGCAATATCATGAATCTGTGATCTAAAGGCAGAAGGATTGCCATAAGGGGTCAGTGCAGACCATGGTCCAGTCATGGATGTGGCTGTCGCATAAGCCCCCTGATTCGGATACCAGCCAGCGGCCTGGGAGGTGAAGAGGTAATAGCGGTTTCCCTTTTTCACAACGGCAGGAGCCTCTCGGTAGCTGTTCTCAAATAACCAGCCAACAAAGGATTCTACACCTGTATAACTTGCGTTCATTTTGAAGATAGCCATCGTATCGTTCGCGCCGCCATTCTTGCGTGAGGCACTGATGAGATAGCCCGTACCATCGGTGTCTACAAACACCGTCATATCACGGGACTCATAGTCCAGTGGCCGGAAGCTGCCCTCATACGTAAATTTGCCATTCGGTGTATTGCTGGTCGCTACGGCGACACGTCCCAGATTATAATCTGTTCCGTTCTCATAATGTGCCCAGAGCACATACTGCTGCGTAGCGGGATTGTAGATCACTTTGGGGCGCTCAATCTTGCTGGAGGCAAGCTCCGTTGCGGAATCCTTGGTGAGGATAGCATTGCTGAATGTCCAGTTTTTCAGATCGGTTGAAGTATAGACGTTAACACTGTCAAACTTGCCACCTACCGCATGCTCACCATACCAATAATACGTGCTCCCCACTTTCAGAATATTGCCGCTGTTTGCATGAATGTGGTTACCTGAGGTATCCAGCCAATCGGAGCCATTGCTAATGGTTACATTTGCCGCGTCCGTTCGTTCTGGATGGAAGCCAAACATCGTCAGTGTCAGGGTCAGAACCAGAATCCATGCATACTTCCTGCTTCTCATTACATGCACCTCCCCAAGGTTATGAGCATAAGTATAACGCTTTCACATATATTCTAACTGGACTTCCATTCGTTTCAAGTGAACAATTCATCCATTGATGAACAAAGGAGTGCTTTTCGATATAAAGCAGCGAGAGCAGGGCGTTTTTTATAAGACGTGTTCATCCACTTGCTGAAAACCTGCATAAATCAAAGAGGGAGTGCCTCAAGACACTCCCTCTTCTCAGATATATTAAATTCGTATCTTCTGCTTACACATGCTTCCCTTTGCGGACCTTCAGCTGCTTCCCCTTGACCGTTGTGTTTTGCATCATTTCCAGTACAAGGGGGCCTTTGCCGTTCAGAATCTCCACATCGGTCACATTATCGAGAATGGTAATAATCCCGATATCATCTGCGGTGACGCCCTCCAGTTTGGCGATGGTACCTACAAAGTCCACGGCACGCAGCTTTTTCTTCTTGCCGCCGTTGAAGTTCAGCTTCATGATCTGCTGGTTCAGCTGCTCACGCTTGTCTTTTTTGCGTTCAGGTACAATCTTCAGACGTTTCTCGAATTCTTCCCTGTGGCGATCGACAGCTTCTTCAGATGGGGCCGGAACGACCGGGATCTCGAATCCGATATAGGATTCAATCTCGGCCAGGCGTCTGCCATCCTTCGGCGTAACCAGCGTGATGGCCTTACCTGTCTTACCAGCACGTCCGGTACGGCCTGTGCGGTGCACATAGCTCTCTTTTTCCAGCGGAATATCATAGTTGATGACATGAGTGATATTCGTGATATCAATCCCGCGTGCTGCAACATCGGTTGCAACCAAATAACGGAATTGGCCTCTTCTGAATGCATTCATGACTTCAATCCGCTCGTCCTGCTCCATGCCTCCGTGGATTCGGTCTGCTGGGTAGTCCAGGTCAGCCATCACCCGGAACAATTTATCCACGTTCTCCTGCGTACGACAGAAGACAATGCAGCTGTCCGGATTTTCCACGATGAACAGATCCTCCAGCACAGCCGTCTTGTTGACTTCGGAAACCCGCACAACCTCGTGTTCTATTGTAGCTGTTGTGAGACCACTTGCTTTGATCTCGATCTCTACCGGATTATCCATGTACTTGCGTGAGAGACGGGCAACATCCTCAGGGAATGTAGCGGAGAATAACATCGTTACGCGCTCGCGAGGCAGGGCCTGAATGATAGCTTGTACCGTTTCAATAAAGCCCATGTTCAGCATTTCATCCGCCTCGTCAATGACGAGATAGGCAATCCGTTCGAGCGGCAGCGTGCCGCGTTCGATATGGTCCAGCACACGTCCCGGCGTACCTACGGCGACATGTGTTCTTTGTTTTAGCTCTGCTTTTTGAATATAAAAAGGAGATTGTCCATAGAGTGCCGTGGCTTTAATCCGCTTATAGCGTCCAATGTTGGTGATGTCTTCATTGACCTGCAAGGCCAGTTCACGGGTTGGTGTGAGAATCAAAGCCTGCGGTTTATTTTCATTCCATTCCACCAGGTCACAGATCGGAATACCATACGCAGCTGTTTTACCACTGCCAGTCTGTGATTTGACCACGAGGTCTTTATTTTCCAAAGCGACCGGAATTACTTCAGTCTGAACCTCTGTTGGCGTTTCATAACCCAGGCTATCCAGTGCCCGGACGATCTCTTCGCCAAGTTTATAATCTTTGAATTGTTGCTTGCTCATTGTTAACCTCTTTTGCATTAGTTTTAAGTACTCATACCAGAGACGTGCAGGATGCTTACTATAAGCATTACACCATACCTATATCGTATACCTGTTCATTATACTCTATATGCAGGAAGGCCAGCGAAGGAATTGATCTGGGTGAATGGGCAAATCAGGAAACTCATGCTGGAACCAGGAATTGGAATATGTTAGCATAGGGGTAACTTACTGAACGGAGGGATACGTGTGGCACATTTTTTCCGATTGAGATAGTAGCGAAACGTTTGTTTGCGCGTTGCTGCTTGCTGCCTGTGTGCAGATAATCGGGAGAGGTTTGCCTATTTACACGTATGCCGTAATCGATAGTGGACACTCTTGCGTAGGAGTGGTTCTTTGATGTACCACTATTGGACTGCACATATTTAGGTATATCCCTTAATCCGAGATCAAGGCACAGGCGTGAATGTCTGTGTTTTTTATTTTTCTGACGAAAAGAGGAGGAATGGGTATGACAGGACCAATTTCGAATGAACAGGTAAAACTTCAGCAGGATATATGGCTGCTTGCTGAACAGAATGGGCTTCGAATCCGCAAAGATTCGATGGAAATCAATGAGTCCGGGATGGACTTCAGGGTGGCCTTTGCTACGGATGAGAGTGGGCAAAAGTGGGTTCTGCGACAGCCGAGACGTGGAGACGTATGGGAGCGTGCTGAAAATGAGCGTCAAGTGCTGGGGGTTGTGAAGGAGCACCTGTCTGTTAAGGTGCCGGATTGGAAAATTTGTACACCGGAGCTGATTGCTTACCCCTTGCTGGACGGTGAACCGATTGCTGTGGTCGATCCTGCTGGGGGAGGATATGCATGGCGCTTTCCGCAGGAAGACCTGTCGGATGTATTTTTCGATTCGCTGGCCGCTGCACTCGTACAACTGCATGGCATTGATGCGAATGCAGCGGTACAAGGCGGAGTGCGGAGCAAGACGCCTAGGGAAGTGCGCCAGGAGTTTGCCGCCAATATGGAGCAGATTAAGCAGAGCTTCACGGTGCCGGAGCAACTCGCCGAGCGGTGGGAGAATTGGGTGTCTACAGACCATTTCTGGCCTGAGCACGTCACATTCAATCATGGTGATCTGCATCCACCGCATATTATCGTCGATCCTACACAGCAGGTAACCGGGCTTATCGACTGGACGGAAGCGGAGATCGCCGATCCAGGGAAGGATTTTGTGATCTTGTATGGGCTTTTCCAGGATGCTGGATTGCGCGATCTGTTAAAGAGGTACGAAAAGGCAGGGGGGAAAACATGGCCCCGGATGTTTGAGCATATTCGGGAGCAGTGGGCTGCTTACCCGGTACTGGTTGCTAAGTTTGCTCTAATCACAGGGGAAGAGTCGACCATGGAGATGGCAAGGGGCATGCTGGCTAACTGGGATGTGCCGCAGGATTAAACCAGACTGTATAAATAATAAGCCTATCGCATGTCGTTCATACAAGAACCTGCGGTAGGCTTATTTATCGTAACACCTTTAAGATTCAATATTGTTGTCCATCTGTTTATTCTCAAAAATCAGAATCGTTTTGCTTCTTCCGATATATCCGACGGTCGTATTAAGCTGCTCCGAAACAAAGCGGACTGGCACAAAAGCCGTGCCGTTCTCGATCAACAAGGGAGCATCATTCATCAGGAGCGAATCATCTACAACCACCTGTTTGTTGCCGGCAGTCCAGCGAATGGTTTTATCACCTTGCCTGATTACGGCCTCCTGTTTGTTGCGATCCCAACCCACATGGGCATTCAGTTGTTCGGACACAAAGCGCAGTGGCACATACGTACGCCCTTCATGGATAAAAGGTGCAGCTTCCAGGGCATATGTGCGATCACCCACATAGGCTGTGGTCGATCCTTCGATCAGACGCTGGAAACGGCCTTGCGGTGTGCGTTTCTGTTCCCGGACATTCATCTGGTTAAGAAGACTCATGGTACTGCTGCCACTCGATACATCCAGGTAGTTATTTTGCACAGTCAATCCGGCGGATTCCCCTTCCGTCGTCGGGGTCAGTACGTTAGGAGATACAGAGGTGGAGGCTCCGATGTCCTGTACCGTATTCACGGGAACAGCCTGTGTAAAATTAAAATCGGCAATCGGCGTCAGATCCCATATACGATTGTTCGCAAGCTTCAGCACCTCCAGCTTGGTGAGCTGTCGTAATGGCTCCAGATCGTAGACCTGATTGGATTCGGCATTAAGCTCGGTTAATCGCAGCAATCCTTCAAGTGCGTTTAGGTGCTGAATTTGGTTATTCGAGATGTCTAGCGCCTGAAGACGCGTCATATGCTGCAGAGGTGTCAGGTCGGAGATCTCATTGCCTGCCACGTTTAACCTCAATAATGTATTATCCAACTCGTCCAGAGGAGCCAGCGATTGAAGCTGATTATTTGCTGCGTTCAGCTGCTGCAGCCCGGATTGATTAGCCAGTGGAGTCAGATCTGTAATCTTGTTGTTGGAAATCTCCAGCCATTTCAGATGCTCTAGTTCAGACAAAGCGGAGAGGCTGTAAATCTGATTGCCACTGGCATAAAACGTATGTAATCGGGTGAAGCCACGAACCACTTCTATGGAAGAGATCGAGTTGTTGCTGATGTACAGCCGTCCCAGTTCCTTCAGGTCAGCGAGTGCCTCAATGGAGGTAATATAATTGTTGCTTACGTCGATTTCCCGGAGCTGTTCCAGATGCTTCAGCGGGGTCAGATCCTCAATCTCATTGCCGTATAGGCGGAGATGTGTCAGGTTGGTTGCATATTCGAGCCCCGACAGGCTCTGTATACCTGCATTACTCAGATCAACAACGGTAAGCTGTTCCAGGTCGGAGGAAGTTAAGGGTGAATCTACTGGTTTGTTCAAGATCAGTTTAAGTCCGTTTTCCAGTGCAGGATCTTCAATGATGCCTTTGCCTGAGTCGATCGTTGCGTAGGCCATGGCTTGCCCCGACGCACTGATACTTAGAATGAATATTAGACATAGTAGTGCCATTCTTTTCATTGCACGCATTCCCTCCGATATTCAAAAGTTCTTCTAGCTTTTATGTAATCCACGCATTGTAAAGGTCAGGTCAACAGGAATGAATCCTCAACATTTCTCTAGTTATTAACCCGTCAGCCGAGAAAAGGAACATCAATTTCAGGGGACAGGTAACAACTCTACTTCTATTCTATATGAAACAAGCCTTGATCTGTACTCCTTCAGGTGAACTTTACCAAAAAAATCTTTTGGACTGCGAGCGTTATTCATTCTCCCCTGAGAAGGGGTATAGAAGAAGTAAATATGTGCAGGTGGAGGGGAGAGGCGTTTATGCGTCAAGCCATGATCATTAGCAATCCGTCATCGGGAAAAGAAGAGGCGCAGCAGTACGTGGCCCAAGTTCAGGCAATTTTGGAATCGCAGCAATATCAAGTAATGATTAATGAGACAGCTGGGGTAGGTGATGCAACCAGTTACTGTCTGGACGCCTGCCAAGGTGGTTGTGATCTGGTCATATCCATTGGGGGAGACGGCACACTGCATGAGACCATTAATGGCATGATGGATCAGAAGCATCGTCCCAGGTTGGGTATTGTGCCACTAGGTACAGTGAATGATTTTGCCCGTGCGCTCCATCTGTCTCTCGATCCGGATGAAGCCATTAAGCAGCTTGGTTCAGAACAGATACGCAAGGTGGATCTGGGGAGAATTAATGATCGTCTATTCGCTAATGTGGTGGCAGCCGGTTCTTTGGCTGAGGCGTTATCTTCTGTCTCATCAGAAGACAAGTCGAAGCTGGGCTCCCTGGCTTATTTGAAGGAGGGATTGAAGGACCTCGTGTCCTCGCACGCCTATCCTTTGAAGATTGAATACGATGGGCTGACGTGGGAGGGTGAATCCCCATTGTTTCTTGCTGCGCTAACCAATTCGGTTGGCGGATTTGAGAAGCTGTCTCCGGATGCAGTCGTGGACGATGGACTGATTCATTGTTTTGTAATCCGCAATATCAGTGTGTTCAACAGCCTGACACTGGGAACCTCCTTATTGTTTGGGCATCTGAAGGACCATAAGGATGTGGATTATTTTACGGCAAAAGAGATCCGGGTAAGCTGCACGGAATCGGTTCGCACCAATGTGGACGGGGAGGAAGGGCCTGCACTGCCTATCCAGATCAGCGTCCTGCCTCAACATATTGAAGTGATCGTGCCTCAAGAAATGTAAGCCTGCCGAGAGATGGAGACAAAAACGGCCATTTTTCCATATAAGATGTCTAAAAATCCATTGAAACCGATTGCAGATCTGTGTCACAATCAAAGCTGGAAGACAAGTATATACCAATATCCGAATATGGAGGGAAATCACCTTGAGAACAATAAAACTTGGCAGCAGCTCACTTGAAGTACCGGTTGTGGCCGTAGGCTGCATGCGAATCAATTCACTCAGCAACAAAGAAGCAGAACAATTTGTTCATTCCGCCATGGAAGTCGGTGCGAACTTCTTCGACCATGCTGATATTTATGGAAACGGGGCATGTGAAGAGATTTTTGCAGAGGCGGTACAGATGAATCCCCAGGTTCGTGAAAATATGATTTTGCAATCCAAATGCGGTATCCGCAAGGGCATGTTTGATTTCTCCAAAGAGCATATCCTGAATTCAGTGGATGGCATTCTGCAGCGTCTGAAAACCGAGTATCTTGATGTTCTGCTGCTGCACCGTCCGGATGCTCTCGTGGAGCCGGAAGAAGTGGCAGAGGCATTCGATCTGCTCGAACGTGAAGGCAAAGTGCGTCATTTCGGCGTGTCCAACCAGAATCCGAACCAGATTGAACTGTTGAAAAAATACGTAAAACAGCCGCTGGTAGCCAACCAGCTTCAGCTGAGCATTACCAATACAACAATGATCTCCAGCGGGATCAACGTGAACATGGAGAACGATGCAGCCGTGAACCGTGATGGCAGTATTCTGGATTATTGCCGTTTGCACGATATCACGATTCAGCCATGGTCCCCGTTCCAATACGGGTTCTTCGAAGGCGTATTCCTGGGCAGCGACAAGTTCCCGGAACTGAATGCCAAGATCGATGAGATTGCAGCCAAATATGATGTGAGCAACACCACCATCGCGATTGCCTGGTTGCTGCGTCACCCAGCTCAAATGCAGCCTGTAACTGGCACAACGAATATTGACCGTCTGAAGGACTGTGTCAAAGCCGGAGATGTTCATCTTACACGCCAGGAGTGGTACGAAATCTATCGTGCTGCCGGCAACATCCTGCCTTAAATCTGATTCGCAAACAGAGTCGGAGAGTCTACTCTCTTATACGAAAACACGAGCATTTATTCGGCTCGTGTTTTTTGTTTTTTCCTGATTTGATGCGAGTTCATTCCCGGTATAAAATAGGGGAACGGGGTTTATTTTATCAAAAGGATTAAATTGTAATTAATACAAATTAGTTGAAATTATTATGTTGACCCTTTCTTTTGGATTACATATAATTACTTTTGCATAGCGTTAATCCTGTATATGGCTTTAATTTGGGAGGGTGGTGTTTGTTTGGAGCCGACAACCACGATTCGCGATCATTTAGAGAATTATCTGAAGCGCGAGCAGATGTCCATCAGTTCTTTTTCGGAAGCATCGGGTATTAATTCGGGTACGCTGAGCAATATTTTGAACAAAAACCGCCCGATTGCGATGCAGCAGTTGGACCGAATCACTTCAGCCATGAAGCTTGAAGAAGGCCATTTCTATGAATTGTATATAGATGAGTGTTTCGTTCATGCTACCCCCGATTGGCGAAGACTGGGCCCCTTCCTTCACCGTTGTGCGGAGTTAGACAAGCTAAATTGTATTGAAGAGGTTATCCAATTGATGATGGATAATCTATCGTATATTCCCCTTTTATTTGATCTGGCTGAGGAATTCTACCAAGAAGGCAGATTTAAACCAGCCATCCTCTTATATGAAACGATCGCTGAGAGTGAGAAAATGCAGCATTCCGAGCGTCTAGCTCTATGTCAGTATCGGCTGTTCAAATTGGGTCTGACCAATGACCAGCAGAGAAACCTGATCATCGCAGCCAAGTTCGAGTATTATGTCGATCGCCTGGATGAACGATATCAGTTGGACGCTCTTAATGAACTGATCAATGCTTTTGGAGCACTACACCGATGGAGCAAAGTGCAGGAGCTGTCCGAGAAGCTAAAAGTGAAGGCAACCATTCATTATGAATTGAATGGCAGAAGAAAACAGGAAGAAACCAAAAAGCCTATTGTTTTCTATGTCCTTTATTCCGATTTGGCTGCTGGAAGTGCATGTTATCATCTCAAAGATTACGATAGTGCTTTAAAATATGTCTCATTATATGCAGATAACAGCTGGGTTAAGGACCCCGATCAGGATGAGATTGTGGTTATTCATCAGTTCCAGGAATGGGCTGTAGCAAATCGTTATATCTATCAATTGATGGCGGGGCAGTTCGAGATACTGCCTTCCTATTTAGAATATATATCTACCAAGGAAAATGAAATTTTTCCTGCGCTTTGCGATATAGTCACCGCCGCTAATCGTTATGGTGAAAATATCGATTATGTTCTTGAACAGTATCAATCCTATTTTACGTATCAGGAACAGAGTAATCGAATTGGAAAGGTTAGCAAGCAGGTTACAGATGATCGTTATTTACGTCTTTTAGCTGATCTCGGAGCGTATTATCTAAAGAAAGATGATTATCATAAAGGCTTTGGATTTGTGCTTGATAGTTTAAGATTTTCTATTGAAATTAGCAGCGGCAGGGGGATGCTAAGGGGTATCGGCTTGTTTGAACAGTATAGGGATTATGCGACCGATACAGCCAAGCAGCAGTACAAAATGATCATTAGTGAGGTGCAGAAACTCAATGAAGAGAAAGTTGGCTTTGCTGATAGCTACATGTAGCATTATGGTAAGCATACTAACTCCTGCAAGTGAGCTTGACTTAAGTACGGATGCTCCAAACCCCGCAATTATGAGAACCGCTGATCATGGTTTCGGCTCTTAATCCCATTAGGAAATTGGAACGCTTCTGAATTTTCATTCAGAGGCGTTTTTTTTGTTTGCCTTTGCCATGAATAGGGGGGCTCCATATTAACGGATGAACTAACTTGATCCTGTAAATTCAAAAAAATGAAATACGGGATAGTCGGCTATTTACTTTTGGATATCTGTGTACTATAGTTAGTTACATGAGTAACTAACCAATTAACCTAAATAACGAAAGTTGGATTGGCATGAAATCGACTTTGGATGAATCACAGCCCATATTTCATCAAATTTCCATGATGATTATGGATGATATTGTGGAAGGCAGATTACAAGCGGAAGAGCAGGTTCCATCGACGAATGAGCTCTCGCGGTTCTACAATATCAATCCGGCAACAGCGCGCAAAGGGCTGCAGGAGCTTGTGGACAGAGGAATCATTTATAAACAGCGAGGTGTTGGGATGTTTGTCGCCAAAGGAGCAAGAGATGCACTGCTGGTCGAGCGAAAGCAGCATTTTTACGAAGAATACATTATGCCACTGCTCGAGGAAGCCAGACGGATTCATATGAATGAAGACATGATTATTGATCTGATTAAAGGCAAGAGAGATAAGGAGAGTGAGTCATGATTCGTGTAGATCAGGTAAGCTACGGTTATCATCAGACACCTGTTTTGGACCATGTCACATTGCATGAAAGTGAGCCGGTCATTAGTGCGATCTGGGGGAGAAACGGAGCCGGGAAGACAACACTTATGAGTTTGCTTGCTGGACATAACCGTCCTGATCAGGGCAGCATTCAAGTCATGGGGGAGGACCCCTATAATAATCTGGCTGCTCAGAAGCATCTCTGCTACGTTCAGGAGAATCACCCACTGGGCAGGAATTGGACGATAAGTGACCTGGTACGATTCGGTCAGTATTTCCATCCAGAGTGGAATCAGGATTTGGCGGAGCGGTTAATTGATCTGTTTGAGTTACCGTCCAAAAGGAAGATCGTCAAATTTTCCAAAGGAATGAAAACAGCTGCACAGATGGTTCTTGGCCTCGCAAGCCATGCGAGTGTTACCATTCTGGATGAGCCGACCAACGGGCTGGATGCAGAGAAGCGCAAATTTTTCTATAATGTCTTGCTTGAAAGTTATGAAGAGCATCCCCGTTTGATTCTGGTTTCTACCCATCATATTGAAGAGATTCAGCCGTTATGTGAGTCACTCATCGTGCTCCATCAAGGCGGCGTACTGTGTCATGAACAGATGGAGCAGATGCGCGAAAAGGGAATTCTCCTAACAGGGTTAATTCGTGATGTTGATCAGGTTACCCAAAGCGAAAACATCATGGAGTCTGCACAGCTCGGGTCAACAAAAAAAGTGATGATCGATGCTGCTTACTCCAAGGAGTGGAGAGATATAGCGCAGGCACATGGTCTTTCCATTGAAAAAGCTACCCTGCAGGACTATTTAGTAAACCTGACGCGGAAACAGGAGGTGCTTAAGGGATGAATGCAGTAAAAGGCACAAATCGACTGATTCTGGATGATATGCGTTGGTATCTGATGCTCTTCTCACTCATTACACTTATGCTTACGGCAGTATATCTGGCAGTGGGTTTCATATTTGATGTTGCTTTTACCACTCAGCTGTTCGGGCCCATGTACGGGGGAATCTGTGCATTTGCCGTGGCAGGCCTCATTACGCTGTACCCCGTTGCAATTGGACTGGGGAGCACCCGGATTCAGTTTCTGAAATCCTTCTATCTCATCTCTGCATGGATGGTGGTTGGTACCATTACCATTCTGAATGTGATCTATCTAATTATGCATCTGCTTCATGAAGCGGGATGGCTTGGTGTAACCTTTTATCAGTTGGGTAGGCTGCACTCAAGTCATTATCAATTCCTGTCCTATCTCTGGATTGACTTGATGATTGGATTTCTTGTCCTCGGGTTATCTATCTTTTTGACGGTTTGCTGGATACGGCTGGGGATGCGCAATTTCCTGATCCTGTTCTTCGGCTTGGGCCTGATTCTTACACTGGCTTTCGTTTTGTCCGACCTGAGTGCTCTAGTAAAATGGTTCACGAGTATCAACATCATGGTGTTTGCCACGGTCTTGGGGGCTTTGAGCTGGGGGTTGATTCTATGCACCTATCCCATGATGAAGAATGCGCCGCTTACGATGAAGGGCAGAAGAGAGTAGCAGAGTTACCGGTGTACGTTAGAAGGCTGTGTGGATCTGTGGAATCAAACGTAAACAAACACGAGTGCATCATTGCCTCGTGTTTTTCTGTATATAACTGCCTGCACCTGTAATCTTCTTAGCTTGTTTCGAGTAGAATGCTTCGTCCGAGATCCTTCAAGTGTTCCATGGCACTCTGATAGGGATAAGGTCCATAGCTTACTCGGGCTACCCCGAGCCTTGCGAGCTGTGCTGGTGTTGGTTCATTAGATGTCACCATTACGTTTACTGGAATCGGGGAGCGTTCACATAATTCCTGAATGAGTTGTGGGTCCTGTAGACCCGGAACGAATAGCCCGCTGGCTCCTGCCTCTGCATAAGCGTGGGATCGTACTAGGGCTTCTTCCAGGTGGGATGAGGTATGCTGCGCTGGGGCCGTTTGCAGAAATATATCCGTACGAGCGTTGATGAATAGGGGAATGTCCATCCGTTCAGCGGCTTCCCGAGCGGCTCTCAAGCGCAGGACGAATTCCTCAATGGCATAGAGACCTGTTCCACCAGGAAGTTGATCTTCGATGTTAATGCCGACAGCACCATGTTCAATTATTCGGATGATATTCTCCTTCACTTCTGACGCATACCTGCCATGCCCTCCCTCAATATCGATGGTAACAGGCAGTTTAGTGCTGGTTGTGATGCGAGCCAGATTGGAAAGCACCCATTCAAACGGCATGATCTCTCCGTCCTGCTCACCATGAGCCGCGGCAACAGACCAGCTTCCGGTGGCTATGGCTGTGGCTCCAATCGATTCAATGGCTTTTGTACTTCCGGCATCCCACACATTGATTAGCACGAGTGGATTACCTTTGATGTGCAGCTGGTGAAATAGCTCTGCTTGTTCCTTCAGGGTCTGCATAGGATGATTCTCCTCCGTTATATCGTTATTAATGGATTACTTCACTGACTATGTCTCAACGAATTTGTTCATAAGCAGTCTTCTCATGGGTTAATAGCCAGTTCTTGCGAGTGAGGCCACCGCCGTACCCACCCAGATCACCACTTGTATTAATGACCCTGTGGCACGGGATTACAATGGCCAGTTGATTCGCTCCATTGGCCTGTGCGACTGCACGGCATGCGGATGGTTTACCCAGTGCAACAGCGATATCCTGATATGACCTTGTTTCGCCTGGCGGAATCGCGATAAGCTGCTCCCAGACACTCTTTTGAAATGGTGTTCCTAAACAGAACAACGGTGTATGAAATGCTGTTAAAGTCCCGTCAAAATACGCCGCCAGTTCCCTCTCTATGGAGCGAATAGGTTCAGTTACACCAGGCACAATGGCGGACCTGGTTCGTTTCCGAAGGCGCTCCACTTCCCGCTCCAGACCTCTACGATCCACAAATTCAAGCAAATACAGGGCTGTATCATCTGCCACGGCCATCATGGGTCCGAGACGTGTATCGATCCAGGAAGCCTTCAATACCTGTCCATCATCCACTTGAGTAGGAGCAGCGCCCATAATTCGGGAGAAAGCATCCCGGAAGCCGCTGCTGGATTCATAACCGGTCGAGAGCTGGGCATCGATAATGGTGCGGCCTGAGCGGATATTCTTCAGAGCCAGTCCCATACGACGTGCGCGAGCATACTCAACAAAGGTCATGCCGAACCGCTTTTTGAACTGGCGCCGTGCCGTGGACTCATCGATGGACAAATCCTTGAAATCCTGACCTTTCCAGCGCTTTTCCGGATTGTTCTCCACGGCCTCGACTAGTATTCGGACTACATCCGATACCTGGTTGGGGTGGGATAATGGACGGCAGCGCTGACAGGGGCGAAATGAAGCGAGCAGTGCCTGCTGTGCGGTCTCGTAAAATTCACAGTTTTCATATTTGGGCTTCCGTGCAGGGCAGGTAGGGCGGCAGAATACACCTGTCGTTTTGACACCAACATAGAATAAACCTTCGTATTCCGAATCTTTGGCAACCAGAGCCTGATAATATTGTTCTTTCAGTTCAGCAGAGATCATTAAACGCACGTCCTTACGGTTTTTGTTTCAGCTAGCAAGATGCAGTCCTTTCGGAAGTCACATCTGTCTTTGTTATTATAAAAAAACGATGCGCAGGGCATCGCCGAAAATCAGGCATGAATATTTTTATTTCAATGCAATGTGTTTCTTTCCTCCAGTCCAGTTTACCAAAAAGATCCCCAGGAATATAAATAACCCGCCAATATAAACGTAGCTCTGGATAACCTCCCCAAGAAGCAGCCAGCCGGATAGTATGCCGAAGAACGGGGCTAGAAAAAGAAAGGCACTTGTTTTGCCAGGATCGCCTTTGCTCAGCAGGTAGTACCATGTAGCAAACTGAACAATGGAGCCAAGCAACGCCAGGTATAGAACAGCACGAATGGAAATGGCGTTAAGCTCCAGATGTGGTGTCTCCAGCGTTAAACTGAGTAGTAATAGGAGCAGGCCGCCAAATAACATCTGATAAGCGGTCACTACCCAGGTGCTGAAGCGGGTCCCCCACTTTTTTACGAGTAAAGTAGCAATGGCCCAAGACAAGGCGGAGCCTATGCCCAGCCACGTTCCTTCTGATAACTGCAAGTGAAATCCCAACGTAACAAACACTCCTATAATACCAATAACGACACCTATCCACTGATAAAACCGGTACTTCAGATGGAGAAACAGACCTCCCAGAATAACAACCAATAACGGATTGGTAAACGTAAGAATAGAGGTCTCTCCAGAAGGAATGGTACGCATACTAAGAAAGATGCAGGCCATAACCCCGGTCGTCTGGAACATACCAATAACGAATAATCGGGTCCAGTCCAGTAAGGTGGAGGGAAGATTTTTGTTCCACACCCATAGTGCCATAAGTCCCCCAGCCAGTGTAAAACGGATACCTACGAGAAGAAGTGGAGAGATATTAGCGAGCCCGATTTTGCCAACAGCAAAAGAAGAACCCATAAGCGAAGTGGCAATGATGACAAGTATGATGTAAACCAAGCGATTCAATATGTTTCCCCCTAAATTCGGTAATGCCTTTGTCTAACCAAGGTAACACGTCAATAGTTCAGAACTCATCGAAGTGTGGCTGTAATGATCAAATTCGGTGGGTTTACATATTATGGAGCTTCATGAGGGACGATATGGTGTAGTGATTAATAAGGCATGTGTCGTTTACATGGATTAGACCAAGATGGAAGGAGTTCCAATGATGAAAAATAACACGAATACATTTGCTCTTTGGGCATCAGTGCTTTGCATTCTGCTGCTGATCAGCGCCTGTGGCGCGAAAAATAACAATGAATCGGTTCAGGAACACGCTTATCCGCAATCCAAGCAGCCTATCGAGGAAGCGGGAAAAGGTTCCATTCCGAACTCGGATGCCAAACAGGGCAATGAGGACCCGGCGAATATGGCGGATGGCGATGAAGGGAAGCTGTCTGCCCAATCCGATTCATCAGCAAATGACGAACAGATCACCATTCAAATTGACCAATCGGACAAGCCGACAGAAAATAACAAAAGCTTTGACTTCTCTGTGAGCCAGGTGCCAGAGGGCTACACCCTCTCTGAGCTGCGTTGGACATCCAACCAGATTACCATTATTAACTCACCTGCAGAGGCCATTCAGCATGGTGGTGACGGTAAAGAAGGCTTCTATATTAGCGGGAACGGACAGTTCTCCGGCTTTATGTATTCGGATGAGATGAAGGGTGAACGGGGTAAAATCACACTTGTCTACAAGAATGAAGCGGGTAAGGAAATACTGGCCGAGCAGGAAGTTCAGTTGAAGAAATAAAGAATAAGCAGCCGGTATTGAACTGCACCTCAATTGTTGGACACCATCTAACTATTGGAGGTGCAGTTTTTTCGTTTGGCACGATATCCAAAAATGCATCTTGCGTTAAGCGTGGTCTGCTCTACATGAAATCGAAGAAATAACGAACGACATGAAACATGACCGGAGAAGTATAGGTCAGGCTGTCGACCCGGCTAAGATAGCTTTTTTTGAGTGCATCCAATTTGTTGTCGTCCCCGATTAACAAGTCGCGCTTGAGTACAGAGACCGTCAGACTGCCGAAGAAACCGGCAAGGCTGATCAATACACCGATAAAGATCCCGAATTGCCAATCGAACGGAGTCAGATAAGGGTGAATGAAATAGGAGGCTGCCGTTGTGATGACGAATGCACAGGCGAATCCTTCCCATGTCAAAAATGGATTGGCTGTGGGTACCACTTTTCGTTTCCCCAGATAGAGGGAGACCAGATAGTGGACCACATCGTTAAGCTGTGTTAACACTACAAGGAAGAGGACCAGCTTCGACCCATACTCCGGTGTTGCGAACGGAAAGTAGGCCAGATGGCTGAGTCCAAATACCATTAGCATCAATCCCCACTGCGTAGAACTTACACTTCGCAGGAAGCCGACTGTTCCCTTATTAATCAAGCGGGGCAGAGGCAGCACGAGGAAGACATACAGCGGAATAAAGACGATAAACATCCCATACCATCCAATATAGATCCAATAGAACTGCACTGGTATAGCGAGATAAGCCCATAGGAAAAGCCGGCGGTCAGCCTTTCGGGTGCTGCGGATCATGGAGAAATACTCTTTGAGCGCGAAGAACGCGAGTACCATCAACGAGATGAGGGAAACAATCGGATTGAAGAGCGTAGCGAGACAGAAAATGACGAGCATGCCCCACCAGGTCTTGATTTTGTTGCCGATGCCCGAATAGTCCTTATCCGGCTGAAGCTTGGCAATGATTTTGTACACGATATGTATGACGAGTAATGCTGCAAAAATGAGCGTTAATGTGAAGAGCGAGCTGCTCACGAACCAATCACCTGCTTATTCCAGAAGTAAGATCCCATAATTGGGTACCTATGTTATTATGAAGGAATAGTGCCAACTTGATAAGGGGAAATTTCGTTATGACAGCCGACCGTTCAATCTACATCCTGCTTACGAATACAGGGACACTGTTTACCAAGGTTATTCAGAGTTACACCAGAGCACCATACAATCATGCCTCGATCTCTTTCAACCGGGAATTATCCGAGCTGTACAGCTTCGGCCGCAAGCACCCGAACAATCCGCTGAATGGCGGTTTTGTGAAGGAGGATATTCAGACGGGTACATATAGCAAATATCCAAATACGACATGTGTTATTTATGAGCTTCAGGTTACGGATCGCGAGGTGGAAAAAATGAAACGCGTGCTGCAGATCTTCATCCGCAGCCGTCAGAAGTACATGTATAATCTGCTGGGGGTCATCGGCATTACCCTGAAGGAGCCAGTGGAATTCAGCAACTCTTACTTTTGCTCCCAGTTTGTGGCGGAAATCCTTCAACGTTCGGGAATTAAGCTGTGGAATAAGCTGCCTGCACTGGTGACCCCTGATGATTTTCGGCAAAGCGATCGCCTGAAGCTGGTGTACGAAGGAAAGTTAAGCGACTATAAGCCAGTCACCTAAATGCAGAACAGCCTGCTGTCTCGGATCATTGAGCAGCAGGCTGTTCTTGTTACAGGGAGGATCTCGCCGAATGATCAAAGTCCACTTCTTCATTAAACTCAATGACTTCGCCGTTTGGGGGATGAACCGGCGCATTTTTTACTTTTATCTTGTTGTGCATATGCACAATGAATTTCGTCCTTTTATCAATATTTATTTGATGCGCCAGCCTCTATAATGAAAGCGTGTTCAACGAGAGCAAGGGGGCAATCACAATGGAGGCTTTAACTATTAGTTGGATTGGCGCACTGGCAGGGCTTGCTATTGCCATCATATTGATCTTAAGGAAGCTGAACCCGGTCTATTCTTTATTTCTGGGGGCAATTGTAGGCGCTTTAATTGGTGGAGCAAACCTGGAAGAGACCGTAAACATATTGGTGAATGGCACGCAAAGCGTCATGGGCACCGTGCTCCGCGTTCTTGCGGCAGGGGTTCTGGCAGGTGTCATGATGGAGTCTGGAGCTGCAGAGACAATAGCTCAGGCGATTGTGCGAAAATTTGGTGGAAGCAAGGCAATTCTGGCATTGGCACTGGCCACGATGATTATTACAGCTGTTGGGGTATTCATCCCCGTTGCCGTACTTATAGTGGCACCAATCGCACTGTCTGTGGGTAACAAAATGGGCATTTCCAAATTGGCCCTGATTCTTGCGCTATCTGGCGGTGGTAAGGCGGGCAACATTATATCTCCGAATCCCAATACGATTGCAGCGGCACGTGGATTCGATCTGGATCTCAGCAATGTCATGCTGGCAGGTGTGATTCCGGCTATCTGCGGATTAATTGTAACCGTTATCGTCGCTTCGATGCTCAAAAATAAAGGCGTAATGGTTACTGATCAGGAAGCGGAGCAGGGTGAAGTGGATACCTCACAGTACCCGCCGCTGAAAAAAGCAATTGTTGCACCTCTGGTAGCCATCATTTTGTTAATGATTAACCCGATTGGTTCCATAACAGGGGTAGAAGTACTATCTACGTTCAAAGTGGATGCGATGTATATTCTGCCGCTTGCCGGCATCATCGGCATGCTGGCGATGGGACAAGGTAGAAACATTGTGAAGTACACAACTTCCGGATTGAATAAAATGACAGCGACCGTGCTTATTCTGATCGGCGCAGGCGGGATTGCGGGTCTGATCTCTGCATCCGACCTGTCAGGTCAGGTGGTTAGTTTAATTGAAGCATCCGGCATCTCTGGTACCTTCCTGGCGCCGATTGCGGGTATTCTGATGGCAGCAGCTACTGCCTCTACATCAACCGGTGTCATTCTGGCAACAGGCTCGTTCGGCGACGCGATTCTGAACATGGGAACGGCTCCGCTCGCAGCAGCGGTTATGGTGCACACCGGGGCAACCGTCATTGATTCTCTGCCTCAGGGCAATTACTTCCACGTTTCGGCTGACAGCATGAAAATGACGATCCGGCAGCGGATGGGTGTCATTCCTTATGAAGCTATTGTAGGTGGGACGATGGCGACTGTAGCCACATTACTATACGGATTTATCCTCTAATAACAAGGATGGGGTGAGAAGAATGGGAAAGAAGACATTTGTACTGGCACCGGATTCGTTCAAGGAGAGCTTGACGGCGAAGGAAGTCTGTATTGCGATGGAAAAAGGATTACGTAAAATCTATCCGACCGCCAGTTACATCCATGTGCCGATGGCAGACGGCGGGGAGGGGACCGTGCAATCATTGGTGGATGCTTCGAACGGTGTCATTCACCGGAAAGAGGTGAGCGGGCCGCTTGGTCAACCGGTCATGGCGCAGTATGGCATTCTGGGCGACGGCACCACGGCAGCCATTGAGATGGCATCAGCCAGCGGCATTCATCTGGTAACCCCGGACAGCAGGGACCCGCTCCGCACGACCACTTATGGAACAGGCGAATTGATTCGGGCATGTCTGGATCTTGGCATTCGCAAAATCATTATCGGAATTGGTGGCAGTGCCACCAACGATGGCGGCACAGGCATGGCTGAGGCGCTCGGCGCGAAGTTTCTGGATGCCCAAGGGCAGCCACTTGCTCGTGGCGGTGGGGCTCTGAACGAGTTGACCCATATCGATGTGTCGGGTTTGGACCCGCGTTTGCAGGAAGTAGAGCTCATTGTAGCCTGTGATGTGACCAATCCATTATGCGGAGAGCATGGTGCTTCAAGGGTGTTCGGGCCGCAGAAGGGGGCTGCACCGGAAATGGTACAGCTGCTGGATGCCAATCTCTCTCATTATGCGGAGGTGGTGAAACAGCAGCTGGGCAAGGATATTCGGGATGTTCCAGGCGCAGGAGCAGCGGGTGGACTGGGTGCAGGATTGCTGATTTTTACCCAGGCCGTTCTGCGTAAAGGTATTGAGATTGTCATCGAATACACAGGTTTGCAGGGCAAGCTGATTGATGCAGATGTGGTGTTTACAGGTGAGGGCGGAATCGATTTTCAAACAAAATTCGGCAAGACCCCGTACGGTGTTGCACAGGCTGCCAAAAAAGCGGGCAAACCAGTCATCGCCATCGCAGGGTACGTTGGTGAAGGCATTGATACGCTGTACACGGAAGGTATTGATGCTGTATTCGGTATTGTACCGGGAGCAGCCGATCTGGGTAAGCTGCTCCGTGAAGGGCCGGAGAATGTGGAGCGGACCATGGAGAATATTGCAAGAGTGCTGAAGTTGGGTTTGTGATCTTGTTGATCAGTCTGGATGAAATGATAAATGAGAGTATAACGGAGACGGGTTGCGGATCTGCCAGCGTGCAGATACTGCATGCCCGTCTCTCTTTGTTATGGATTGCTGGTGTCACTGATGGAGTGAGAGCAGGCCATGGGTAAGTTCAATCAGTTCCAGCCAGTTGTGAGGGTCTCTGCCCGTAATGCTCTCTATGCGTTTGAGGCGATACTGCAGCGTATTGCGATGAATGTTCAGATCGGTAGCCGTCATGGTCATGCTGCCGTTATGGTGGATGAAGCAGCGCAAAGTTTCCAGCAGATCTGCGTGATCTTCCAGCCTGCTAATGATGTTGGCTTGAGATGTCAGACGAGCCTTGCTGAAGCTTACCAGAAAGTGTACATCATCATAATAGAGGTGAGGAGTAGCCGGCTGAAGTGCCATCAAAATATTCATGACGGATTTTGCCTGCTCATAACAAACGGCGACGTTGGGTTCTTTTCGGCTGACTGAAATAAAGCAGTGAGGCTGTTCTTGACGTAATCGCTCAAGGAGTAAAACAAGATCTGTTTCGCTTTGAATCATGATAATCTGTGCGTCACCTTCGTCCTCCATGGAGAACGAGGGGAATTGCAGCAATACTTTGCCTATACTTTCATTGAATTCAGGAGTACTTCCACTGGCCTTGATGTAGAGGAGGACGGTTGGCAGCTGCAGATCCAGTTTGTATTGCAATGCTTCTTTCCTGATCTTCAAGGAATAGGAGCCGTAATGATTCAATAGGCGTTCCAGAAAGGCCTTCTTGCGCGATGTTTCATGAGCCAGACTTTCCAATTGGTTACGTTGTTCAATGAGGAGCGCTACCGTTGTCCGTACAATGTTACAGAACGGGCGAACCTCATCCGGATGGCCGGAGATTCCGATGACACCCACATGCTGGTTGTTGGTCGTAATCGGTTCATTGGTGCCCATTTTCTCTAATTTCCCGTCCTGCCAGACCTCAATTCGGCTTCCTGTTGTCAGTGCCCGAACAGCACCCTGATGAACGGTTCCGACCCGCTCTTTCTGGCCGCTTCCAATAATAATGCCCTGTTCATTCATGATGTTGATGTTATACGGAATGTCCTGCATCATTTTGTCAACGATTTCCTGTGCCTGTCCCTCGGTGAGCTGCAGCAACGCTATCTCTCCTTTCTATTCATTTTGTGTAATATAGGACAATCGCTATTTTGAATGTTGGCATATCTATCTACATTGTTCATATGAACGAAATTATAAATGATGGATAAGGCTTACACAAATACATATTCACCTCATTTGCGCGAATGATGGTACGATCCTGTCACAGTTCCCGCTCTGATTCGTTAAGGTTCTTGGACTACAATTTTGTAGATGTTCACTAGACGTTGATTTGATAGGCTCGACATAGAGGGTATTAGGTCTTCGAGATTATATGTGAATTTAAAAATGATGAATTATGACGAAAAATGTAGAGATTCAGCCTGTTTTTTATCTTCAGGAAGGATCTTTTTCCATTTTTTAGATCGATTGTTCAGAATCCGTTCAGAGTTGTGTACTACAATAGACCTAATTGCGGACCATTTGAATGGAATAGAAGGGGAGGATGCAGGTTTATGCTTTATAGAAAGTTAGTAAGTTGTATATTAGTTGCAGTTCTGTTTTTGCAGGTTGTTAGTGTGGGTGGGGTAGCGAATGCAGCATCTACACCACTGGAGCAATTAAATGGAATCAGAAAATCAGATCAGGATATTGAGCAAACCATTTCACAAGTTCAAAGTCTCATAGAGAACAGCAGTCTAATCGATAATACCGATAAAACAACGCTCTATGATGGGCTGGATGAAGAACAAAAGAGGGAACTGGCACGAGGATTGATTCTTTTGCTGCCAATTGGGACAGATTATGTGAATCAAAGTCAGGTTAACGACATTTTCTTCCTCTTATACTTTCTAGTAGAATTGCCTAAAGCGATGGATTTAAGTACCGCACAATTTTATTTGGATAATATATATAATTTTTATTTTAGTCGGGCCAGAGACTTCCTACCTTCTGAACAAGCACAACCAATGGTTGAGGCGAGTGCTGCCTACAGCATGCTAAGAGGTGCTGATAAGGAAATATTCACAAATATTGTGATGTTTGGACCTGCTTTAGGTCAACACCAAACACCCATTAATTATAAGGGTCAGATTCAATTACTGAACGTGCTGATGTCGGATTATCTTCCAATTAACAGACCCATCACTGGATCAGACATGGATGCTGCACTGAATAGTCTCTATGCACACTATCAAATGACTTGGATGATTGGTATGGATCCAAATGCTACAGTTCACCCTTTTCCAATCAACATGGAGAAGATGTCTACCATCCAGAGTAATGAGCAGAGACGGGCGGAACTGGCAGATTGGATGATTTATAAAAGACCCGGTGTTGAAGGGTACAATACCACAGCAGAAGTACAAGCCGCCTTTGACGCATTCTTCGCAGTGGCTGCGCCAGCAGTGACAGCGGATGATGAGGCCAATGTGATCTTAGGTGCGGACGATACAATGGAATATAGCACGAATGCTGGCGTGGATTGGTTTGTTCACAGTTCTGCTAATCAACCTCAATTTGACGGTGCGCAAACGGTATGGGTACGTGTGAAAGCAACTGAAAGTACTCCAGTAGGTCCTTACGTGACATTGACCTTCACCGAGAATAGAGGAGCAGATCCACTTGAGGCAATAAACTTGGCAAAAAGTAATGAAGATGTAGCCGGTGTGCTTACTGCAGTTCAAGATCCTCAAGTTGGAGTAATTCTTCCTCAGGATTTTGGCAACTGGACCGAGGATGAGAAAGAATCCATGGCTGAGTTTCTGACGTTTATGAACGGCAGCAAAGGATATATAAATAAAGATCAAGTGCAATATGTGATTGACCTGGTTGTTTACCCTCGGAACCTCCTTGAAACGCGTGATTTGCTGAGCGTGGAACAGAGGGTTACAACGTATTTTGACATGCTGAGAGGTCTGTCTGACGTATTCAGTGGAAATATGGATTCCAGCATCTCTACCATTTATAGTGTTGGGAAAAAGTATAACAATCTGTCGGCAGTAGATAAGCAGATTTTGGTGTACAATATTACCTTTGAACTTATTCGTAGTTCAACACCTTTATATCAATATAAAGATCAGTTATCTGCTGAATTATCAACTTATATCCCGATCAATAACTTGAGTAACCAGCTTGAAATGCACAGTGCATTGGTTAACCTTCGATTACTACAGAAGGAGTCGGCGCAATTTAACAATGATCCTTACCTTGGACATTTGGAAGAGTTTCCACTTAATCTAAATAAGGTTGACCAATTGGAGCACAACACCTATCAAGAACTCGCCCAGTGGATGATTGATAAACGTCCAGTAGAGGGTTACGCAAACTACCAGGCAATTCAACAAACGTTCAATGCCTTCTTTGGTCCATTATCACCCATGGAGCAATTAAACGATGCAGTAGATGCAGAAAATCTAGATGAGGTTCTATCTATTATCCGCAACAGCCCTGAGCTTGTAATTCTTCCTGCGGGATTCAATGATCTTACTCCTGAAGAGCAGTTAGCTGTAGCTCAAGCTTTGATTGATTTGCTTCCGGATAAATATGATTATGAAAATGAAGGACAAGTAAGATATATCGTTGAGCTGGCATATGAAGCTGTGCTTGCTTATAAGGCAACGAGTCAGGCCGAGATGCAAAATCATCTGGATCATTTCTATATGAAGCTTTCTCAAGTCAATGAATATATCTCGATTGAAGACTTCGAAGATTATGAGGAATTCCGTGAGCTTAGCAAAAAGTACGTAGAGGGATCTGTTGTAGATCAAAAATTGATCGCTTATATGGCTCGCCTCATCTTCAAAGAAGAGGGTCTGTCAGTGGATAAGGCTGTGCTCGGCATGGTTATGATCTTGACCATTTCTCCGTCTCTTAATGTAAACACAGCAGAAGAGATGAGCCAAACCCTGTTTACACTTCTGATGATTCAACAAGAGGTGGAGGAGTACAACAAACAATCGGATCATGAGAAACTGGATGATTTCCCATTGAATTTCTCGAAATTAGCAGAAGCATCGAGTGATGAGTCTAAGATCGAAAAACTCGCACAATGGATGCTGGAGAAAAAACCGGCTAACGGTTATGGAAGCTATGCCGAGGTTCAATCGGCATTTGATGAGTTTTTTGAACCTAAGACCCCGGTTGTCACTCCGCCAAGCAGTGGCGGAAGCGGTGGGGGATCTTCATCTACACCTGTAACATCAACGCCTGCAACCAACAAAGAAACACTTACGGTGGATGTGAATGGTACCAACGGGACCAATTTGGTGAAAACAACGATTACACGTACAACAGAAACAAATGGTAAGGTGAAGGACCTCGTAACGATGTCTGAAGCGACTGCCAAAGAATCGGTAGAAAAAGCGAAACAACTTGGCATGGATACAGCACGCATCGTCATTCCGGATGCCAAAGATTCCGTATCCGAGACTCGCGTTGAACTGCCAAAAGCAGCAGTAAAACAGCTGAATGACGGTGGACTTAAGCTGGAGATCTC
Source organism: Paenibacillus sp. 7523-1 (assembly GCF_002276415.1). Lineage (NCBI taxonomy): Bacteria > Bacillati > Bacillota > Bacilli > Caryophanales > Paenibacillaceae > Paenibacillus > Paenibacillus sp. 7523-1. Next base: position 479,243 of record NZ_NPBR01000013.1, on the reverse strand, counting down.
GACAGAGAATGCGATCATTTCGATTCCTACGGCTTCGACCGCTGGTTTCGACCAAGACTTGTACTTCCGCATTGTGCCAATGAAGCAGGAATCCGAGCGCAAGCAAGTGGAGGAACGCGCGAAGCAAGAGCAATTGATTCAGCAAATTACGCCTCATGCAAATGTAACCGTACTGGCTCGTCCAGTCGAAATCGAAACGAATATGCAGAGCCGTGAAGTAACACTGACATTGCCACTGCGTGATAGTCTGCCGACAGATGCAGCAGCACGTCAGAAGGCTTTGGACAACCTGGCCATCTACATTGAACACAGTGACGGTACCAAAGAATTGCTGCAAGGCAAGCTGGTTCAGCTGAACGATGGCAGTGAAGGCATTGAATTTACAGTGAGCAAATTCAGTACGTTCACACTGGTTGTGGTCGATGGACTGAAAGCGGCGGAAACGACAAACAAACCGTATATCAAAGGTTTTGGAGATGAGTTCCGTCCAGATGCATTCGTGACTCGTGCACAAATGGCAACCATGCTGGCGCGTAACCTGACGGATGAACCTAAAACTGTGATTTCCGGTAACTTTGCCGACGTAACAGCAACGCACTGGGCAAACAGCGAAATTGCACAAGCTCAATCCGCAGGCATCATGAATGGCATGAGCGCAACTCAATTTGTACCAGAAGGTTCAATCACACGTGCGCAGATGGCGACGATTGCTTACCGCTGGATGCAGCGGCAATCAGGAAGTGTATCCGCAGCAACGGAAGCCAGCGCATCCTTTACGGATGTGTCCACAGATTCCTGGGCTGCAGAAGCGATCGCGTATGTACAATCTGCTGGTCTGATGACTGGATACACAGATGGTACGTTCAAACCGGATAACCAATTGACCCGGGCTGAAGCAGTAAAAGTATTAAATGTATTGTTCAAGCGTACACCAGCAGCGAGTACAGGTTCACAATCGTTCTCTGACGTACCCGCGTCTCACTGGGCATACGCAGATATCGAAGCCGCAGCACAGCAATAAACAGTCGTAAAATCAATAATAAATAAGGCCACCCATCGGGTGACCTTATTTGTATTCTAAAGAACGAATCATATCTTATTAGATGCAAAAATTCCACATAACCTTACTGCAACGAACCATATTTCTCCTACTGTCTGCTCTTTAGCCACTCCATTTACACGGCTTTAATCATGTTCAACTGGAGCATTGCCATAAAACCCACCATCCCGCAGCTGGTTTACAAATCCCTGCAGCCACTGATAATACTGCTCCGCATGCTGAAGTTTATGCAAATCCCGCAAAGCTTCTTCCCGTTCCTCTGGCAGGGTTGTTCTGGCGAGGATAATCTCGGATAACTCCGGGATGACCTCCTGAAGACTCTCCTGCATAACGTCAATCTCCCGTTGGAGTTTGGCACCAAAGAAGTTTTGAAATGTACGGAAAAAGTCTGTTTCTGCCAAATAAAGATCCTGCCGCTCGCGCTTCTCCTCCAGTTTGTAAACCATCTGTGACTCGGTAAGAGAACGTACCGCATAGCTCATATTGCTTTTGCTCATGTTCATCGACGTCTTCATTTCTTCCAATGTCATGGGCCGATCCTCGAAATACATAATGCCATACAGCTGGCCAAAGGAATGATTAACTCCGTATAAATCCATGGTATGGGCAATGGCGTCTATGACTTTCTCCCTGAGTTCCTGCCGATAGGACACCACTTTGGGCTCCTGTTCCCCGGCCATTTCTTTTCCCACAATCTCACCTCTAGTATATGGATGGGATTTCCTTTTTCGTCTTCATATTTTACATGACTTCCTGTGATTTTAACATAACACGGAAATTGATTTTTCAAATGTATTATACAATCATTTTTGTACAGAAGAGAATATGGAGCGTTTTTAACCGAGTTTATCCCTAATGTTAAATAAAAATTGAACGACGAGGAGTGTGTGAATTGCGTGTGAAATTATGGAGGGAAACAGAGGCAATTCTGTTCACCCTTCCCGCTCTGGTCCCGCTGCTTGTTTTCTGGATGGGGCCACTGGGATACATCGTTTACCTAAGTTTTACGGATTGGGATTTTATGAGTCCGGACAAGCTGTTCGTTGGTTTGGAAAACTACAGTTATCTGCTGACCAACTCCGAGTTTTACAAGTCGCTCAAGGTGACCCTGCTGTTCGGATTAGGGAGTGTCATTCCTACTATCGTTGGCGGACTGGCACTGGCCATGCTCATGAACAGCCGAATCAAATCATCCGGCCTGTTCCGAACACTGCTGTTTTCCCCTTGGGTTACACCAACGGTAGCCGTATCCATTGCATGGTCATGGATATTTGAACCCGAGGTGGGGCTTGCCAACTTAATGCTGGGCTGGGTCGGCGTATCTCCTATCGGCTGGCTTAGGGATGCGGACTGGGCACTAGTGGCCGTGCTTATTGTAACGCTGTGGAAATCCATTGGCTGGTCCATGGTGTTCTACCTGGTTGCACTGCGCAATCTGCCATCCGATCTGCTCGAGGCCGCATCCATTGATGGTGCAGGCAGCTGGGACAAGTTTCGAAGCATTACACTGCCATTGATCTCGCCAACCACGTTCTTCCTGTCGATCATTCTGACGATCCAGTCCTTGCAGGCCTATGATCAGATCAATGTAATGACGCAGGGGGGACCTGCCGGATCAACGAGAACACTGCTCTATATGTATTATCAGTCTGCGTTTGAATCCTTCAATGTAGGCGAGGCATCGGCGATTGCCGTTGTCATTATTCTGATCTGTGTACTGCTGTCGGGTGTATCGTTCCTGCTCAGCAGACGCCTGGTGCACTACTAATGGATATGACCGCGATAAGTAAACAAACAAGTAAAGGTTCGAGTCGTGAAAATACCCAAAAAGAAAAGGTCCCCCGTGTGGGGAAATTACTGGGTACCGCCATCCGATATCTGCTGCTGGCGTTAATCAGCCTTGCCATGGCCTTCCCTTTTTATTGGATGGTGATCAGCGGCTTCAAGACCAATGATGAGATCTGGCAATTCCCGCCGACCTTCTGGCCCGAGACGTTCCGCTGGAACAATTATGTGGATGCATGGCAGTCGGCTCCATTTGCCCGTTACATGCTGAACAGTACAGGTGTGGCGGCCGCAATCTGTCTATTCCAGATCATCAACTCCAGCATGATGGCTTACGCCCTGACTCACATGCGTTTTCGAATGAAGGGCATACTCACCGGACTTATTCTGGTCGGGTATATGATTCCGAGCACAGCAGTTTATCTGCCCAGTTATCTGGTTCTCAGCGAACTCAGACTGCTGGATTCCTATACAGGCTTGATCGTATCCAACTGTGTCAGCGTGTTTTCCATTTTCCTGATTCGTCAGGCATTCATGCAGGTGTCTCATGAGCTTGTGGAAGCTGGGCAGCTCGACGGTGCATCGCACTTCCGCATTTTGTGGACCATTATAGCTCCACTGGTTCGCTCGACATTTGCCGTAATGGTATTGATTACGTTCATCGACCAGTACAACAACTACTTCTGGCCGATGCTGATTACGAAAGACCCGAATCTGCAGTTGGTATCTGCAGGTCTGCGCAGCTTCTTTGTGGAAGGCGGGGCTTATGGACTCGCGTGGCCGCAAATTATGGCGGCCAGTGCGTTCACTATTGCACCACTGCTCATTCTCTTCCTGTTTACTCAGAAAACGATTATGCAAAGTGTAAACATGACGGCTGGCGTAAACAAAAACTGATTTTGACAACATATTTATATAGGAGGAATCAAAATGAATTGGAGTCTGGCGAGTACAGCGTGCAGGAAAAAATGGAAACTCAGGTGGAAAGGCGGCATGTCACTGGTACTGGCGGCGAGCTTTGCCCTCATTACGGCTTGTGGTTCTACAGCGGACAGCGGATCAGGTACAGGATCAGATGCAGCGGCGAGCGGTGCAGATTCGTTATCCAGCGGTCCGGTTGAGATTGAGTTCTGGTACGGCCTGGGAGGTAACCTGGGAGATAACATGAAGAAAACGATTGACGCCTTCAATGCCTCGCAGAACGAGGTTGTCGTGAAAGGTATTGTACAAGCGGACTATACGGAGACGGAACAAAAGCTGCAGGCAGCGATTGCTTCCAAAAAGGTACCCGCAGCCGTACTCAGTGCCAATATGGACTGGGCTCGCAAAGGATATTATGCATCCATGGACGAGATGATTGCTGCCGATCAGGAATTCGATAAAGAGGACTACGTCCAAACCTTCCTGGATCAAGGAAAAGTAGACGGCAAGCAGTACTTTTTACCGATGTACGGAACCACCCAAGTCATGTATTACCGGATGGATACCCTGAAGGAGAATGGAATCGATCCCGCAAGTCTGACGACATGGGAAGCGCTGGCGGAAGCTGCCGCGAAAATGACCAAGCAGGAGAACGGCAAAACAACCTTCTACGGCTGGGAACCGATGTGGGGCAATGAGAACATGGTGGATGCCGTATTGGGCAAAGGCGGACAAATTCTGAGTGATGACGGCAAGACCGTGATGATCGATTCGCCGGAGTGGGTAGAGACATGGGAGCTGTTCCGCAAATGGATTCACGATGACAAGATCATGGGCATTCACTTTGGCGGACAAGGCTGGGAGTACTGGTACAAGACAATTGATGATGTCATGAAAAATAAAGCAGCAGGCTACACCGGCTCCAGCGGTGATCAGGGTGACCTGGACTTCAGTATCGTGGCAGCCATGGAGCAACCGGGCTGGGAAGGTGTAGGACAAGGCAAACCGGTAGCAAGTGCCATCATGGCTGGAATACCGGCTGCAGCAAGTCCTGAACAGCAGCAAGCGGCATACCAATGGCTGACGTATTTCTCGGAGACGGCCAATACAGCGGCTTGGTCCATGAACACAGGTTACATCGCCGTTCGTCAGTCTGCGCAGGAAGATCCGGATTTCAAAGCGTTCAGTGAAGAGAATCCACAGATCAAGGTTCCTCTGCAGCAAGCAGCGCATGCTTCCGCTCCATTCCAGGATCCGACGGGTGGCAAGATCAACGAAGCATTGAAGGATGCGGCAGACCAGGTGCAGATTAACAATATGCCTGCGGAACAGGCCCTTAAGGAAGCCAAAGAGAAGGCTCAAAAGGAACTGGATCGGGTGAAATAAGGAGCTTAAACAGGATGTCTGAATTAAACTTGGGAAACCTGTCTACCCCGATTGAGGCCATTCTGTTTGACAAGGATGGAACCCTGCTGGATTTTACGGTGATGTGGGGGTTCTGGACAGATTGTGTAATGGAGAATTTCAGGGAAGAGCTCGCCGTACGTGGCCTTCCGTTCGCTGAGGATGAGATCCCCCATATTTGGGGGACACGCCATGACGAGCAAGGCCGGATGAATGGATATGATGTACGGGGGCCCCTTGCCATGGGAACGATGGAGGAAGTTTATGCCGTACTGACGTGGCATGGGTACCGTGCAGGGTTGAGCTGGGCAGAAGCCAAAATCATCGTAAGGGAGTGTCTGTTGCAGGCGGAATATGCCATGAATAAGGCACGTCCCGTCCAGCCCCTTCCGGGAGTGCGTGCATTTTTGGAGCAATGCCGAGACAAAGGTTTGAAGATGGGTGTAGTTACTGCAGATGAGACGGAGAGTGCTCTGCGTCATCTGCAGTGGATGGGTATCGAGTCCTTTTTCTCCGTAGTTGTGGGAACAGATCAGGTTGGACGGGGTAAGCCGTTTCCTGACATGTTATTGCTGGCCTGTGAGCGCATGGGTGTCTCGGTTAGCAAATCTGTTGTGATTGGGGATACGGACGGGGATATGGAAATGGCACGCTCTGCAAGGGTAGCATGGAAGATTGCCGTAGGTGATCCTGAACAGATCCGACTCTCCGACCTGACGGTACGGTCATTTCATGAACTGCTCGAAGTTGGTGTGACTGGATGACGAGCCATGCCTATACAGGATGGATATTGCTCGCGCTGGCCATTGGACTGGAACTGAGCGGTACGATTCTGATGCGAGTTTCGGATGGGTTTACCCGCCTGTGGCCTTCCATTCTGATGTTTGTCTGTTATGGAGCAAGCTTTACCTTGCTGAATTTTGCAGTGAAGTATATGCCTCTAGGGGTTGCCTATGCAATCTGGTCGGGGGTAGGCATTACGCTGATCGGAGTTGTAGGCCATTATTTTCTGGGTGAACGCCTGAAGGCAATGTCTGTCGTGTGGATGGGCTTTATCCTGATTGGCATTATTGGACTGAAATGGAGTGATTCCTGATGGAAAATGAACAACAACGTGATCAACCGCTATTCAGCTTCCAGGTCATCACGGACACCCATGTGAGAGATCAAGCTGATCATATCTACAACCGTCATCTGGAGAAGGCATTAGCCGACATTACATCGTATGCCAAGGGCAGCAGCGGAATCATGCATGTAGGCGATGTAACGGATCGCGGTTTGCCGGAAGAATACAAGGAACTGGAGCGTATTCTGGACATGTACCGGAATGTGCTACCTGAGATACGTTATACCGTAGGCAATCATGATATAGGAGCCATCCTCTGGCAGGATCCCCCGATTAATCTAACTACAATGACATCTCATGAGGTCAGTGAAGTGTTGGGCCATGTAGATCAGATGAGGGAAGAGGAGAATGAAACTTCAGATGCCCTAATAACGACGGAAGGGATCTGGGAGAAACGATTAAATGAGTTCAGGGCCATCACAGGTATGAAGGGTTCCTATCATGACCATTGGATTGAAGGTTATCATTATATCTTTTTGGGTTCGGAGCAGCCCCATCCGAAGGACTGCGATATGTCTGCAGAACAGCTGAATTGGCTGGAGGCAGTATTATCCGAACAGGCATCGCCTGATCGGCCGATCTTTGTCTTTTTGCACCAGCCGCTGATGGATACAGTAGCGGGTTCGATGAAAGATCAGGGATGGTTTGGCGTGAACCAGGATGCTGAAGTGAAGGCCATCTTAAGTCGCTATCCTCAGGCAATTTTGTTCTCGGGGCATACTCATTGGCAGCTGGAGGCACCGCGCACCATGTACGAAGGTGGTGGTCATTCGCCAACGATGTTTAATGCCGCTTCCGTAGCGTACTTGTGGACGGATGAGGATGAGCATCTCGAGGGCAGTCAGGGTTTGCAGGTGGATGTGTATACCGATCAGGTTGTTGTCAGAGGACGTGACTATTTAACGGGAACATGGATTGAGGGTGCAGAGTACACGATCCTATATCCGGTGAAAGTACAGGTCGACTTGTAGGTTAGCAGAGCATAGAAGACTTCGCCCAAAGACTTGGCGGAGTTTTCGTTGTGTACATAAAAGTTCCACGTGAAACGTCTCGACCCCGGCCTTTTTTGGGTAAACTTGTAAATTGGTCTGGCGGGGCTCTATACTCAATAGTATGTATAACATTTGATAGTAGAGAGGATGTATACGCCGCATGAGAGAACTTCAAGTTAACACACGGTACGGTACAGTTGAGGGAGAACATCTGCATGGAGCGAGTGTATGGAAAGGCATCCCTTATGCCAAACCGCCAGTGGGCGAATTGCGCTTTCAAGCCCCGATTCCGCCTGAATCGTGGGGTGGAGTCAGGGAAGCGAAGCAGTTCGGACCTGAAAATATACAGCCAAGACATCATCAAGCAGAAGGGATATTCGGAGAGCCTCCTGCGGAGTCGGAGGACAGTCTGTATCTGAACATCTGGGCACCGGAAAAAGAAAGCCAACATCCTCTCCCCGTTATGGTATGGATTCATGGAGGTTCATTCACTTCGGGTGCGGGAAGCCAGCCCCTGTATGATGGAACCCAGCTGGTGCTGCGTGGCGATGTTATCGTTGTGACGATTAACTATCGTCTCGGTCCTCTTGGATTCATGCATATGGCTCCACTTGGGGAAGGGTTTGCAACCAACGTTGGCCTGCTGGATCAGGTTGCTGCCCTGCAGTGGGTGCAGGACAATATCGCAGCCTTTGGCGGTGATGCGAGCAATGTTACTGTATTCGGCGAATCGGCCGGTAGTATGAGCATTGCTGCATTGATGGCCATGCCGGCGGCCAAGGGCTTGTTCCACCGTGCTATTATGCAAAGCGGAGCATCACAGTTCATGCCTGCAGAGCAGGCTGCCGAGATCCGGAACGGTGTATTGAAGGTTCTGGGCGTAACCCAGGATGATCTGCATAAGCTGAAAGATATCCCGGCGGAGCAGATCCTTGCTGCTGGCGAAACGGTCAAAAAACATAGCGGTGCTGCCATGGCTTTGTTGTTCCAGCCCGTGCTGGACGGTGTAACGCTTCCACAATCTCCACTTGAGGCTATACGTGCGGGAGCTGCCCAAGGCATCCCAGTATTGATTGGAACCACCCTGCATGAAGGTGCGCTGTTCATTCAGCCGCATGTCCCTTATTCGGAAGAGATCGATATGGTACAGGCCGTCGATTTCATGACACCGGATCTGGAGAATCGTGCTGCGATTGCAGACAGCTATCCCAAAACGGCAGACGGACAGGCTCAGGTGATGACCGATCTGTTCTTCTGGCGCTCGGCGCTTCAATACGCAACTGCTCAACAGAAATATGCCCCGGTGTGGATGTACCGGTTCGATTGGGTCATGCCAGAACACCCACTGCTGAGAAAGTCGATCCACAGCATTGATATCTTCTTTGCTTTTAACACACTGCATGCGTTGAAATCCATGAACGCCGAACCGGATGCAGCCGCTACAGAACTGGCGGGCAAGGTGCAGGATGCCTGGATTTCCTTTGCCAAGAATGGCCGTCCGGAAACGGCTGGTGTAAACTGGCCTCCTTATGAGGAGAATCGCGCGACGTTGATCTTCAATCATGAAATTGAACTTGCGCATGACCCAGAGTCATCCAAGCGGGAACTGCTGGGCGTTTAAACGAGCGAATTACAGTGTCATCATATACAGATCAAAGGCGTCTTCCGTCATGCTTAATGGAAGACGCCTTCTTTTGTCCATTCAATACACTGCTGCTGACCAAAGTGTCCGATGTACTGCCCAATTCACTTACGGGAAGCTCTGATATTGGATACATGATCACAATAGAATGAACGGCTACCTCTAGAGAAGAGTACCAATATGACGTGAATGAAGAGTGCTCCGAACATGAGCATATAGAGACCGATCATCCCAATCGAAATCCACACTTTATACGGTTCAAGCACCGAGTCATTATTGACAAAGGCATAATCGTTGATAAGTCGGATCATGGTAAAAATGAGCCATGGCATATAAAGCGCAAGCCAGCGTTTAAACAGCGACGGCATGGATGGTTCCCCTGTCTGCCTATGAACATACCGGAAGCGCATAAGGGCGGAGCCTGGCGTTTTGCCATCCCGAACACTCGGAATGATAAACAATACAATGAGCATCGCGATGGTTGTATTGGCTGCACTGTTAATGACATTGGCGCTGGATAGACTAAAGATTGAGAGCAGATTCGATAGGAATACCACCACAACACCGTCGATGATGAGTGCAAGCAGCTGAGGGATCGGGAACACTTGGTTTTGCTCCACAATCTGCTCACTTTTCGCCTGAATGCTGGCACGTGACGGGAATAGGGCAAGCAGGATCGGTGCTGCGAAGAATCCAAGTACCGCTCCTGACGTATTCGACAGCAGGTCATCGACATCAAACAGTCGATAAGGGCAGTCGTAATAGCCGTAGAATCCGGTAATTTGCGTAATCTCAAAAAACAGGGAAAGACCAAATCCACCAAGCAGGGCATATTTCCAGTAGGATCTCTTTTGGAAAAAGTACCGGATATACATACCCAGAGGCATGAGCAGCAGAACGTTAAACAGAATTTGCAGAAAAGCCCTGCCTTGAATCATCCCCATATAGGTGGACGGCTGGGACCATACAATCGGTGTTTCTTTCATAATATCTTTGACAAAAGTGAAGGGAACGAGATTGTAATATACGGTATCGGCTGCCTGCTGGGCACACGTATTGCGGGTCGTCGGAAAGGGCAGGATGACGAGACAATATGCAGCGAGAATATAAAAGATGAACGAAAAACTGATGGCAAAGCGTGACCAGCTGAAAAATCCGTCTTTGCGATAACCATAAATGAGCCACGGAACAAGTAAAAACATGGCGATGATCACGAAAATAAAGAAAGCTGTTTGTACAGGGAAAACATAAGAAGACATGGGCATGGACATGACAAGAAACTCCTTTTGAAAAAATATATTTCATGGACGGGCTGAACCCGGAAGCGAATATGCAATTAACACGAACCAGAATCTGAATATGGATATGTCACGGGAAACTCTCCCGGATAGGTATATCGTATAGGATGCGTTTTAAAGTAAGGAGAGGTGAACCTTAAATTTCGTTTAAATTCCATTAACCGAACGCAGAATGGGGGACAACATGGATTTAACGTGATCCATTCGCTGGAAGGAACATGAGGAATCCCGTATACTTGCGAGAAGCCCAAAAAAGGAATGGAGAGTTTAAACAATATGTCCAATTTACCTAACTGCCCCAAATGCAATTCCGAATACACATACGAGGACGGTAATCTGCTGGTATGCCCGGAATGTGCACATGAGTGGACGTTGGAATCCGAAACCGAGCGTGCAGAAGAAACTAAAGTCGTACGTGACTCGAACGGCAATGTTCTGAATGATGGAGACACCGTGACAGTCATTAAGGATCTGAAGGTGAAAGGAAGCTCACTGGTTGTCAAACAAGGAACCAAAGTAAAAAATATCCGTTTGATTGACGGTGACCATGATATCGACTGCAAAATCGATAGTTTGGGTGCGATGAAGCTGAAGTCCGAATTTGTGAAAAAGATCTAGAAGGTTACATAGTGTATTTCATGAACGAAGCATCTGAGAAGAATTGACAGGGAATATATGGATGGTATATACTGTCTGAAATTTAACAGGCAAACGCAATGATCAGGAGTACTAAGGACTAAGGCTGGCTCAGAGAACTGCCGTATGGTGCAAGGCAGTCCAACCTATCCCCAACTCGCCTGTGAGCGGCAGGATTGAGCAGCAGTCATTCAGACGGACTGAGATTAGATCCTGACGGCTAACTCCCGTCATCAGGTTCCTGAGTTTCTGTGGTCCAGTAGATACAGAGAGATCTGTCATTAATGGTTCATGGATGAAGAAGAGTGGTACCGCGAAGGTTATACCTGTCGCCTCTTAGTTGAGGTGGCAGGTTTTTTGCATTTTTTGACCCTAAAGGAAAAAAGGCAGGTGTCGGGTGAATGACAAGAGAACGCATTATTGACTATTATTCCGGGTTTGACGAGTGGGGAAGATTGGAGCGGGAACCGCTGGAGTTCATCATTAACATGCATTACATCAGGGCACATCTTCCTGCAGCTGGACTTGTTCTGGATAATGGCGCAGGGCCAGGGAAATACGCGATGGAGCTTGCGAGGGATGGCTACCGAGTAACCTTGTCAGACTTGACACCTGTTTCCGTGGATATCGCTAGGCAGAAGGCTAAGGAGTATGATCTGACGAAGCAGTTCGAGGGATTCCATGTACTGGATGCAACCCGTCTTGAGGGGCTGGCTGACGATACATACGATGCATCGCTGATGCTGGGGCCGCTGTATCATCTCCAGACTGAACAGGACCGGGTGGCGGCTGTAAGGGAACTACACCGGGTAACGAAGCGAGGCGGCATGGTGTACATCGCGATGCAGAGCCGAATGCGAATGGCCATTAACTCGCTGCAGTCTCCCCAGCACTGGAAACCGAATGATCATATGGGTGCCATTCGTGCTTTTGTGGAAAAGGGGACATTCGACCATCAGGATCAGGGCCGATTCACAGGGGCTTATTATTTTAACATTCAGGATATTCAACCATTCATGGAGCAGCACGGATTCGAAACGGTGAATTTGATTGGATCATCCAGCCTGGGGGCCATGCTCACAGCAGAACAGCAGCAGTATTGGAAAGAGCGCGGGGAGCATGAGGAGTTAATCCAATTCATGATTGAGAAGGCAGAAGATCCTACAATTCTGGGGATTTCCTCTCACCTGCTGTATATCGGGACCAAGAAATAATCATGAATGTCACAGAAATAGAGAATAATATGTCAAAATCATGCCCTCTGGAGAAAGAGGGCTCTTGTGTTTTTCTTCAAAATAGTTCAATATTAAGATACATAACAAAAGGTGATCTACTTACAATAGGTTAGATGAACGACGGATCGCTTCATAAACAGGGAGGAACAGAACATGGAAATCGGAATTAGTACCTTTGTCGAGACCAATCCAGATGTGAAAACCGGAGAACTCATAAGTCACGCACAGCGTATTCGTGATGTAGTAGAAGAGATTGTCCTGGCTGACGAGGTCGGTCTGGATGTATACGGCGTAGGGGAGCATCATCGTGCTGACTATGCAGCATCATCCCCGGCAGTGATTTTGGCAGCAGCAGCTTCACAGACCAAGCGCATCAGGCTGACCAGTGCCGTGACTGTACTGTCTTCGGATGATCCGGTACGGGTATTTCAGGATTTTGCAACGCTGGACGGCATCTCGAATGGACGTGCGGAGATTATGGCGGGCCGGGGTTCGTTTATCGAGTCCTTCCCTCTTTTCGGCTATGATCTGAACGACTACGACGAGTTATTCGATGAGAAACTGGATCTGCTGCTTAAGCTTCGTGATTCGGAAAAGGTAACCTGGGAAGGCAAGCATCGTCCTTCCTTCAACAACCTGGGCATCTATCCGCGCCCGGTACAGGAGAAGCTGCCGGTATGGATCGGAAGTGGCGGTAATCAGGAATCGGTTGTCCGCGCAGGTCTGCTCGGTCTGCCGCTGGTACTCGCGATTATCGGTGGTCGTCCGGTTCAATTTGCTCCACTGGTAGAGTTGTACAAAAAGGCTGCAGCCCATGCAGGGCATGATGCTTCCAAACTGACAGTGGCATCACACTCTCACGGTTTTATCGCGGATACGATGGATGAGGCGGTTGAGAAATTCTTCCCGCCAGCACAGGCTGTCATGAACATACTGGGCCGTGAACGTGGCTGGGGACACTACAGCCGTGCAACATTTGATGCTGCACGCAGTCTTGAAGGCGCACTGTACGTTGGTGACGTAGAGACTGTTGCTCAAAAGATTATTTACCTGCGCAAGGAAGTCGGCATCACTCGTTTCATGCTGCACACCCCTCTCGGCACAATGCCGCATAATGAGGTGATGAGAGCCATTGAATTGCTTGGTAAAGAGGTTGCTCCAATCGTTCGCAATGAAATTGCACGTTGGGAAGCGGAGAATGGTGAAGCGCGTTAATTCTGCCCGTTCGCCCGATTAGAGAAATTAGAATATTGATTGTTTTAACATAAAAAAAGGAGTTGAGACTCAGCATATCAAGCTGGGCCTCACTCCTTTTTTGTATTATGGACAATAATTATTTTTTGGTGTTTGTTCCAAAGAGAGATTGAACAATCATGGACAGCGTATGATCATAGAGATTTTTGGCGGCAGCTTCACTCTCCAAGTGGCCTCCCAGGTACAGATGAATTACACCATGCAGGGGGGCCCAGATCATTTGAACGGCAAGCAGTGAATCCTTTTCCTGAAGCATCTCCTGCTTACTTGCTGCTTCTACCAAATTAATGAGCTGCTTCATCGCGGTTGCGGTTCCCTCCAGACTCTCTGCATCCGGTTTGAACTCGGCAAATGATCCACCAAACATCAGCTGATAGAAGCTGGATTGCGTCATGCCAAAATCCCAGTAGGCGTAGGCAAGCGCGCGAAAATGCTGTTGGTATGAAGTTTGCTGCGGCACGGCCTCAAAAGACTGAGACAGGAGTATGCAACCCTCCAAATAGAGATATTTGGCCAACCCTTCTTTCTTGCCAAAAAGGTTATAGATGATCTTGGTGGAGCACTCCATCCGTTCTGCCACACGTCGTACCGTAACCGCTTCAGGCCCGTGTTCCTGTAATAGTGCAGCAGCAGCATGCACAATATTTTGTCGCAGATTTTCGGAATGCTGGAGTCTTGCTTCCTGAAAAGTCGTTACCGTATGAATCGACTCCTTAGATTTTGATGAGTGATCTTTCATTTATGTTCATCCTCGTAGCGTTATATTTGTTTTCTAACGGAAACTGCGTTTCTTATGAGTATTCTACTGTTTCGTGCCTGATATCGTCAATTTTCCAAATGTGAATTGACAGGATCAAAAAAGGAAGATACTATGTTTTTATTAGGAAACAATGTTTCCAATAAAAAACGACTGTATAAAAGGCGGATGAAAAATGAGAAAAATTCAAAATCAATGGGCACTAGTCACTGGAGCTTCCTCGGGTATCGGACAGGCTTTTGCATTGGAAATGGCTTCAAAGGGACATCATGTCGTGCTTGTGGCCAGATCGGAAGCAAAACTGAAGCAGCTGGCAGAACGCATAGAACGAACATATAAAGTGAGAGCAGAGGTCATCGTAGCAGATCTCTCTGAAGTGAATGCACCACAGCAGATCTATGATGAATGCAAAAATCGGGGCATACGTGTGGATACCTTAATCAATAATGCAGGCTTTGCAACACATGGGTGGTTTGAACAGGTGGATGGCTTGCGCCAGCAGGAGGAGATCTTGCTTAATGTACTGGCTGTAACAAACATGACCCATCTATTCCTGCCGGCAATGCTGCAAACGCGCAATGGAACGGTGATCAATGTCTCTTCCACGGCAGCCTTTCAGCCTGATCCGTTTATGGCTGTATACGGGGCAACCAAATCATTCGTTCTTTCCTTCACAGAAGCATTATACGAAGAGAATAGACGGCGTGGAGTTCGCTTTTTGGCCATATGTCCCGGTGCGACAGAGACGTCCTTCTTTGATGTTGTAAACGCCGAAGAAGCCTCTGTTGGAAAACGGGATACGCCTGAGCATGTGGTAGAAGTGGCGATGAAGGCATTGAAATCGGGTAAGCCCTACGCTGTGCCGGGTGCATCGAATTACTGGACGGCTCAATTGGCCCGTGTTTTACCACGCAGACAGATCCTGCGAGTGGTTGGAGGAATGCTGACTCCGCGTCCTCAGAATGGATAAGCACAAAGGGCACAGGCCTGAATCGATAGAAAAAACGCTGGCAGCAAACATCCTTGCTGTCAGCGTTTATGTCATAACCATTTTAATAATGCCATATAGAATGCTGGCTCCTGCTGCACCGAGTGCAATCAGCTGAACTTTCAGCCCTAATCCATCAAAGCTGAATACTTTCGGAAGCATCCAGTATAAGCTGATTATTGTCCAGAACGCGTACAAGACTGCTGCAGTTAGCAGCTGTCTCACGGAGATTTCCCTGATCGTGGAACCCAGCAGACCCGGAAAGGTTGCATCACCAATCATCTTCAGGTTCCAGTAGGAGAGAAGAAAATAAACAAGCACAACACCCATCGTTCCCACGATCATCAGCGTATCCTTGCTCAGCAGTAGACTTCTGAGGTTACGTGACTTGTTCTTCATCTCCCCGAAACCAACCAGGAAAAAAACGAAGCCTATCACCATTCCTACACCGGCTCCTGTCGTGCACAGCGTATGTAGAACGATACCGAGGACCCCAATTACCCATAACATGTCATCACCTTCTTCACAGCCTTGCGAACTTCCCGCTCTCAGACATACCATGCTGTCCATTCTACGCCTGGCTGTACGGTTCATCAATGAAGTGCCTTCCCTGTTATCTGGTTCCCGCTTTTGAACAGCGTATAGTGAATGACCTCACCGCTCCAGAAATGGAAGGCCAGATCAATCTGCCCAATATGCAGTTCATTGAGCCATTCCGGCTGCAGAATCAGTTGATTTGTTTCATAAGAAGGTGCAAATGTAGTCAGGAATTCTTTGTAAGGAGTCCAGTTCTGCGGAGCAGTAAACTCTCCAGAGGAATAGACGGCCTCCATGGTAGCGAGTTGATCGCCATGAAAGAGCGTTGGGATGGAGAAAGCCTCTGTAGTACCGAATGCATTCTCCAGCTCGGGCTTGGCCGATACGACGAGCTTCCATGTCCAGTCTGCGCCTTGATTGAACTTCGCCGTGATGATGGCCTGTTTGCCGAGCTGGTCGCCCTTGCTAACCATACGGGATAATGCATCTGCTTGGATAACCAACGTACTCCCGCTGAATGAATAGTCTGCGTTTTGTTTCAACAGCTGCTCACCCGCATAGAGCGATACGAGTTTGGTTCCATTTAACTTGACTGTCAGCTCCGTATCCTGAATGGGGTAGCCTTGTCTCAGGTACAGCAGATCACGATCTCCAATAGCAGAACGGCCTGTCCAGCTTGCCTGAATCATCTCGAATAGAGCCGGATCGGACCACACATACGTCTCCCGGTTCAGATGCTGGCCATTGTCCCACAATATGGACGCGATCTTTTTGTCCTTCAGCTCATGCCCGATGAATTCGAAATATTTTAGCTTCTCGCCCTGTTCAATAACATCCGTATGTTTATCGAATCCCAGAAGTCCGTACTCGCCAAGAATGACCGGAATTCCCTGCGTGACGAGTGTCCTGTACATATTGTTAAACGTGTTGGCCGCATCATTCTTGGTATCGGTATCAAACGTGGTGTGTCCTGCGATATTAACGCTAAATGGCCAGTAACCATAGTAATGCACGGTGGCAATCAGGTTTTTGTCTTTCAGTTCAGTGATGGTATGCCTCAAACTGTTCAGCCTTGCCTGTGTCGGTGAACCCTCAAGTGTAGGCAGCAGAAGTGGGCGCTCTTCGTTATTGCCACCTGTGCTGCGAATCAGCTTCACAAACGCCGTGTTTAATTCATGCAAAAGGGCAAGCTGCCTTGGCTCATCGATATTGCTTCCTGCTCCCATATCACCCGCCTGAGTGATTCCACGATTGAAGCGCGGTTCATTCACACTTTCGAACATCAGCCTCAGTGGAGCATCCTTGAATTGATTCGCAATTTGGGTCCACACTGCTGTGTAACGAGCGAGTACCTGGTCATGATCCGTTTCCAGCTGACTGATCCAGAGATAAGAATCATGATGGAGATCCAACACGACGTACAGATTGGCATCCAGTGCCCATTTGATCACTTCCTGGACCCGTGCCATGTAAGCAGGACCTATCCGGTAATCCGGGGCGGCACCAATATGCTGGACCCAAGTAACGGGGATTCGTATACTTTTGAATCCTTGAGCGGCAATGTTTTCGATTAATTCCGGAGTAACGCGTGGATTCCCCCAGTAGGTTTCATCGGGGCCTACCGTATCCAATGAGTTGCCGAGGTTCCATCCGGGCTGCATCTGATCCACAACTGTTTGCAGTGGACCGAAGGCGGTCATTTCACGCTGTCTCGCAAGCTCGGATTGGGCTGCAGACGCAGGTAATGGCAGCAGGATGAACAGATACATCGCGATGCATGTCAGTGTGATGGAGATAGGGCGACTAGGTAATTTCATGGAGGCTCCTTTAGCTTGAGTGATCTCATTATGTTTTCGTCCTATAGATCGACGTAAAGCATTATATCAAAAGGAGTATCGGGATGAGCCATGTATTTTTTACCCAAGTGCCTATTCGTTCTCCGATTCGTACTTATCGCGATGCTGCTTCTTCATTTCAATATAATCGGGATCAGTCTTGGCAATCTCCCACTGTGCCTTGAAGATGGCTGCAGCTTCCGCTTTCACTTTGTCATTTTGATAGGGAAGAATTGAACCGTCCTCTTTCGAATATTTGCGTCCACCTTTATGGTTTGTATATCTCCGGGCCCGTGTATATCCCATCTGCAGATACTTGCGCGCCATATCCATGCCAACGAAATCATCCTTTTTCTTATATTCCAAAAAAAGCTCGTAGATCTTCTCCGATGATTCGGTCGCGATCTCGGGTGTTTTAAAACGCCAATAGGGCAGAATCTCGCTCTTGTAGGGTTCCACCATCAGCACCCCCTGCTCCCCCCGTCCGACGGTATATAGCTCTGGATGTTTGCGCAAATCGAGCTCTTCGTAATTCAAGGTGTAATCGAACTTTTTCATCGGTGTGGTCCCTCCTTGAGATAACATGTATGGTATTGCCATGCTTGAACATGGAATTCTGTAATAGTAATATAACTTCTACCTCTTTTTACCCCGATTCTTTTGGAACATACACGGTTAATGGGGGACAGAGGAGTAAAACCATAGGAGGGATCATGATATGGGAATGTCCGGCAGATATCTTGTGGTGACAGACGAGTTGATTGAATCGATCAAGTCAGGCGAAATAAGTGTGCATGACTGTTCCGTTGATCTGGATATTGATAAAACGTGGCAGATGCTTCAGTTCACCTTAACTGGTAACCTGGTGGACGGAGAGCCGCCTCTCGGATATGTGGTGCCGATGTCAGGGGAACAATATTTGGGGAATTATTCGGACATGGATCTGTTTCTGCTCTCCAACGAACAGGTGCTGGAAGCCTATATGGCTCTGGAGCAGCTAGACCCCGATGAACTGAAGGTACGTTTTGACCTGGACCAAATGATTACGAAAGGCGTCTATCCGGTCATGGAAGGCTGGAATGCAGATGAGACGTTCACAGAGATCGTTCAAACAATGAATGACGTTCAGGCTCTATATCAGGCAACAGCAGCCGCCGGGAATGGAATTGTCTTTTATATTTTCTGAAATGGTTCGTAAAGGTGACGCTCCTTCATGTTTAAGCTGCTTCGGTTCGGGTTATTGATAAAAATAAGGCGATTGCCTTGATGATGATTATCACGAAATCCGGTAGAAGAGAGGGATTGCGGTATGACACAGGACCAGAATGAAGAGAACAAAGCCATTCAAGACGACGAGCCGGATCCATTTGAAACCCCTGTAACGACAGAGGACAATGAACCGACTGAAGAGGTTGAAGAGGAAACCAAAGAGTAATGTACGAGGTCGTCTAAAATAAATTCTTATCCAAAGGTCGGACACATTTCCGGCCTTTTTTGGCGTTTTTACGATCCAGTGGTTTACAACATTTACCTGATGGCCTCATAATAGGAATGAACCACATTTTTCCTAAGGAGGAGATCGTATCAAAAATCGAAGGTTAGCCAAGTGGATCGCCGTACCACTCGTTTTGATGATGGTGGCGCTTACGGGATGTCAGGCTGTTGGTGGGGTGGATATTGGTAAAGCCATGGCCAACAGTACAAACGTAAAATCCGGTGAATCTAAACAATCCATGCACATTAACATAGAGCCGGCTAAAGAATTCGCTACCGAGAAAGACAACGAAATGATTGAACTTATTAATTCCGTATCGCTGGACATTGAGAATGCCAAAGTGAAGGATGCCCAAACGGCATCAATCCAAGGCTCGGTGAGTTTCCAAGGAACCAAACTTCCTTTCCACCTTTCCATGGATGAAACCCAAATGGTGATCGACCTGGACGGTGCGCAGAAGCCGCTGTACATATCACTTGAGGCTCTGGAAGGCGCGCAAACACTTCCGATGATGGACACCAAGGCTCTGGAAAAGCAGATCGAGGAGCTCTCTCCCAAATTGCTTTCCTTTGTCCTGAAGCATCTGTCCAATCCGAAAAATATCTCTGTTACGCCTGTACAGGAATCGGTGAACGGTGAGTCCCTCAGCCTCTCCAAGCTCCATATGGAGATCACTGGAGAAGAGATTCTTGCCATGGTTAAACCGTTCCTGACAAGTGTTGCCCAAGATGAGCAAGGACTCAAGGATCTGATCGGCGATCTATATGAGGTGTTCTATCCACTGCTGACAGCAATGAATCAGGTGGAAGAAGTGGACGCAGGAGCCATGACCTCCTTGATGCCAGAATCCAAAGAGGCAGCTGTTGCCACCATGTACCCGATGATCAAGGCAGGACTCGACGAGCTTCTGGTTAACTATGATCAAGGGCTGAACGAATTGTTGAATGAGGTACCTGAGCTGAAGACGGTATTTGGCACAGATACAACGTTTAAACTCGATTTCTATCTCGACAGTGCGCTGAACATCCGTAAGCAAAATGCTGAGTTGAAAGTGGCACTGCCTGCCTCCGAGGATCTGCCTTTGCAATCCGTGACTCTATACGCAGACAGCGAGCAGTGGAATATCGGTGGGGCGGTAACCGTGGATGCGGTTGATACAACAGGTGGCGTAATCGATCTGATGAAGCAAGACATCACTCCTGGACAGATGCTTCGCAACTTTGATTCGAATTCCGTCGTGTACCAGCTGCTGAAAGACGAAGCCGGTATCACTCGGAAGAGCATTATGCTGTATCCGGAAGATGAGGTCTACGGTGCCATTACAGTGAAAAACACAACATTCGTTCCTCTTCGTTACCTGTCCGAGGAATTGGATGCTGAAGTGAAATGGACCAAGGGATCAGATACCATCGTTGTTACTGACGATATTACGGGCAATGAAATTGTCCTGACTGTGGGTTCCAAGAATGCAACGGTGGCAGGCAAGGAAGTAACCATGGTTGAATCCGCCTATGTGGGCAAAAACGGTAAGACTTACGTTCCACTGCGCTTCATGGCAGAGTCTCTTGGCGCAACCGTGGATAAGGAAAAAGAAACCGGCTGGATCTTTATCGATCGGCCATAAGTTATAACATCTGTACGACATTTGTATGTGCGAGAGGGGATTTCAGAGTATGCCAGATTCCTTGTAATGGTTGAGAAGAGTACAGCGCGTAAAAATCCGTTAGAACGTTTACGGGATACGTGTGTCCTTTTTTACCCATTACGAGGAGCTTCGGCGTTTCTGAAATGATGAAACGAATCGGGGAGTGCCTCTATTGGAGGTGCTCCTTTTTGTCGTGTCATCCCCAATAAATCCCCAGAGGTGTTATATATGAAAAGTCAACTTATCATCCAATGCCAGAACATTACCCTGCGTCCATTCTCGCTGGAAGACCAGGCCGTATTACGTATGTTTACCCAGCAACCTGAGATTACAGATATCCTTCCTGATTGGAAGATGAACGAGGAACAATTGCGTGATTTCCTGCAGTTTGTCGTGGGCAGCTACGAGCGATTTAACCCGGCAGATGTACGTATTATGTTGGCTGTTGAGCATAACGAGGATCAGCGTATTATCGGCTGGTGTGGCGTTTTCCCGAATGACATGCTGGACAGCAGTGACCGTGAAATGGCCTACGCCCTCTCCAAGGGTTACCGGAATAGAGGGTACATTACGGAAGCCGTGCACGCCCTGACGACGTATTTGTTCGAGCATACCCAGCTGAATCGAATTGTTGGCATTGTGAAGCCGTTCAACGTGCCATCTCGCAAGGTGCTTGAGCGTAAAGGATTTCGTTATGTTACCCGCAGGAGACTTACTGACGGAGCAGACTATGATTATTTTGAACGGTTCAAAAATAAGGAACAAACTGAGCAGGCAAATTTAATGAAAAATCAATTCGTGATTCGGCTCCGCCGTGCGAGACAAGAGGATGATACTGTACTCGCTGAAATCTGCAAGCGTGCGTTCGAGCATGCGATGAGGATTTGGTCCAAGGGAGAGGGAGATTTGGACAGCAACCTGTGTCCGCCTAATTATTCTTCAATCCGTCTCCACAATTACGTCCTTCGTGAGTGGGATTATTATGTTGTGGAATTGAACGGATGCCCCATTGGAGGAGTTAGCATTAATGTGCTTGGACATAAACATGCAAGACTGGACAAAATATTCATCGACCCGGTTAGCCAGGGACTTGGCTTAGGATCTCAGGTCCTAGAGCTCATTGAAGCCGAGTATCCCCAGATTGAAGTATGGAAGCTGGAGACCTCGGGGAGGCAGCCTGGTAATCATCACTTTTACGAAAAAGCTGGTTATGTCCGTACGTATGCATCGACTGATGAGTACGGATACGAGAAAAGATTATCCAAGACGAGTACTCAGCCCTATCTGGCTGGATCTCCGCAGGTTGGTACAGATGAGCTGAAAGCTGAATTCTATCAGGCAAACCTGGAAGGGACGAGATTCAGTTCCAGCAATCTGGCTGATAGCAGAATAACAGACTGTAATATGACTCGCAGCAAATTTACCAATCTCAATATGACTGAAGTGCTGCTTGCCGATCTGAGATTAACCAATAGTAGCGTTGAATTTGTGGCTATGGATGGTGTGCAATTTCGTGATACCCATCTTGGGGTGAATAAAGTGCCCATGAACTGGGCGCACTGCGATCTTGGGGGTAGCCGCTTCCTCCATTGCGATCTTACAGGGGTTCGGCTGGAACAGTGTCAAGTCGAAGGGATGAAAATCAATGGAGTTGCCATAGAAGACCTGTTTGCAGCCTACGATTCCCTGAAAGAAGAAAGGTGAATCATTGCCAAGGTTATCGATATCAGGTGTATTTTACGGATTGAAGCATTACTACCTGTGATGAAAAAAAGGGAGAAGGCTACATTGTTAACACTTCCTTTGTAGGCGGCATTCATGCCGTGCCAAACCAGATCGCTTATGTCGGATGCACAGTCTGCCCAATATGAAGTGCAATCTCCGTCATCAGAAAGCGCCTGTTCCCAGCAAGTTGTTGGGGACAGGCGCTTTTATTAGTATGATCGAATATTAGGCATGCTGAAGAGCCTGCGGCTTTTTGCTGAATCCAGTGCTCCCTGCGGTAAAGCCCATCTGCCGATAGAACTCATGAGCTGCTTCACGGTCGGGACGGTTACCGCTGTTCAAGGAGAGCGAGTCTATGCCTTGGCTGGCGGCCCATTGCTCTGCTGCCAGAATCAGCTGACGGCCTATCCCGGTGCCTCTGAACTGGTCATGCACGATGAGTGCCAGGATGCGGCAGTGCTGACCGTTTTTCTCATACAGGTAAGAGGTCTGCATGCCAATCAATCCGACCACACGTCCACGAACTTCGGCGACGAACGTATTAAAATTTGCATCAGCCGCAATGTGGGCATAACGCTCCTGCATTTCAGCATACGTCGTGGGATAGCCCAGTTGGTCCATGAGAATGACCATATCCTGCAGATCTTCCGTTGAACTGCTGCGTATTGTTACATCCTGGCTCATGATAGCTGTGCCTCCTTATTTCGTTCCTTCAGTGAGAGTTCAATGATGGTATCCAGCAGCTCCGTAAAGGAAATGCCTGCAGCAGCTGCACTTTTGGGCAGCAGACTGTTACGGGTAAGACCTGGAAGCGTGTTGACTTCGAGCACATAAGGCATGCCATCACGGATGATCATATCTACGCGGGCATAGACGCTGCATTTCAGCACACGGTAACAGGCAAGTGCGGCATCTTCCACGCGCTTGTGGATGTCGGCAGGGAGCTGAATCACCTGTTCTTCGGCACCGCCGTCATTATATTTGGAACTGTAATCGAAGAACTCGGCGCTTGAACGAATGGAGATGATCGGGAGCATCCTGCCATCTACAATGGCACAGGTAATTTCATCCCCTGCGATATATTGTTCAATCATGACCGTGTCATCCCATTTAAGTGCGGCTTCAACCGCAGCTTGAAGAGATGAAGGCTCTTGAACAACCTGGGTGCCAATGCTGGAGCCGCCTGAGTTGGGCTTCACAACGACGGGATACATCAACTGCTGCACCGCCGTAGATGACAGTTCTTCCAGATGGTTCACCTGCACCCACGCTCCAGTAGGTATGCCCGCATGGTGCATGAGCTGTTTGGACATATCCTTATCCATACATACACTGCTGGACAAGACGCCGCAACCGGT
Organism: Paenibacillus sp. 7523-1; assembly: GCF_002276415.1. Taxonomy (NCBI): domain Bacteria; kingdom Bacillati; phylum Bacillota; class Bacilli; order Caryophanales; family Paenibacillaceae; genus Paenibacillus; species Paenibacillus sp. 7523-1. The sequence goes on along the minus strand of NZ_NPBR01000013.1, from coordinate 455,550 downwards.
GTATGGAATGCCAAGCGACTCCAGGGTCCCTTGAACTGTACCGTCTTCGCCGTATTTGCCATGCAGCGCGAGTAAGGCCACATCAATACCCGCTGATTTGTCGATCAGATCCCGTTTGCTGCTTAGCTCAATCGGAATGACCTCATATTTATCTCTGTCCAGATGGGCAATCATCTCCTGTCCGGTGAGCAGGGAAATATCCCGCTCGGAAGATGTACCGCCCATAATCACGCCAACCTTCATGTGTAATCCTCCCATGTTGTTATTCGGCCGTTTCAGCTCAACTGAGTCGCGGTCTCACCAATGATACGGATACCTTTGCGAATATTCTCATCGCTGACCCTGGAGAAGCCCAAGCGCATCGTATTTAACCCCTGACCTGGTTCCAGATAAAAAGTATCGCCTGGCGTGAAGGTCACACCCTTCGCCTTGCAGGCAGCCAGCAATTCCCGGGTTCGGTATCCCGGAGGAAATTGCACAAACAAATGCAAACCGCCCTCGCCGGAGATCTGGCACATGGGCAGATGCTTGCGCAAGCAGCGCACGACCAGTTCATATTTCCGCTTATATTCCGTGCGGGCCCGCTTCAGATACTTCTCAAAATTACCGTTGCTCAAGTATTGGTAGAGCAGGGATTGGTCCAGTGTTGAGGTGTGAATGCTGCGGGCCCGTTTCATGCTTTCCAAATAATCAATCAGTGCTGCATCTGCAATGACCCAGCCTACCCGCAGCCCGGGAAAGAGTACTTTGGAGAAGCTGCCCAGATAGACCAGTCCATTGCCCTTGCCCGCACTAGCGATGAGAGGGGAGACGTGGGAACCGGAATAACGCAGTTCCTCATTGAACCCGTCCTCAATAATAGGCACTTCGTATTGATTCATTAACCGGATAATCTCTGCACGTTTGGCAGGAGAAGTCACCGTTCCGGTTGGATTGTGATAAGAAGGTACCAAATAGGCCAGATCATACGAACTTGTGACCAGTTCATGTTCCAACTGCTGCAGATTGAGTCCGTCCGGCTCCATGTCCACGCCTGTGAGGTTGAACTCATGAAGCTTCAGATTTTTGATTGCCGTATGATGGGTAGGGTTCTCGCATAGAGCTCTGCCGCTTTGTCTGCGCAAGGCACCAAGCACCAGATCGAAGCCTTCCGTGAATCCGTTGGTAATAAGAATATCCTTGCCGGTCAGGTCAACGCCCTTGTTCTCCATGTACCGGAGCAGATAGTTCATCAAAGGACGGTAGCCTTGTGCATATCCGTAGTTCAGCAGCACTTCGCCTTCGAGAGACATGCGATCAAGGAATGCCCGTTTCACATTATGCAGATCAAACAGCTTTTCATCCGGGGCAATACTGGTAAACGAGATCTCGCCACGTTCTGCACCGGAACCATGTTTCATCAGGTCGTATTGTTCCGCCTGGATCGCATAGTCGCTTACGCGGCTCTTCCAATCCAACTGCCAGCCATTGGTTGGCTCAGGCGTTTCAATCATGGGGCTGACGTAGTTCCCTTTGCCTTTCACCGCATAGATCAGACCTTCTTCTTCAAGCTCGGCATAAGCAAGCAGGACGGTGCTGCGGCTAACCTTCATCAGTGTACTGAGTTCACGTGTGGAAGGCAGCTTTTGCTTTGCCTGCAGTCCGCCTTTGAGCATCAATCGCTTCATATAATCTTTGACTTGTATATATACAGGGCGGTCCTCCGTCAGTTGCAGATCGGAATACATCCCATCACTCCCTCTGTTTGCTATCTTGCCATATTATAAACCTCACAGAAAGAACCACGATACCTCTGATTCCGTCACGAGGTGGTTATATATCCATGCAAATGTAAAAAAGCATCAAAGCGTATGAGCTTTCCGATGACCTATTTCCGCCGAATGAGGACGTCACCGATCCGGCGAGACGTTTTTCGTGACGAGTCGCAAAGTAAGGCTTCGACGGAAGGAGTGTTTCCCGGCCGCTTATCATCCCGTTAATTTCTTTTTCAATGGCTCTATTTTTCTTGCTTTTTCTATAGTAACCTATATTTTAGTATGACCGAAAACGCTTTAAATTTACTATGACGACACCGGAGGATATCCCGCATGGCAAGAATGCTTTTCCCGAGACTTCGCGGCAACAGCCGAGGCTGCCTCGCTTTCGAACCGTTTTTCCTGATTCCGTACAGCATGATGGCGACTTACGCTACGCTGTACATGTATGAGCTGGGCGTTACCGAGACCAATATTGGCTGGATTACCACGCTCGGGCTAATCGTGCAGGTGCTGTCATCATTCATGAGCGGGTATCTGACCGACCGAATGGGACGCAAGCGCGCCATCCTCATCTTCGACGTGCTTAGTTGGAGCGTAGCGATGCTGATCTTTGCCTTTTCGCAAAACATCTGGTTCTTCGTCATTGCGACATTCATCAACGGGCTTCAGCGGGTTCCGCATGTAGCCTTTTATTGCTTGATTGTCGAGGATACCCCGAAAAAGGATCGGACTTACGTTTTCACGCTGCTTCAAATCATCGGCGTCGTCGGCGGTTTGTTCGCTCCACTCGGCGGTCTGCTGGTCGATTATTATGGACTGGTGGACGGCACACGGATCATGTATGTGCTGTGTTCGGTGCTGATGACCTTCCAGTTCATCGGGCGGCACCTGACCACGAAGGAAACGGAAATGGGCTATCGGAAAATGAAAGAGACGAAGGAACTCGGGCTCAAAAAGAGTTTGATCGATTACAGCGGCGCGATCCGAGACCTGTTCGCCAGCCGCAGCCTGATGCTCATCTTCGTTGTTTATATCCTGTTCAACTTCCAAATGACGCTTAAAACGACCTATCTTTCGTTGTATCTGGCTGACTATCTGAAAGTGGATAGCGGACTGATCTCGCTCGTTCCCGCCGTTTCTTCTATTATTATGCTGCTCGCGCTGTGGCTTATCATGCCGAAGATTCCGGCCGAAGGCGAAACGCGCTCCATGATGGCGGGCTTCGCGCTGTCCATGCTTTCGAACGTAATGCTGGTGCTGTGGCCAACGTCGAATCTGGTCTGGATTGGTTTGAGTACCGTGCTTGCCGCCGTCGGATTGATGATCAGCTCGCCGTACCTCGAAGCGGCCGTCCAGAATGCGATCGATGACGAAAAAAGAGCGAAGGTATTCTCGATGCTTTCCGTCGTGATCCTGCTGCTTACTTCCCCGGCCGGTATCGTGGGAGGCTGGGCGTATGCGCTCGATCCACGGATTCCGATCTGGATCATTACGGCTTCTTTTGCTGCTGCGTTTGTGTTTTTAATGATATATTTGAGTCGGGGGAGGGAGAAAGCCCATTTGTAAGGGAATCTGGGGCTCTCTGCTATCGTCTCGTATATATGAATTTTTCTGGAACAGTTTAAGAGGTGCCGCTTGGTCGGCGTCTCTTTTTTTTCCTTTTAAATATACTGCGAACTCAAGACTCAATGAGGTTTGGGTCGAGTATACGGAGGTTGTTATACATGGTTTAAGGAGGACAACGTAAAAAAGCCCTGGCTTCGTGCCGGGCTGTGGGTGTAGCTTGATCCAATTCTATATAGATCTGCTGTTATGAAGTTATGACTTACTAAGATTGCATGGCATGACCATTCTTCTCTTTTCTAGGATCGATAGCTATCGGTTCTTCTATGTGGATCTAGTTGTTCCTTGCTGACTGGAATTGCAGGCTTTCTAATTCAAATCCACTTCGTACTTCTACATCTACTTCTCTTTCTACGTTACAATCTACAATGAATCTCTTTCTACTTTTGCTTGCTGCAAGGGTCGTATTGATGATGAATCCTAAAGCTACAGACTTGCAATACGTGCTAACTGTCCTCTTGTTGTGGTGCGCACATTACAGAATACAGTATGAAAAAGATCATGATTCATAGGGTACAATAGACTGAAGTAGATATAAAGACATATGTCTTAGTGCCCAATTTCTTCCTCATACCCCTATAGTACCACTTTGAATCAGGGAAGTTAACCTTTTTTTTGAAATTATTGTCGTAATAGTTGAAAATAGCGTGAATTGTGCATCTTATAGAATGAAATGGTTTCCTGTAATAATGTATGATAGGATGTAAGCCTATAGATAATGAGGAAGTGAACCTAATGATTCAGATTACCGTACCAACACCGGATGTAACCATCACCAAGCAGGAAAACCCGCAGCTTAGCCACATCTACGGTTTCACCGATTTTCACCTGATCACGCGTGAAAAGGGTGGAATCTTCATGTTTTACAATGCCGATGGTGAGCTGTTATTTGTCGGGAAAGCACGAAAATTGAGACCGCGGATCAAGAAGCATTTTGAGGATACCGTTTCTCCAATGAAGAACCACCGGGAAGAAGTGGCGACCATTGAAGTTTGTCTGGTGGAAGATGCCGTAGACCGTGAAATTTATGAGACCTATATCATTAATACGATGCGTGCGAAATACAATGTAGACAAAGTGTTCTACAACTAAGTCTTCTGCCTAGTCACTACAGCAACAACTAGCATTTGCCTGTATCAAGCTAAAAAAAGGTTTTACCCCTGGGACATATGTCCTACAGGGTTGTAACGTTGGATAAGGATGTGATCGACCGATTGCATCCAAGTCTGTACTTGAACATAGAAAGATAAAAGATATGAATAGCAGATCACTGGAAATGTAGTAGAACATGAAGAACGTAAAGATTGGTTTTAAAGATTGACCCAATACATAGAAGAGGTGATTGTTTTGATCGGACGCAGTGGTAACCCCACACTCAAGGACAGTACATTTGAAAATGCCGGTGGTTATGGAGATGACCGGTACCAGCGTTACATGACGATTAACGGCACAGTGAACAAATCATTCATTACGCTGGTGATCCTGCTCGGCAGTGCATTTGCGACATGGATGATGTTTTTTAACGGTCAGGAAGTGCTTCCTCTCGCCATCGGAGGTGCCATCGTCGGATTTATTCTGGCATTGATTATCTCGTTCAAACCTGTGGCAGCACCCTATCTGGTTCCCGTCTATGCCATCGCGGAAGGCATGTTCCTCGGCGCACTCTCCGCAACCTACGAGTCATTGTACAATGGAATCACCTTGCAGGCTGCTCTGCTGACCATGGCAGTGTTCATCGCCCTGCTGGTAGCTTACAAGTCGAGACTGATCAAAGCTACGGAGAACTTCAAGCTGGGAGTGGTAGCGGCAACCGGTGGCATTATGATCATGTATCTGCTTAGTTTCGTGCTGGGATTGTTCAGTATTACCGTTCCCTATCTGCATGACAATAGTCTGATTGGAATTGGGATTTCTGTCGTAATCGTTATCGTGGCGGCACTGAATCTGGTGCTTGATTTTGACTTTATTGAGAGTGGTGCTGAACAGGGTGCTCCAAAATATATGGAGTGGTACGGCGCATTTGGGCTTATGGTTACCCTGGTATGGCTGTATATTGAGATTTTACGTCTGCTCAGCAAGCTGCGGAGCCGGGATTAGGAACGAATAAAAACAATTGAGATAACGGATCAAATCCAAGAGCTAACGCGTGCATCGTCACGTCGTTGGCTTTTTTTTTATACATATGGATGACGATGATCATTCGAACTAAAACGGGTGCACATATTTCCATATATGGATTGACTGAGAGGAAAAGAATATGATATTTTAATTGATAATGATTATCATTGTCGATAAATGATGAATCAGTCAAACTGACCTCAACGTACGCTGTACGCTTCATATTAAGATGATCAAACAGATCGAGAGGAGTGGCCTCATGTTACTGGAGAATGAATTGCACCGTGCTGTGCGAGCCCCCGTTATGAGTCGCAGCCCCAAGACGGACCTTGCTGGAGTAAAAACCTATATGGACGAGCATTACAATGAAGCATTGTCTATTGCCGATCTTGCTCAGAGAGCAAATATCAGTCCGAAGTATTTTGTTGATCTATTCAAAAAAACCTACGGTCTCAGCGCGATGGAGTATCTGACAGATCTCCGCATTAACCGGGCCAAGCGTTATCTGAAGGAATCCGGATATAAACTGCGTGATATTGCGCTCAGAGTCGGATACAGCGATGAATATTATTTCAGCCGCAAATTCAAAAAGGAAGTCGGCGTTTCTCCTTCCGATTATGCCAAGAACGCCAGAAAACGCATTGCCACCTGCTCCTCCAGCGTCATCGGACAGCTGCTGGCCCTCAATGTCATGCCCATTGCTGCGCCCATCGATCCGAAATGGACAGCGTATTATTATAACGCGCATCGCACGGAAATCCAGTCCCATCTTAAACTTACAGATCCTTATACCAGCTGGAGATTCGAAGCGAACGTGGAGCGGCTTGTGCACATACGGCCGGACGCCATCATTGGTACCGATCAACTCAGTGAAGAAGACCAAGCTGGACTTGCCGAGATTGCGCCTTGCTGTTTTGTACCCAAGCATCAGACTGATTGGCGTGAACAGCTGCGCATGATAGCTGCGTTCCTGGAACGGGAGGAACAGGCAGAACAGTGGATTGATCTATATAACAAGCGGGTAGAGAAAGCGCGGCAATCCGTGCAGAAGGAAGTGGGATGCGAGAAGGTGGTTGTGATCCGGGTATATGGACAGCGCCTCTATCTCTATAGCAATCCGGGGATTGAGGAGGTGCTCTATGGTGCATTGCAGCTGGAGACTTTTCCCGATGCCAGCACCAATACACCGCTGACGCTGGAACAATTAAATGTAATGAATCCGGACCGGATCCTGATCATGGTATGTCCCGAGGCCGTATCGCGGGCTTACTGGCTCAGTCTGCAGCACTCGCCAGTATGGAGACAGCTGAACGCTGTGCGTCAGTATCAGACGCACCTGATCACTGGGGATCCTTGGTTCGATTACTCTGCAGTGGGCGTTATGCGGATGCTGGATGAGGCTTTGCTCATTTTCACGGGATATTGTCCAAATATATATCTGGATAACGTCCATGGTGATTCACGAGCGACATGACATATAATCCATCTATCTAAATGAGAATGTTTATCAAGGGGGAACTATCATGCATCAGCAGCAAAAAGAGAACGGGCAACGTTTCGCTCCAAGAAGGTGGATTAATCATCGGCTGTCAGCCTTGATTGTACTCGTATTAATGGTTGGATTAATGGCTGCCTGTGGCTCCACATCAGAACATGAAGGAGCAGCGCAGCAGGAGCAGAAGACAGCCGAGGCCTCCACAACAGCCTCATCAGAAACGGCCGTACAAGAAGAAGAGGCAGCAGAAACTGCGGCTGGCGAACGGACTGTAAAAGACGAAATGGGACATGATGTGGTGGTTCCTGCCAAAGTGGAGCGAGTATTTGCACCTTATCTCGAGGATTCCCTGCTTACACTTGGCGTCAAGCCCGTTGCTCAATGGGCCAGCGGCACCCAAGGGCATGTTTACTTACAGGATCAGCTAAGTGATGTACCTACACTCGATTTCTCAAGTGGGCTGCCTTCGCCTGAAGCGTTGATGGCTTACAACCCGGATTTTATTATCCTGCACACGTCGAATTATGCTGAGAACGGTGTATATGAGAGTTATTCGAAGATTGCACCAACCTATGTATTTAACAATGCATCGGGTGATGTGGAGAAGTCACTGGAGGTCATTGGCGATCTGCTTGGCAAAACAGCTGAGGCAGAGCAAGCCATCGAGACATACCACGCCAAGGTAGACGCTGCGAAAGCAGAGATCGCCAAGGTAGCGGACGGCAAGAAAGCGGCCATTATCCGCTTTGCTCCCCGCGGAATCAGCATGATGGGCGGAAACTACTTCAGCGGCTATGTCGTATACGAACAGTTGGGACTCGGCAAGCCTGCGCTCGTCGAGACGGAGAACAGCGCGATTGTCTCCACCGAAGTGCTGCCCGAGATTGACGCGGATTATATTTTCACCGTTGAACAGGGGCCAGGCAGCATGAAAGAGATGACGGATACCAAAGTGTGGCAGAGCATGCCTGCTGTTAAAGCGGGAAATGTATATGCTGTCGAGCCAGCACCATGGCTGGGCGGCGGACTGATTGCCTATGGTCATGTCATTGACGATACATTGAAGGCATTGACCCCATAATAGCGATGAATCAGCTCCTTCTCGGAGGGCCCGGAACCGGATATTATTTCTGTGTTCGAGGTGTCACGGGGAGGAGCTGTTGTTTTTTAAAGGGATAAATAAATCAAGAAAAATATGTAAATATGGAGATAATCAAAATGAATTCTGGATATCGTCCATGGGACAGCTGAAATCACTCTTTTATAATTGGTAATGAGAATCAATCTCATATAAAACAATATGATCTATATACACATAGCCATGCGAGTTGAACAACGAGGAGGATCTATCCGTAATGACGTTTCAGCCCAATCAATCAGTCTCAGGTACCCTTGAGCAGATGACACGTAGTGCTGTTCCCATTCCCCGTTCAGAACAGTGGACGATGAAATCGAGAGCGGGGAATCATGCTTATCAGATCATGGTATATCAACCCGCAGAGGCCGCCCCACCGTCTGGATATCCTGTGATCTACCTGCTCGACGCTAACTCTGTCTTCGGCACGATGGTGGAAGCGGCTCGCATACAGGGACGCAGACCAGAGAAGACCGGGGCACTCCCGGCCATCATCGTTGGAATCGGGTACCCGACTGCCGCTGCGTTCTCGCCTCATCGGTATTACGATTTTACTCCACAGGCCACGACGGAATATACCCACAAGTCGGATGGAACAATTCTGCCTGAGCAGGGGGGAGCGGATGCTTTTCTGCAATTCATTGAAGAGGAACTGAAGCCCGACATGGAGCAGCAGTTCAACATAGATCGGAACAGACAGGCCATTTTTGGCCATTCTCTTGGCGGGTTGTTCGTTCTGCACACTCTTTTTACCAAGCCGGACGCTTTCCGTTACTACATTGCCGGAAGCCCTTCGCTTCATTGGAACCAGAAGGTGATGCTGGCCGAGGAACAGGAGTTCATCGCAGGTCTGGAGCAGCATCCGGTCAACGTTAAGGTCTGGATTGGCATGGGCGAACAGGAGAAGAATCATCCTGCCCGCAACAATGACAAGGCATCGGCTTTAACGGAACGTCTAACTGCACTGAAACAGCCGGGGCTCGATATCCAATACACCGAGTTCGAGGAAGAGAATCATGTCTCGGTGCTGCCGTTTCTGATCAGTCGTACGATACGTTTGGCCTGCAGTCCTGAAGCGTAGGTGGGTGGAAGAATAGATGTTTGTTTGATTAAGGTGTGGGATAGGTTTCGGATTAGCTGAGATAACATGGATGATCCAATCGAGTTCAACAATGAATCAACGTTCAACAGGCAGTAAGCCAGGGGAGGTACACAGGGTGAGCTATACAGGAATTCATGGAAAAGTGGCTCTGGTCACCGGTGCAGCACAGGGAATCGGCGAAGCGGTTGCCAGAGCTTTGGCTGAACAGGGTGCAGTTGTAGCGGCAGTAGATATTCGGGAAGAGCAGCTTGAACAGCTGGCTGTGGACCTACATCATCTAGGCTATCAGGCAGCTGCTTATCCTGCTGACATTGCGAATCGCCAATCGGTGGACGATACCGTACAGCGAATCGAGGCAACACTTGGACCGATTGGCATTTTGATCAATGCGGCTGGTGTGCTGCATACAGGTACAGTGGCATCCCTGAGTGACGAGGAATGGACAAGAACGTTCGATGTGAATACCCACGGTGTATTTTATATGTCACGTGCAGTTGTGCGAAATATGGCGAAGCGCCAATCGGGAACGGTGGTTACTGTGGGTTCGAACGCCTCGGGCGTACCCCGGATGCACATGTCGGCTTATGCAGCCTCCAAGGCGGCGTCCACCATGTTTACCAGATGTCTTGCGCTTGAATATGCGGAGCAGCATATCCGCTGCAATATTGTATCTCCAGGGTCGACGGACACTCCCATGCAGCGGGCATTATGGCAGGATGATCATGGCGCGCAGGCCGTGATTACAGGATCGCAGCAGGCGTACCGTCTCGGCATTCCTCTGAACAGGCTGGCATTGCCATCCGATATCGCGGATGCCGTACTCTTTTTGGCTTCAGACCAGGCGAGGCATATTACCATGCATGATTTGTGTGTGGATGGAGGCGCCACACTCGGCGTCTGAATCAAGATAAGGAGATGATGAATATGTCAAAAGCGGGTGCAATCGCAGCAACCTCCGCCTTACACCTTCTGGAACAATATCGGGAGGGAACGTCCTTTTTTTGGTCTTCACCGCAACACACGTTGCTCGCTCAGGGTGAACGATTGAGGTTTCCTGTCTCCGCTGTTCAGCAGCAGGTGGAATCTGATTCCTCAGGAAACATCGATCATGCCCCTGGTAAACACGTGGAAGGAGTACATTTTGTTATCGAACAGGTTCGAAACATGATTCAGGAAGCGCAGCAAACGGGCCTTCGGAAACCGATTGTGGTGGGAGCGATACCTTTTGATCCGAATCAGTCCTCTGCCGAGCTGTTAATCCCGGAAACGGTACAATGGGCAGAACCTCCAAGCCATGCTCTGAACGGATCATATGAGAGACGCCCAGCGGCTACTGGCTGTGAGATTGAGGAAGTGCCTGGGGCCGAGACGTATCAAAGAAGTGTCAATCATGTGCTGAGGCAGATGGAGCAGGGAGAACTCGACAAAGTTGTGTTATCCCGCACACTGCGTGTGGTCTCAGAAGATCTCGTGGATATACATCAGCTTCTGCGTAATTTGTTCAGGGATAATGCACACGGGTATACGTTTGCGGTTCCCATGAGGAAAGTTTCCGAAACGGAAAGTACTATAACAACGTTAAAAAGCGACGGTGATGAAGTCAATCACCAAGGAACACGTACGTTTATTGGCGCAAGTCCGGAGCTGTTGGTTACTCGAAAAGGCACCATCATACGGGCGAATCCGCTGGCTGGCTCCGCTGCTCGTAGTGATGACCCTGCTGAGGATCGCCGCCGCGCAGAAGCGCTGCTGGCTTCAGCCAAAGATCGGCATGAGCATGCTGTCGTCATTGGTGCTGTTGCTGCCGCACTCCGACCTCTTTGCAAACAACTGATCGTTCCGGCAGAGCCCTCCTTGATCCAGACAAGCACGATGTGGCACCTGTCTACCGAGATCCATGGAGAATTGCTGAATAGAGATATTTCGTCACTGGAGGTGGCCTTTGCTCTCCATCCGACCCCGGCTATCTGCGGAACGCCTGTATTAACGGCCAGAGAGGCCATTGGATCACAGGAACCGTTTGATCGCGGACTGTTCACCGGCATGGTTGGCTGGTGCGACAGCGAGGGCGACGGGGAATGGGCTGTAACCATCCGCTGTGCGGAAGTGGAGGGCAATGAACTTCGATTATTCGCTGGGGCAGGCATTGTAGCGGGCTCCACACCGGAAGCGGAACTGGCAGAGACCTCCGCCAAATTCAGAACAATGCTGCTTGCTATGGGTCTGGACTCCACCGTATCCCGTTTGAAGGAGGAATAAAAAGATGCTGCCAGGATATCAGGCTTGGCCTGAAGAGTTTGCAGAGTTTTATCGTCAGGAAGGTTGCTGGGAGGGCATTACATTTGGAGAAATGCTCCGGCAGCGTGCGGATGGTTATGGCAATCGTACTGCCATTATTAGCGGTGGAGAGCAACTAACCTATACAGAGTTGGACATACGAGTCGACCGATTGGCGGCAGGGTTGTATGCCGAGGGAATACGGAAATATGACCGTGTTATAGTGCAGCTGCCGAACATGCCCGCTTTTGTTGAAGTGATCTTTGCCCTGTTCCGTCTGGGAGCACTACCGGTGTTTGCACTTCCTTTGCATCGGAAAAGTGAAATCGAGTACTTCGCCCGCTTCTCTGAGGCTGTTGCTTATCTGATCCCGGATCATGATGGAGGATTTGATTATCGCAAACTTGCAGCAGAAGTTCAGGCAGAGGTGCCGAGCCTTAGACATATCATCGTGGCGGGAGAGGCCGGTGCATTTACTAAGCTTGAGGATTTGTATATTGATCCCGTTCAGCTGCAGGATGATCAACCTGTCTCTTCGGATGTAGCCTTTCTTCAGTTGTCTGGTGGAAGCACCGGACTGTCCAAGATGATCCCGCGCACCCATGATGACTATATCTACAGTCTGCGGAGAAGCGTCGAGGTCTGCGGACTCAGCCCGGAAAGTGTATACCTGGCTGTTCTGCCTGTAGCACATAATTACCCTCTAAGTTCACCAGGAATACTAGGCACGCTCTATGCAGGAGGTACAGTTGTGCTGTCACGAGGGTCAAGCCCGGATGAAGCTTTCCCGCTCATGAAGGAGCATCAGGTGACCATCACGGCGCTGGTGCCGCCGCTCGCCCTGATCTGGCTGAACGCGGCCGCTGCGAGAGGAACCAAGCTGACATCACTGAAGGTTCTCCAGGTTGGTGGAGCCAAATTCAGTGCGGAGGTGGCTGGACGCGTCAGACCTGTCCTGGGCTGCACACTACAGCAAGTTTTTGGCATGGCCGAGGGGCTGGTGAACTACACCCGTTTGGATGATCCCGATCACATCATGATTAACACACAGGGCAAACCGATGTCCCCCTACGACGAGGTAAGAATTGTGGATGACGAGGATATTGAAGTGGAGTTGGGGCAATCCGGGCATCTCCTGACCCGTGGCCCCTATACCATTCGTGGTTATTTCAAGGCCGAAGAGCACAACGCAAGATCCTTCACCACAGATGGGTTCTATCGTACTGGAGATATTGCGAGCTTAACACCCGAGGGTTACCTCATTGTGGAGGGCCGGGCGAAGGATCAGATCAACCGTGGCGGAGACAAGGTGGCTGCCGAGGAAGTGGAAAACCATCTGCTGGCTCATCCGGGGGTTCATGATGCAGCACTGGTGTCCATGCCGGATGAATATTTAGGCGAGCGCTCCTGTGCGTTTATCGTACCCAGCGGCGAGCCTCCTGCTGCTGCCGAAATCAAGTCCTATCTGCGCAGTCGCGGCCTGGCGAGCTACAAAATCCCGGATCGAGTTGAGTTTGTCCAATCTTTTCCGAAGACGGGCGTCGGCAAGGTTAGCAAGAAGGCACTTCGCGAGATGCTGACGATGAAGAAGCCCATATAACGATCATGATGCAGGGCTACACTGAAACGGTTTGAAATAAATAACGCTGAAAAGAGGGATAGGGATGGCACTTCCAGTGATTAAGTCATATGCAATGCCTGCAGAGTCGGAGCTTCCGGTCAATAAGGTAGCGTGGACGCCGGATGCGAAGCGTGCAGTACTACTCATTCACGATATGCAGCAATATTTCATGGATGCTTTTACGGCCGGGGAATCACCTGTAGTGGAGCTGATTGATCATATTGGACAACTTCGTGCAAAGTGTCATGAACTGGGCATACCTGTGGTGTATTCTGCCCAGCCAGGTGGACAGACACCGGAGCAGCGCGGACTGCAGCTGGACTTCTGGGGAGCGGGCATTAATGGGGGACCTACGCAAAAGCAAATCATTGAACCACTGACACCTGCTCCTCAGGATACGTTTATGACCAAATGGCGATACAGCGCCTTCCAGAAGACGGAACTGCTTGAATTGATGCAGGAGCAGGGGCGGGATCAGCTGATCGTATGCGGCATCTATGCTCATATTGGTTGTCTGATGACCTCCTGTGAGGCATTTATGAAGGATATTCAGGCCTTCCTGGTTGCCGACGCGGTGGCTGACTTTTCAGCCGAGAAGCACCGTATGGCACTTACCTATGCGTCGGAGCGCTGCGCAGTAACGCTAACCACCGGGCGATTGCTCGAATCACTCGATGTCTCTGCTAAAGGAAGCGATTCGGTCGGGGCAAACTTCCCGGAGGCAAAATCACACACTGCTGCAGCGATGGAGTCTGCTGAGACGAGTACTGGCAGCAGTGCTCAGGCGAGACTGGACGTGCTGCGAGTACAGGTCGCCGAACTGCTTCAGGAGCAACCATCCCGGATCGGGGAGCACGATGACCTCATTGAGATCTGGGGGCTCGATTCCATACGCATTATGAGCCTGGCGGAGCGTTTTCGGGTGGAAGGAGCAGAGGTAACCTTTGTCGATCTGGCCGAGCAGCCAACGCTAGCCTCGTGGGCGGTGCTGTTAAGTGCACAGCCTCATCGGGTCATGCCGAACGGAGATTACTTTTGAACGGGGCGGTGAACTTGTCGCAGCGTCGGAATGGAACGTGGCCCATGTCGGCTGCGCAGTCCGGGATCTGGTTTGCTCATCAGCTGAATCCGGACAACCCCATGTACAACACAGGTGAATACGTGGTTATTCACGGGCATGTTGATGTACAACAGTTTGAACAGAGTGTTCGTCAAACCGTCGCGGAGGCCGAAACCTTAAACATGGTTTATGGTGAAAATGAACACGGTCCTTACCAAACCCTCAACCAGGAGGGCGATCATTGGACGTTTCATATACTGGATGTTCGCGGCGAACAGGATCCCCATGCGGCGGCTATGGCCTGGATGCATCAGGATCTCGCCAGCCCCGTCAATCTTGCAACTGGACCGGTATTTACAGAAGCCCTGTTCCAAGTGAGCGAAGGGCGCTGCTACTGGTACCAGCGCGTGCATCATATTGCAATTGACGGATACGGCGTATCGCTAATTACCCGTAGGGTAGCAAGTCTGTATACTGCCAGGGTTAAGGGTGGATCAGCTGAGAGTGTCTTGGAAACACGAGCATTTGGACCGCTGTCCTCTGTCATTCAGGAGGATGAGGCTTATCATGAGTCTGCTGCAAGGGAGCAGGATCGCACATTTTGGCTGGAGCGTTATGCGGATGAACCGGACGTTGTAAGTTTGGGCGAAAAGGCTTCACGGACAGCGGATCATTTCCTGCGGCAGAGGTTTGAACTTGCACAGTCCGATCGGGATCGCCTTCAGGATGCGGCGGCCCGGTACGGGGTGACCTGGCCTGATCTGTTTATTGCAGCAGCAGCCATTTATGTGCACCGGATCACCGGCACGCGAGATGTGATACTGGCTTTGCCTGTCATGTGCAGGCTGGGATCGACAGCCTTGCGTGTGCCAGGCATGGTTATGAACGTGCTCCCGCTGCGTTTGAAAGTGGAGTCTGATATGCGTATATCTGCCCTGGCCGAACAGATTGTGCGGGAGATCCGGGCTGTTCGCAAGCATCAACGTTACCGGCACCAGGATCTGCGGCGTGATCTGAAGCTGCTGGGGGAGAATCGCCGACTATTCGGGCCGATGATCAATGTCATGCCATTCCACCATGAGCTGAATTTTGCGGGTCAGCGCGGGATGATCCATAACTTGTCTACAGGTCCGGTCGATGACCTGTCCATCCATGTCGTGGACCAAGGGCACGGTCATGGACTTCGGATTGATTTTGACGCCAATCCTTCTGTGTACAGCGAATCGGATTTGCTGAGTCATCAGCTCCGTTATATACAGCTGCTGAATTCAATGATGCAGGAAGGAATCGAAGAGCAGTACGTAGGTCAAATGGAAGTGCTGTTACCTGAAGAACGTGACCGGGTCCTGAACGGGTGGAATCAGACACAGCACAAGGCTCCTGAGCGAAACTCGGCAGCCATGTTCGAACAGCAGGTTCGGCGCACCCCGTCTGCCATGGCGGCAACGTTTGAAGCCGAATCACTGACATATGCCGAGCTTAACGAGCGTTCAAACCGTCTGGCTCACGAGCTGATCCAGCATTATAAGGTGGGACCGGAGCAGATCGTAGCTATTGCTATGCCGCGATCTCTGGAGGTCGTGGTTGCCATTCTGGCTGTTCATAAGACGGGAGCAGCTTACCTACCGCTGGACCCGGATTACCCTGAAGAGAGACTAACCTACATGCTAGAGGATGCCAGACCGGCATGTCTGATTACGGTGAAGCACAATTTGCCCCATTTGCAGCACATGTCCGATGTCCCCATGTTGGACTTGGATGAACCGAAGGTTGCGGCGAGGATAGGCCGGCAGTCCGGGAGCAATCCTGAACCAGAGGATCTTATAAAAGCTGCCTCGCAGCTGAATCCCTCTTATATCATCTATACCTCCGGATCAACAGGTAAACCGAAGGGGGTTGCCGTTACCCATCTCGGCCTGTCCAATCTTCTTGAAGATATGAAGCTGAGACTGAAGGTCGGTCCGCAGGATCGCTGGTTATCGGTCACTACAATAGCTTTTGACATTTCAGTTCTTGAGGTATTCCTGCCTCTTACGACCGGAGCAAGGCTGGATATAGCTCGCAAAGAAACCATTCTTGATCCGGTGGCTCTGGCTGCACAGATGAGACGGCAGGGGACAACGATTATGCAAGCCACACCAACGTTGTGGCAGTCTCTGGTGACCAGCAAGCCTGGGACATTTGACGGTCTGACGGTCATTACCGGCGGTGAAGCCCTCTCTGAGGAACTGAAGCTTTGCTTGCAGGAGATGGGATGTCACGTTCATAACCAATATGGACCGACGGAGACCACAATTTATTCAACGGCTGCTGCGATGGTGGCTGAATCAACGGGTAAACCCTCTATTGGCGGACCGGTTCGAAATACGCAGCTATTCGTGTTGGATGGGAGTCTGAATCCAGTCCCTCCGGGTGTTGTCGGAGAATTATATATTGCGGGAGATGGGCTGGCACGAGGTTATTTGGGAAGACCCGACCTGACCGCCGAGCGGTTTGTTGCGAATCCCTTCGGACAAGCAGGCAGCCGTATGTATCGTACAGGAGACTTGGCGAAGTGGCTGCCTGACGGGTCGATTGACTATTTGGGCAGGGCAGACCACCAGATCAAAATTAGAGGATTCCGCATCGAATTGGGTGAGATTGAATCCGTCATTTCCAGATATCCTGGTGTAGCCCAGGTTACGGTTATGGCACGCGAGGACCAACCTGGCAATCTGCGTCTGGCCGCATATGTGGTAGCAACCTCTGAATACTCGTTAGGCCTGGATCTGTGGCTGCTTCGGGCATATGTGGCGGATGAACTGCCGGATTACATGGTGCCAGCTGCCTTCATGAACCTTGACGAAATGCCGCTGACTCCCAATAAAAAAATCGATCGCAAGCAGCTGCCTGTCCCTTCCGTACAGTCCCATGCCAGCGGACGTGAGGCCAGAACACCTCAGGAGGAGATGCTGTGCAGTTTATTCGCTGAGATTCTGGGTGTCGCTCATGTAGGGATCGACGATGATTTCTTCGAACTTGGTGGTCATTCTCTGCTTGCAGGCCGTATAACAGCCCGGATTCGGGATGTGTTTGGAGCAGAGCTGAATATTGGCAGTGTATTCGAATCACCAACGGCAGCAGGCCTCGCCAAGAGATTGGATCAGGTGGGGTCAGTCCGACCAGTAATAGAGCCTGCTGCCCGTCATGGTGAGATTCCTCTCTCCTTTGCTCAGCGGCGGCTCTGGTTCCTGTATTGTCTGGAAGGACCGAGTCCTACGTATAATATTCCGCTTGTGGTGCGGTTAACCGGCAAACTTGATATACCTGCGCTTCAAGCGGCCGTTCAGGACATTGTTGATCGCCATGAGACGTTGAGAACGTTATATCCGCCAGAGCTTGGTTCTGCAAGCCAGACCATTTTGGGTGCCGAAGACGTTCATGTGAACTTACATGTGAGCTACGCTGCAGAGGATGAGCTGGCGGAACTTCTGACCGAAGCTTCCCGGTACAGCTTCGAGCTCTCAAGCGAGCCGGGTATCCGTACGGAGCTGTTTACTACCGGTCCGGACGAGCATGTTCTGTTGTTACTGCTTCATCATATAGCGGGAGATGGTTGGTCCCTGTCGCCTTTGATGCGGGACTTGTCCCAAGCATACAGGGCACGTGTTCAGGGAACGGCGCCTTCATGGAAACCCCTGCGCGTTCAATATGCCGATTACGCGGTGTGGCAGGATCGACTGCTTGGAGACGAAGGCCAACCGGACAGCCTGATTGCAAGGCAGCTTGAGTTCTGGAGCCGTCAACTGGAAGGTTTGCCGGAACAAGTGACGTTTCCAGCCGATTATCCGCGTCCGGTGGTCTCCAGCTACCGGGGCGGAACGATCCCCTTTACCATTAGTCAGAAACTGCATGAACAGCTCTTGGCTGTGGCCCGAGAGAACAAGGTCAGTCTCTTCATGGTTTTACATGCGGTATTATCGGTACTGCTTACACGCATGGGAGCGGGTACGGATATTGCGATTGGGACCCCAATTGCCGGCAGGATCGACGATGCACTGGACGAAGTGGTGGGCATGTTCATCAATACCCTTGTGCTGCGTACAGACACTTCCGGGGATCCGACGTTCCGTGAACTGCTGGCACGTGTGCGGGAAGTGGACCTGGCTGCTTACGAACATCAGGATCTGCCTTTTGAGCGTTTGGTTGAAGTGCTGAATCCGTCCAGGTCCCGCTCCAAGCATCCACTCTTTCAGGTGATGCTGGTCCTGCAAAATACGCCGGACGTTCAGCTGGATCTGCCAGGTATGGTATCCCGAACGAGTATGCAGGGCGTGGGCTCGTCCAAATTCGACCTGACTGTGGAGCTCACGGAACAACGTGAACACAATGGCTCACCAGCGGGAGTTGAAGGCGTGCTGGAGTACAGTACGGATCTTTTCCGGGAATCAACGGCAGCAGAACTTGTGGTCCGATTGATCCAGGTGCTGGAGGATGCCGTCCAACATACGGACGAACACATTAGCTGCTTTAACGTGGTAACTCCCAAGGAAACTGCGCTCTTGGAGCAGCAGTGCTTTGCCGCAGCGGATGAAGCTTCATTACCTGGAATGACCATTGTTGAACGCTTTGAAATTCAGGCAGTAGCTACCCCCGATGCACCGGCTGTGAGCTTGGGAGACACGGTCATTAACTATCAAGAGCTCAATGCAAGAGCCAACAGGCTGGCAAGATTGTTGATTGCAGAAGGTGTTGGCCCAGAGCAGATGGTTGCTCTTGCACTGCCGCGTTCCACTGAGATGGTGGTCGGTATTCTGGCTGTGTTAAAAGCAGGGGCGGCCTATCTTCCGCTTGATCCGAACTATCCCTCGGACCGATTGACGCATATGCTGACAGATGCAGCTCCGGGCGTGATGATTACCAACGAGGAAGTAGCATTACTGCTGCCTCAGATCGAATCCGTACAATGGTTGAACCTGGACGATTTTCAAACCATTCAGCGGCTGTCTGCTCAGGATGAACGAAATCCCGCAGATGGTGAACGCAATGGACGCGTGTCTCATCTCAGTCCGGCTTATATGATCTATACCTCGGGTTCCACAGGCAAACCAAAGGGAGTGGTTATTCCCCATGCCAATGTGATCCGGTTATTTGAGGCTACACAGCACTGGTACCAATTTAATGCGAGTGATGTATGGACGTTATTCCATTCTTACGCATTTGATTTCTCGGTCTGGGAGATCTGGGGACCATTGCTGCACGGGGGTCGGCTGGTCGTTGTGCCGCATGAGATTAGTCGCTCTCCAGGTGCCTTCCTGCAGCTGCTTGCCGAGCAAGAGGTAACGGTGTTAAATCAGACGCCGTCAGCATTCTACCAGCTGATGCAGGCAGATCGGGAGCATCCAGAGTGGGGGCAGAAGCTTGGACTCCGCTACGTGATCTTTGGAGGCGAGGCACTGGAACTCGGTCGGTTGGAAGATTGGTATGGTCGCCATCCAGATGATGCACCAAAACTGATTAATATGTATGGCATTACAGAGACCACCGTCCATGTCAGCTATCAGGAACTGTATGCGGGCAGTGCTGCAGAAGGAGCCAGCAGCTGGATCGGCTGCGCCATTCCGGATCTGCGCGTATACGTGCTGGATGATCATCTCCAGCCTGTGCCTGCAGGTGTGACAGGTGAGATGTATGTGGCCGGGGCAGGCCTTGCCCGCGGGTATTGGGGCAGACCGGATCTGACGGCAGAGCGTTTCGTCGCAGATCCATACGGTCCTGCAGGAACACGAATGTACCGGACGGGAGATTTGGCCAAAAGACTTCATGATGGGTCACTTGATTACTTGGGCCGGGCGGATCAGCAGGTGAAAATTCGCGGTTTCCGCATCGAGCTTGGCGAGATCGAAGCGGTGCTGGCCAGACATCCCGAGATTGCACAAGCTGCGGTCATCGTCCGCGAAGACCAGCCGGGAGATAAACGCCTCGTGGCGTATATCGTGCCAAACTCGAAGATGGGGCCCGAACCAGAATCGGCTATGCTTCGTCGTCATGCATCAGCGAGTCTGCCTGATTACATGGTGCCATCAGCGGTGGTCACCATGGAGGCTATACCGCTCACTGCCAACGGCAAGCTGGACCGCAAAGCTTTGCCTGTACCGGAAATGCAGCTGACTTCCGGTGGCCGGGCACCGCGTAATCCGCAAGAGCAGATTTTGTGTGATCTGTTTGCCGAAGTGCTGGGATTGCGAAGTGTCAGTATCGATGATGGGTTCTTTGACCTTGGTGGACATTCCCTGCTCGCTGTTCGTTTGATGAGCCGAATCCGGGAGGCCATGGGCAAAGAACCGGGGATTGGTATCTTGTTTGAAACGGCAACGGTTGCCGGACTGGCCGAACGGCTTGAAATGGATTCCGATACAGGAACAGGTTCGCTGCAAGTACTGCTGCCTCTTCGGACTCACGGCGCCCACCTCCCGCTATTCTGTGTTCATCCTGCCGGAGGATTAAGCTGGTGTTATGCCGGATTGATGAAACATCTGGGTATGGAATACCCGATTTATGGATTACAGGCTCGCGGCATTGCCCAGTACGAGGATCTTCCGGCTACGCTGGAGGATATGACAGCAGATTATATCCGTCATATTCGCTCGGTACAGCCTGAGGGACCTTACCGATTGTTGGGCTGGTCTCTTGGAGGCAATGTAGCTCAGGCCATGGCTGTACAGCTACAGTCGGAAGGGGAAGAGGTAGAGTTTCTTGCCATGCTGGACGCTTATCCGAGTCATTATCTTCCGATTCGCGGGGAACCGGATGAGGAAGAGGCGCTGACCGCCTTGCTTGCCCTTGGTGGATATGATCCAGACAGTATTGGGGAAGGTCCGCTGGATATGGCTGCAGCCATGCGTATTCTTCGCAGTGAAGGAAGTGCGCTAGCCAGTCTGGATGAGGAGACGATCATGAAACTGCGGAAAACGTATGAAAATTCCGTGCGCATTCTGGGGGCGTACACGCCTTCCCGATTCGAAGGGGATCTGATATTCTTTCGTTCTACCGTCATTCCGGACTGGTTTGACCCCATTGAACCTGAAATGTGGAATGCCTATATTGGAGGCCAAATGGAAAGGCATGATATTGCCTGCCGCCATAAGGATCTCTGCCAGCCTGGACCACTGGCTGAAATATGCCAGACGCTGACGGCCAAGCTGGAGAAGCTGAATCAGCGCCAAGTTCATCTTAAATAGGAGGATAAGCCGATGAGCAACCCTTTTGAACAGGAAGACAGCAATTATCTGGTATTAATTAATGAGGAAGGGCAGTATTCGCTCTGGCCTGCATCCATTCCATTCCCTGCAGGCTGGACCCAGATGCTGGGCAAGGCAAAACGCCGGGTGTGTCTTGATTACATTGCGGAGCAGTGGACAGACCTGAAGCCACTAAGCCTCTGTGATGAAACGGGGATGCCCGGTGTGGTCCAAGAGGCTGGCGGATGAGACTCAGGCTGCATCCCAAGGCCATTGTCAGTATAAAATAAATATCGAAAATCCCTGGCTAATTTGCCAGGGATTTTGGTGTTTCTACATATTTACTATTTACTATCTACAAGTTGAATCTAGAAAAACAGTATTGCTAAGCTTCTTTTAAAGGATAGATTATGCTGCTGGGGCAACAATTTGAGTTCTCTCAAGAACGGCTTGAGATTCAGCATTTGCAGGGCGGTAGCCTTTTTCGAGCAATTCTTTGATATAAATTTTGTTGTAGACGAACGAGAATACGATTCCGCTAACCCAAGCCCCGATACCAAAAGTGAAGGCTCCGATAGCTGCTGCGATTAAAAACATAATAACAGCCCATTTCAAATCACCCCGGAACAGAGCAGGGAGAAATCCGAAAAAGAATGTTGTCCAACTGAAACCAACTTTGACGTTTTTGGTTACACCGGCACTGTTTTGCAAAAAGATATGCATTTGTCCACTTCCTTCTAAAATAATGAATCGGAGAGAGAATCGGGGATCGACAAAAGTATGTAAGGTATAATCTAGTTATAAAAGCCTGATCTGTTTTTCCTATTTCTCGTCCAAGTGGTTCTATAGTACCATTAATTGGACAGGATGTAATCATTTTTTTGAAAAATTATGTGTTTAAAGGTGAAAATAAAAAAAGAAGGAAGGAATGAAAATTCCCTCCTTCACAGTAGTAATGAATATAACTCCTCAATAGTAATCACATCAGGCTGGGTTGGCAGTTCCATTGCCACAGAACCGGTGGCAGCCAGCATATGCCCCTCATCCAGACGCTGGCTGAGGAATTGATACGTCGGTGCTTCGGGACAATACCAGTGTCCGTCCATGCCACGCAGCATGGAGAAGGAGTTAAGCGGCATGGATAACCCCATACCGATGGCCTTGATATAACTTTCTTTCAGCGTCCACAGCTGATAGAAGGTTTCCAGCTGCTGTTCCGCAGACTCGGCTGCCAGGTTTTGGCTCTCCAACGGAGTGAAGAAACGTTCGGCAATCGTCATGTCGATGGGGGATATTTTCTCTACGTCCACACCGAGTGGAGCTTCACCTCCTGAAATTACTGCAACCCAATCACCGGAATGGGATACATTGAAGGGCAGGTCAGGGTGGCTGATAAGTGAAGGCTTACCGTATGTATTGCGGATAAAGACAAGATCGCCCGGTCTCGAACCAGACCACTTGCCCAACATCACACGAGCCAGCGCCTCCCCAAGCACCGAACGATACGCATCGGCCTGATGGACAAATCGTGCCGCTTGCTGTCGCCGCTCAGCCGAGACGAGCGCGAGGAGCCAATGCCAAACTTCATTGGGGATTTCTGCTGGAATGCGCAGAACTTGAATGTTTATCATGATTTATCACCTGACGAAATATTCGGCATGTTCAGCGAAATCCCCTTTATATTCCTTAGTTCTCCACTGCGTTTTTGCCCACTTTTACACCTGTTGCTTTCTCTTCCACTCCTCATGCCCGGCTCGAATGCGTTCCCACATCGCCACGCGCTCCAGTTCACTGTAGCGTACCAACGGTTCATGAAAGACTCCGTCCAACAACTCTCTCCAATCGGTATAGCTCTGTATTTCGGTTTTATGAGTGCCTTCAGCAGTATGGGTTCGCAGCATGCATCCACGCAGCTCGTTGCTGGCCACAGCATCCCTCTGGCGAAGCAGGAAAACATGATGCCATGGCGATTCCACCGATTGACTGTAGAAATGATGTTTGGGGATAAACTCATCCAGGGTAAGGAGCACCTCCGGAGCGTAGTCTACGCCCTCACTGGGTCCATGAGGTTCGTATTCAAGCCGCCATCCCTCAGAAGCAACGCTGGATGAGGTTAGGTTGTAGGTGAAAGGAGCCTCTCCATAAACCTCATAACGAAGCGGCAGAGGATCGAAGGGCATGCCACCCAGGCCAACATCGACGATCCAGCGTTCGGTCTCAGGACCAGCTTCAGGTAGGAGGACTGACAGCCCAAGATGGAACGAATTTACACGCGGCTGCTCACCATGGGGCTGGACTCCGGCACGATGCCACTGTACTTCATAGCCGAGAGAACGAAGCAGGACACTGAATGCGCCATTGAGATGGAAGCAGTACCCGCTGCGTCCTTGTAGGACAAGTCGGACTGAATTGGCAAGATCGATTGCTTCCGGGCGTCCTGTAAAGATATCTATCGTTTGCCATGAAAGGAATTGTACATGTGCACGATGAAGTTCTGACAAAAATTCCAATGTTGGCGGTTTAATATCATCAATGTGGATTCGTTTCAGATAGGACTTCAGTTCTGAATCTGTCAATGTGTTCAAGCGGAATCACCTCAAATCGATTAGTCGGCCATTCTTACAAGGAAGCAAAAAGGCCATGATTTTATTGTAAAAGTGACAAGTGAAAAGGGATACTCACGTTTACACGGATTGTACCGGTACAATTGAGACAGCATCTATATCGTGGAGGGATGAAATTCTTTTTTCGGGGGTATGTTAACCGTTTGGAGTGGATATAGGTTAGAATATAGATAGAAAGCAGGATTAGGAGATGGAAAAATGGCTAATGATGAAGTAATTTTGACACAGGAAGGCTTGGAAAAGCTGGAGGACGAACTGAGGGAATTGAAGACGGTGAAGCGTAAAGAGTTGGCTGAGCGTCTGAAGCTTGCGATCAGTTACGGTGACCTGAAGGAAAATAGTGAGTATCATTCAGCCAAAGATGATCAGGCATTTATGGAAACCCGCATTTTGATTCTGGAGAAGATGCTGACCAAAGCAAGAGTGATTAGTTCGGATAATATCGACTCCAACAAGGTGAGCATTGGCTCAATCGTGATGCTGAATGATATTGAATTTGCTGAAAAGATTGAATATCAACTGGTTGGCCCAGCTGAGGCCGATGTAGCGAATAACAAAATTTCCTACGAAAGCCCACTCGGCAAGGAGATTATGGGCAAAGAAGTAGGCAGCGTCATTCATGTCAATGCACCGATGGGTGTCATCAAATATGAGTTGCTTGAGATCAGATCGAATTAACTACAGATCCAGTAAGGATTACGTTGCTGCCATGGGGTGGCGTGCGTAATCCTTTTTTGTAACCAAAAACAGTCATTTGGAAGGTTATCGGAAGTCTTGATTATGTGTAATATAATGCAAGGGGTTGGAGTGTCTGAATTTAACCCATACTGAAATGTAGGGGAATATTAATAAAAATAACCTTTCGCTCGAATGTAAATAAATAACATTTCGATAAATTTCGATTTTCGAATGACCTGACACGAGGAGTGTTATATAATTACGGGAAAACTTTAAAGTGATGGAGTAGATACGATGAATTTTAGTAAGTCAAACCTGGAGCAAGACAATACTGGCAAAGGTGAGCGCTTCTCACGCGCCGGGTTTATCCTAGCCGCCATCGGTAGTTCGGTTGGTCTGGGCAACATGTGGAAATTCCCTTATATTACAGGGGAAAATGGGGGAGCTGCGTTTTTCCTGCTCTTCATCGTCTGTTTATTGCTTATTGGTCTGCCGGTTCTGCTTGCAGAGCTTGCCATCGGACGCAGTGGCAGAGGCAGCGCCGCTACGGCATTTATCAAGGCTGGTGGACATAAGGGCTGGCTTGCGGCAGGTTTACTGCAAGTACTGACACCATTTATCATTCTTTCCTTCTACGTTATTATCGCAGGGTGGACGCTGCACTATGCTGTGACCACATTTAGCGGTAGGTTGTTCGACAATCCGGATTATGCCGGGCAGTTTGGTTCCTTTGTAGGCGGATATCTACCGATCATGTGGCAACTGCTTGCAGTATTGATTACGGGCTGGATAGTAGCCAAAGGGGTTTCCAACGGGATCGAGAAATTCAACAAGGTCCTGATCCCAGCCATGCTGGTTCTGCTCATTATCCTGATGATTCGGGCAGTGACTCTGCCTGGAGCGGGTGCGGGAGTTTCTTTTTTCCTGAATCCCGATTTCTCGCAGCTTACGACTGAATCAGCGCTGGTTGCACTAGGACATGCCTTTTTCTCCCTGTCGCTCGGGATGGGTATCCTGGTGACTTATGGTTCCTACGTAGATAAAAATCAATCGCTGGGTGCGGCAACTGTCGCTGTCGGCGCGGGTGACCTGATCTATGCATTTATTGCTGGTCTGATCATCTTCCCAACGACATTTTCGTTTGGAATTGCACCGGACCAAGGACCTTCACTCATTTTCGTGGCTCTTCCAGCTGCGTTCTCGGCTATGCCGCTTGGATTTCTGTTTGGTGGACTGTTCTTCATCCTGCTGGCAATCGCTGCACTGACATCAGCCGTATCCTTGCTTGAAGTTCCGGTGAAATACTTCATGGAACGGTTGTCCTGGAGCAGAAACCGTGCCGTATGGGTGATCTCACTGGCTGTTTTCATCGTTGGCTTGCCTTCTGTATTGTCTCTAGGCTTGCTGCCTGAATGGACCATTGGTTCGAAGAGTGTATTCGACTGGATGGATTTTGTAGCGTCCAACATTCTGCTGCCAATCGGCGGATTGCTTGTGACGATCTTTGCGGGTTACTTCTGGAAAAAGGCTGCAGAGGCTTCAGGCCTGAATGCAGGCTGGTTCCGGATTTGGTTGTTCATGCTGCGTTATGTGGCACCTATTCTCGTCGTTCTCGTGCTGCTGCACACATCTGGTATCATTCACTTCTAACCGTGAAGACCGGGTAAGAGGAAACGATGTGCATTGTGCAGATTTGCCATAGCTAAAACCTCTTGGAAGAAATGCAAAAGCCCTTGTGTTCCCTCGATAATTTTGGGACAATACAGAGTAGAGGTTTTTTGGTAGGACCGATAAGCCATATGCTTTTTGCGAAAAGAGGACTATACAATGAACAAATCATCCATTTATGGATTAACATTAGAGCAACTTCGTTCCTGGTTACCGGAGCATGGGCAGAAGAAATCCCGTGCTTCCCGGATCTGGGAATGGTTATATCAAGAGCGCGTACATGATTTTCCCGAGATGAACGATGTGCGTCAGGAATGTCTGGATGTTCTCTCTGAACACTTCACGATGAACTCGATGAGTGAACACGTGAAGCAGGAGTCTGCAGACGGTACGGTGAAGTTTCTGCTGCGGATGCAGGACGGCAACCTGATTGAGACGGTATTGATGCGTCAAAAATACGGTCTTACCGTCTGTGTTACAACCCAAGTGGGTTGTAATATTGGCTGCAGCTTCTGCGCGAGCGGATTGATTAAGAAAAGCCGTGACCTGTCCGCAGGAGAAATTGTGGAACAGATCATGCATGTACAGCGGCACCTGGATGCAGCGGGTCAAGGCGAGCGGGTAACCAACGTTGTCGTGATGGGCATTGGCGAACCGTTTGATAATTTCGAGAATATGAGCAACTTCATTGAAGTGATCAAGGATCGTAAGGGGCTGGCCCTTGCTGCCAAACGTATCACTGTATCCACAAGTGGACTGCCTGACAAGATCAAAGAATTTGCAGACAGCAGTCTGCAGGTTAATCTGGCAATCTCCTTGCATGCACCGAATAACGAACTGCGTACACACATCATGAAGATCAACCGGGCCTTCCCGATTGAACAGCTGATGGATGCAGTGGATTATTATTTGGCTACCACGAACAAACGCATCATGTTTGAGTATATTTTGCTTCGGGATGTTAACGATCAACGGGAGCATGCAGCCGAGCTGGCTGAACTGTTGTCCAGTCGTAAGAGCATGGTCAGCGTCAATCTGATTCCATACAATCCGGTTGACGAGCATAGTCAATATCAGCGGAGTACCGAAGAATCAATTCTGGGCTTCTATGACACACTTAAGAAAAATAACATCAACTCCACGGTACGTATGGAACACGGTACCGACATCGATGCTGCCTGCGGTCAACTGCGCAGTAAACAGATGAAAAATAATGCGGCTGAATCACAGCCAGACCGTCTGGCTATGGGGTAACTTCCCATGAGATGATTGGTGCGGCATCGTTATAGTGCACGTAGGCAAAACGCCTCCGTATCTCACTGAAAAAGTGAGTACAGAGGCGTTTTTTAATATCTATTGGAGCTGTTTGGTCATTAACAGATGGGGAATGCCATCTTCCATGAACACATCGGAGGCTGCGGCATATCCAAGACGTTCGTAGAACCCGGAAGCTTGAACCTGAGCATGCAGTTTGGCCCTTTTCAGCCCTTGATCCAGTGCCATTTGCTCGAGTTTATCGATCAGCACCCGGCCGAGGCCATGTTTGCGGTAATCCATCATCACACAGATCCGTTCCAGCTTCGCGACATTCTCCACAATACGCAATCTGGAGGAAGCGGCAGGTACGCCGTCTACGTAGAGGAGAATATGACGGGCTTCAGTACCGAGTGCATCATAGGCGTCGAATTCCTCTTCTGCAGAAACCCCTTGCTCTTCTACAAAGATAGCGGTACGAATGGCGAAGCAGGCATCGAGCAGTTCCTGATTATCAACTTCTACAATAGTGGTATTCATGAATGTTTCTCCTTTAACCGATAGTAATGTCATTCTGACATGGTAAACTGATACAAAAGCAAAATGCGATCCTCAAAAGAGCAAAATTCCATCGTTCACTTTTAAGATGAGTTAATTTTAGTTATATCACTAATTATGTTGCGTATGCAACAAAATAATAAGAGGGTGTGCGTACAATGACTGAGAAAAAAGAAGTGCTGCGCGAGATCGGCATGATCGCACGTTGTTTGGATTCCATCAGCAATGTTGAATTTCAACATTTGAACCTCTCTCGTGGACAGTATTTGTATCTGTATCGCATATGCGAGAACCCTGGCATCATTCCTAACCAGCTGGCTGAGATGATCAAAGTGGACCGCACCACGGCAGCCAGAGCGATCAGCAAGTTGGAGGCAGACGGGTTTATCGTCAAGAAGTCGGCATTGGGTAATAAAAAGAACAAGCAATTATATCCAACAGAGGCCGGACTGGATGCCTGGGCTTTTATTCAAAAAGAGGGAGTGCACTCCGACCAGGTTACGCTGGAAGGACTGACAGAGGAAGAGATTGAGCTGGCGGTCAACCTTCTGCGGCGGATGCGTCATAATATTGAAGTCGATTGGAAGTTTGTCAAAAAAGGCGGCCGCCGGGCCTACATGAACGAGTCCGAATGAGCAGAGCCCCTATCCTTGATTCCTGCATCCCAGACCATAGCCGAGCTTATTTCAAGGAAAAGAATCAATATTCCACAGGATTAATCGCACAGGAGGCAATCATGAAGAGCATCAAGCGTAGAAGACTGACGTGGCTGGTGGCACTATCCGTTATTGCAGTCAGTATTATAGCCTTGTCGTTTCTGTACATGAAGGAGAGGTTTGTGATGAACGAGGTGTCCCCGACGGTGGCATTTGTCCAGAACCATATGACCAATCCGAATGGCACGCTGGCTTCCTATTTGCAGGATGCTGCTTCAGAGCAGGCAGACATTGTTGCCGGCAGGGAGGCGTTGTCGGAATCACTGGGTTTGTGGATGCAATATGCGGTGGCCAAGAACGATCAGTCATTGTTTGAACAGAGCTATGAACTGCTCACGACTTATTTTCTAATGCCTCAAAAGTATATTGCCTGGAAACTGGACAAGGAAGGCAAGTCCCACGTAACGACGAATGCACTGGGTGATGATTTTCGAATTATAGACGCATTATTAAAGGCTGCGGATCAATGGGAACAGGGCAGAGATGCGAAGTTGACCACGGCTGCCGAGATCTCTCGTACCTTGAGCCAATCCGTACAGAATGAAGGATACTTTGTTGATTTTCATGACTTTGCAGGAGGGTATTCCCCGGATACGTTGAGCTTGGTATATGTGGACTTACCGGCTCTCGAGCAGATGGAGAAACACGAGATGCTGCAGCCTGGGACATACGCCAAGTATGAGAATTTGCTTCGAAACATGCCCGATGACGGAGTATTCTATCCCAAAACATTCAACGTTGTAACCGAGGAGTATACTTATGATGACAAGGTAAACCTGATCGATCAGCTCATCGTAGCGAACCACCTGGCCCAGACCAGCCGGGAACCGGATAAGTTGATTTCTTTTTTGAAAAAGGAATTTAAAGTCCGTCATCAGCTGCCCGGACAGTATGTTCGTAACAATCGTGCACCTGCGGTAAACTATGAATCGCCTTCCGTATATGGACTGGCCATCTTGCTTGCCGTGCGCACTGGTGATCCAAAATGGGCCAAACAGCTGTATAACCATATGATCACGATGCGTGGTCAGGATGGGGCTTATCCGGGAGGATATGTGTTTGATGGGAACACCCATATGTTTGATAATCTGTTCCCTTTGCTTGGAGAGACTGAATTACAGAAGTTCCTTAAAAAGTAATAGATTTGTATTCTTATTTGGGTATAGATATGATAGGATACCATTGTCTAATGATGTCATAAATTGGCGGATTACTAGAAGACATAACTTAAACCATCGGAGAGAAGGAAACTATGAGAAACAAAGCACCTATCCAGCGTATCGCATGGGGATATGCCAGTCTGATTGGATTAGCTGTTATTCAGCAGCTCGTCATTTATCTCAAAATCTACATGAATCAGAGTTTTACCACGCTTGATGTCATATTCAGCATTGTGTCGCTTGGCGCGCTGGTCCTTGGTTTTGTGATACCTGTCGGAGTGTCTGTTGTTGCCGGGTTTGTATACCTGGTTTCTTATTTTGTATGGCTTGTGACCTACGCGAACGTGGATGTACTGACGTTCTCATGGTGGCTGCTGATTCCGGCCAATGTGGCAGTTGCTGCCTTCATTAAAGCCAGTCTGGTTCGAAGCGCACGTGTGATGGAGCGACTGCAGGAACTGCAGGATCGCAATCCTGAGCTGGATCTGGATACCACCCTCGGCAATAAGGAGGCCCTTGCAGATACGGTTATCAAGCAGAGTAACCTGGCAAGAAGATACTCGGAGCAGTATGGATTCAGCATGGCCATGTTCAAGATTGAATTTCTGCCGCTGGTCCTTGAATCACTCGGATCCGTCCGGTATGCACAGTTTCTGCTTGAGCTGTCGAACACCATTCAGAAGCAAATTCGGTTCGAAGATTATAAATTTTTTGTAGACCGGGGACGGTTCGTCATTCTCTGTCCGATGACCAATGTAGAATATTTGCCTGTGCTTACAGCAAGGATCAAAAAGGCTATGATGGATCTGCAATTTATCGATAAAAAGGGAAACGAGCTGCAGACGGTTATTCGCTCCGGTGCCCTTGTTTTTCAGAAGGAACAGTTCAGTAAATACGAGGATATCGATGCTGTAATTGCTGCACTAGAACGGAATACAGAGACAGATCTCATTGGAGAATACATCTAGATGCAGGAGGAGGCATAGTCCGGTGAATTATTTAACATGGTTTGTTCCGCTCTGCATTATCGTCAGCAGCTTTTTCATGATTACCATACTTATTTTAACCGTTGCAACGCTGCGTTTTCGAGGGAAGATTAACAGGAAATATGATCGGAGGAAGTTGAATGGCTGATTTCCTGCTGCTGATGTCCATTCTTAGTATCTGGATATCGGTCACTGAATCTATTGTCATTATGGCCGGGGCTATTCGATTCATCAATAAACAAGAGAAAAAGGGAATTCAAATCCCGGAGAACATGGATGACTATCCAACGGTAACGGTTATGGTGCCTGCACATAACGAAGGTGTAGTTATCGTTTCCACGGTTGAGCATATTCTGCGTCTGAACTATCCCGAACATAAAGTTCAGGTCATCGTCATCGCAGATAATTGCACGGATGATACAGCTGAACGGCTGAAGACGCTTAAAGCTAAGAGCAGCTATGCAGACCGGGATTTCACGATTCTGGAGCGGAAAGGAACAGGAGGGAAATCCGGGGCCCTGAATGATGGTCTAGAACTTGCCTGGGGCGAATGGATCTGCATTTATGATGCAGATGCGGCACCGGAACGAAATGCATTAATGTTTCTGACACAGAAAGCGCTGGAGAATCCAGAGAAGCATGGTGCTGTATTTGGACGTAATAAGGCTCGTAACCGGGGGCAGAATTTTCTCTCCCGCTGTATTAATCTGGAGCTTGTAACCGTTCAGCGCGTTCACCACACCGGGCTATGGGAGTTATTCAAACTCGGGACGATTCCAGGCACCAACTATATCATTAAGGCCAATCTGATTCGCGAAATTGGCGGATGGGATCCCGACGCCATTACAGAAGATACGGCAGTTTCATTTGATATTCTTACCCGTGGTCAGCTTATTGCATTAGCGCCGCAAGCGGAAGCCTATCAGCAGGAGCCAGAGCAGCTGAAAGTGTATATGAAACAGCGCCAGCGCTGGTCCAAGGGAAACTATCAGGTCGTTATTGATAATATTAAGCATCTGTTCGACCGTACAAGCTGGAGAATTAAACTCCATGTCCTGTACTATGCTGCGAGTTATTTCTGGTTTATGATTGCCATTATTGTTTCGGATATTATCTTTGTTTCTAACCTTGTATACCAAGTTATCGCACTGTTTAATCCCAACGTTATTTCTCCATTCCAGTTCTCCGGAGACGTATACGTATATCTGGTTATCGCTTGGGCACTTATGTATTACATTTATGTACTGCAAATTAATCTGGCGCTCTCCGCGGATATTGGACAGAGCAATACCCAAAACTTCATTGTGGCTTGCCTTTCCTACTTCACATATGCCCAGTTGTTTCTGGTTATCTCTGTTAAGGCATTTGTCTCTCTCATTGGGGACAAGCTGTTCCGCAGAGAAACCAAATGGTATAAAACGCAGCGATTCGGCTGAGTTCATTCATGTTAAAACAAAGGCTGTTTCTGACCTGTTCAGAGGCAGTCCTTTTTTTATGGAAGAACACGTGCACAATAGGTATAATCTTTCGGAGAATACGAATGGAGGGCTGCGTAGTGAGCGAACATGGATCCGATTTTTATGGCAGCGCCAATATTTCTTGAATGAGGAAACCTATCTGCGCAGACAGCGAATTCCGCTGTTTTTGTTCCTCTCTCTGCAAGCAAATAACACACAGCATGCTGTGGATAGATGGAATAACCTGAAGCAGCCAAGAAACCTATCCACATGTGGATAAGTTTTTTGGCTGTTTAGGAACTCAGGCTGTGTGCAGAGGAGCTATTTATTAACGGCTGCTCTCACATAGACACGATCTCCATGCTGATCTACATCTACAGGCGCTTCAAAAAAGTTACTCAACACTTCGGTGTTCATCACCTCAGAGGTTAACCCGCTGCTCACAACCTCACCTCGCCGAAGCAGGAGACTATGACTAAATATGGGCAGAATCTCTTCGGTATGGTGGGTCACGTAGATCAGGGAAGGAGAGTCTGGTCTCTGCGATAATTCGCCGATACTCTCCAGCAGCCGCTCACGGGAGAATAGATCAAGCCCATTGCAGGGCTCGTCCAAAATAAGAATGCGCGGATTCGCCATCAGGGCTCTGGCAATAAGAAGCTTCTGCTTCTCGCCCTGTGAACAGGTTCGATATTCTCGATCCCACAAGTGCTGACAGCCAAGAGTGGTCATCAGTTCCCGGGCCTGATCCAGATCCTCATCGGATAGCTTGTCATAGAGACCAATTGTGGCATGCTTGCCGCTAATGACGACATATTGGGTTCGGTCCGTTCCATGTAATTTTTCCTGGAGCGAGGAGCTAACCCAGCCGATGGTTTTACGCAGTTCACGCAGGTCGACCTCTCCATAGGGATGTCCAAGCACCGAAATCGTGCCTTCGGTAGGCCAGAGATAACCCGTGATCATGTTAAGCAGCGTGGTCTTGCCAGAGCCGTTGAGGCCGAGCAGTGCCCAGTGTTCTCCATCATTAACCTGCCAGCTGACATCATTCAGCAGGGTGATCGGTCCCCTTTTCCAAGTCACGTGCTGTACATCAATAATCATGTCGTATTCCTTCCTTCTGTTTAACCTCTGTCTCGATTATCCTGACCTTATTGTAGTCACAAAATTACTGACGTTTCAATGTATTAGGCCGTTTTTGGTCGATCTCGGCGCAGGAATACAGCACACACCCCGAGTAGGGGCAAGAAGGAACATAGCTTGATGACGAATGAAATGCTGGTCACATCAATCAGCGAACCGAGCACAACAGACCCAAGTCCCGCCATGCCGAACGACAAGCCGAAGAACAATCCGGACACCGTTCCGATATGACGTGGCAGTAGTTCCTGCGCATACACAATAATGACGCTGAAGCCTGACATGAGAATTAGTCCAATGATGCCGCATAATACCATGGATAGAGCAGGTCCGGCATATGGCAGCAGTAATGAAAATGGTGCGGTACCCGCGATGGAGAACCAGATCATCGGTTTACGTCCGTAACGATCAGCCAGCGGGCCGCCGAGCAAGGTTCCGATCATCCCCGCAAATTGTAGAATGAACAGACAGATCTGTGCCTGCGAAAGAGGCAGGTTGTACGCATCCGCGTAATAAAAGGCATAGTACCCGCTCATGCCGGCAATATATACAAATTTGGAAAACAGCAGCAGGATGAGGATCCCCATTGTAAAAGCGATAAATCCCCTACTTGCAGGCTGGGAAGTAGGCTGCCCGATGCGATTGGACTGTACAGGCTGCTGCTGAAGGGTGTGTTTTTCTCCCAGCTTGTCTCTGTACCAACGGCTAACGGAAGACTGGATAACAATCCCGATGAGGGCAAAACCCATCAACCATAAGAAACTAAGCTGCCCGTGTGGCAGCAGAATAAAGGCAACGAGCAATGGCGCGAGGGCTTGACCCGTGTTGCCACCGACCTGGAAGATGGACTGTGCCATTCCGCGTCCGCGACCAGCTGCCAGATGGGCGACACGTGAGGACTCGGGATGGAGAATGGACGAGCCTATGCCAATCAATGCTGCGGAAACAAGCAGCATCCATAACTCGGAAGACAAGGCGAAGCCGAGAACACCAATCAGGGAGAATAACATGCCTCCGGGAAGCAGGATCGGCATCGGCTTGCGATCAGACATATAACCGATCAGCGGTTGTAGAACAGATGCGGTAATGTTCAATGTGAAGGCAATCCAGCCCATTTGAGCGAAACTGAGCTGCATGGTTTGCTGGAACAGCGGGAAGGCAGACGGAACAACGGTCTGCATCGCATCATTCAGCAAATGGGCGAAGCTGACTCCGGCAAGCGCCCAGTTGGCGGAGTGATTGATTTGCATTTTGCTTACAGCGGCTTGAGCCACGGGAGATCACCTCGAATTATTTTTTTACCATGATAAAAGATCCAGGCAGCTATTGTCTTTGCGAAAAGTGCTTGGAAAGTGAGCACGATTTGCTATAATGTCTGCAGGTGAGGAAACGATGGAATTAAACATGACGTTGAATGGATTGGAATTGTGGAAGGCTTCAGGTGGTTTCTCCAATGAACCCCATGTGCATGATGACTGGTATCAGGTTACGTTGCCAGTAAGAGGCGAGTGTCATCTGGTGCAGGAACAGCAGGCTTATCCTCTGCAAGCAGGACAGGGCATAATTGCCCATCCCCAGATGGAGCACTTTTTCGAGATTGGTTCAGATTCAGCAGTTATCGTTATCAAGTTCCGTAATCCACCAAGAGGTGGCTTGGGGGATTTAGATCGAAGAAGGGCGCAGACCGAATTTCGGCCCACACAAATCTTCGACCCTTCTGAAATCAGCAGACTTTTCCGAGGTTGGAGCGCCCTTTTGCTGGATGACGCGCCTGAATCGTTGCAAATACAGGAAATCGAACTAGCCGTAGAGGCATATCTTTCACAAGTGCTGTCTGGTGGACAACAGAATAGAGGTAGCCTGACGGTAGCAACTGCAGGAATTGATGCCACTGGGGGTGCTGGGTCGAATCTGGTTTGCGAGCAACTTCAGAATTGGTTTGAGCGAACAACCAGCAACGGAAGCGCGTTCATTGACCCCCATCTCCGGCGCGTGCTGGAGTATATACACAGTGACTATACAAGTTCGATGGACATTGATTCCATGGCGGCAATAGCGCATCAGAGCAGATATCATTTTATGCGCTCCTTCAAAGCATTGACAGGTTCAACACCGTATCAGTATGTGCTGCATTTGCGTGTGGAGGAAGCAACCAGACGACTGCGTCTTACGACAGATTCAGTGACCACAATTAGCTTTCGGCTGGGATTCTCCAATGTCAGTCAGTTCTATAGAGTGTTTCAGCGAATAAAGGGTGTAACACCGATGGAGTATCGGAACCAGATGTAGAATTGGAATACGTACAGGAAATGGATCTGCATATGAATGGTTACCTAGTTGCTGCGGAGGGGAGCGGTGATTTTGCTACGATTCAGGCTGCGATTGACGCCATACCGGACCAAAATAGCGGTAAGTTTGTTGTTCGTATTAGACCAGGTGTCTATGTTGAGAAGCTGCATATCGAGAAGCCGTGGGCAACCATTTTGAATGAGCAGCAGGCAGGGGAATATTCATTATCTAGGGTGCTATCCGGAGAGGATGATTGGGCACCCTTTGTGAAGCTTAATAATAGCTAGTTCCTCAGGAGGTAACGTTTTACTACCTGTTGCAGGAGCTTATAAAAGGCTGTCTTTCAAGTCCGTTAGGGGCTTGGCAGACAGCCTTTTTTTTGCAGCATATTCAATTTTCGCCCTCCAAAAGAATAATTTATCCCTTATCTCATTTGCAGTTTACTGATTAAATACAATTGAGGATCTGTAAATTCCCTGTAAAATCTGGATGTCATTAATTTCAAACGTAAATTGAGGGAAGATCCGATGTCGAAGAGAGGAGGAGGTTACAAACGTAAATCTGGATCACGAATTAAGCCCTATCGTTGCAGATCAC
This sequence comes from Paenibacillus sp. 7523-1, assembly GCF_002276415.1. NCBI lineage: Bacteria > Bacillati > Bacillota > Bacilli > Caryophanales > Paenibacillaceae > Paenibacillus > Paenibacillus sp. 7523-1. The sequence continues at coordinate 419,015 of NZ_NPBR01000013.1, read as the reverse complement.
ATGCCAGTGTACGGAGAAGCTTTTGCAAGGTGAACACAAGCTGAGTACAGGAGGGATTTTGCTTGAATCAAGCTGTTCGAGTCCGCCCGGTTATCATAGTCGCTTTGGCATTTCTTCTGATCATTTCTTGGTTTGCACCAAGAGCAGACGCCGCTGCCCAGTGGCAGGCCGGCACCGCATACAAGAAAGGAGACCTCGTAACATATCAAAACAAAAATTATGAATGCATTCAGTCCCATACGGCTTTGAACGGCTGGGAGCCTCCTCTAGTTCCTGCACTGTGGACGTATGTTGGGGATGGTCCCGGGGAGGGAGGAGAGACACCTGTTCCGGATACAACCCCACCCTCCATTCCTGCAGGCTTAACCTCATCTTCGATCACGGGAACCTCAGTCCAGCTTACCTGGAATGCATCCACGGATAATGTGGGAGTGACCGGATATGACGTGTACCAAAATGGGGCTCTCGTGAAGAGCACCTCAGCTGTAACAACGACAATAAGTGGGCTAACCAGCGGCACTGCTTATGTTTTTACAGTAAAAGCAAAAGATGCTGCAGGCAATGTGTCTGCTGCAAGCAATCCCCTTAGTGTTACGACTTCCACCGGAACTCCGAATCCAGGGCCAATCGGTAACAAATGGCTGATCGGCTACTGGCACAACTTCGATAATGGCTCTACCAATATTAGACTTCGCAACGTGTCCACAGCTTACGACATCATTAATGTCTCATTTGCCGAACCGGTTTCGCACGGCAGCGGCACGCTCGCTTTTACTCCGTATAACGCAACGACGGCCGAATTCAAATCGGATATTGCCTATCTTCAGAGTCAGGGAAAAAAAGTACTGCTGTCCATGGGAGGAGCCAATGGAACGATTGAGCTTACCGATGCAGGCAAGAGGCAGCAGTTCGAGGAGTCACTTAAATCCATTATTTCGACTTATGGTTTCAATGGTCTTGATATCGACCTAGAAGGAAGCTCCCTCTCCCTGAATGCAGGGGATACCGATTTCCGTAATCCGACGACACCCAAGATCGTTAATCTCATCCAGGGTGTCAAGGCGGTCAAGTCACATTTTGGCAGTGAGTTCATACTTACAGCAGCACCGGAGACGGCTTATGTCCAAGGTGGTTATCTGTCCTATGGCGGTCCCTGGGGGGCATATCTGCCGGTAATTCATGCCTTGCGTAACGACCTGACGTTGCTCCACGTGCAGCACTACAATAGTGGCTCCATGGTCGGGCTGGACGGACGCTCCTACGCTCAGGGGACAGCAGATTTCCACGTAGCCATGGCCGAGATGCTGCTTCAGGGCTTTCAGGTAGGTGGAAGCTCGGGTTCATTCTTCAGTCCATTGCGTCTGGATCAGATTGCGATCGGTGTACCGGCATCCCAGCAGGCAGCCGGTGGGGGCTATACAACACCTGCCGAGCTGCAGAAGGCATTGAATTACTTGATCAAGGGTGTATCCTACGGCGGTTCTTATACCTTGCGCCAACCCGCGGGATATCCGGGCCTTAAGGGCATTATGACCTGGTCCATTAACTGGGATGCATATACAAACCATCAATTTTCAAACGCACATCGTTCGTATTTGAACGGGCTCAGCACGCAAACGACGAAGGAGGTTGTGTACTAATGTCATATAAAGCCAAACCCATGGATTTCAAAAAAGTCGGTAAGGTTCTCCTCGGTCTGGTCCTGCTCTTATCTGTCATCATCCCTTCATTTATACTTCAATCCCGAACGGCCGAAGCAGCGGATGCCTATAAAATTGTTGGTTACTATCCTGCCTGGGCGGCATACGGACGAAACTACAATGTAACGGATATTGATCCCACCAAGGTGACGCATATCAACTATGCCTTTGCCGATATTTGCTGGAACGGCATTCATGGAAATCCAGATCCTTCGGGCCCCAATCCGGTGACTTGGAGCTGCCAGAATGAGAAGAGCCAGACAATCAACGTACCGAATGGAACGATTGTTTTGGGAGACCCCTGGATCGACACAGGCAAACAATTTGCAGGGGACACATGGGATCAGCCCTATGCAGGGAATATCAATCAGCTCAACAAGCTGAAGCAGGTCAATCCGAATCTGAAAACAATCATCTCCATTGGAGGATGGACGTGGTCCAACCGTTTCTCTGATGTAGCCGCAACATCAGCTACCCGTGAGGTCTTTGCCAACTCTGCCGTCGATTTTCTGCGGAAATACAACTTTGACGGGGTGGATCTCGACTGGGAATACCCGGTATCAGGCGGGCTGGATGGTAACAGCAAACGTCCAGAAGATAAGCAAAATTATACCCTTCTCCTAAGCAAAATCCGCGAGAAGCTGGATGCAGCGGAAGCCGCTGACGGCAAAGAGTATCTGCTTACGATTGCAAGCGGAGCATCTCCAACCTATGCTGCCAATACGGAGCTTGCGAACATCGCTTCCATCGTAGACTGGATTAACATCATGACCTACGATTTTAACGGAGCCTGGCAGAAAATCAGTGCACACAATGCACCACTGAATGCGGATCCTGCCGCTGCAAGTGCAGGAGTACCGGATAGTAATACATTTAATGTGGCTGCCGGAGCACAAGGGCATCTGAATGCAGGAGTACCGGCTGCCAAGCTGGTGCTGGGTGTTCCATTTTACGGTCGGGGCTGGGATGGATGCGCACAGGCGAATAACGGCCAGTATCAAACGTGTTCGGGTGGTTCTTCTATAGGAACTTGGGAGGCAGGTTCCTTTGACTTTTATGATCTGGAAGCGAACTACATTAATAAAAATGGATACACACGCTATTGGAACGATACAGCCAAAGTACCGTTTCTGTATAACGCCTCCAACAAACGCTTCATCAGCTATGACGATGCGGAGTCCATCGGACACAAAACCGCATATATCAAGAGCAAAGGGCTTGGCGGAGCAATGTTCTGGGAGCTCAGTGGGGACCGCAACAAGACACTCCAAAACAAGTTGAAATCGGATCTGTCAACCGGAGGCACAGTGCCTCCTGCGGATACGACGGCACCGAGTGTACCGGGTAATGCCCGTTCGACAGGAGTAACCGCAAATTCCGTAACCTTGGCCTGGAATGCTTCGACGGATAACGTTGGCGTTACCGGTTATAACGTTTACAATGGCACTACTCTTGTGACTTCCGTTACTGGAACAACTGCAACAATTAGCGGGCTTGCACCAGGTACTTCCTATACCTTCACGGTAAAAGCAAAGGATGCCGCAGGTAATCTATCCGCAGCTAGTAATAGCGTTACGGTAAGCACTACGGTTCAGCCGGGGGGAGATACCCAAGCACCAACCGTGCCGACGAACCTCACATCAACTGCAAAAACATCATCCACGGTCACCCTTAGCTGGGCAGCCTCCACGGACAACGTTGGTGTAACCGGATATGAGGTATACAACGGAACCGTTTTGGTGACAACCGTTAGTGGAACATCGGCAACTGTTACAGGCCTGGCGGCAGACACCTCTTATACTTTTACAGTAAAAGCGAAGGATGCGGCAGGCAACGTGTCTGCTGCGAGCAGTGCCTTGACGGTGAAAACCGAAGTGGGTACGACGAATCCCGGCGTTTCCGCTTGGCAGGCTAATACGGCTTATGTCGTAGGGCAGCTGGTTACGTATAATGGAAAAACGTATAAATGCCTGCAATCCCATACCTCCTTAACGGGGTGGGAACCTTCCAATGTGGCTGCATTGTGGCAGCTTCAAACGTAATATACCTGTAAAAGAGACACTCCTGATAAACTCGGAGCGTCCTCTATGTGATAAGGTTTTTCCTTGAGAAGGATTGCAAACCGCAATACACAAAAGCCCCCATACCTCGCATAGGGCGAGGGAATGGAGGCTTTTTGCTTCATTTAAATTAGAAATCAAAGTTGTCCGGGTCTGGTCCAACACGAACATCTTCGTTGAGGGCGCTGATTCGATCCATCTCGTCGTTGGACAATTCAAAGTCGAAGATGGAAGAGTTCTCAATGATCCGATTTTCCTTAGTGGACTTCGGAATGGTGATGACACCGTTTTGCAGATCCCAGCGCAGGATGACTTGTGCCACGGATTTGCCTTTGGCTGAAGCAATCTCAGTAAGTACCGTGTTGTCCAGCAGTTGACCCTGCATCAGCGGGGACCAGGCTTCAAGCTGAATACCATGTTTCTCACAGAAGGCTTTCAGTTCAACCTGAGTAAGGCGAGGATGATACTCGACTTGGTTAACCATCGGTTTCACTTGGGCATCCTGCATCAGGTCTTCAAGGTGATGGATCTGGAAGTTGCTTACACCAATCGCTTTGATACGTCCTGCAGCATAAAGCTCTTCCATCGCTTTCCATGCACCTTTGTATTTGCCTGCTTTTGGCCAGTGAATCAGGTACAGATCCAGATATTCCAGACCGAGCTTGTTCAAAGTTGTATCGAAGGCTGCAAGAGTCTCTTCATATCCAAGGTCTGCAGTCCAGGCTTTGGATGTGACGAACAGTTCTTCGCGCTTCAGGTTGTTTTCTTTCAATGCTTCGGCAATCGCCTGTCCAACACCGGATTCGTTACCATATATTGCGGCAGTATCAATGCTGCGGTAGCCATGCTGAATTGCTTTTTTAACCGCTTCGATCAATTCTGCGCCTTCTTCTACCTTAAATACCCCTAGTCCAAACCAAGGCATTTGAACGCCGTTATGCAAAGCTACTGTAGATTGTAAGTGTTGTGCTGTCATGTGATGTCCTCCTAAGTGTGTTCGTAATTCAAAAAAAGTAATTCTCAAAACGTTCAATCTGATCCCCCAAAATTAAATGAGGGTAGATTAAATAGGGTCCAACGTACTATAATACTATACCATGCGAAACCGGTTCCTTTAAATAAAGGCTTCCTGAGTCGCTGAACGTGATCCGTCTGAGAATTGAAATTATTCGGTGTAGCCCGTTCTCATATCGAATGCTTATGCAACTGATGATCTGCGTTCAAGGACTCTGGCCCATCCTGTCAGGAGAACGGCGGCAAGAACCATAATTGCTCCAACCCAAGTCGTATGCACGAGCCCAATGGAGTCGGTAATGACCCCGCCCAGGTATGCGCCTATGGCAATACCCGCATTAAAGGCAGCGATGTTGAATGCAGAAGCTACATCTTTAGCTTGTGGTGCATAGCGTTCTGCAAGCGTGACGACATACATCTGAAGTCCGGGTACATTCATGAAGGCAAGCAGACCCATGCCGAGAATGGTGAGCAGTGCTGCCAGCTTGAACGGTACGGTAAAGTACAGTATGCCCAGAATGATGGTCTGAACGATAAACATATAAAATAATGCCTTCAGCGGATTGCGGTTGGCCGCTTTGCCCCCAATGATATTGCCGATCGCAATGGCGATCCCGTATAACAATAGAATGGCAGCCACAGTTTTCTCGGAATATCCGCTGATATCATGCAGAAGCGGAGACAGGTACGTGAAAACGACGAAAGTCCCTCCATACCCGACCGCTGTGATCGCAAACGCCAGCAGCAGCCTTCCTCCCGTTACAAGCTTCAATTGGTCACGGAATGCTGTGCGTGTTCCGCGCTGCAGGGTGGAAGGAACAAGTACCATATTACCAATAAAGGCAATGATGCCGACAATAACAATGAGAATAAAAGCAGCACGCCAGCCTAAGTGTTGACCGATCAGTGTACCCAGAGGCACCCCGGTCACAGTAGCGATGGTCAGGCCCGAGAACATGATGGCAATGGCACTGGCCCGGCGGTTTGCTGGCACGAGATCAGCTGCAATAGTGGAACCGATGGACATAAACACCCCATGTGACAGGGCTGAAATAATCCGGGCTATAAGCAGCATAGTGATGCCACTGGATAGCGCGGCCATCGTATTGCCTGCAATGAAAACAACCATGATGGCCATCAACAGTGTCTTGCGTGACACGGTTGAAGTTAATGAGGTCAGGATGGGCGCCCCGAAGGTTACACCGAGTGCATATAAAGTAACGGTCAGTCCCGCTGTAGTTACGGAAATGCCCAGGTCACCCGCAATGAGTGGCAGCAGTCCAACACTGATAAACTCAGTGGTGCCGATGGCAAATGCACTAATGGCCAGTGCGAGTAGGGCCCAGGTGCTGCGTTTTGAATCTTGTACCATGTTTCTTGTTCAACTCCCCGAATGTAGATTTACGTACCGGCAAATGCTATTATGAATTATTCGGTATAAAATGAATAGTACGTACTTTTTAGTACCATACGTACTTTTTGGTGCCTATATAGCTAATCTTGGTAAGTTCATCAGATGATTAGGGGAGGAAGCATATAATGAACAGAAAAAAATACAATATCTCGGTCGAGGCTACGCTTGAGGTGATCGGCGGCAAATGGAAGTGTGTCATTCTCTGTCATCTCACGCATGGCAAAAAGCGCACCAGTGATCTTAAGCGTATTATGCCCGCCATTACCCAAAAGATGTTAACCCAACAGCTCCGGGAGCTGGAGGATGACGGAATCGTGAACCGGATTGTCTATAATCAGGTCCCGCCCAAGGTAGAGTATGAGCTCAGTGAATATGGCTGGAGTCTGGAGCCGATTCTGAATGCACTATGCAATTGGGGAGAGCAGCACATCGTAAAGGAGTACGGAGACAAATCAGCAATGCTCGAGGACAATGGACTGAACCATTTTGATTCGGATGAGAACAAGGAGCTGATCAAGCAATGATTTACGAGATTTTGCATGAGGGTGCTTTTGCCATGCTCAAGGTTCGTTTGCAGCGCGGAGAGCGATTCAAGGCTGAGAGCGGCGCCATGGTATCCATGACGCCAACGGTTCAGCTAAAGGGGTCAGCGGAAGGCGGTATGTTTGCCGGCATTGGAAGAATGATCAGCGGTGAGAAATTTTTCTTTCAAGAGTTAACCGCTGCCGGAGGGCCTGCAGAAATTTTGTTGTCACCTTCCACCATGGGCGGTGTTGAGGCTGTTGAACTGGATGGCTCCTATTCGCTGTATGTGCAGAAGGATGGCTTTTTGGCGGGGACGGAAGGCATCCAGGTAAATAGTAAAATGCAAAACCTGAAGAAAGGCCTCTTCTCGGGAGAGGGTTTCTTCATTATTGAGATCAGCGGAAGAGGCACGGTATTCCTGTCCTCTTATGGTGCAATTCACGCCGTTCATCTGGCAGCTGGAGAAGAAGTCATTGTGGATAACGCACACCTGGTTGCCTGGCCTCAATATATGGAGTATCATATCGAAAAAGCATCGCAGGGCTGGTTATCCAGTGTGACCAGTGGTGAAGGACTGGTATGCCGATTCAGAGGCGAGGGCACAGTCCTGATCCAGAGCCGCAATCCGCAGGGATTCGGACAATGGGTGAAGCAGTTCATCCCTTCTCGCTGACGATCAGTCAGCCATCCGATTATCTCTACAGTGCACGGCATACAACAAGTCCCAAGGCATCAGTGATGGAGGAATAAATGAGATGAGTTCACAGTATAAAAACGCACATGAAAGTCCAGGACACCTGCTGTGGCAGGTTACAACGATGTGGCAGAAGGAAGTGCGCAGGGTGCTTGATCCCTTGGGATTAACCCCGCCGCAATTTGTACTTCTGCATGGCTGCTTATGGCTGAATGAGAGAGATACGGAAGGGAAAGGCGTAACGCAGGTTCAGCTTGCGCATTTTGCCAACGTGGATGTGAATGTGACCTCTCAGGTTCTTCGAGCGCTTGAAAAGCGGGGGTTGATCCATCGCAGTCGCCATCAGACCGATACCCGTGCGAACATTATTGCTACAACGCCGGAAGGCACAGAACTGGCCAATCGGGGAATTCAGCTTGTTGAAGAGGCTGACAGACAATTCTTTGACCTGGTAAGCGATCATAAGGAAGAGTATATGGACATTATGCGGAAGCTTATCAAAAATAAATCGGAATAGTTGCTCTAGGGCATCCCACAATTTATTGAACTCATAGATGATATACCCATCGAAGCAACGTAAGATGAGTTGGCACCTGGCCTTCTCTACATACAGATATTGAAAACCTCCCAGACCATGAGCCGGGAGGTTTTTTAATAGCTTCTATTCGAGCCGGTACGAGGCGAACGGCTCGCCATGACGGAACGATTCACTAAGTTGATCAAGCTCCGTAATCATGTCCGGTGTAAGCTTCAGATTCAAGCTGTCCAGGTTGTGCTCCAGCTGCTCGGTACGCGTGGCACCAACGATAACGGTAGAAACAGCTGGACGAGCCAGCAACCAGGCAAGCGACAGAACACTTGGAGAGCAGCCGTATTCTGCTGCTTTCTCGCTTACCTGCTCTCCTAGTCTGACATTGTGCTCGAGCAGGAATCGGTTGAAGGATGGATCTGTATCCGCTCGGGAGCCCGAAGGAATACCCGCTTGTCCGTTATATTTGCCAGTCAAAATGCCACCCGCAAGTGGGAAGTAGGGGATGATTCCGACACCTTGATCAAGACACATTGGGACAAGTTCCAGCTCTGGTGTGCGGTCTGCCAGGGAGTAGCTGGTTTGAGTGGAAATATAGCGCACATGACCTTTCATTTCACTGATGCCGAGAGCCTTCATGAGTTCCCAGGCCGCATAGTTCGAGGCCCCGATATAGCGAACTTTACCGGAGGACACCATATCGTCCAGCGTTCGCAAGGTTTCCTCCAGCGGAGTGTGCGGATCAAACGTGTGGATCTGATACAGATCCACGTAGTCCGTCTGCAGACGCCGGAGGCTCTGTTCCAGTTCTTGCTGCAAATGATAGCGGGAGGAACCCCGCCCATGCGGACCATCATGCCGGGGAAGTCCGGCCTTGGTTGCAAGCACAGCGTTTTCCCTACGACCCTGGAGGGCCTGTCCAATAATCCGTTCCGATTCGGTTCCGGCGTAGATGTTGGCGGTATCGATAAAGTTGATTCCCTGATCCAGTGCTGCATGAATAATGCGGGTTGAAGCCGCGTCATCTGCACGTTTACCAAAAGCATTCGTGCCGAGCCCAAGTGCGGATACACGCAAGCCGCTGTTGCCCAAACGTCGATATTCCATTCATCATCGCTCCTTCTGTGTCAGTTCTTGTATAGCAGATTATAACGTAATCTATTGAAAACGTGTTATTAATATAGTTAAATGATTCTAAGAACCCGTTATTAAAGGAGATATGATGGAAAACAGTGCTGCACATTTAACCCGCCGGAAGCCGAAGAAACCGAAGAAGAGATGGAAGAAACCTCTAATCATTACCCTAAGCGTGCTGATCGTGCTGGGAGGACTCGGATATGTCTACCAAAAACAACTTGTACTGCTGGCATTTAACCTATTTGCCTCAGGTACGGTGAAGGAAGCGCTTGATGATTCCTTTAAGCCGGTTGGAGATCAGAATGCAGAAGTCCCTGTGGTACAACACACTGACCCATTCTCGCTACTGCTGCTGGGGATTGATCAACGGGATAATGAACCAAGCCGTTCGGATACGATCATCTATTCCGTCGTGCGTCCGGAAGACAATAAAGTGCTGCTGCTGTCCATTCCGCGAGACTCCTATACCGAGATTGTCGGGCGGGATGTGAAATCGAAGATTAATTCAGCCTATGCCCATGGCGAAGCCAAGATGGCTATGGATACGGTGGAGAATCTGCTGGGGAACAAGGTGGACTTCTATGCCGCGATTAATTTTAACGGACTCAAGGATATTGTCGATGCGGTTGGCGGCGTTGAACTGCCGATCAAGAAAAATATCGAGAACAAGCTCAAGAGTCATGAGAAGCTGTTTGTGGAAGCAAACAAACCCATATATAGCGGCGAAGAAGCGCTTGGCTATGTCAGATACCGGGAGGACTCCGATTTTAACCGGACGATGCGCCACCGGATTTTCCTGAGCGCGTTCATGAATCGTGCATTGGAGGTCAAAAATCTGACCAAGATCCCGGACGTCATCAAGATTGCCGGATCGAACTTTACAACCAACATGAGCTCGGATTTCATCGTGAACTTTGCCGAGTCGTTATATATGAAAGACAGCGCACCAACAATCAGCAACTATATGCTGAAGGGTGAAGGCGCAACCCGCAGTGGAACTTGGTATTATGATCTATCGGAGGATGATCTGCAGCATGTACGGACCATGCTCAGCAATTGGCTGGACCCGGATGCCACCGAAATCATCGAACCCGAAGCTGCAGATGGGGAAGAGAAAGATGCCGCATAAAGCGTATATCAAGTAGTCTTATTTTAAATGGTGTAACCCCGAGAAGCGAGCTTGCTTCCCGGGTTTTTTGCTGTGCATTTATTGCAACCCATCACAATCTATAGGATCATTTCATGGCATATGTATAGTAAAATATAGGTAAACACATCAACATCAACCAATGGAGGAGCCTTATGAAGGACTTCAAAGACCGACTTCGCCAGGTCCAGGAACATCAAAGGCAGCTGGTGAAAGACTACAACACGCTGCTTCAGGACTATCAGTCCGATGACCTGATTGTGCAGAATGAACAGCTTCGTGAGCAGGTGGATGCACACGAGCTGAAGCTGCGTCAGATCGAGGCACGTGCACGCAAGATGGAGGAGGAGAATGCCCGGCTTCGGATGGCGTTGTCCGAACAGATGCTGGATGAGAAGCTGAACCTTATTCGCGTATCTCAGAAGAAAATGGAGACATATTTTCGCGGAAAAACAGGGGTACATAATGACCGGTTGGAAGCTCACGAACATCGTACCAAAATAAACATGAACGCTCTATTCAATAAGGCTTCGGAGGAGCTTCAGGAAGATGCGATGGAGTTCAAGGAGAGGATTGCTTATCTAGCTGCAGAGGTGAAGGAACGCATCGAACGGCATAGACAAACGCTGCAGGAACGGGAAGAAGCAGTTCGTCAGCAGATGCAGCTTGGCTATGAGCATATGGCGGAGGAAGGATTGAGTGAAGAAACCATTCAGCGCCGGATTCGTCAGAACCGGATGGAGATGAAGATCGGGCTAAGCTGGATCAACAAGGTCGCCATCCTGCTTATTATTCTTGGCGTTGGTGCAGCGTTCCAGTATTCGTATTCCACGTGGTTCAATGATGAGATGAAGGGCGGTGCATTCTTCCTGCTCGGCATGCTGATGCTTGCCGGAGGGGAGTGGCTGTTTCAGCGGAAACGTCAGACGTTTGCGATGGGATTGCTTGGAGGCGGAATCTCGGTACTGTTTGGCTCTATTTTCTACAGTTATTTTCTGCTCCATATTATCGGTCTATATACGGGTCTTGGACTTTCTGTCCTTGTATCGGCGGTGTCCGTCCTGCTATCGCTAAGATATCAGTCGAGGACGATCTGCTCGCTTGGTCTGGTGGGCGGTTATCTGCCCCTGTTCTCGTACATGGCCTATTTTGGTCTCAGCGGGAACTCCGTGTATGTTGCCATGGTCTATTTGCTGCTTCTTAATGGCATTATTGTACTTATATCCTTCGGCAAACGTTGGCCGATCGTGCATTATATCAGTTTTCTGTTTAATACACCGTCCATGTTAATCCTCTTGTGGCTATCGCCGAACAACATTGTGGGCATGATGTATTCGGTTGCTACGTTTGCATTATATCTGGGAATTACACTCGCGTATCCATTCAAACATCGGGTCAAGCTGACCTGGTGGGATTTCGCTCTGCTGGCCATGAATACGAGCATCAGCTGTCTGATGCTGTATGTACTCTTTGACGCAGAAGGCTGGGAGGATGCGCAGGGATTGCTGGCGCTTGTATTCTCGCTAGTGTATGTTGGACTCGCCGGGTGGGTACAGCGCAATATGGTTCAGGAGAAACAAACCATACTACTGTTCTATATCACATCCTTAACCTTTGCCATTCTGATGATTCCGTTCCAGTTTGGGGCGAAGTGGCTGTCCATGGGGTGGCTAATTGAGGGGATTTTGCTTGTTATCCTAGGTCACCTGAAACAGTTCAGGTCGGTAGAACGTGCGGGCTGGGGCGTTGTGCTCCTGTGCGTGTTCACTTTCGTATATTATGATGTGCTGGTGCTGTACATGGTGGGAGAGCAATCCTATTTTATGCTGAAATACTCCTGCATTACCCTGGGTGCGCTTTTGATTACATCGTATTATGCCATGGTTGGCAGCGGGAAAGGGATATGGTCCAAAACCAAAATTCATCATAGTGTGCTGGAGCTTGGCGCGCTGAACATATTCAAGTACGTTACCCTCGGCAACCTATGGATATATGTTCTGTACGAGTCTAATGAACTCTATACCCGAGCGGTTGATGAGACCTTCCTGCTCTACTTGTTCTACAAATGGCTGATGTTTGCTGCATTAACCATGGCACTGGCGTATGGCTTAAGCCGAGCTAAGTTATTTCATGACCAGATGGTGAAGTACTACACAACCTTTCTGCATGCAGCAGGCTGCTGTATTGCACTTGCAGTGACGTTGTCCATGCCGGCACTCGATCCGGGAGCGGAGCAGCATACGGCTGCGGAGATTGTGGGACTGCTGGTTCTGATTATCTTTAATATTGGCGTGTTTTTCGCTGGAAGAGACTTGCTGATTGCGGGCATACGCGGACAGTTCAAGAGTGTGGAGTGGTACCCGGTCATTGCGGGAATCTACCTGCTGGGTGTCATCACGGTCTTCCTGACGGTGCAGTTCCAATGGGGAGACATCGGTCTGATGTTCAGCTTGATGTATCTGCTGCTTGCGATTCTCTATATTGCGTACGGATTCCGTAGAAGGTACGTCATGATTCGTCGTCTCGGACTCGGTCTGACCTTGTTCTCCACAGGGAAAATGGTGTTCTACGATGTCGGTTTGCTGACAACGGGCAGCAAAATCATCGCCTACTTTAGCTTCGGTGTGTTATTGCTGGGCATTTCCTATCTGTATCAGAAGGTATCCAGTCGGATGGAGGAAGTTCAGGCCAAGAAGACCCCACAGGTGGAAGAATCGGATCGGTCTGAGTAAGTTAAGTGCTTTTTAAAATATGAACAATCGTCAGATCACATTTTCAATGGTACATTTTTCTAAGCAAAGCAAACAGGCCTCTTCCCGCTGTGATGTCAGCGTGTAAGGGGCTTCTTCGTGTGAACTTATGCAATTATGCGGGCAGGGAGTTATGTTCTGTCCAAGCGGTGATTATGACATTGGTGAAACGTTTATGACATGGATCGCGTTATAATAGAGTAAGCTCACGGCTGTGTGTTCAGATGTAGCCATGATGTTTCAGATGCGGGTGTGCCGTTCAATAATTCGCTCCGTTCGTCCGTTTGGCGTGATAGCACAGTAAGTGTGATGGACAGAGCAAAGGCGAGCAGTACGTATATGAAAATGTTCTTTTTGTTCATGATGATAACCCTCTCTTGTTGATTAGGCTGGATGTAAGACCGTTATGAGAAAAAAAGCACAACGTCTGGTATAGTAGAGAAACGAATACATCATTGCCTGTATACACTATATAAATAGCCAGGGATGCAAACAATGGAACAAATCTGATGAAGTTATCATTATTCATGAAACGTATAGAGCTAGAGTGAAAATCGAAGGTGGGAGATGAACATGCGGGAGACGGCAAAAATCGTCATTCGTACACCTGGGCAGGAGAGCGACGGTTCATTTGCTTACGTAAGCCAGGGACGCTCCATCACGGTGGGACGTTATACGGGCGGCGGTGAATCGGACTTGTCCGTGTATAATCAGTTGATATCGAAGCGGCACTGCCGCATTCATTATGATGCACAGCGTCAGCTGTGGGTGGAGGATCTGGATAGCAAAAATGGCACCGAATTGAACGGACAGCGGCTCGTTCCCTATGAGAAATACCCGTTTGCCGAAGGAGACATTCTGACCATGGTCAATGGTTTGATCCAGCTTCGGACGGAGGGTGATCTCGAAGAAACACGCGAATACCGTATATCCGATCTGCTGGGTGAGGGAGTCCGGGTGCATGATCATCTGCAGACTGTACAGATTGGCGAGGTGGAAATTCCGCTGTCGAAGAAGGAGTTCCAGCTGTTCAAGCTGCTGTACAGTCAATTGGATCATTTTGTGACGAGAGAGCAGATCATTAGCCAGGTATGGCCTGAACGAAGCATGCTGGAGAGCGATTCGGTAGGAATCGATGAGATCAACTCGCTGATCTATCGGACCAATCGCAAGTTGGGTGTCCATTTTACGATCAAATCCGTTTACAAAAAGGGTGTATACATGAAGTCACATGTGCCTGGTGTTATGGGCGGCATGATGTAACCAGTCTGTATGAACAAAGGGATGAGGCCATATTGATCATTCAATTCATTCCATGGCTGATTGCCGTGGTGACGCTAATCGCCGTAATATCGATTGTGCTGGTCAGCTGGAAAAATGGAATCTCGCCCATGCCCACATCCAGAATGGTCCGGCAGGTGGTCATTCAGGAAGTTAATCGCATTCCGGGTTATGGGGATATCATTGAGACAGGTTCCGGCTGGGGGACGCTGGGCGTGGACATCATCCGTCATTGTCCGGGCAAGCGTGTTACGGGCATTGAGAATTCGGTCATTCCCTTCTGGTTCTCTCAAGTCATGTCCAGCATGATGATTGGATTCAGGAAAGCCAAGGGCGAGCGGAATTCAATGAAGGGACGGCTGCGGTTCATACGCGGCGATATCTACAAGAGCTCCTATGAACACGCAGACGGTGTGGTCTGTTACCTATTTCCTGGTGCCATGACCCGGCTCGTGGACAAGTTTAGCGGGGAGCTTCCACCGGGGGCACGGGTTATCAGTGTATGTTTCGCACTTCCGGGCAAAGTTCCTCTCCGAACGATTACGTGCAAGGATGCTTTGCGTACGAAGGTTTATGTTTACACATTTTGAAGAGAACGAAAGAAGGCGCCGAACCCACACTTCTACAGTGAGTTCGGCGCCTTCTATTGTTATTCTGAACAGGCGATTTGTTTTATACCGCTCCGTTCCGTGCATCATTACTTATTTTGCGGAGTTTTCGGAGTCTGTCGCGTTGGTACTTGTGCTGTCTGTCGTTGTACCGGACTCTGTTCTGTTTCGTCCGCCTCCGAAACCACCTTGGCCACGGCCTCCACCAGGACCACCCATGCCGGTATTTGCAGTAGTTACACCAGATTCATTCACCCAGGTAACGTTGCTAGTGGATTGAAATGCAACCACTTTGGTGCCGCCACTGTACGTACCGTCTGTGTATAGGCCATCTGTGGCTGTACCAGACGATGTTCCGCCGGAGTAGATCTCATAAGAGCCGTCTTCTTTCAGGTCTGGAGAGCTGATGACAACGGATTGATAATCTTTTGCCGGAGCAAAGGTCAGGATGTTGTTGCCATCGCTATCTTGTACGTGAACCAGGGTTCCTGCTTTTTGCGTTTCAGGGAATGTCATCACAATGGTGTTTTGAGTGGAGGAATCCGATGTACCTTGTGCCATGCCGGAACTGCCGGCTGCGACCAGATAGCCACCGCTCATCTCGAATGTACCGTCATAATCCAGTGGTCCGTTGCCATTATCGGTTGGTCCGTTCACAATCACGGTTCCGCCGGTCATGTAGATGGAACCATTGGAGTCAAGTCCATCGCCACCTGCATTGACGGTAAGGGATCCACCGTTAATGTGAAGCTCACTGTTTCCAGCGGATTCACCCGGCATACCGCCTGGAGCGCCACCTTGTGGGCGAGTATTGCCACTAGCGTCTGTGCTTTGATCTGCTTGATCCGTATCTGTAGTTGTTGATGTTGTTCCCGTCGTCTCGGTTACAGAGATATTGGAAGCGGCAGTTGTGTCTGCTGCTTGAGTGCTGTCTTCTCCTGTCGTTGCCTCAGCATCCGCAGTTGTTGCAGTGATGTCACCCGAAGCATTGACGCCATCATCTGAAGAAGTTACGTCCACATCACCATCATTCAGTGTAATGGATGCTCCTTCAAGCCCTTCATAGCTCTTCGCAATGACAATTGTTCCACCGTTAATGGTCAGCGCCAGATCGGCATGAATGCCGTCATCGCCGGATTCTAGTGAGATCTTGCCGTCATTAATCGTTACATTGCTGTTGCTGTGCAGGGAATCATCCATGGAATCAATGGTGTACGTACCGCCGTTAACGGTAAGATCTGTCCCTGCTTTAAGTGCTTTGGCACTTGTTGATTCTGTTTCTGTTGTAGTTGTCGTCGCAGCATCTGCATCTGAAGCAGTAGTCGATGCCTTATCAGCAGAACTTGCCGGTGCTGTACCTGCTGCATTAGTTCCATCCGCAGCTGGCATATCAGCAGGCGGTTCACCATCTGGTGGAGTACCCATGTCTGTTGGAGGTGTTCCACCACCCCAGCCACCGCCACCGCCGCCGAATGGTCCCTCTTCTGCTTTGGCTGGTGCATTGGCGCTGCCGCCGCCAGTTACGATGTTAAAGGTTCCGCCATCAGCAACGAGCGCAGTCTCAGCCTGAATACCATCGTTACCACTTTGGATATCGAATGTACCACCGGCAATGGCTACAAAACCTTTTTCGGCATCAGTATCGTTGGTCGATTTCATACCGTCGCCTTCAGCATCAACTGTAATGGTACCTTCTTGGACAGCAAGCATATCCTTACCTTTGATGCCGTCATCTGCTGCTTTGACGTTAATAGTACCACTTACAATGATGAGATCATCTTTACTTGTGATCCCTTCGTTGTAGTTACCTGTTACGTTGAGTTTACCTGTGCCGTTAAACGTCAGATCTGCTTTACTGAAGATGGCTGCATCAGGCTCATCCGTTGCATCATCAGCGTATACGTAGGTTGTACCATCCGAAACGGCATTTTCCGTTCCTTCTTGCAGGGTAATCACAGCTTTGCCAGCTTCCTTAATATAGATGGCCGCACTGTCGTTATCGTGAATGGTTGCCCCATTCAGCACGAGGTGAACGGTTCCTTTATCGGTTACATTAACTACAATCTGCCCGTCTGTCAGTTCCCCGCTAAGCACATACGTACCTGCCTCGGAGATGGTTACCGAGCCGTTCGCCGCTTTGGCTCCGGAGCCGGTAACGGTTGCTGTCTTGCCGCTCAGTTTAATGGTTGTAGAGTCGGTTTCACTCCAGCTTACATTGGTATCGTCTGCATCAAGGGAGACCAGATCCGCATATTTGACGGAGGTCTGCTCACTAACGGAGACCGTTTTGGTTGTGCCTGTTGTTGACGTTGCGGCGTTGGCGGTTGAGTTGGTTGCTGCCGGAGCACTGCATGCTGCAAGCATTGCGGTAATCATCGCTACGGACCATAACTTGCTGCCTGTAATCCATTTTTTATTCATCATGTATCGTTCCTTTCGATTATAAAATGTCTCGAATTAATATTCTGGCGTAGGTGCCATGTTGAGGGAGATATCCAGGTTCCCGTTACGTGTGCGAACGGCATCAAGGAATTCCTTCTGATTGACGTGTTGGCCAAGGTGAACCAGATAGACCAGTTCGTACAAGCTGCCAAGTTCGGTTGTTCTCACTTTGTTCAACTGATACTCGACATTGAATTTTTTGAATACTTCATCAAAGGCTTCTTCATAGCTCAGGTTTTCAGGAATGGTGACCTTGAGCAATTTTTGTTGGCTCTTTTTGGCTCCGAATTTGAAATGGCTCAGAACAAACATCAGTACGCACAAGATGATGGTGAACATTACCGCGTATCCAAATGCGCCGACGCCGCAGGCAAGACCGGAAGCCATGGTGAACAAGACGTACGAAATATCCTTGGGATCACCAGGAGCACTTCGGAAACGGATGATCGAGAAGGCGCCGGCCAAGCTGAAGGCGCGGGCCACGTTGCTGCCGATCAGCAGGATGATGATCGCAACAATGACGGGCAGGACAACCATGGTTAATGTGAAGCTCTGTGAATATGTGTTTGCATTGGTTTTCATGTATGTGAGACTGATAATTGCACCCATAAGGATGGCTAGGCCAATCGTGATCACGGCGCTGCTGAATGTCAGCGTTGTGTCGGTTAGAGCAGAACTGAAAATGGAATCAAGCATATACTACACTCTCTCTTTCTATGATCGTTTGATTTGGTTTCATGGCAGGATCGAAGTCGGTACCCGGAACGAGGATTCGTTCGCCCTGGTAGTTCAGGTTCGTCGTTCTGACGAGGCGTTTGAATTCGTTGCCGTATTTGGAAAAGCCTACACGGTACAAGCCGTGTTCAGACAATAGCTGGGATAGCCAGAACGGAACGGTTTTTTCCGCCTTGACCTCCATCAGCCAGCGACCGTCCTCCACCAGTGGTTCGCCGTAGTCGCCCTGTTCCAGCTTCAGATCGTATCTGCGGCTGCGGATATTGGTGTCAAAGGTGATGCGGAGATCGCGGCTGTTCTTATCGAACAATGCTTTGCGTTCATAGGCCAGATACACTTTCGGTTCCAGGTTGTATAAGCGAAGGAAGTATTCGATCTCATCAACAACCTGCTTGTTCATGTAGTCTGCCAGCTCAGGCGTCTGTCCCGTACGAACGAATTCGTAAGCCTCATCCAGCATCAAGGCCGTTCTTCTTTTGTTCACCAGGCCAAACACTTTCTTTTTGATCTCCAGATACACCTTGGCATTTTCTTCAGGTACCCCGTAAGCCCGCAATCTCAGCTTCTCTTTGTATTTGGGCTTGGAGAGGCTTGCGCGGATAAGGGAATCCTGCGGAGTATCGAAGTACAGGTTGCTGATGGAGTAGAACTCGTGTTTCTTGTTGTATGCGTCCAGCTCCATGTACTTCAGCAGATCACGGTAGAAACGTTCATATTGCTCATCGGTCAGAAGATACTTGCTCTCATATCGGTTGAATACTTCAATCGCCATTTAAGATTCATTCCTTTCATCCATGGGTTGTATGTTTTGTTTCATCGTGTATCACTTCCATGTCTGTATCTTAGAGCGCCAACCTTGAATGAATCTTAAATGATTTTACATTCCGTTGATCTTTTTTTACCTTCCTATAATAGTTCTCGTAAAATAAATGAATTAAGATTGATTCAAGGTTCCGCAGGTAGAATGATTGATATAATAAAAGAAAGTGGCGACGAACAATTCAAGGCAGAGGAATGAATAGATCATGAGAATTTTAATTGCGGAAGATGAGGTTCATTTGGCAGAGGCCGTATCCCAGATATTGAAGAAAAACAATTACTCGGTGGACATGGTCCACGACGGCAGATCAGGACTCGATTATGCGTTAAGCGGTATATACGATCTGCTTCTGCTCGACATCATGATGCCGGAGATGGATGGAATCAGCGTGCTGAGGAAGCTGCGCAGTGAGGGAAACCACACGCCTGTCATCCTGTTGACTGCCAAGGGTGAGCTATCGGACAAAGTAACCGGACTCGATTATGGGGCGGACGACTATATTGCGAAGCCGTTTGCGACAGAAGAACTGCTGGCCCGGATTCGGGCAGCCCTTAGAAGGAAGGGCGAAGTTGTACCCGAGGATGGGTTGAAGTTTGGCGATATTGAATTGAATACAACGCAGTTGAAGCTGGCTGTGCAGGGCAAGGAGATTAAGCTTAATCTGAAAGAGAACGAGCTGCTGGAGCTGCTGATCACACGCAAACAGGCCATCACATCCAAGGAGCAGATTATCGAGAAGCTGTGGGGGTTCGATTCTGAAGTGGAGTATAACAATGTGGAGGTGTACATCTCGTTTTTGCGCAAGAAGTTGACCTTCCTGAACTCCAAGGTCCGCATCAATACTATCCGGGGTGTAGGTTATGTACTTGAGGTGACGGCCTAATGTTTAAAAGACTTCGAAACCGGTTTTTGGTCGTCAATCTGGTATCGATCTCCATCATGATGCTGGTTGCTTTTGCGACGATCTATATCATTACTTACCAGAATGTGCAGCGGGAAACCAATATGGAGTTATTCAAGGTATCGGATTTCTATCACAGCCCATATAATTCGTCCAAGATGCCGCGTGGGGACGATGCTATCACAGGTAATCTGCCAACGGACGTGCAGCAGAACGGCCCCGGCGGAGATCCCAATTCTCCACCAGGGCGTTCCGTCTCGTTCATGGTGAAGACGGATAATGAATGGAACATTACGGATTCGCAATCCAGATTCAGCATGGAGGAACCATTTTATGCAGAGGCACTGGAGAAGGTGGACAAGGCTGATTATGCAGAGCGTAAGACCGGACAATTTGCGCTAAATGGAACGAACTGGGCGTACGTCATTGATCCGAGCAGCGATGGGCATATGGTTGTATTCATTGATGTAACTGCCCAGCAGGGCATTCTTACGAATCTGATCTATACCTTCACCATCGTAGGCCTGTTCATGTTGATAGTCATTTACTTCCTGAGCCGTTACTTTGCCAATCGTTCCATTGCTCCGGTCAAGGAAGCGTTCGATAAACAGAAACAGTTCATCGCGGATGCCTCCCATGAGCTGAAGACACCTCTGGCCATCATTAATACCAACACCGACGTGCTGCTTGCCAACCGGGAGGATACCATTGATAATCAGTCCAAATGGCTGCATTATATCAAGTCGGAGACAGAGCGCATGTCCAGGTTAACGAGTGATCTGTTATATCTGACCGAGATCGACGATTCACGTTCCACGATGATCCACTCCAAGTTTGATATGAGCGATGCGGTAGAGACCATTATTTTGACGATGGAAGCTGTTATTTTTGAGAAAAATGTATCTCTCGACTACAGCATTGAGCCGGAGCTCATGGTCCATGGCAATAGTGAACAGATCAAGCAGGTCATTCTGATTCTGCTGGATAACGCCGTGAAGTATTCCAAAGCCAAAGGCGCGGTCAATGTTTCACTGAAGAAACATAATCATGAGGTGGTACTAGCCGTCTCCAATACAGGGGAAGGTATTGCACCGGAGCATTTGGAACGTATCTTCGATCGGTTCTATCGTACGGATGCATCCAGAGCACGTAAGCATGGTGGACATGGTCTCGGTCTGGCGATTGCCAAATCCATCGTGGACCAGCACAAAGGTCAGATCTATGCTCGTAGTGTAGTAGGAGAGGGAGCAACGTTCTACGTTCGTCTAACTTAGTTCTGAATAAGGCATGTCTGTTATGGGTTAACCTATGCTACAATGGCAACAGTATGAATGAACCAAGGAGCTGAACTGAACGTGACGGAAGCGAATTCGATTAACGAGCAGGAAATGATGCAATATATTGCGGACAAAACCAAAGCGAGCCAGGCGAATATTTTGCTTGTGCTGAAGCATGAGCAAGCCTACATCAACAAAGCGCATGAAAATGCCAAGGGCGAAGTGGACATTGACGGCGATGATCTGGCTGACTATATCCTGAGCCGCAAAGATGTGAAGCTCGATGAATTGACAGTAGAAGGCATTCTGGATGCCGAAATGGACTATCTCATGGAAAAAGGCCACGCGGGATACGTGGACTAAGATCATTGAATTATTTTAGGTGCTATCCACATCGTAAACAATGTAACCAAAAAAGACCCCAACCTCCACGTAACGGTGGATGTTGAGGTCTTCTTTTATTTCCTGTGAAGGGGTCTTAATGGATAACCCGATCGTTTTGGTAAAACATTGGTACAGCTTATTATTGACCCATCATGCCGCCATCAACAGTGTAGAGGGATGCTGTTACATAAGAAGCTTCTTCAGACAAGAGGAAGTTCATTACGGCTGCAACTTCTTCCGGTTCGCCATAACGTCCCATTGGAATGCTGGCTACAGTAGCATCTTGATAGTTTTCCACGTCACCGGAGTTTGCTTCGATTTGACGCATCATGCGAGTGTTAATCGTTCCTGGTAATACCGCGTTTACCCGGATATTGTAAGGAGCAAGTTCATTTGCTGCGGTACGAGTGAGACCAACTACGGCATGTTTGGACATAATATATGGAGATACGGCTGGAGCACCCATCAGACCTGCAAGGGAAGATGTATTCAGGATCGCACCGGATTTTTGTTTTTTCATTACTGGAATGACATTTTGCAGACCAAGGAATACGCCACGAACGTTAACGTTATATACTGTATCCAGTGCTTCCACGCTGAGATCTTCGATCAGGCCAGTAGGACCTTCGATACCTGCGTTATTGGCGAAGTAGTCGATTCTGCCAAAAGCATCGAGTGCTTTTTGAACATAATTTTTCACGTCTGCTTCTTGGGATACGTTTGCTTTAACCGCAATCACATGCTCTTTGTCGAGGTTCAGTTCAGTGATTGTTTTTTGAATGGCTTCTTCGTTGAGATCCACCAGAACCAGATTGATTTTACGTTCAGCCAGTCTGCGTGCCAATTCTTTACCAATGCCTCCGGCAGCTCCTGTAATTACTGCTGTATGTGTATAAGTACTCATGATATATTCGCTCCTTATTTATTATTGGCAGGTTTTTCTTTAAAAAAAGTTTCAACCTGTCGTCTATCTTTCCTGTCTCAATGTTAAGATATACATAACGGTGTGACAATAATCATTGACAGCGTATATGTCTGGTATCGGACACAGATGTAAGCGGTGTTCATTTAGGTTACAATAATGGACAGAGGAGGCGAAAATGTTGATTATCGAACATCCCCAGGACCGGAGAGCACGAAGAACGCAGGATGCCATTATCGCTGCGACGGTTTCATTAATATTGGAAAAGGGAGTCGACGCCGTCACCATTCGTGACATTACAGAGCGTGCAGATTACAATCGGGGCACTTTTTATTTGCATTTTCCTGGCAAGCCGGAACTGCTTGATTTCATTCTGGAGGATTTCATGCAGGGAGTGGGCCAAGCCTATGCCAAACCGTATGCTGAATTAAAGGAAGTGGATATGACCGGATTACTTCCTTCGACGATGCCGGTATTTGAATATATCGAAGCTCATCAGGATGTCTTCCGTGCCTTGATCACCATGCATGGCGATATGGCCTTAAGACTGTGCAATATGTTCCGGACTTACTTGACCGAGGATTTCGTGCTGGTAACTGAAGATAGTGAGTACACAATCAATTACGATATTATGCTGAGCTACCTGATCTCTGCGACGGTGGGTGTCATCATGCACTGGGCAGAGATTGGATTCAAATATTCTGCGCATTATATGGGGGAGCAGCTGACGGCATTAATAAACATCAAACCGACCCGTCTGCTGATAGAACCAGGACAGAAGGGTCGGACCATTCACGAACGTATGCTGTTGGATTAAGAAAATGAAAGCGGGCAGCTATCCCGTCATAGAGGTGTCCGCTGCTTGCTGGAGCTGAATCAATTGTTCGCGTACGAGAACGGCTTCGCCAATAATGATTAGCGCGGGATTGGTCACCTTTTCCGAAAGGGAAAGAGCGTGAAGCTGGCCCAGTGTGCCAGTAATGATTCGTTCGTTCGCGGTGGTTCCGCGTTCAATCAAGGCTGCTGGTGTACTACTGCTTTTGCCGGATTGCAGCAATTCACGTTGAATGAGTGGCAATTGGCTAATACCCATGTAGATTATCAGCGTGTCAACACTATGGGCGAGCAGATCCCAGCGAACGGAAGATACACGGCCATCACTCCCTGTTCCTGTGACACATGCGAAGGTCGAAGCCACTCCCCGATGGGTTAGCGGAATCAGGGATGAAGCGGACGTACCCACAGCAGAAGTGATGCCAGGAATGATCTCAAAAGGAATTCCGGCTTCAGCCAGCACGAGTGCTTCTTCACCGCCGCGACCGAAGATGAATGGGTCACCGCCTTTGAGCCGAACCACCTGTTTGCCTTCTGCAGCGTGAGCAACCAGTAACCGACCAATCATCTCCTGACTCATGGAATGCAGCCCAGGGGCCTTCCCACAATAGATTCGGAGAGCTGCTTCAGGAGCTTCGGCAAGCAAGTCATCATTCACCAGTCGGTCATACAGCAGTACATCTGCCGCTTGAATGCGTCTCAGAGCTTTCACCGTAATGAGTTCCGGATCTCCAGGTCCAGCGCCAACGATACTTACCAGGCCCCGGCTCATGATCGTGTCCCCAGTTTGGACGCAGACTCTGCATTTGCCAATCCTGAACGACCGCCATGGATGGTTGCAAGTTTGGATGCCATCGGGATGGGGTTTCCCCAGCGATGTGCAGCGTACAGCCCTAACCCGGTAAATATGGCACCACCAATGAAATTACCAAGCAGCACCGGAATTTGATTCCACAGCCACCAGTCGGCAATACTGACATCAGCACCCAGCATTATGCCCGCGGGGATGACAAACATATTTACAACAGCGTGTTCGAATCCTTGAGCAAAAAATATCGTAATCGGCAGCCACATGGCCACGATTTTACCGAGTGTGGAGGTGGACGTCATCGCCATGACCGCACCTAGTGTCACCATCCAGTTACATAAAATAGCCTTAATGATGACCAAAACAATACCTGCGCCGCCCAGATGCTGATATCCGAGCGTCTTGGCTTCGCTGGTCTGAATCAGCGTTTGAATGAGGGGACTGCTCATATCGGTTCCCATCTTCGTTAGCGTGAGTTCATATAACAGAGCGTAGAACAGGCATCCCAGTATATGGCCTGCAATTACCCAGAAGTAATTACGCAGCATATCCATCAGTGTGACTCTGCGTTTCATAACCGCGAGGGGAATCATGGCGAAGCTGCCTGTCACCAGCTCAAGTCCGAGCAGAATAATGATCACGAACCCTGCAGGGAAGATCAGTGCACCTGCCAAACCAACGGAAGTTTGAGATACAGCGGTATATGCCAGCGTTGTTGCAAAAGCGAGAATTGCACCGGCCAGAAAGCCACGGATTACCATCTGCACCCGGTTCATTCTGGCTTTATTCTCGCCTGCGTCCACCATCGATTGCAGGACTTCTGCCGGTTTAACAAAATCCATCGTGCACGCCTCCCTGATTCATGATGTCAGGCATATCTTCTGGTTAAAGACTAACCTGCAATGGTAATGTAGATCTCACCGCTGTGATCATCGACCTCGGTTTTATATGTGTTCAGACATCCATCGTCCGGCTCATGTACCTTGCCACTGCGAAGGTCGATTTTCCAGTCATGC
Organism: Paenibacillus sp. 7523-1; assembly: GCF_002276415.1. Lineage (NCBI taxonomy): Bacteria > Bacillati > Bacillota > Bacilli > Caryophanales > Paenibacillaceae > Paenibacillus > Paenibacillus sp. 7523-1. The sequence goes on along the minus strand of NZ_NPBR01000013.1, from coordinate 394,017 downwards.
AGCGGGCAGTGGACAGCCGTTCCGCACACCATGCCTTCTGACAGTCTGCCGCCCTTGTGAGGGCAGCGATTCTCTACGGCATGCAGCGTTCCATCACTCAATTTGAAGACGGCAATCTCGGTATCCAAGACCGTAAACGTCCGAGCTCCCTTTTCATCAATATCTGCCAGATGTCCAATTCGCAATCGATTCATCGCTGATCCTCCTCTTCTAGTGGGCTGCCGGCTGGGTGCCAGCGAGTGGGGTGAAGTTTTTACGCAATTTTTCGTCTTCAATAATTTCCTTCCATGGATCAACCGTACGGCCCAGTGTCAGTTCAAGCCGTTCGACCAGAGCCAGACGCTCTTCACGGTCCTCGAGTGCCTTCTTCACATGGTCCAGACCTACACGTTCAATCCAGGCTGCCGTTCTCTCATTCCAGCGTGCGTTTTCTCTATAATATTGAAGATAAGCATAAGTCCACTCTTCGACTTCGGCATCGGTTTTCACGGTGCATAGTAATTCTGCTGCGCGCACCTTGACCCCGCCGTTACCGCCAACGTGCAGTTCCCATGCACCGTCAATCGCGACAACCCCCAGATCCTTAATGGTGGCTTCCGCACAGTTCCGCGGGCATCCAGAGACTGCAAGCTTTACTTTGGCTGGAGCAACCATTTTGTCGAGTTTCTTCTCCAGACGAATGCCCATCTCAATGGAATCCTGAGTTCCGAAGCGACAGAAGGTGTTGCCGACACATGTTTTCACCGTGCGAAGCGCCTTCCCGTAGCCAAATCCGGAAGGCATATCGAGTTCTTCCCAGATCTTCGGCAAGTTTTCCTTTTGTACACCGAGCAGGTCAAGTCGCTGTCCGCCTGTAAATTTCACCATCGGTACATCATATTTCTCGGCAACGGTTGCGATCTTGATCAGTTCTGCCGGGGAAGTGACACCTCCGTAAATTCGGGGAATGACCGAATAGGTTCCGTCTTTTTGAATATTGGCGTGGTAGCGTTCGTTCGTGAACTTGGATACCCGCTCATCTTCGTACTCAGCTGGCCAGATCATGCCAAGGTAGTAGTTAAGGGACGGACGACATTTGGAGCAGCCTTCCGGTTCGTTCCATCCAAGCACATTCATGACTTCCTTGACGGTTTTCAGCCCCATCTCTTTGACCTGGGCAACGATCTCATCGCGGTCGTAGGAGGTACAGCCGCAGATGCCTTCCTTGACCTGTTCCAAGGCAGCATCCCCTGCATAATGGACGAGCAGCGATTCAACAATGGGCTTGCATCCCCCGCAGGAAGCAGAAGCTTTGGTACAGGACTTGATGGCACCAAGTGTGTTACATCCTTTGTTCAGAACTGCATCTCCAATGGCAGCTTTGGTGACACCGTTACAACCGCAGACAATTTCATCGTCTGGCATAGCAGCCATCCGCTCGGCTACCGATGGGCCGGACCCTGAACCGCTGGCGGATACCCCGAGCAAAATTTCCTTTTCACGTCCACTGATATTCTCTCCGCTTTTAATGAGGGAAAAGAGGGAGGCACCGTCTGAGGTATCTCCGAACAGTACAGCTCCGATAAGCTGTCCGTCCTTCATAACCATCTTTTTGTAAACCCCGTCTACGTCATCCTGTATACGAATGCTGCGGGTATCAGCCGCATCCTTGAATTGGCCTGCAGAGAATACATCCACGCCGGATACCTTCAGCTTGGTGGACGTCACAGACCCTTCATATCCTTCGGTTGCTGCACCTGCCAGGCGTTTGGCCAGAACCATGCCCTGTTCATACAGCGGGGCTACCAATCCATATGCGATGCCGCGGTGCTCTGCACATTCACCGACTGCCGAAATGCCAGGAATACTGGTGTTCATGTAATCATCCACGATGACGCCGCGGTTCACGTTCAGGCCTGCCTGACGGGCCAGTTCAACCTGAGGGCGAATGCCGACAGCCATAACAACCAGATCGGTCTCGAGCACCGTCTGATCCGTGAAGCGCAGTGATTTTACCCGATGTTTGCCCGTGATTTCTTCTGTATGTTTGTTAAGAAGAAACTTCATGCCCTGTTCCTCAAGCTCCCGTTGAAGCATCAGCCCTGCAGGCAGATCCAGATTCCGGTCCATCAGATGTCCGTTAATATGAATAACGGTGACATCCATTCCCAGATTAAGCAGCCCGCGTGCGGCCTCCAGCCCAAGCAGTCCACCACCGATTACAGCCGCTTTGCGATACTTTTGCGATGCTGCCATCATCGTCTCACAGTCCTTGATATCACGGAAACCGATGACACCTTCCTTGTCTGCTCCAGGTAACGGCAGAATGAATGCCTGCGATCCGGTTGCCAGAATCAGCTCGTCATATGAAGCGCGGACACCAGCCTGGGACACCACTTCCTTGCGCTCGGCATCGATGCGAATCACGGGATCTCCTGGGTACACCCGAATGCCGTTATCCTCGTACCAGCTCCATTCGTTGATTACGATATCTTCAATGCTCGTGCCGCCTGCAAGTACAGAGGAGAGCATGATGCGATTGTAGTTGGGGTGCGGCTCAGCACCAAAAACCGTAATTTCATAAGCATGCGGAGCGAGTTTAAGAATATGTTCAATTGTACGAATACCTGCCATACCATTGCCGACCAGCACCAGTTTTTTCGTTGTACTCATTGTGATTAGCCCCCTTGGTTCCATTCTGCGAACTGCCTCGCTTTTCGTTCAGGAAAAATAGAAAAAGCCTGTCATGCCTCGGAGGACTGCGCATATGCATACGCATGCCATGGATCCGAGATTGCAAAACAGGCTTCATTGCCGTTTCAACCAGCTACGCCGTTGTAACTGTGATCGTTTAAATATGGAGTTGTTATGGCCTAACTATAAAAGATCCTTCCTTCCATGTCAATATAGTTAACACAAAAAAGTATTTGAAATTTGAAGTTAATTATGTTTACATGTGTGTAATGGAAACAAGATCTGAACGAGGAACGAACAGCGTGTATCGCAACGTGCAAGCTAACAGCCGCAGCGGTTACAGGGAAGAAGAGGCATACAACCCTCGGCAATAACAAGAGACGGAGTTAGAAAAGAACCCTTTTTATAATTATTGAAATTAGCCCAATAGGTTACCGACATGCCTAATCAGTTTCAAACATGTATATTTTCAACTTAAGATATTGTTAGGTTATATAACATATTATCTTGATGAACCATTTTAGGTGTTTAAGCTAACCATTCTGCCTATGCATTAGGGAGGGATTGATCCATCATGCGATCATTATTGGTCATCCGTGTAGAACCAACGATAGCGGCCTCATCCGATGCAATCCCTCTAACTCCTGAGAGATTGCTGGGGGCAAACGGGTACCATGTGCAGGTGACAGACAGTGAGACGGAGGCCCTGAAGCTGGCAGCTGAAGCAGAGGCATCCATCCTGCATCTGTCGCTGGCCGATGTGGAATATTGGGTACGCTGCCTGGGAAAGGGGAAGGCGAACACCCCATTGATATGGTGGTGTGCACCGGATACAGCCTCTTCCTCAGTAGAATCCTGCGAGGTAGAAACGTCATTGGATGGAATACTGACCCCATCCATGATTGGGCCTGAAATTCACTGGACGCTGCACTTTGCAGCCAAGCGTTATATGGAACGCAAGCAGTGGGAGCAGGAACGGAAACAGCTGCAATCCCGGCTGGAGGATCGAAAGTGGATTGATATGGCGAAGGCTATCTTATGTGATCTGAAGCAGATCTCCGAGTCGGAAGCTTATGACCTGTTACGCAAGAGAGCCATGGATGAACGTAAACGGATGGTGGATGTTGCTACGGCAATCGTTAAGGCGCATCAACTGCTCCAGTCGTAATTGAAAGGAGGATGCATCATGGATATGTCTGAGATTCTCAGGGAGGTTGGACGTGGGAAACGTGGCTCACGTGATCTGAATTATGCCGAAGCACTGGCTGTTGCCGAGCACATTCTGAGACAGGAGGTATCACCTGCTCAGACAGCCGCTTTTCTAATGGCGGAGCGGATGAAGATGGAGAATGTCGAGGAACTGGAGGCCTTTGTCCACGCATGCCGGAACAGTGCAGATCGCCTGTCCGTATTCCAGGATGGACTTGACTGTGCAGGTCCATATGATGGACGGACCAAATCGTTCATGGCTACCTTTCCGGTTGCTTTTGTACTGGCAGCAGCCGGGCTTCCGGTGACATTGCACGGAAGCGAACCTCTGCCGCCCAAGTGGGGGGTAACCCTGTCCATGCTGCTCAGGGAAGCGGGTATTGATACAAGGAAAATGGATCGGGAAGAAGCCAGGGTGGCGGCGCAGAGAACGGATGTCATGTACGTATCTTCCGAAGACTGGTGCGCTCCGCTTCGACAGCTAAGACCGCTTCGAGAAGAACTTGGCTTTCGTACCGTGTTTAACACAGCGGAGAAGCTGATTGATTTTAACCATTCGCCGTATCTTGTTTTTGGCGTATTTCATAATACATTTCTGGATCGGATCGCGAAGCTGCTTACTCGCTTTGGATACCGCCGTGCTTACGTGGTGCAGGGAATGGAAGGTTCGGAAGACCTCTATATTGATCGGCCTACACGTGTGTATGCTGTGGAAAACGGAGATACAAGACTGGAACTGGTGGACCCTGCCGCTTATGAGCTGGATATTCCTGTACCCGAGATGGCATGGACGGCCGCGAAACAGCTTGAAGTGGCACAATCGGTGCTCAGCGGAGAGGGGCATATTGCTTTTGTGAATCAGGTATTGTTGAATGGTGGCTTCCGTCTGTATGTAACAGGCCGCGTCAATTCGATTGAAGAGGGCATCTATACCTGCCAAGGTTTACTGGATAGCGGTGCAGCGTATCGGAAGTATCAGCAATGGACGGTCTCCATGGGCGGGGAACTACCGGATAGCAGAACGGTGTCCACGTATCCGGCTACCTCCAGATGATGTTGTAACTATTCCCAAGGATAAGTGACGGTAAGGAAGTCAGCAAATTTCTTGCTCTCTTCCCGCCGCTGCTTCCGCATGGCCGCCCGATCCGGAGCGGTCTCATATAGTTTCTTCTCTTCTTCCGTTTCCGGAATGAGGCGGGGGACAATAAGTTTTCGATTATTTTCATCCAATGCCACAAAGGTCAGAAATGCCGTTGCCGCAATCTTTTTCTCCCCTGTCTTCAAGTCCTCACGGATTACCTTCACAAATATCTCCATGGAGCTGCGTCCCGTCCAGGTGGCAAAGGATTCCAGGGTAACTGAATCGGTTGGGTTAATGGGGTACAGAAAGTCGACTGAGTCGGTTGAAGCGGTTACTGTATTGACCCGGCATAGTTTGGAAGCGGCAATGGATGCAATATCATCAATGTAGGACATCAACTTGCCGCCGAATAAAGTGTTATGGTTGTTCACATCGGTCGGGAATACTCGTGCCGTCTTGAAGCAGCGCGTCTCACGCACATATTTTTTCTCCGCTTGTTCGGACTCCGTAGCTTTAGGTATCTCTCTCATGTTTCTTCCTCCTGACCCTCTGGCTGCTGCGTCTCTGAAGCATGTGCCAGGTCTATCGTCTATTCATGTTATTCCTAGTATAGGTGCCCACCAAGTTCATATTCCAATGATGTCATGATTGCCAAAAAAACCGCCAGGCGCGGACCGGCGCGCGAGCGGTTTGGTGCTGCTGTATATTAAACCTTGGCTTTGAAGATGCCGGACGGTCTGCCTACGGGCAGGAAAGTGTATCCGAAATGAGCGTTCAGTACAGAAGCTCCTGTGCCGTAGAGCGACACGATACCGATACCCATTTCAGCATATGCTGCGATGGTATGGAACACGTGAGGAGCTACGCCGAAAGCATCAAACGTCAGGCCAAGGAACAGGAAGTCAATCAGAATGAAAATGATGAGCAGTACTTTATTGGCTTCCACAGCGCCCAGCGTCATGAACAGGGTGAATACGAGGTATCCGGCAAAAGCAAATCCGAGCTGCTTACCGTCAGCCTGTTCTGCCAGGGTGGAGCCAAACACGCCCATTTTGATCAGCCAGTTGGCACCCATCGCAAACCAGAAAAATGCGTATGCGCCAAAAGCAGTCGTGCCAAATGTGTTATTGCGTTTGGAATCTTGGATACAGGCGAACAACTGGGCAAATGCCCCTAGGAAGATCGCCCATGGGATAGCATAGCTGAGTCCGTCAGTAATGCCGAGTTTCTGGGAGGAAGCGACCAGGGTCACAATAGCCAGCCCAAATAATCCCATTGCGCTGGGATCGGCGTTTATGATTTTAACTTGAGTCCGTGAATCGGTTTGCATGGTGTTGATGAGCCTCCAATGATATCAAATCAGGATGTAAACAAGAATACAATCCTCTAGTAACTTTCGTATCCGCCGGGTCCGGACACACACATCGCCCTATTGTACCTGAATGGCCCGGTTATGAAAAGGAATTTGTTCACCGCACGATTCCGGTATCCTGAACGTTCAAACACCCCTCTATAGCATGCAGGTTGGCCTCTTTTGGTCAGTTTGCCTGCCAAAGGGGTGTTTTTGTTGTTCATTTTCCAAAATACACAATAAAGACACATTCATACAAGAAGTAGGATAGAGGAAGAAAATATGGATGCAAAAACATTCATTTCACTGCAGAAATGGCTTGGCAGAGCCACTTTTACAACATCCGGGCAAACATAGTCATTCATGACTTTCAAAAACTGGGGAAGGATACAAAACATCCATGCCGACTATGCCATATGTTAATCCAACTATAGATTGACAGTAAAAACTAAAATATAACACAGAAATAAGGAGGTCAAAGGCATGGTTATGAGTTTGGATTTAAAAAATCAAATCGAAAAAGCCAGACATAACCTTCATATGTTGGTAGAGCATCACGAGGGTGGGCTTGGGCATCCGGATGTCATCAGGCAGTCCATGGCATTGGATGAATTGATTAATGAATACAATCGAATGAATCGAAGCCAGACAAGAGCTTGAGGGATTCATATAATAGTAGGACAACCATAGATGAGTACATATGACAATGCGGGCATGAACATAACCGGAAGGACAGCTTTCTTCTCGAAGCTGCATGATTCCTGTTAATTCATGCCCGCATGTGTTTTGGAAGCGTTTCAATGTAAAAGTCGTTTGGCTTCCATATACAGTACCTGAACGAATTTTTTGGTGTTAATTCGCGTCTGGGACAAGGATGGCTCCACATTGTTCTGCAGCTCCAGCATTTTCTTGCGGATTTCCGTGAAATCGAAGAATTTAGATGCATAGTTCTCGAATTTGGGATGTGTATAATCCGTTAATCCCAGGGATACCACATGACTTAACGTCTGAAATATCGCCCGGCGAACACGCTGCTCTGAGGCCTTCACCTCTTTGGTTATCTCGGTGGCCGAGGCATGCGTTCCCAGTTTGCGTATCGCGATATTCTGGAAAATATCCTTGAGTGACGGGAATGTATAAGGCGAGATGGTATGATCTTCAGCTTCAATCTGTTCCAGATATTCGAGCATGTCCAGCAGATCCTTGCTGCCTGCTTCACCAATCATGCCCATTTCCGAGAGAAGGAAATGTCCTGCTGTGGAAATGGTTTTATTAGGGACAGGTGCGGTATGGCGTCCGGCAGATTGAATGCCGGTCAATCCCTGCAATGTCCGCTGAATATCTTGAATGGACTGCTGCATCCGCAGGCGTTCCTCGACCAGACGGAGAACGGATAGAATCTCCAGCCGATTGATCGGCTTCGTAATGTAGTATTCGATGCCTAGCGAGTAGGCTTCACCGATCATGTTTTTGGATTCAATCTGGGAGATCATCACGATCTTACCCTCGAATCTTCCTTCCAGTGCGCGTACGGTTTGGATTCCGTCCCGATGGGGCATGAGCAGATCAATCAGCAGCACGTCTACCTTCTGTAATTCCAGCAGCTCGGCATGGATGTGAGCTCCGTCCTCTGCTTCTCCGGCAATCTCGCCCAATCCTTCATCTTCAATAATATCCATCAGCATGGAACGAACGCCAGGATCATCATCCACGATAAAATAACGCATATTTTCGGTATCCTCCTCTCCTCAGCGGATGTAATTGGGCCAATGTATGTTGCAGACAGATGAACTGTTCTGAGTCGTGGTTCAATTTAATTCCTATCATACTTCGTCGTTTCCTTTCTGCATAGAACCAGCCATGCAGTAATAAACCAATATGTCAGATAACGTAACAGAGTTTCGCTATAAACGTCCTTTTTATAAAAAAAATCCAATGTTTGTTGTAGGAAAGTGTCGTTTTTCGTAGATAGGACTGTAGTATAAGTAACATCTGAATGAGCTGGCTATGAATTGTGTGGAATGGTACAAATGCCAAACGGAACGAAAGATCATCATTCAGAAGTATGCCATGAGATTCTATATGCAATAGTATGGGAATTTTACGCTCAGACATGCAAATGGAATGCTGTTTAACAATAGTTGAATAAAAGGAGTATTGCTAATGGAGCAAACGATACAAGATATTGTCGTTGTTTTCAACGATTTTTTATGGTCCAAGCTGTTGATCCTATTGCTGGTAGTATGCGGGATTTACTTCACGACCAAGACCCGTTTCATGCAGTTCCGCATGATCGGAGACATGGTCAAGGTGCTGGTTGAGCCCAAGAGCAAGGAAGTGGATAAAATCTCGCCTTTTCAGGCGTTCTGTATTAGCATGGCTGCCCGTGTAGGTACCGGTAATATTACAGGAATTGCGCTGGCTATTGCCCTTGGGGGACCGGGTGCTGTGTTCTGGATGTGGATCATTGCAATTATCGGCTCAGCCTCCAGTTTCGTAGAGAGTACACTCGCACAGATCTATAAAGTGAAGGATAATGGAGGATTCCGCGGAGGACCGGCTTATTATATGGAACGTGGGCTGGGCAAACGGTGGATGGGGGTATTGTTTGCCATTCTCATCACACTCTCGTTCGGCCTTGTCTTTAACGCTGTGCAGTCCAACACGATCACTGTGGCATTCCAGAATTCGTTTGGCCTCGATCGGCTGACGGTAGGTATTGTAATGGCGGTGATCTTTGCCGGAATCATTATGGGCGGCGTGAAACGGATCGCCAAGGCTTCCGAATACATTGTGGTGGTCCTTGCAGTGCTGTATATCGGGGTTGCTGCATTTGTTGTGCTGGCGAATATCACCCAGCTTCCAGCCATGATCGTGCTAATCGTAAAAAATGCCTTCGGCATTGAACAGGTTGCTGGCGGTACATTGGGTGCTGCGCTGATGAATGGCGTCAAGCGTGGATTGTTCTCCAATGAGGCTGGGATGGGTAGTGCACCTAATGCTGCAGCTACGGCGGATACGACACATCCGGTCAAGCAGGGACTTATTCAGGCTTTTGGCGTCCTGACCGATACACTTGTCATTTGTACAAGTACGGCCATGATTATATTGCTGTCCGGAGTCTACGAGGGCTCCAATCTGGGGGGTATTGAATTGACCCAGGCGGCATTAAGTGTGCATATCGGATCTTGGGCATCAGGCTTTTTGGCTGTTATGGTATTCCTGTTTGCCTTCAGTACACTCATCGGGAATTATTATTATGGGGAGACCAATATTGAGTTTATCAAGTCCAATAAAATGTGGCTGTGGGTGTACCGGATTGGCGTCATCGCCATGGTGCTGTTTGGTGCAATAGCCAAAGTCCAGCTGGTCTGGGATCTGGCTGATCTCTTTATGGGGCTGATGGTCGTCGTCAATCTGATTGCGATCCTCATGTTGTCCAAGGTCACGTTTGAAGCGCTGAAGGATTACAAAAGACAGAAGGCTGAGGGGCTTGACCCAGTCTTTACCCGTGACCTTATTCGTATTCCGGGTGAGGTGGAGTGCTGGGAGTCTGAAGCGGGCGTAACAGGAACCCAAGAGATGAAGATTGCAAAATAGGATTAGCGAAGCTCGGTTGATATGAGCCGGGTAGGATAAAAAACAAAAAACAGGACACCGACGATGCCAATAGGGCGCGCGGGGTCCTGTTTCATTATTTGGTATAGTTTCAGATACATATTGATCGCTCAGGATACAACTTTACTTTGTATGAACAGAGTAACTGATCAGTTGATCTGCCAGCATTTTCATCCGATCGCCCGTTTCATTCAGTTTCTCAATGACATCAGTGAAGGACGATACAAGGGTAGCTTGTTCCTGTGAAGAGGCAGCAATCTGCGAAACTTCTACTTCCATTTGTTTAATGACCTGTTGAACGTCTTTCAGACTTGCATCAATATCAGTTGTGGCCTGTTTGGCGTCCACAGAGAGCTTGCGTACTTCGGAAGCAACAACGCCAAATCCTGCACCGACCTCGCCTACACGTGCTGCTTCAATAGCGGCATTCAGACCGAGCAGGTTGGTTTGTTCCGAAACTTCCCGGATGAATCCGGCAACCTTATTGATCTGAGAGGAGTTTTGCACTGCAAGGCGTGTATTCTCCAGAATTTGTTCACTGGTAGCCTGCAATTCCTCGGCATGAGCAGCCACATGCTGAACCATCTCCACCAGGTTGCTATTAATGGATTGATTTTCTTGTATAATGGCTTCTAGCTGATTCTGATTGGATTGATCGTAAGATATGCAGAAAATGGCGACAACTTCATTATTGTCATCAAATATGGGGATATTCAGAATATCTAATTCAATCCCGTAGACTTCCGCAGGCAGGTGGGTGAGTGAAGCTTCACGTCCATTGGTTAGAGCCGTGAAGTTTTTATAATCATCCAACAGTGGTTCTCCTTCTTTGAACCCGAGATTAAATCTCTCAGTGGGGACAGCGTACAATACTTTCTCATGATCATACACAGTCAATCCGGCTGGTTCTCTAAGGATCAGGCTAATATAAGGCATAACTTTCAGAAGTGCATCTACAACATTCATGGGTCGAACCATCCTTTCATTATTCCTAATTTGCGATTGAATTCAAAAAACGTACATAATGCTTTAATTATCATCGGATAAGAGTGCGCTATCATTAACTCCATTTTTATATAAAATGATGACGAATTACGGACGAAATCTGAGAATTTTCCCATGTAAAATGATTTATTGGATATAAGTGTTAGTTGTAACTATTTTTATATCAGAATAATTGAGCTGTCTGATGTCCGAAATTAGGACATATGTCCATTTCTATACGTTAAATACTTGGGTGGGGGTTACCGGGAATGAGAGAAATCATGGATTTTGGTCGAATGCGTCAGCTGGCACGTGAACATGGCCTGGATCAGGTGCTGGATAAGCCTGCACTTGCGGAATTAAGACTGTTGGAAGCTTCCAAGGGTGAGATTATATGTGCGAAGGGGGAACGGCCGGAACGGTTTTATTTTCTTGTTGAAGGCAAACTCAAGATTTATACGACACTGCCAAACGGCAAGTCACTGCTGCTTCGTTTTAGCACGCCGCCAGCGCTTGTAGGGGATCTGGAATTGGTGAATGGGAAGGAAGCCAAGAATACGGTTGAATCTGTCAACAAAAGTCTGCTGCTGGGCGTTAGCTACCGTTACCTTCAAAACACGTATGCGGATAATCCGAAATTCCTGCATTTCATGCTTAGTCATGTGACCCATAAACTGTATACGTTCTCCAATTTATCAAGCCTGAATCTGTTGTACCCGGTGGAGAGCAGGTTTGCCAGCTATCTGTTGTCAACGATGGAACAGGGCGAGCAGGTGACGGAAGAGATCCAAACTTCCAAGCTGACAGAGCTGGCGGATATGCTGGGGACGAGCTACCGACATCTGAACCGGGTAATCCATGACCTCTGTGATCGGCAGATTATCCGTAAGGAACAGCGCAAGATTGTTATCTGCCATCTGGAGCAATTGCGCGAGATTGCCGGAGGGAACATGTATGAATGAGATCGGCTCCATGGACGTAAAAGTCTCAAATGTAACGCAAAGAGCACCTATGCCTCAAGCAATGGGTGCTCTTTGCTATCTAAACAGTGTAATCAATGGACAGTGGCAATGATTAAATATCGCCGCGCTCTTCAAATAATTGAGCAATCTCCACGATAACCTGAGTGGCTTTCACCATGTTATCGACCGAAACATATTCGAATTTGCCGTGGTAGTTTTCGCCACCTGTGAAGATGTTTGGTGTAGGCATGCCCATATACGAGAGCTGGGAACCGTCAGTTCCTCCGCGGATGGGGCGAATAACGGGTTCAATGCCCAGACGAGTCATGGCTTCATGCGCAATATCAACAATTTGGCGCACAGGTTCGATCTTCTCACGCATATTGTAATATTGATCATTCAGCTGAACGGTGATGCTCTTCTCTCCATACTTGCCTTGGAGTTCTTCCGTAACCTTCAATACATAGGCTTTGCGTTCTTCAAACTTCGCCCGGTCAAAATCACGAATGATATAGCTGAGCTGCGTTTGCTCAACATCGCCTTCAATGGATATAAGATGGTAGAACCCTTCATACCCCTCCGTGAATTCGGGAGCTTCTTCCGCAGGAAGACGGCGGTTGAACTCCATGGCGATTTTGGCCGAATTGACCATTTTGTTTTTCGCGGTTCCAGGGTGAACATTCGTACCTTTGACTGTAATTTTGGCTGCAGCCGCATTGAAGCTCTCGTATTCAAGCTCTCCCAGTGGTCCGCCATCTACCGTGTAGGCATACTTGGCTCCAAAAGCAGGCACGTCGAACTTATGCGGTCCGCGTCCAATCTCTTCGTCGGGAGTGAAGGCAACCCTGATCTTTCCGTGTTTTATCTCCGGGTGATCGATCAGATAGGCCATTGCCGTCATGATTTCGGCAATACCTGCCTTGTTGTCCGCACCAAGCAAGGTTGTCCCATCTGTTGTCATGAGGGTGTGGCCCTTATATTCACGCAGTTCGGGGAAGTCAGTGGTAGACAGTACCACATCCAGCTCCTGGTTCAATACGATATCCTGACCATCATACTGGTCGATGACCTGTGGCTTTACATTTTTGCCAGTGAAGTCTGTCGCTGTATCCAAGTGAGCCAGGAAGCCGATTACGGGTACCTCCTTGTCCGTGTTAGATGGCAGAGTAGCCATGACATAGCCATTCTCGTCCATCGTTACGTCCTGTAAACCAATGGCTTTGCATTCCCCTACAAGGTATTCGCCCAACGCGAGTTGGCCCGGCGTGGAGGGGCAGGTTTCACTGTTTTCATCCGATTGTGTATCCATTTGAGCATAAGTTGTCAGTCGCTCGATTAAAATATCTTTCACCATCATCGCTCCTTCTGTTTGGGTTGATATATAAGTTATCACTATTCTTGGAACGAATCACTACGAGGTCAGAACAACCCTCTGATCGCTGTTATCCCCAGATTTTTTGATTACATATAAAGGTGAAAATCCGGTTATAAAGGCGAAGTGTATGCTTCCGACGCAGCTTTCTTTCAGAAAGCTTTTAGCTTCGCTTCTACAGGTTGTTTCTGCCCTCTCCGTTTTCGTCTAAGGGTTAGATACAACTTATATTATAGGTTGGGTATATTATCTCCTGTGTATGAAGGTATCATATCATGTTTTGGAGCTACTTCGTGTAGGGGCTGTAAGTGCTGGCGGGGTAGCTCTAGGTATAAAAAAGGGTACTATGGCACAAAAATGTACGTACTTGCATTCAGGGGAGGCTGCTTCATAATAAAGAATGGTCCACGGATTGGCGAGAAAGACTGCACAAGATTGGGTAACTGTTTTTCATGTTGAAAAACAAGCGATTGCCTCAACATATACTAATATATTGAATAGGAGATGTATCCATATGTCAGAGAAATTATTTTCCCCCTACCAGTTCAAGGGGCTTCAACTGAATAACCGTGTAGTTATGGCGCCAATGTGCCAGTACTCGGTAACAGCCAAGGATGGCATCCCGAATGATTGGCATCAGGTTCACTATGTAAGTCGTGCGGTTGGGGGTACAGGTCTGATTGTCATCGAAATGACAGATGTTGAACCAGATGGCCGCATTACTGATAACGACCTGGGCATTTGGTCGGACGAGCATATTCCGGCTTTTGCCAAGCTGGTGGATGGCATGCATGCCCATGGCTCGAAAGTGGCGATTCAAATTGCGCATGCTGGGCGAAAAGCGGAGGATGCAGAACAGCCGGTAGCTCCATCCGTGGTCACTTTCCCGGGTGAAGACTTTAGAGAGCCTCGTGCACTGACTACCGAAGAAGTAGAAGCTATGGTGCAGAAATTTGCGGACGGTGTTCGCCGCGCAGTTCAGGCTGGAGTGGATGCCATTGAGCTGCACGGAGCACATGGATATCTCATTCACCAGTTCCATTCCAAGCTGATGAATCATCGTGAAGATGTATATGGACAGGATTTGGCTCGATTCGGCGTTGAGATTATTCATGCTGTGAAAAAGGAAATGCCGGAAGACATGCCGCTCATTATGCGCATATCTGCAATTGAATACGCTGATGGCGGCTACGATATCGAGCACACCTTGGAAATGGCTCGTGCCTATCAGGCAGCAGGTGTGGACATATTCCACATCAGCTCTGGAGGAGAAGGACCTGCAGGACAACGGAAGCCGGGTAACTACCCAGGTTATCAAGTTCCATTTGCCCGTCGTTTCCGCGAAGAACTGAACGTTCCGGTGATTGCAGTAGGGCTGCTGGATGATGCAGCTCTCGCTCAAGCCGTTATTGGCAACGGCGATGCCGATCTGGTTGCAGTGGGCAGAGGCATGCTGCGCGATCCGTACTGGGCTAACCATGCGGCTCTGGAGCTTGGTGTCAGCAAGGATAAAGCAGCGATTGCGGAGCAGTATTCCCGCGGTTATTAATTTTATCTAAAACATATATCAGCTCGTACGACAGGCCGCGGCAAGGGTGAACCTTAGCTGCGGCCTGATTTTGCATTTTGATAGTCAAGCGGTCACGGTTGGGATTCCATCGTTCAGAGCAGACTAAGACGGGAGTTACACATCTTTAATATATGAGTTTCAAGATGAGGTTCGTTTAAGAGGAGATCCAATGCTAGATTCGGTTGTTAAATGAATTCATTTGACACCCATCTTCATATCCCGAACAATGAGTAATATCTATTTAAGGAGGCGATGGTTATGACATCATCATCGAGCGCACTGCCGGATATCCGGCAGCAATTGGTACTTCATGCTGCGCTAGAGAAAGTATGGGAGACTGTCTCAACGGCAGAAGGCATGGAGACCTGGTTTATGCCAAGCAATCTGGAGCCGGTGGAAGGACATGAATTCGTGCTGGAGGCTGGGCCTTTTGGCAAATCACCGTGCCGGGTAACGGAGGTTCAGCCGCTTCACAAGTTATCCTTTCAATGGGGCAAGGATTGGACCCTTACCTTCGAACTGGATGAACAGCCGGAAGGTACGGCATTTACGTTGATTCACAGCGGTTGGGATGCCGATAAACTAACTGAATTTGGACAGGCTCATGCTATCGTACGTGAGCGAATGGAGCAGGGCTGGTCAGGCATCGTGCAGAAACTGGCACAGGTTGTAAGCCAATAAGACAGGATTGTCAGTTGCGATCAGGGTCATTTTCTGATGAACAGCTGGCAGTCCTTTTTTATTTTGTGAGCTTTTCATGGAGAGTTCGCACGAGATGGTGAACCGCCTTAAAAAATGTGATTCTTTTTAGTTTCCTTCTATTTCCGTGGGCAGCAGAAACGTGTAACATGGATCATGAAGATAAAACGACAAAAAGTGACGCCTATCGTCACGTGTCAGAAGGATTTCATTGATGAAAAAGCACTGGATTATGCTGACGATTAGTTTCATTTGTATTGTTGTCTTTCCCGTAGGGTGGATTGTGCAGAGTATTGTATCTGAGCGCGGGAATCCGGTCGTTAAACAAGGCCTAATCGATTTGACCACATGGGATTTCACCAAAAAGGGTGCAGCCACATTGGACGGAGTCTGGGACTTCTACCCGAACCAATTATTAACCCCGGTTGATTTTGAGGCGGATGTGTCCGGACGCAAGCCAATTGGGCCACCTACAGCTATTCAAGTCCCGGCCAGGTGGAATAAGACGATGGGTGAAGCCCATGGCTATGGAACATATCACCTTCGTGTCAAACTCAGGCCCAGCTTCGAGAAGAATGACTATGGCATTCGTACACAGAATATTCGTATGGCACACCGTATTTTTATAGATGGCAAAGAGATCGGAGGCAAGGGACTGCCTGGCGAAACAAGGGAAACGGACCTCCAGTACAATTTGCCGTTCACCGGGTTTACCTCGATTGAGGGAGACCGTGCAGATATCATCATTCAAGTTTCCAACTATACATACTCTTCCGGAGGAATCGTAGCTTCACTGTTATTTGGAGATGAACATAGCATTCTGTACAGCCAGCAGTGGGACTGGCTCAAGGATCTGATGACCCTTTTCGGATTTATCCTCCCTGCAGCGTTTTTCCTACTGCTGTTCAGGCTGCGCCGGAGTGAGAAGGAACTTCGCTACCTGGGCTTATTCAGTCTCTCCGGTGCCATGTATGCACTGACGCATGGGGAGAAACTGCTGGGCACCTTTGTACCGTTTCTACCGAATACTGAAATTTTAAGGCTTCAATTAATAAGTTCAGCACTGGCCTACTACTATTTGCTTCGCTATATGGATGCGCTTGTTCCGGGTGCAATTCACAAATGGTACGTACGTCTGGGAATTACGCTGGTGATTCTGCAATGCACTATTGGCCTGACCTTGTCTCCGGTTCTATTCTCGCAACTGGAGCCTCTAATGCTGATGGTATCGCTTAGCGTCATTGTATACACTCTTCGAGCGATGTTTTATTGGTTGAAAAAGAGGCCCAATGACAGCCATTATGTGCTGATCAGCATGATGAGCATCCTCATGGTCGTTATTCTGTATACCATCGGCGCATTTACGACGCAGGATACGGCCTTTCTCGCCCTGTATGAGCTATTGTTATTTGTTTTTGCTCAGATGATTCTTACGGCAATCCGCTTCGCGCAGTCCTTTCGTGAAGTTGAGGCATTATCCGAACGTTTGCTTGTGATCGATAACCTGAAGGATGAATTCATGGCCAATACGTCGCATGAACTGAGGACCCCGCTGCATGGCATCATTAATATTGCCCAGTCCATGCTGGAAGGAGCGGCAGGGGCTGTGACGCCGAAGCAGGCCAGAAACCTGTCCATGATCACGTCTACCGGTAAGAGGCTTTCACTGCTGGTCAATGACATTCTGGATTTCGCCAAGCTCAAGAATAGTGAGATCGAGCTGAAGCGGGAGGCGGTGGATCTGGAGTCCGTTGCCCGCACAGTGGTTGAAGTTTCGGGATTTACCTTCGGGGATAAGCCTATTGTGTTAATACAGGACTGGCCTCCATCCCTGCCACTGGTCGAAGCAGATGAGGATCGGTTACGGCAGATTCTCTATAATCTGATTGGCAATGCATACAAGTACACGCAGCAAGGCGAGATACGGCTATATGCGATTGTGCAGGGGGATCAGATCCGAATGTCTGTGGCGGATACCGGGGTTGGTATTGCTCCAGAGAAGCTGGAGGATATATTCCAGTCCTATGAGCAGGAGAATGGTACAAGTGAACGAATTAACGGCGGGACAGGGCTTGGTCTCAGTATTTCGCGTAAACTTGTAGAGCTGGGCGGAGGCATGATTTGGGTCCAGTCAGAACCGGGTCGGGGGTCTATTTTTCACTTCACCCTGCCAATTGCCAAAACGCCGCTGCTTCATACGGTTTCCAGACCGACTGCAGCGAGCTACGTGCCTGCCGAGCGTGCTAATTCATCTGGAGGGTTTCCTACAGAACTCGATGAATCAGAAGAAGGCCCCGCAGCAAAGCATACGATTCTGATTGTAGATGACGATCCGGTAAATCTGCAGGTATTGTACAATCTGTTATCAACAGAGCGATACCGGGTCATTTCTGCTGATAGTGGTGCTGCCGCCTTGAAAATGCGAGAACAATACCCGGGAATCGACTTGGTGATTACCGACTGGATGATGCCTCAGATGTCCGGAATTGAATTATGCCGCAAACTGCGTGAGCGTAATTCCCTGTCCGAACTGCCTATCCTGATGCTGACGGCGCGTGGATTGCCTGAGGATATCAGGTTGGGTTTCCAGGCTGGTGCCAATGATTTCCTAAGCAAGCCGGTCGATGCGGGGGAGCTTCGTGCTAGGGTGCGAACCCTGATTGAAATGCGGGCCTCCGTTCAAGGCGCCATTCGCACAGAGATGGCTTTTTTGCAGGCGCAGATCAAACCCCACTTTTTATATAACGCGCTTAATGTCATTATCGCTACTTGTGCCGTTAACCCGGACAAAGCGACAGATCTATTGATTGAGCTGAGTCACTATCTGCGTGGGAGCTTCGACTTTCAGAACCGGGATCAGCTGGTACCGCTGACCAAGGAACTTGAGCTGGTGGAGTCCTATGTACATCTGGAACAGGCCCGGTTTGAAGAACGGCTGGTGGTCAACTATGAAGTGGAACCGGACGTTCGGATCTATGTGCCGCCGCTCAGCATTCAGCCACTCGTTGAAAATGCCATTCGTCATGGTGTGATGGAGCGGGCCGCGGGTGGAACCGTGACTCTGAAAATTGTCAGAGAAGACGATCGTATCATCGTCCAGGTTGAAGATAATGGGGTGGGCATCCCTGCGGAGCGTTTGGCCCAGGTTCATTCGGGAAGGACGGAAGGACCGGGAGGCGTGGGCCTGCAAAATATCAACCGGCGTTTAGTGTCCTTATATGGCGAGGGATTGAATATTCAAAGCCATGTGGGCAAAGGGACGAAAATTCGTTTCCGTATTCCTCTGCCCAGAGGTTAATTATCCCAGAATTGTGCCGTGACCGATCATAATGGTTAACAGACTAATAAGTTGATGAAGTTTATTCAGTAATTCCTTTGATATAGAACGAAGAAGAATAAGTAAGGGCAGGAGGCTGGAAGAACAGTGAGAGCCATTGTAATCGATGACGAGAAGCCGGCGCAGCTCCACCTGGAGCGCCTGTTATTGTCGGACGGACGGATTACACCCGTGCAATGTTTTTCAACAGCTCGTGATGGACTGGATTTTCTGGCAAAAGAGCGTGTCGATGTGGTGTTTCTGGATATTGGCATGCCAGAAATGAACGGACTGGAAGCGGCTGAGTATATACAGCAGCTGGATAACAACATTCGAATTATATTTGTAACAGCGTACGCTGATCATGCAGTCGAAGCATTTGAACTGCATGCACTGGATTATGTTCTGAAGCCGGTAAGCTCGGCAAGATTGGGCAAAACCATTGACCGGATTGCTGCTTGGAAGTCTGCTATGCCCGAAATGGCAGCAACCGCTGAAGTAAAGGAACCCGTTTCCAATGCTGCCGAGGATGACATCCAGTTACCGGGATTGCTCACCTTCAAACATTTGGATATCTACAGAAGCCTGAAACCGGAGGCAACCAAGCATAAATGGAGGACGACCAAATCCCAGGAGTTATTCGCTTTTCTGTTTCACCATCGTGGAGAATGGGTAAGCAAAGAAATTCTGCTTGATAAATTATGGGCCGATGTCACCTTGGAAAAAGGGCTAACTCATCTGCATACATCCGTATATCAGATCCGAAAACTGTTCAAGGAATGGAGTATGACAGGCAAATTGGAATACAACATGAATCGTTACCGTTTGCTGCCGGGCAATCTGGTGAGTGACGTGGAGCAATTTGAACTAGGAGCGGGATATGCAGAAGTTACTTCTACCAATGTGGAAGAGCTGCGGGAGATCATGTTGTTATATCGCGGGGACTATCTTGAAGAGCATGACTACCCTTGGGCACAATCAAAGGCCCGTGAGCTGAAACGCAAATATATACAATTGGTCATGGACCTGGCTGACTGGAACATGAAGCATGGACGCGGCAAGGATGCCACCGAGCAGTTACTCGATTTACAGGAAAGAGAGCCTTATGCTGAAGAGATTTGCCGATTAATGATGAGGGTGTATGCATCCATGGGTGATGGATCAGCCATACTCCAAGTATATTCATCATTTGCCAAGACACTTTTGGAGGATTTGGGGCATCAGCCGGAACCGGAAACGAGCCGCCTCTTTCAGGAGCTAACGGCGAAGTAGGCACAGGCCAGGCGGGAGGGTTGTAGTGAAATTATTCATACATCGCAAGGATTTGCGTACGGAGGATCTGCACGCTTTTGATTATTTGCAGAACCAGGAAGATGAGAGTTTGCACCTGTTTATCTACGACCCCTTTTTGCTTCGTCAAGGACGTGATAAGGAGCACAGCGGCATCAACTTTCTGAGGCATGCAGCCGGGCTTGCGAGACAGTACCGGGAGGCAGGCAAGCTGCTGCATGTGGCACATGGCAAGCCATCAGAAGTTGTGGATTACATATTGGGACACACAGAAGAAATTATCGATGAAGTGGTAGTTCACCGGGATATGACACCTTACGCGATCGAAAGGGATCGCAGCATACGCAAGGTTGTTGACCAATACCAGGCCAAGTTCACACAGCTGACGGATCATCTGCTGATCGATCTTCCGCGGTTCGCTGACTTTACAGGCAAATCGGAGCCTTATAAAGTATTTGCTGCTTTCCACCGGCGCTGGGTGGAATTTATGAATGAATTCCCGAATCCTCCTTCGGTACTAACGGTAGCTGATCTTAAGATCAGTAAGCTATCCATCGAGTTTCCTGATTCATTCAGGGTTCCCGCAGCACTTATGGATGTCGAGCGGGCAGAAGAGCCTTATGGACTGCTCGATGCATTCCTGAAGGAACGTATCGCGGAGTATGGGGAGCACCGGGATGAATATGAAGCATACGAACCAAGCCATCTGAGTTCCTATGTGGCGGTAGGAGCCATCTCGATCCGCAGGATGTACGATGCCGCTTACCGGGCAGAACAGCCGGATGAATGGATTAGACAGCTGTGCTTCCGTGACTTTTATCTGTATCGTGCAGTATATGAGGGTCATTATTTTACATACGAAAAGGTATACGATCTGTCACCGTTAAGTGATTATCACTTCGAACGCTGGTGCAAGGCAGAGACGGGAATACCGATTATTGATGCTGCGATGACCGAGCTGAATGAGACGGGACGCATGCCTAATCGACTGCGTATTCTGACGGCGATGTTCCTGACCAAAAACCTGCAGTGCCCATTTCCCCTGGGTGAGGCCTACTTCAGACGCAAGCTGCTGGATTATGACAACATTCAGAATCGGGGGAACTGGTTATGGTGCGCATCACTGGGTGAGAATGCTGCTCCGTATTTCCGGGTTAACAATCCGGTAACACAGTCGGAGAAGTATGATCCGCAGGGAGATTATATCCGGAAATGGCTGCCTGATCTGAAGGATCTGCACAGCAAGGATATCCATCAACCACGCGAGGGTGCCATTGTGGATCTGAAGGCATCCAGACAGGCGGCTATAGAGGTCTATAAACAAATTCTGGCGAGTCGTCAGAAGGATTAGAAGGAGACAGGATGGATCAATCCCGGCCTGATTGGGTGCCTCAGGATGTGTGCTCACACAGACAGGGAGCCCGAGTTTACCAGTTTCATCCCAGTGAACCAGAAATAAATCCTGCTGAGGCAGCATTGCCCGAAGACCGCATTATAGCGGTCTTTTTTACATTTATAGACATGAAAATAGTGTGAAATCCACTGAAAATTTAGGAATTGTTAAGAAAATGGACTACCCATCTTAAGCATTATGCCTTTTAATAGATAGAGAGCTTATCGTACTAAGTCATATCTGACATATTGACGAACACATTAAGGAGAAACGCTAAACATGAGTGAGACATTGAAAAGAGAGCGAATACCGGAGTTGAACCTGGTACGTGCCATGGCGATTATCGGCGTGCTGTGTGTGCATTCCACGTCTTATGCGACGGTGGACATGACGGGTTCGGGTTACTACTGGCTGTATAACTTTATTAATATCTTCATGAAATATGGTACGCCTACTTTTATTTTCATGAGCAGCTTCGTGTTGTTCTATAACTATTATTCCCGTCCCTTGGACAAGAAACTGGTCAGCAATTTTTATAAAAAGAGATTCGTTTACATTTTGCTGCCGTATTTCCTGTTTTCCCTGTTTTATTTTGTTATTCTGCATTTCACCCATTATCAAGGCCGTCCGTTTGGTGAATCTGCCATCAGCTTCATTACCAAACTGTTCACGGGTAAGGCGTATACGCATCTGTACTTTGTATTCATCAACATGCAATTCTATCTGTTATTCCCGCTTGTATTGTGGCTGTTGAAGAAGTATCCTGCGGTGGTTAAGTGGTCTGTACCGATTGGGCTGCTGATCCAGTGGGCATTTATCGTAAGTAACAAATACGGCTTCCAGGTGCCGAACAAGGGAAGCTGGGCCTTCTCATACTTCTCCTACTTCATGCTGGGAGCGTTCATTGGGGTCTATTTTCCAAAGATCAAGCAATGGTTTGTCATCAGCCGTGAAAATGCGACCAAAGGCCGCGCAGCATCCTGGATTCTGCTGTGGGCCGTCTGGATTGCTGCCGGACTCGGACATGTATATATTTATTACCTGCTTCGTATGAAGATTGCCACGTATAACACACTGTGGTATGAGTTTTTCTGGAATTTGCATACCTTTGCTTGTGCGCTCGTACTGATTCAGATTGCATACCTGTTGTATCGCAAGGGGCCTGCATTGATTGCCAAGCCGCTTAATCGACTTGGTGCACTGTCCTTCGGAATTTATCTGATCCATCCATTTTTCCTGCTGTTGTATCGGGAGTTCCCGCCGCAAACCGGGGTCTCCTGGCTGGTTCACCTATGGTATGCCGGAGGCTTTGCTGTAGCGCTGTTCGCTTCATGGATTGTAGTGGGGCTGACTGCGAGGTTCATTCCGTTTGCCTGGGTCATCTTCGGCAATCTGCCGAAACCAAAACCACGGGTCATCCCGCAGTCCAATTCGGGCCAGCTCGATGTTCGTTAATATTTAATTGCCATTATAGGAATAATAAGCCGTTTCTTGGTCGACCTTAGGGTTGAGCGGGGAACGGTTTTTTTCATGCGATCAATGAGCATCATGTGGGAACGAATGTTTCTTTTGGAGCTGCCAGGGGTAATGAGAAGGCGGAACACAAATCAAAAATGCAGAGACTTACAGAACAGGATTAAGGTGAGATGAATGAAAACATGTGAACAATGCGGGAAACCGATGCAAGATATATTGGAATATGTAGAGCACATTCTTCATGAATGCAATGGACAGACAACAGAGTACAGCACAGATGGCTATCCGGCACAGACACAGGGGTATGAGTGCGTCCGCGAGCAGATGTGATACAATAGAAAGAAACCGGATTCATACGGAACCGAGGTGACAACATGGAGACGGGCTCAGCCCCTTTCCGGCAGGAAATGACGGAACATGAAGCGCAACAGACCAAGGTATGCATGTATTGCGGGCAACAGCGTCCGTTGTCTGAATTTCGGCGCAGAACCGGAAAGAGGGCAGGGCCCGGTGCCAGACGAGGGGCCTGTCGTCATTGTCGTCAGCGCAGTGGACAGGCTGACGTTAGCGACATCCCGGTGCAGCAGGGTCAGAGCTTGCACATGCGAATGCAAAGAACGGAGAAGATTACAAATGAATCGAGTGCTGCAGCCAGTCAACGGGTGATTCAGGAGACATCGGATGAAGGTTCTGAGAAAAAGCACAGCCAAGCTGAACCTCTATCTTCCGCTTCCTCGGAGCCATCAGGTGATCGGAAGAAAAGAAGACGGAGACGAAAGTCCAAAGGGCAGCAGGCACAGCCAGGCCTTGAACAGTCTGAACGGATCACGGAATCAGGCGCCGCAGGCCAGACAGATCGTGATCCGAAGGTTGGTGGACGCACGATATCCAATGTGCGTGCTGAACAGGCCGCTGCGCAGCCAGCTGTGGCGGCCAGCGAGGCTTCGCTGCCGGAAGATCCGCAGGATCCGGCAGCAGGAACAGCAGCTGCGGGTCAGCAGGTCGCAGCGGGGCGCAAGCGCAAGCGGCGCCGCAAACGCTCGGCGCCGCCTGGCGCTGGCACTGGACCGGACCGCATCGCGGTCAAGTCCGATGTGCCAGCGAGCGACCGTGGCGCTGCCGCTACGGTCGACGGGCCTTTGGCGGCAGGTGCACAGCCTGCTGCTCCAGGGCTGGACCCGGGCCAGGCAGCTCCTGCTGCGGCCGGGACAGCCGAGTCTGCTCCCGTGCGGCCACAGGGTCCGCAAGGGAGCAGGGCGCGGCCAATGCGCAAAGAACGTGCGCATAAGCCCGCGAGTGAAGACGGCGCCCGGACAACGACTTCCGGGCACCGTCCCCATTCCCATCATGCCCGCAGCCGAAGCGCGGGCGCAGATGGCCGGCCGCGCCGTCAGACTCCGGCGGTTCCGGCAGCCATTGATCCGGAAGATCCGTCATCGCTCCGTACGAACAGGCAGGGCATGGTCCGCATGCGTGGCAAGACGGATAAAGGCCGCCGCTGGCATCAGGAGATTGACATGGAGCTTGCGGTCACGCTGGTCAAGGAAAAAGCGGCAGTTGTTGTCAATCGGTACACGATTCGCCGATTATTCAGCAACAAGGATTTCAAACGGTACATCATGACCCGGGATCAGTATACCTGCTACTTCTGTGGATCATATGGTGATACGATCGATCATCTCCTGCCTCGGGCCAAAGGCGGTCATACAACTCCGTTAAACTGTGTATGTGCCTGCAATCTGTGCAACCAGTCCAAAGCTGCGATGGATGCTGACGAGTTCATGCGGTCCGGTATACCTGAATGGAATGCTGCTCATCAGGAGGAACTGAACGAACTGCAGCTGCAGGAAGCGCAGCTGGAATAGAATTGTGTTTATTTCTTCTCCTGTTAGGGAGAGGGATACCAATATAGAAAAGCACACCAAGACTTGTTGTACAGGTCAGGGTGTGCTTTTCGTTATGTTGGTCTCATCTGTGAATATTTCTTCAAATTAACAACGGTTTGAAGTGGATTCGTACGTTATACTGTGAGAAGAAGATGAACCGTACCCAGATCATTCGAGCACAGGAATTGCGGTGTAAACGGATGGAGACTGAATAGATTGGAAGGATGCACATGACCCCGGTACCTCTGGACATCATGTCCTATATTACGGAAGAGAATATTCGTTATTGGCTGGAGCAGTTTCGTTCCCTGGGGCCGCTTCCAGGTATACTGCTTACCTTTATGAAGTCCTTTGTGCCACCGCTGCCGACCCTGCTGATCGTGGGAGTTAATGGGGCGGTGTACGGCCTATGGGCGGGATTTTTGTACTCGTGGATTGGGATGGTGCTGGGTTGTACCCTGACCTTCTTGCTGGTCCGGGAGATTGGGAAATCTGCCTTCGTGGAACGATGGTCCAGCAAACCGCGTGTTCAGCGGAGCATGGTATGGATTCGGCGGAATGCCTTCAGTTATGTATTTTTGCTGAGCATCTTTCCGGTCGGACCGTTTGTCATCATTAATGTGGCGGCAGGTATTGCCCGAATGAGACTTATGTCTTTCCTGCTGGCTGTAGGATTCGGTAAGGCCATCATGATATTCTGCGTGACCTACATTGGCTCTAATGTGGCTCAATTCCTCGAACATCCTGTAAGGTGGATTGGTGTATTGCTGTTTATCGCTGTATCGTTGTGGGCCAGTCGGAAGCTGGAGAGACACTTCACCCGTTCATCGGCACAGGAGAAACTGGACGAATCCAATCAACCTTCGGGGAACTCCATTTCTTCCTGAAAATGAAAAGCCTGTCGTATAACAGCCCAAGTTGTGCAGTTTTATATAAAACAATCCGAGGGGGCTTCACATCGTGAATGATGTTTTTGCATTTAGTCGGCACATCAATCGCATGAATGAACATGAGCTGCGCTCATTCATGCGCCTGCTCTATATAAAATCCGAACAGGTGGTCCAGTGGCAGAAGGAACAAGGAGAGGTTATGGATTTTGCAAACAACGTCTTAACCTTGTTGAAGGATATGGACAAGCCGATGGATTTCAGTCAAATGGAACAGCAGGAGCTTAGCGGATTGGATGGACCCGCTGAAATTCATATCACGATTGGAGATTCCTCGCTGGGCAGCCTGAAGATTGCGATGGCCAACGTCCCTGGGCGTGAGGGTAGGCGTTTCATATCCATGAGCGACTATTATGCCGTTGGTCCGTTAGGGGATTTGACGAGCAATGCTGACTTGCATCGCAGGCATCTATGGTTAATGGAGCGATTAAGCCTGAATGATCGTCAAGAGTATGCCGAACATGGTCTGGATTCACTGTATGAATTGAATGATAGGATCTGTTCCATTGATGAACAGACCCGAATAACCATCTGGTATGCGAATAATGCACATGAGAGAACAGGGCTTCTATACGCTATCCATTTACTGCGTAACCGGAAATCACCTATTTATGTGATAGAGACCAGTGGTTTGTATCAGCAGCTATTTAACAGACAGGATGTCGAATACACGATCTTGAATACTGGTGAGATTGGTCCAGAGAAGTTGCTTAAGATGTGGCAAGCTTGCTCCGAAAAGGGGCCGCTGTCTATAGAAGAGCGCCATCAACTGGAGCAGGAATGGTTAGAACTTTCGGTCAAGCCAGGTCTCTTGAGATTAATAAAAGATGGCACGCTCCAGAGCTTCTCCGAAGATGCCATGGATCAATACATCATGGAGAAGGTTAAAGAGCTTACTGCTTATTGGGAGCCTGCGAAGTATATAAAATCTGCCCGCATTGTGGGTGAAGTGCTCGGCACATATGATCAATTTGTTGGGGATGGATTTATTGAGTACCGAATACGCCAGCTGGTGCTGCAAGGGTTGCTTGAAATGGAAGGCAAGCCGCATGCAATGCGGTTCTACGGCATCCGGTTACGTGCATAAGCTAAACAGACTGTTATCGAGGACATGGATTTTTCTCGTTAACAGTCTGTTTTTCTTTTTGGTTCACTCATATGCAGGCACCCTCTTATTTGCCTTTATTCCATAATTCCAACAATGGTCCCTCGTTCCCGTAGACTGGATCCGTTTCAGGGATGGGCACATCGCCAATCTCCCGGAGAACTTCAGGACGTTCTCGCGGATCACCTGTACGGGTATTGTAGCTTGTGCCGCCAGGGTAAGCACCTGCTATACGAAAATCAGAGCTGGCTTCTAGACGCTTATGTCCTGTTCCTGCAGGAAGCACAACAATATCTCCCGTTTGCAGATAAACTCTTTGTCCCTTTTCCCCGCCTAGAATCAGTTGAACGAAACCGCTAACCACTGCTAGTGCTTCATGGGCATTGCTATGAAAATGATGATAGTCAAACACACCATTAATCCAGTTGTTACCCCAGTTATTGCTGTTGAGCAGCGACTCTGCTCGGGACGGGTCTTTTGCCCATACACCCTTATACAACAGTACTGGCAAGTTTGGGTTGTTGGGAATCACGCCATCGTCTTTGAAGTAAAAGGTCTCTAGATTATCTCTGGATTCATTCATTATCATCACCTCACTGTTTATTACCCTCATTAGCGGTCTGCTCTACGGAAAAAGAAAAATAAAAAATGAATGGAAAATGATACAAAACGTATCATTTTGAGGTTATACTCAATACATACGCTCGCCTCAAGAGCCTGCCTGAGTAAAATCCAAGGAGGAATGGTTTGGTGAACATTGTCATTACAGGGGCTTCCGGATTTGTGGGATTCAATCTTTCTCATTATTTAGCGCAAAAAGGCCACCGTATTACTCTGATCGACCGGGATGACTATTGTCAGAGACTTGTTCACAGCTCCCCGCTGCATGAGATGACCTTCACTTGTTGTGACCTCGCTTCAGACCGCTTCAGCTTGCCCCAGGGAACCGATTATATTATTCACCTGGCAGCCATGCCGCATGTGGATTATTCCTACCATCACCCAGGAGAAGTGTTTCGTAACAACACACTAAGCACGCAGGCCATTTTGCAGTATGCAGCCAATCATCGTATTCCGGTTGTACTGGCCTCCTCGGTAGAGGTCTATGGAGGCGAGTTTGGCAGAGTGTACTCCGAATCAGACGTATATGCTCCCGTATCACCCTATTCGGCATCCAAAGTAGCCTGTGAGACGCTGGCTCATTCCTATGCCCAATGTTACAACCTCCCCGTCAAAATCTTCCGCCTAACCAACCTGTATGGGCCATGGCAGCTACCTGACCGAATCATTCCCCGCAATTTTGGCCGGATGATGGATGGTTTGCGGCTGGATATTCAAGGATCTGCTGTACGTGATTTTCTGTATATCGATGATGCACTAAAAGCCATTGAACAGATTATGCTGCATGGACAAGATCGGCATACGTATAACATCTCGACAGGACAAGGCACAACAATGCAGGAGATTGGCGAGCTGCTGCAATCTCTGCAGCGCTCCACAGGTGATGTGGAGATTCGGGATCAGGAACCGACCCAGTCCAGAGGTTCGAGTTTAGTCGTTTATTCGGGCAAATTAAGAGAAGAGCTGGGATGGAAACCGCAGATTACATTGGAACAGGGGCTGGAGAAGACATACCGCTGGTATCAGGAGCATCCGGATTGGGTGCGACAATTCAGCAGACAGTATCAAACATCGAGAGGAAGTCATGAGTTTATCGTGGATATGGCTAGATATGTGGCTCCAGCAATTTGATACAACTTACTGCAATCAAAAAAAGCCAGGGAAGGGTGATTGGAATAACACCTTCCTTGGCTTTTTTCTGTCCCGTAGGTGCAGGCATGTTCAAACTGCATGTCTACGGGCCCACATCATCACGTATATAGTGCACGACTTGATCGTGCGAAGCATATGAGACCGGATCCTAGTGGCGATCTTTTACATCGGCAATTTTATCTTGAACCGCGCCTTTCGCCTTGTCCTTTTTACCCTCAGCCTGAAGGGATCTGTTGTTTGTTGCGTTACCGATCTGATCCTTCACTTCGCCTTTTGCTTTATTCACGCCTGCTTTGATTTTATCGCTAGTTGAATTACTCATATCGAACATCTCCTTCATTTCTGGTGTAGTCCTTATTAACCGGGTTCCTGTAATTTTAAACTTTGTCTGTCAGAAGAAGCTGTCGTAAGGGCCTGAAATAAGGTCAAGATTCTCATCGGGAAGAATTGAGCGAATAGGGAATAAGCCAGCAAGACAAGCTGCATAATAACGATAGTGACCAAATTCGTTGCATGGAATTCATGATTTTGGAAAACACTTCCTAAAAATAAGACTGAAAAAAACCTCTATATGTACTTTTTCGCACATATGGACGTATGTGATCTTGTCTTAATACCACATGTGGTAGGAATGCAGATCTGGATCAAAAGGATAAGCGGTTACATTCCGACCGCGAAGCTTGACAAAAAAATCGGATTTGTTACAATGTTCACAATATCTTCACAAGTGTAAAAAATTTCTTTTTCATGTTCATGTGTAAGAGGTGTAATATAAGGGTATAGAGTTCGGTTTCGGCCTGCTTGTCGTTTTGCGTCAACACATGTTGTCCGCAATAGACCCAATACAATACATGATCCGAGAGCGGCCCTTGGGCTTCGCTCTTTCTATTGTGTGAAATTTGGTACATTTCAATGTATCCCTTGTATTCGTGGTTCGGCTCTGCTTGACAGGCATCATGAAAGTCGCGGACTTCTATCCCAAAGTAAAGGAGGACTTTCTCTTATGTCACAATCGCCTACTCAACAAGAGGTGCCAGTTACAGAAGGTGCCAACGTTTCCGAGCGCCAGTCCTTGGACGTGCTCGATCAACTGATGAAGCCTGAGGTACAGGAGTCTCTGACCGTTCTGGTTGAAAACCTGCCTAAATTGGCTGAAATGGTTACTGCCATGACCAAAGCTTATGACTTTGCACAAAGCGTAGCTACAGACAAAGTTCTGATCAGCGACACAATGAGCGCAATGGGTGAATTCGCTAAACCAGTTGTAGACAAAGCCAAAGGTGTAGCTTCCGCTGCAATCGAAGCAAGTGATCGTGCGCAAGCAGAGCAAACTTCGGTTGGTCTGTTCGCTATGCTCAAAATGCTTAAAGATCCAAACGTACAACAAACGCTGCGTTTTGCTCAATCATTCCTGAGCATTCTGAACGAGCGTCAACAACAGCAACGTTAAGATTAGAAGAACGGAGGATGGATATGTCGAAGCAAATTTTGATCTTGGGCGGAGGTTACGGTGGTCTTTTGACTGCGCTGACTGCGCGTCAATACCTGACACCGGAAGAAGCGACAATTACAGTCGTGAACCGTTACCCTACGCACCAAATTATTACGGAACTGCACCGTCTTGCAGCAGGAAGCATTGCTGAAAAGGCAGTTGCTCTTCCGCTTGAAAAATTGCTGCGTGGTAAAAACGTGAACTTGAAAATCGATACGGTGGATACAATCAAGCCGGACGAGAAAAAAGTTCTGATGACCAGCGGCTCTACTTACTCTTATGATGCACTCGTCGTTGCCCTGGGTAGCGAAACGGCATTCTTCGGAATTCCGGGATTGCAGGAGTACAGCTTCACGCTGAAATCCGTTAGCGATGCTAACCGCATTCGTGCACACGTTGAAGCACGTCTGGATGCTTACAAACAATCCGGCAACAAAGCAGACGCAACGTTTGTTATTGGTGGCGGCGGTTTGACTGGTATCGAGCTTGTCGGCGAATTCGCTGACCTGCTGCCAGGCGTATGCCAAGAAAAAGGTATCGATTTCAACGATATCTCCCTGTATACCGTTGAAGCAGGTCCATCCATTCTTGCAGGATTCCCGCCAGAATTGGTTGACCGTGCAAAATCGAGTCTCGAGAAACGTGGCGTTAAATTCATCGTTGGCGTAGCGATCACAGAGATGAAAGAAAACGAAGTATTGCTGAAAGACGGCAGCTCCATCCCTACGAACACACTCGTATGGACAGGTGGCGTACAAGGTAATGCGGTTGTTGCTAACAGTGGAATTGAAGTGGATCGCGGCCGTGCTAAAGTTACGGAAGTTCTGCAATCCACATCCCACAAAGATGTGTTCGTTGCTGGTGACAGCGCAGTGGTCTTCCCTAGCGAAGGCGCTCGCCCTTATCCTCCAACTGCACAACTGGCTTGGCAAATGGGTGAAACCATTGGTCACAACCTGAGCGTAATGTTCAAAGGTGGCGCAATGGAATCTTTCACACCAGTATTCTCCGGTACACTGGGAAGTCTGGGTCGTAAGGATGCTGTCGGCATGATCGGTGGCAACCAGACTCGTCTGAAAGGTCTGCCAGCAACCATGATGAAAGAAGCAAGTAACATTCGTTACCTGTCTCACATCCACGGATTGTTCGCACTGGCTTACTAATTTAGTAGCCATCCATATAAGGGTGCCCCTCGGGGCACCCTTTTTGCGTTGCTTTAGCCAGGGTTAAACGCTAAGGGGAGCAAGTGAGGTTGAAAGGGCTGTAGAACTGGATGAGCTGGGTCAGGTATAGACAGTACAGGGTGTATGGTATATTAAGATGTATATGGAAACAGTATTTATGCGCTGTCAATGCGCTAAACGGATGGGATCACAGCAGCCGGCGCTTAGAAGCGCCGGCTTTCGTTTAAATTAAAGACAAGTCCAGAGAAGGATAAAACTACACGGGGTTACCCGTTTAACCGAGAGGAGCATGACATATGAATGTAATGGTTATTGGAGCAAACGGACAAATTGGCAAGATGCTTGTGGAACAGCTCGCCCAGGAAGGCAAGCATCAGGTAACGGCAATGATTCGCAAACCGGAACAGGCAGATGCTTTGAAACAGCTGGGTGCAAATGTAGTCATGGGTGATCTGGAGGGCAGCGTGAATGATCTGGCTGAAGCGATGAAGGATCATGATGCTGTCGTATTCACGGCAGGGTCCGGTGGTTCTACAGGTGCAGACAAGACACTCCTTATTGATCTCGACGGGGCTGTAAAAACAATGGAGGCCGCACTGCAGCAGGGCATTTCCAGATATGTTCTGATCAGTGCTTTTGGTGCAGATCAGCGGGAGAAATGGTCGGATGCCATAAAACCATACTATGTGGCGAAGCATTATGCCGATCGTGCGCTGTTTGCAAGCGAGCTGAATTATACGATTATTCGTCCTGGTGGCTTGAAAAACGAACCAGGAACAGGCAAAATCGCCGTAGGGACAGACTTGAAACCAGGAAGCATATCTCGTGAGGATGTGGCCCGAGTTATCGCGGCATCTCTGCAAGAGGAGAAGACATATCGAATGGCATTTGACCTGATTGCCGGGGACGACCTTGTAGAGGATGCATTGGGCAAACTGTAGAGTTCTATTGTAAGATATCGGGAGAATGGAACGAGGGGGAACTCTGTATGAATGAAGCCGTGCTGGTGATTGAAGATGAACCCAAAATCGCACGCCTGCTTGAACTTGAATTACAGTATGAGGGATATCAGGTGGGGAAGGCAGGGAGCGGTACGGAAGGATTGGAAATGTATCATGGCGGCCAGTGGGATCTGATTCTGTTGGATATCATGCTGCCAGGTCTGAGCGGGATTGAGGTGTTGCGGCGAATTCGTGCCAAAGATGCCATGGTGCCCATCCTGATGCTGACAGCGAAGGATTCAGTCGAGGACAAGGTGTCTGGACTTGATCTCGGTGCCAATGATTACATTACTAAACCTTTTCGAATCGAAGAACTGCTTGCCAGAGTACGGGCAGCGCTCCGGCTGAGTGCCGCAGCAGCTTCTTCATCCGGGGTAATACGACCTGCCAATCAAGACTCAGCAAGCCAAATGACTGAAGAAGAAACAGGCTGGCTTACTGCCGCAGGATTGAGGTTGAATGAAGGTACAAGGGAGGTATACCGGGATGGAATACCTATCGAGCTTACTCCACGTGAGTTCGATCTTCTCGTGTATCTGCTGCAGAATCAGCGTCAGGTATTGAGTCGTGACCAGATTGTACAGGCCGTTTGGGGTTACGATTATTATGGAGATACCAATGTGGTGGATGTGTATATCCGTTATGTGCGCAAAAAGGTAGATAACGGGTTCACTCCACCCTTAATACATACGGTTCGTGGTGTTGGATACGTTATGAAGGAGCAATCATGAGTCTGCGGAGCAAAATTTATGGATACTCCTCGGTATTGTTTGCAGTACTGCTCATCGCTGTAAACCTGTCCGTGTATATCGTATTTGAACGAATTTCAATGTCCAATGAGATCAAGCGTGTCGAAGCTGAGGCTGGCTCGATCGTAACGGGAGTACGTGATTCTGCCGAATCCATTCCACCGGACGATCTGCTGCGTGCCTATGCGCCAGTGGAAGGAATGCTCCGCATTGTCAATGAGGATGGTACCAGTTCCGATCCGGTAACAACAGCGACAGAGCCTCAATTGAACGAGATGCTAAGCAAATTGCCCTATAAGTACGAGAGCCAAAAGAAATCGGAGTATACCCGGGTTGGACAGCTGGAGTATGTCTGGGTGTCTGTGCCAGTAATCTGGCCTGATGGTGAAGTGGTGAATGTACAAGTCACCGAAAGTGTCGCAGATACCGAGAATGGCCTGTCTGTGCTGCGTACGGTTTTGGTCGCTGTAACGATTATCGCATTGATCCCTGCGATTATCTCCAGCCGAATTCTGGCGAACCGGATGACAAGGCCGATTCAGCAGATGACACGTACCATGAGTGATATCCAGTCAAGCGGCCAGTTTAAGCGGCTTCCGCTGGCTGCCCAATCGAAGGATGAACTGAGTACCATGGGGCAGACGTTCAACCGCATGATGGATTTGCTGGAATCCAACT
Organism: Paenibacillus sp. 7523-1; assembly: GCF_002276415.1. Classification (NCBI taxonomy): domain Bacteria; kingdom Bacillati; phylum Bacillota; class Bacilli; order Caryophanales; family Paenibacillaceae; genus Paenibacillus; species Paenibacillus sp. 7523-1. The sequence goes on along the minus strand of NZ_NPBR01000013.1, from coordinate 360,208 downwards.
TCGAGCGGCAGGAGCGTTTCGTATCGGATGCCTCGCATGAACTTAAAACGCCGCTGACGATTATTGAGAGTTATGCCAGTCTGCTGCAGCGACGGGGCAAGGAGCGACCTGAGGTGTTCGATGAGGCTGTTGAAGCCATACTATCCGAATCTGTTCGCATGCGGGAGATGACCGAACAGCTGCTCTTGCTGGCCAAGCAGCCAGAGCAATGGAACGTACAGCTGCAAAGGCTTGATATCACACGTCTGGCTCAGGATTCCACTCGAGCCTTCCGGGAAGCCTATCACCGGGAAGTTCATTGTGATGATCCGGGCGGTATCTGGGTGATCAGTGATGAAAGTAAGCTGAAGCAAATGTTGTTTATTCTGCTGGACAATGCCCGCAAGTATAGCGAGGATGCCATTGAAGTCAGACTGGAATCCAAAGGACAGGAATGCCGGATATGCATCGTTGATACGGGGATTGGAATGCGGGAGGAAGAGCTAACCAAAGTATTTGACCGTTTTTACCGTGTGGATCCGGCAAGGACCCGCAGCGGCGGAGCAAGTGGATCCGGCTTGGGATTATCTCTCGCGAAAGACATCGCAGGGGCTATAGGGGCACGTGTTGAACTGAAGAGTGCAGAAGGCGTAGGGACCGAAGCTTCAATTATTTTGCCAGTATCCGTTCAGACAACCCTGTTCTCATGAAATTCTCATTCTTCTCTTGTATACTGATGCCAAGAGTGTCACGGGAGCAGATGCACGTGTGAAAGGGGGAGGCAGATTGGAAAAGTCACAGATACCACCGGAAATGAAACGGGAACAGCAGCAGCCGAGCGGAAGGTCAAAGCGACCGATATGGTGGGGAGCGGGTATTGTGGCTGTGCTGCTTGTCGCAATCGTAGGCTGGTGGCAGCCATGGCAATCGAGCCGTGTGATGCTGAGTGCAGATGCAGCAGCGCAGGCCGTATTGGAACAATACCCTGGAGAAATTGTGAATTCCACTTTGAAGGACGGTACGTATATCATGCAGCTTCGATCCGAAACAGGGCTATATGATGTACAGCTGGATGCGGTAACTGCTACAGTCAATGCCATTAAGCGGCTGGAATCCAATCCTCAGGCTGAAGAAAAAACACTGCTCAGCCGGGAGCAGATCAAGACGGAGTTGCGGAAGCAAACGGATGAGCAGCTGGTATCACTGGAACTGGTGGAACAGCAGGGAAGTCCGGTGTATCTGGCCGTATTGAAAATGAAGGATAATCGCCGAGAGCAGTGGGTGGTTGATCCATATAACGGGGAGAAGCAATCTTCCCAGACGCTGGATGCTCCAGCATCGGAACCGGGAAAAGAGAATGATACTCCGCAGTTTCTTAGTGAGAAGGAAGCTGAGCAAAAGGCACTTGCCAGAGTTCCCGGGGAAGTGGATGACACGGAGCTCCGTGGAACGAATAGTGGGAATCCCTATTACCTGGTCGAGATTGATCTGGAGGATGGCAGGGAAGCTATCGTGCAGGTGAATGCGATATCCGGAGCGATCCGATCCGTGACCTGGGATGAAGACGAAGAAGATTAAGTAAAACCTCAGCAATAGAAATGAAATGATGCTGTGAATGTTTGTCTCATTTTCTCATCAAATTCTAATCTGACTCTCGCTGATCTCTCATACGCACAGGTTATTCTATAACTGTAGACGAGATCGAGAACAACAACGAGGAGATGAAACATGATGATGAACAAACACAAACTATGGATTGGCAGCATTTCGGCAGCGGTACTTCTTGGAGGATCGGCGGTAGCAGCGAGCAGCAGCGTAAACGGACAGTCGGTACAAACCACACCATCATCGACTTCGCAGTCGGTCACACAGGATCAGAGCAGTACTGGCAAATTGCTGACCGGAGCGCAAGCCAAAGCAGCGGCATTAAAAGCGGTTGAGGGTAAAGTGGACGACATTGATCTGGAGCGCAGAAACGGCCAAACGTTCTACGAAGTTGAAATCGACCGCAAAGGAAGCAATGACGTTGTGGTGCGTCTGGATGCCTACACAGGCAAGATCCTGGCGGTTGTGGATGATGAAGACTATGACGACGATGATGATTATAATTACAATGGCTCTGCCACAAGTACTTCTTCCAACCAGTCTGCTGCAAAACAGGTTAAATTGACCGAAGCACAAGCCTCTGCGATTGCCCTGAAACAGGTGACAGGTGGAAAAGTAACCGAAATTGAGCTTGATCATGATGACGGACGTTATGTCTATGAGATCGAAATCAGAACTGCGGATGGCGAAGCAGATGTTGATGTGGATGCCAATACAGGTAAAGTGCTGTCCTTTGACCAGGATTTTGACGACGAGGATTAATGAAAGAACGTTAAGAGACCCATTAAAATAAATACAAGATAGCATGCTCTTACATCTTGAGAGAATACCTCTTGAAAGCTGCATGCTCATGGTAAAGGACGCTTCATATGAAGCGTCCTTTTTGCTGTCTTTTCATCATTATCTTAAAGGTCTGTTGTTAGTTATGATGTTCATTCCGGATCACAGCATCCTAAACTGTGGTAAACTAGTATAATTATAGAAATAGATAGAGACAGGAGCTGGATAACGAAGTGAACGAAGAACAAGTACTTTCCATTGAAGGCTTGCGGATGCGTTATAACGGACGTTATGTCCTGAACGGAATTGATCTTGAGGTGAAGCGGGGAGAGATGATCGGGTATATCGGTCCCAATGGAGCCGGCAAAAGCACCACGGTCAAAATCCTGCTCGGACTGGTTGAAGGATATGTGGGCAAGGTTTGCATCTTTGGCAAGGATATCGCAGATGGGGATACGGAATATAAACGAAGAATCGGTTATGTACCTGAAGTTGCAGAGCTGTATGAACAACTGACGCCAGCAGAATACCTGACCTTCATTGGGGAACTGTATGGTTTGTCTTATGAGGATGCCGATTACAAGGCAAAGCAGCTGATGGATTGCTTTGGACTCGAGAGATCCTATCATTCCCGCATTGCCTCGTTCTCGAAGGGGATGCGCCAGAAGGTGCTGCTCATCTCAGCATTGCTGCATGATCCGGATCTGTTGTTTTTGGATGAACCGCTCAGTGGACTCGACGCCAACAGCGTGATGGTGGTCAAGGAGATTTTGTCACAGCTGTCGGCCAAAGGGACAACCATCTTCTATTCCTCACACATCATGGATGTGGTCGAGAAGATCAGCAGCCGGATCATTCTCATTGCGGAAGGAAGAGTGATGGCAGACGGGACATTCAGGCAGCTGCAGCAGCAGTCCAGGGAAGGCACGCTTGAAGAGGTGTTTAACCAATTGACGGGCTTTAATGAGCATAAGGCGATAGCTGAACGCTTTGTATCAATTGTACAGGAGGTGTATTGATATGGCGGAAGCCTCCGAATTCCGTACGCTGAAGATCCTGGATCATTTTCGTCATATCATTACGAAGATGGGTGCGGATTATGATGTACTGCGGCTTATATTGAAAGTGAAATTTCAGATGGATCAGCGGAGGGCACCGACTGTATTGTCTTCGCGAAGCGGTAATAAGGAGCAGAAGGAAGGGAACCTGTATCTTCGGTCCCTCTGGTTGTACGGATTGATGGGTTTGCTTCTGGTGCCATTCGTCGTCTGGGATACGGGTCATTATATGCTTCAGATGGGTCTGGTCACCGCTGTGCTGATGTTTATCATCATGACATCCATGATCTCGGACTTTTCCTCTGTGCTGCTGGATATCCGGGATCGGAATATCATTATGACCAAGCCGGTGAATGCCCGTACGGTTGGCATGGCCCGGGCTATTCATGCCGGAGTGTATTTGCTGCTGCTGACAGGTTCCCTGACAGCCGTACCACTGGTTGCAGGCTTAATCACACATGGCATCGGATTCTTCCTGTTATTCATTGCGGAACTCATTCTGATCAATATGTTCATTCTGGTCACCACCTCTCTTGTTTACCTGTTCATGATGAAGTTTCTGGATGGAGAGAAGCTGAAAGACATGATTAACATGGTACAGATTTTGTTATCCGTTGGAATCGCTGTTGGATATCAGCTCGTTGCACGGTCATTCAGTATCATTGATTTTGACATGGTCTTCATGCCAGCCTGGTGGCAGCTCTTACTTCCTCCCGTGTGGTATGCAGCTGTATATGAATGGCTGTTCAGTGGTGGTGGGAATGCATGGCTGTATACCTTCAGCGCGCTGGCTGTTGTTGTTCCAATGATCAGTTTGGTTATCTATGTGAAGCTGATGCCTTCCTTTGAACTGTATTTGGAGAAAATGGCCCATTCCGGATCGACCTCGGGGCGAAGAAAAGGGTCATGGGATCGCACGGTTGCCAGAGCGTTCTGCCGTTCCGGAGAGGAGCAGGCGTGCTTCCGGCTGTCAGCGAGCATGATGCGGAATGAGCGGGAATTCAAGCTGAAGGTATATCCATCCATTGGATTATCCTTTGTCCTGCCTTATGTATTCTGGTTCACCCAGCTGCAGTCCTCGACATGGGCGGAGCTTAGAGAGGGCTCGTTCTTTTATACGCTGTACATCATGCTGATTCTTGTGGTTTCGGTGATTATCATGCTGAAATATTCGGGCCAATACAAGGCATTCTGGACCTTCCGGGCTGCACCGATTGCGAATGAAAATGTGCTCTATAAGGGTGCACTGAAGGCATTTATGTGCAATATGTTCTTGCCTGTTTTTCTGCTGAATGCCATTGTGTTCGCCTGGACATTCGGGCTGCGCATTCTGCCTGATCTGGCGGTGATCCTGCTGGTGGGTACGGCGCTGATCACGTTAACAAGCAAACTGTTATTGCGCAAGCCGCCGTTCTCCCTGTCCTTTAGTATTGCCCAGCAAAGTGATGGGTGGTTCGTATTCGCGGCATTTCCGGTGATTGCCCTGCTGTGGGGGATCCATGTTTTCTTTCGTACGCTGCCAGGAGGCATCTGGATCTTCGGAGGACTTCTGATTGTGGCCAATGTGCTGCTCTGGACCATGTTATACCGGGTTAAGCGGGTGCATGTTCAGGTTTGACGTGAGTGGGGAGCAGGCAAGGAACAGGCAAGGAACAAAATGCACGTAGTACACCGTAAGAACGAAGGCCAACCCGTTCATCTGAACCAGGTTGGCCTTTTGCCTTTGAAGATCATTCGGTAAAGAAAGAGGAAGGGGAATTCATGGCTGAGCAAGTCGGGCCTCAGCCATGAGGTCTGCTGCATCAGCAGTGGAGATGCTTGATGCAGCAGCTAGTTGGTAGACCTGGGTGAGTGTATCCGCGATTTCCGCCACCCGCTGGCGGATCTCGTCCGGCCCTTCACCCTCCAGCTCGTAGGCGGTGCTGATGATGCCGCCTGCGTTAAGCACATAGTCAGGCGCGTACATAATGCCCTGCGCCTGCAGGCGGCGAACAACCGGCTCCCGCTCGCTGAGCTGGTTGTTCGCCGCCCCGGCAACGATGGAGCAGCGCAGCTCCTCCACCGTTGCCGGGGTTAACACGCCCCCCAGTGCACAGGGGGCGAACACCTTGCAGTCAGCGGCGTGAATATGGGCCGGATCGGCCGGGGTAGTGCCGCTGAACTGCATAAGGGCACGTTGTACACGTTCCGGTACAACGTCTGCCACAATGAGCCGTGCCCCGGCTGCATGCAGGTGGCGGCACAGGGCATGCCCGACCTTGCCCAGTCCTTGGACGGCAATGGGAATGCCCTGAAGAGAAGTGACCCCCTGATGCTGCAGCGAGGTCACAATGCCTGTATACACCCCGTAGGCAGTCATTTCGGCGGTGAAGTCATTTTGAGCCCCCAGTGACCCAGTCGTATCCGTCACATGGGTGGTTTCCAATCGGATCTGGTCCATGTCCGCTGCCGTCGTTCCCAGATCAAGGCCTGTAACATAGCGGCCATTCAGCCGTTCCAGGAAGCGTCCCAGTGAGCGGAAGATATGCGCACGTTGAGATAGACTTGGGTTCAAGCTGTTATTGCCAGACGGCTCCACGCCCGATACTTGCTCTGCCGCTGGTACCTCCCAGACCACGGCTTTTCCGCCGCCATACGGCAGGTTGGAAACGGCATTTTTGTAAGTCATGCCTTTGGCCAGCTTGATTGCATCACGAACAGCGTCTTCCTCCGAAGCATACGACCAGCAGCGGCAGCCTCCCAGTGCCGGTCCAAGGACGGTGCTGTGGATGGCAATGACAGCCCGCAGTCCACTGTGCGGATCATGACAAAACACGAGTTCTTCGAGGCCTTCGCGCTCCATTTCCTGCCATAGCAGCATGGCCCTTCCCCCTTATGTCACCTTGTACCCCTCTTGTCGTCTGAGCGTTTGCTCTCCGTTCACTGCTCTTCATTCTATTCACAAAAACCAGGTTTCGCCCCTGGGTCTTCTGTCGGGTTGATAATCGGGACAAACGGTTCTATAATGGCAATTCCAGCGTGGCATTCGACAGGAAAACCCCGAGATTTGCTTTCAACCGTTTAAAAAGCTCGCATAATGTCCAATGATGGAGATATGGAAAAACGTACAGGAAACGGACCGCAGCCAGGATCGTGGGCCCAGCCGTTGTGCATGCCAGGAAAGAGGGATTGTCGTTGCTTAAAATATTGTTGTTTATCTTTTTGATCCAAATCGTGTACGTGTCGGCGTATACGCTTCGGATGATTCTGACACTCAAAGGACAGAAATATATCGCAGCCCTCATCAGCATGGGTGAGATCGTCATTTATGTACTGGGGCTGAATTTGGTCTTGAAGTACCTGACCCAACCGTCTGCATTGATCGTTTATGCCGTAGGCTATGGCCTGGGTGTATTGCTCGGAGCCTGGATTGAAGAAAAGATTGCGCTCGGTTATGTTACGGTTAAAGTGATCTGTAATCAGATGGGCGGGAATGTAGCTAATGCACTGCGAGATAGAGGTTATGGGGTTACGGCCTGGGTAGGCAGTGGACGTGACGGGGATCGTTTGGTCATGGAGATTCTGGCGAAACGGAAAAATCAGAAATTGCTGTACCAGACCATTCTGGAACTGGACCCGAAGGCATTTGTGATCACTGTAGAACCGAAGCAGTTCCATGGCGGATTTTGGACACGCTCCATCAAAAAATAGGATAAGACAGGCATGCCGCGCTGCAGGCCTGTTTTTTTGTGAGCAGTTTCGGTTTCATTGCTTTTCCTTATCCCTGAAGAACTTCCTTAGAAGTTAATTGCGTACGATTGGTGGTTGCCTAGAGTACACTCCATGCAGCATCCATGCAGCACCGACAACGGTTATCACGAACCTAAAATAGGGATTATTGTTGTAATCGCTTCCAGGATGTACATTGTGGACATGTCCTTCATGACATGCACTGGCAGGAATGGACGGACATGCTCATTATAATTCAGGGAGGAATGGTTTGATGAAAAGCAGGATTCGAACATGGTGCAGCGCCGCACTGGCTCTTACATTGGGGCTGACCCTACTGTCTGGCCCAATAAGTGTACAGGCAGCAGGAAACGCAGATTACAATCTTACAGGTTTCTCCCAAGGGAACACGGGCGGGGGTTCCATCAGCGAATCGGATACGTCCAAGTATAAAAAGGTCTATAATGCAGCGGATTTGGCTGCAGCGTTGAAAAAGAACTCCGGTGTCAAAGTCGTCGAGATCATGAACGACCTGAATCTGGGGTGGAACGAAATTCCGAGCACTGCCCAGACATCCCCTTTTGCGAAGCATAATGATGCACTGACTCATCCCGTACTGAAGCAGACGGGCGTAAGCAAGCTGACGATCGATAGCTTCAATGGCCTGACCATTTTCTCCGCTAACGGGGCTAAGATCAAACATGCAGCCATCAGCGTCAAACGCAGTTCGAATGTTATCATTCGTAACCTTGAATTTGACGAGTTATGGGAATGGGATGAAGCAACCAAGGGCGATTATGACAAAAACGACTGGGATTATATCACCCTTGAAGAGAACAGTAATGTATGGATTGACCACTGCACATTCAATAAAGCCTACGACGGGCTTGTGGATTCGAAAAAGGGAACCAGCGGTGTGACCATTTCCTGGTCTCTGTTCAAAGGGGATGACGGCAGCGCGAACAGCTGGGTTACCCAGCAGATCAATGAGCTGGAAGCGAACAAAGCATCCTATCCGATGTACAACTACCTGCGCAGCAGCGCGGTTGGACTCAGCAAAGCCGATATCATTGCCATTTCGTCCCCTCAGAAAAAAGGACATTTGGTCGGCTCAACGAGCTTCGAATCAGCGAATGCCAACCTGTCCATGACTCTGCACCATAATCTGTACAAGGACATTCAGGATCGCATGCCACGCCTGCGTGGAGGGAACGCTCATGCCTACAATATCGTGATGGATGCGACAGGAGCGCGTGCGGCCAAATCCAGAATCACGTCGGCAATGGCTGCTGCGATCTCGTCCAAAGGCTATCATTTTGATATCATCAGCAACGGGGCCATCTCCACAGAGAGCGGGGCGGTGCTGGTGGAGAAATCGGTGATTCAAGACGTACAGTTCCCGGTTCGCAATAATCAGACGGACCCGGCCGATGCCGCGTATACAGGCAAGATTCGAGTGACGGATACGATGTATTCGCTGGATGGAAGCTCATTCCGCGGTAGCAGTGATACTTCTGGCAGTCCGCTCAGCCCGGTACCGGCTGCAGTGAAGGGCTTCTCCTGGAACGGATTTTCGTCCCTTCCTTACAGCTACAATATGGATGACCCAGCGACACTGAATGCCCGACTGACGGGATCAAGTGGAGCGGGTGCAGGCAAATTAACCTGGTCCAAAGACAATTGGCTGAAGACGAGCTACTAGAAACCCAATGCAGCAGGTAAGGTGATGAGTGACTGAGGGGTGGGGGATGCCAACCCGCTTCACCGCTTTATTTATAAATAAAGAGTGCTCCTGCAGCCACCATGGCCGGGAGCACTCTTTTTAAGTAACAGAAATTCTTCGTTAAACCAATCCATCATCCTGAGAGGCAGGTGCAGCACTCACGGAATCACGATAAATGATATTGCCCTTCACATGTACACGTCCGAAGCTGCGACTTGGGTTATCAATCTTTTTGAGCATGGATTGAACCGCCGTGCGCGCCATCTGTTCCACATCGACTTCAACCGTAGTTAGTTGGGGGTCGGAGAGGGTGGCATAGATATCGTTATCGAAACCAACCACGGAGCATTGTGCGGGCACCTGTATCCCCAAGGAGGTCAGTTTCTGAACGACTAAATGAGCGACCTGATCGCAGTTGCATACAAAAGCCGTCGGCAGCTGCTCGGGCAGATCGATCTCAATGAACGTACCCCGCTCATCCCTGTCGTTAAGCACAAGATCCTGATTCATCGGCAACCGATGCTCCAGCAATGATTTGTAATATCCAAGGAATCGATCCTGAATACTGCTTGTAGAGTATAGATTCCCGACATAAGCAATACGTCGGTGTCCCTGCTGGACCAGAACGTTGGTCAGCTCGTAAGCAGCGTAAAAGTTATCGGTAACGACAGAATCGATATCCGCGTGCTCGTCGTAGAAATCAAGAAACATTTTGGGAACGTCCATCGATTGCACCAGTTCGATATACTCTTTGCTGATCTGCCCAAGCACAATGAACCCATCCACTTTGCTGTCGCTGTATAGTTTGGGCAGTGTTAGATCCTCTTCGTCCTGACCATTCAGAATGTGCAGAATACCATAGTATCCTTGGTCCTCCAAATGCTTGGTGATGCGCTGGAATACACGTACGTAGAACGATTGGGTAGGACCCGTAAAACGCTCCGGGATAATAACGCCTATATTATGAGTTAAGCCTTCCTTCATCGAGCGGGCTGCGGCATTATACCGATAGCCCATCTGAACGGCAAGCACTTTAATTTTTTCCTTCAATTCGCCACTGACGCCATCTTTATCATTCAATGCTTTCGAGACCGTCACACTGCTAACTCCGAGCTTGTCGGCGATATCCCGCATGGTGATATTGTTCTTCAGCTTTGGTCGCCTCCTTCAAGCCGGTTTACATACAATGTGCTGTCATTATGATTAGCGCTTACTTAAACATAATAACCATCCATATTAGTATACATCGTTACCCACATGGAATAAAGAAATTCTGGCAGGATCTGCGCTAATTTTTCAGCATCTTGCGTTTTATGGTTGAAGGTTGGTCTTCATATTAAAACGATTGTTTTTGCAAAAGTTCCAAATTCCGTTCGATCAGATCACCACGCTGGCTGGCACAATCCAGGGAACGATACGGATCGGCCGGGGTGTTGAAGGTGTAATCGACCAGTTTATCCAGCGTCGTTGTGGCGACATGACAACGGGTATCGCTGGATGCGTAATAAATGAAGACCTTACCCTGTTCATTGACCACCGCACCGTTGCAAAAAATAACATTGGATACATCGCCTACGCGCTCGTCGTCATAAGGTGCAATGAAATGCCCGCCCGGCTTGGCAATGATTCGTGCCGGATCATTCAGATCCGTGGCGAATGTGTACAGTACATAACGCAGACCCGCCGCCGTGTTGCGTACCCCGTGCGCAATGTGAATCCAGCCGCGATCTGTCTTGAGCGGGGCAGGTCCCTGGCCGTTTTTCACTTCGTATACCGTATGATATTTGCGCTCGTCGATAATGGTTTCTTTGTCAATAACCGGATTCAGAATATCATCACACAGACCGAAGGCGATTCCACCGCCGCTGCCAGTGGAGATGAATCCGTCCTGAGGACGGGTGTAAAATGCATATTTGCCATCTACAAACTCCGGGTGCAGAACCACATTCCGCTGTTGTGGTGAGCTTGTCGTAATGTTGGGCAGGCGCTCCCAGCTAACCAGATCTCGTGTGCGCACAAGACCTGCCTGTGCCACCGCGCTGGACGTATCAAATGCCGGAGCTTCGGGGTCTTTGCGCTCAGAGCAATAAATGCCGTAGATCCAGCCATCTTCATGCTGCACCAATCGCATATCATATTGGTTGGTCTCTTCTGCATCGATGTCTTCCCACACTAATGGCTTGCCCGTGAAGCGGAATCCGTCGATGCCGTTGTCGCTCTCAGCCAGAGCAAAGATCGATTTGCGGTCCAATCCCTCGGTTCGGATGACCATCACGTATTTGCCATTGAAGTAGATGGCCCCCGGATTAAGCGTAGCGTTAATACCCAGGCGCTCCATGAAATGGGGGTTGGTCGTTTCATCCAGATCGAATCTCCAGTGGAGCGGCACGTGATGGCGAGTAATCACCGGATAACGATACCGATCATATACACCGTTGTAGAATGTAGGATCAATCTCATTTTGGCGTGTAAGCAGCTGCTCCTGTTGCTCCAGTAACTCCTTGTACTTTGGGTGTATCATCGTTATCCCATCCTCTCGATTAGTTCAATACAAAACCTGCTATTGTGATACGGGCATTTCCATGGTCCTGCAATTTCACTCTGATCCGGAATGCCGTCCCCGTCTACCGACCAGTACCATTCCCCGCCAGCACGGCGATCAATAATATGTTCCTTCGTATATGCCCACAAGCGGTTCACTCTCTCCAGAAACAAAGGGTCGCCAGTACGCTGATAGGCGTTATAGAAGCCGACCATCGCCTCTGCCTGCACCCACCATATCCGTTTCTCATCCACATGAGTTCCTTCTTGTTCATTCATAAGAGAGCCGTCGGCCTGTACGGCCACATTGGAGATGTTATAGGCAATATCCGTCACCATCGCGGAATACTCCGGGTGTTGATCCAGCCCCAGCACTCTCAACGTGTCGTCAATTAGCCAGCTGGCTTCAATGTCATGCCCGAAGGATTGCAGATCGATAATGGATTCCCACGCCTTGTTGAAAAATACCCCGAGAAACTTCGTGTTCTTGTCGTACACCCGTTCATACAAGATGCCGAGCAGGCGTTCTAGTGCCGCTCTTACCTGCTGATCCGGCCATACTCGGTAGAGGGTGGTGTAGGCCTCCAGCACATGGATATGTGTATTCATCGTGTAATCCGCAATCACGCCATTCTCGCTCAGCATTTCATTCGGTTGTTCATTCCAGAAGCGGTCGAATTGTTCCTTATACGCAGGTAATTCTGCATTCAGGCCCTTATCCTCAATCAGAGCAAAAAGCGTTTTTGCAAGTTCCAAAGCAGATGCATCCCCAGTAGCACGGTAGTACTCGCTCAGTGAATACACCCCGAAGGATTGCGTATACACATGTTTACTTGTATCGAGTGGTGCTCCTTGGGCATCCACCATCCAATACATGCCGCCGAATTCCGTATCAAAGACATGGTCCGCAAGAAAACGGTAGGCGTGTTCTGCGTGATCGCGCCAGATTTCATTTCCCGTCACCCGGTAAGCTGCTGCAAAAGACCACAGCTGTCGTGCCGTGGCGATTCCGCCTTTGGGAGCGAGAGGGTCGACCTGAAGATCATTGGCAACCCAACCATAGTATCCGCCGTGGTTATGGTCCTTGAGGGCAGACCAGAATGGCAAAATATGTCCTTCCCAGTGTTCTTTTATTTCAGTCCGGATGTCACTGCTGTTCGTCATAAGTAAGCGCCCCTTCGAATTACAGGATCAAGTTTAGTTAAGTTATCGGTAACTTTATTTAATAATATTAGATTCGGATATAGACGTTGTCAACGAATCATTTATGAAAAATTTTTGTTAAGTAATAAATAAATTAATTGACAGGTAAGCGTTACCATAATAAAATCCATTTTGTAACCTTAACGATAACTTAAATTAACTTAGCAAAGGGGTCGAATCAATTGAAGAAAAACAAAGGCTGGATGCTTCTGCTTACCATGCTGCTCATTACTTCACTACTCGCAGCTTGTTCTTCCGGAGGTGAATCTTCACAGGCAGGGGAGGAAATCAGCACAGATCCTGCGGATATCAAGGGTGAAATTACCGTTTTGACGCAGCGTACGGATATCGTTGATACCGTGTTCAAGGATTACGCAGCAGCATTTAACAAGGAGTATCCGGATGTCAAAGTTAACTTCCAGTCACTGGCGGATTACGAGGGCCAAGTGAAAATCCGGATGAGTACCAAAGACTACGGTGACGTGCTGATGATTCCGACCAGCGTACCTATTGCCGATATCCCGGACTTTTTTGAACCGCTGGGCACGTATGACGAGTTGAAAGACAAGTACACAGGGATTGAAGAACGCATGGTCGATGGCCAGGTATATGGTATCCCAACAGTTATCACGTTCTCTGGAATTATCTATAACAAGCAGGTATTCAAGGATGCCGGCATTACAGAAGTGCCCAAGACGCCTGAGCAGTTCCAGGCAGCACTCCAACTTGTGAAAGACAACACGGATGCGATTCCTCTGTACACCAACTATGCGTCCGGTTGGGCTTTGACGCAGTGGGAATCTGATCTGGCGACAGTTGCAGGCAGTGTGGACTACGTTAACATTGATCAGCCGAACACGGATGAGAACTTTGTGGCCGGCAAGCCGCATTATGAATTGTATAAAGTGCTCTATGATGCAGCCAAGAATGGCCTGATCGAGAAGGATCCAACCACAACCGATTGGGAAAGCTCCAAGGCTGACCTTGCAAATGGCAAAATTGCAACGATGGCGCTGGGATCATGGGCGATTACGCAAATTCAGGGCTTGACGGATACACCGGATAATATCGGATTCTTGCCATTCCCTACAAATGCAAGTGATGTAGTCGTTCCGCTTGCTGCAGACTATAACATCGGCATGAACGTGAACAGCGAGAACAAACCTGCTGCGAAAGCATGGATTGACTGGTTCCTCGCGGAATCAAACTATGCGGTTGAGCAGGGCGGAGGCATGAGCGCAGACAAAAATGCGGAGCTGCCACCCATTTTGGATCAATACAAGGACGTTACATTCTCCACATTAACCCCTGCCAAAGAAGGACAGGAAGGCTTGGTTGATAAAATCGACAATGAAGGCGAGATCGGCCTCTGGCAGCCGGACTTCAAGAAACGCATTATCGAAGCAGCCATCGGTAACCGCAGCGAATCGTATGACGACATCATGAAGGACCTGAATGACAAATGGGTGAAAGCGCGGGCAGAACTCACGAAGTAAGCGGTATACAGCAGATGCATCGTTGTCACTGCAATACGTAAGTCTGACCACCGTTGATATACAGCGAGGCATCGCACACGGACTGAAGGAAGAAGGGATTCCCTTTTTCAGCAAGGCATTTTGCATCTGATTAACGGATGTGAAATGCCATCTTCAGTAGTGGTTTTATCAGCGTAATTGGGCGAGAGTCTTTCGATATAAAAGCGGCAGAACCGCTTGGAGGTGTGGAGAGCATGAAATACTTAAAGATTTCGAATTGGGGTTATTCAGCGCAGCGCATATTTATCATCTGTGCCTTCTCAATTATTCCGTTGGCATTGCTGTTCACGTTTGCTTATTTACCTGTGATTAACATGTTCAAATACAGCTTCACCGATTGGAACGGATACAGCAAAAGATTCGACTATGTTGGGTTTGAGAACTACACGCGGATATTCAGTGACCCTGAATATTTCAAAGTGTTTATTGTCAGTCTCTACTATTTTGCTGCCACGTTCATACAAATGGGCCTGGCCCTTTACTTTGCAACGATCCTGAGTTTCAAAATTCGAGGCAAAAACTTTTTCAAAGGGATATTGTTCTTTCCCTATCTGCTGAATGGCGTAGCGATCGGATTTATCTTCCTCTTTTTCTTCAAACCGGACGGTACCCTCGATACCCTCATGCAGGCGGTTGGACTTGGGCAGTATACCCAGCTCTGGCTGGGGAATCCGAACATTATTAACGTATCACTCGCAGGCGCATCCGTATGGAGATACATGGGTTTTAACTTCATCATCTTCCTCGGTGCGATCTCTTCCATTCAAAAGGATGTCTATGAAGCTTCGGATATTGACGGGGCCAATCGCTGGCAGCAGTTCCGCCATATCATCCTGCCGAGTATTACACGTATCCTGCAACTTAACCTGATATTGGCGATTAGCGGCGCAATCAGTGCGTTCGATATTCCATATATTATGACCGACGGCTCCAACGGAAGTGAGACCTTTGTCATCCAGACTGTCCACTTGGCATTTAAGTACGGCAAACTGGGCTTGGCATCGGCAATGGCCGTTGTGTTGCTGTTCATCGTCATTCTCGTTACGCTCGTTCAGCGTGTGACCATGAAAGGGGAGGAATGAACGTGCATCAACTCAAATACACCCTTGCGAGCCTATTCAAATATGCTTCACTCCTTCTTGCCGCGTTCATTGCGCTTGTACCCATCGTTGTGGTGCTGTTTGCATCACTCAAGACCAACGCCGAATATGCCACGAGCAGTCCGCTTGCCCCACCAGCCAACTGGCTGAACTTTGCGAACTATACCAAGGCTTTTGTGGACGGCAACATGCTGGTCGGTTTCAAGAATACGATTATTATCCTGATCATTTCCATTGTAGGTGCGACTTTAACGGGCTCCATGATCGCTTACGTGCTGGATCGTTTCAAGTTTAAAGGAAAAAAAATCATGGTTGCCGCGTTCCTGCTCGCTACCCTCATCCCGAGTGTTACGACACAGGTCGCCACATTCCAGATTATTAACGCCCTGGACCTGTTCAACACCCGCTGGGCAGCCATTGTGATGTACCTGGGGACAGATATCATTGCCGTGTATATTTTCCTCCAGTTCCTGGGTTCCATCTCCAATGCACTCGATGAATCCGCCATGCTGGATGGGGCCTCCTACTTCACGATCTACTGGAAAATTATTTTGCCCTTGCTGAAACCGGCCATTGTTACGGTCATCATCGTAAAAGGAGTCAACATCTACAACGATTTCTACACACCGTTCCTATACATGCCAAAGACCGATTTGCAGGTCATATCTACCGCCTTGTTCAAATTCAAGGGGCCATTCGGTTCCCAGTGGGAGGTCATCAGCGCTGGCATCATGATTGCCATCATTCCAACGATGATCATCTTCCTGCTGTTACAGAAGTACATCTACAACGGCTTCGCCCAAGGCTCTGTGAAATAAAAAACGTAGGCTATATGAAATTAATATGAAAATACACTGGAACGGAGAGGGCAGAAAAAACCTGGAGAAACGTAGTGTTCGCCTTTATCACCGAAGGGAGAAATGAAACGATGACAGTAGTTGATGCAAAAAACGTACACATTGTTGGAGAAGCCTTGCCCAATATGCCATGGGAGGATAAACCGGAGGGGACAGAAGGGCCGGTCTGGAGACATTCAGCCAATCCGGTCGTTCCGCGTAACCCGGTCAAGGGAGTTGCCCGCATTTTTAACAGTGCCGTTGTTCCTTATGAAGGGAAGTTCATTGGTGTGTTCCGCGCCGAAACGATTAATGGCCGTCCGCACCTGCATATGGGTTCGAGTGAAGATGGTCTTTCATGGACCATTGAAGAGAAACGAATTCCTTTTGTGGATGAGAATGGCGATCCCTTCATGCCGAACTATGCGTACGATCCGCGTCTGATGAAGGTAGAAGACACGTATTATATCATCTGGTGTACAGATTTCTACGGTGCAGCGCTGGGCTTGGCCAAAACGGATGATTTCAAAACGTTCGTGCGCCTCGAAAACCCGATGCTGCCGTTCAACCGCAATGGCGTGTTGTTTCCACGTAAAATCAATGATAACTATGTCATGTTGTCCAGACCGAGTGACAGCGGCCACACGCCATTCGGCGACATTTTCCTGAGTGAAAGTCCGGATCTTGTGTACTGGGGCAAGCATCGCCATGTCATGAGCAAAGGCGGTCAGGGCTGGTGGCAATCGGTCAAGATTGGCGGCGGTCCTGCTCCGATTGAAACATCTGAAGGCTGGCTGATGTTCTACCACGGCGTCACCGGAACGTGCAACGGTTTTGTATACAGCATGGGTGCAGTCATTCTGGATCTGGATGAGCCATCAAAAGTAAAATATCGTTCCTCCAATTTCGTGCTGACGCCTGAGAAGTGGTATGAGGAGCAAGGTTTTGTGGACAATGTCATCTTCCCATGCGCCACACTGCATGATGCGGAGACAGGACGAATCGCCATCTATTATGGAGCTGCAGATACGTATGTTGGCGTGGCGTATACCACCGTGGAAGAGATCGTAAATTACGTCATTGAGACGGACGAAGTCATCGCCGGAGACCGTGAGGAAGGCAAGCTATAATTGAACATTTCTCTAGATTGAAAGGGGTTCTACAAGGCAATGCATATGGAGTACATTAAGGGGTTTACATTTGGCTGGATGAGCGGCAGGGGGGAATTCCGTAAACCGGAAGCCAAAGAGTCCCTGCGCCTGATGGCTGAACGAACGGGCAGTTCACATGTCATTTTTGCGCTGGCGGCACTCCAGGATCACCCGCAAGCGGTAGAAGTGAAGTATCGGGGAGAGCATATGGTCGAGGATGACGAATTGCTGGACATGATTCGTTACGCTCGCACCCTTGGGCTGCGCGTGATTTTGAAACCAACCGTTAATTGCAACGATGGCACGTGGCGTGCACACATTAACTTTTTTGATATCGATGTGCCGTGTGAGCCGAAGTGGACGGACTGGTTCCGCAGTTATACCGCTTATCAGAAGCACTATGCAGCCATTGCGGAGCAGGAGAAATGCGAGATGTTTATTGTTGGCTGCGAGATGGTACAGTCCGAGCGTCGAAGCGCGGAATGGCGCGAGGTGATTGCGGCTGTACGTGAGGTGTACACCGGACTTGTGTCATACAACACGGACAAGTATCAGGAAGGTCATGTGACATGGTGGGATGCAGTGGATGTGATCTCATCGAGCGGATATTATCCCATCGGAGACTGGGAAGCGCAGCTGGACCGTATAGAACAGGAGATTGCGCCTTACAAGAAACCCTTTTTCTTCGCCGAAGCAGGCTGTCCCAGCCGCAGTGGATCAGCCCAAGTGCCGAATGACTGGGGCCTGGAAGGTGTGGTCAGTGCAGAGGAACAGGAGCGTTTCTACGAGGCCATGTTTAGGCATGCCAGCCAGCGGGAATGGGTGCGAGGATTCGGTCTATGGGACTGGAGTGCGAACCTGTATCAGGAAAAGAATGCCCTGACCGATGATGGTTACGGCGTGTATGGTAAACCGGCAGAGCGTGTTATTCGTCGCTTCTATGAAAGGTTGTCGGTCGAAGTTTAGCCCCACTAGCTATAGGGAAGTTACGAACTGCGACATTGATGATGAAGCAGAGCGAGCAATGACGAAGAAAAAGGCGTACATGTCGATAATCTTGGATTATCCTCATGTGCGTCTTTTTTTGTTTTCCTTAGGGCGAGAGTACTTCGTTTCACGCTTGCGGGCATGTGCGCAGCAACGTATGATGGATAGAACATATCAATGAGCAGGTACGGAAAGACGAATGGAAGGTGTCAATCATGAACAAACATGCTCATGGCTGGGTCACGGCTGAAGGGACCCTGAATGAACAGGTTATAACCAGCCGGGAACGGCTCTATAAGGGGATGAACGCGAGGTATGTGGAGCGATTTACGGTCCACAGCGGAGAGAGTTACATTTTCAAACCACTCACGAATCTGGGACAGCATGGGCGTGAACGGTGGGTATCCATGCATGTACTGTCCTTACTGCCTTCTATCTACCCGAGGCTAATAGATTCCTCGGACGAAGCCATTGCTCCGGAACAGAGCTGGCTGATCTACGAGGACCTGGGGCCGCTTGTGCATGATTTGCAGGAAGATACAATGCTGTCCGCAGCTGTACATATGGCGGAATGGCACACGCTCTGGGCACCCCAATGGGACGAGCTGCCGCGTGTAGGCCAGAAGCCGTCCATTGGGAACATGCTGCAGGAACTCTGGGATGCCCAGGAATCAACGGATGAATTGCTGTCCAAGCTGGGAATGACGCTCTCTGCACCTGCTTGGGACGAGATCAGGGTGCTTATTCAAACAGCTGACAAAGAACTTCCGCTTGTCCTGTGTCACGGGGATCTGCATCCCGGTAATATGGCCGATGTGAATGGCAGACTTGTCATTATCGATTGGGAACATGCCCATCTGAATACGCCCCTCTGGGATGTATATCATCTGGTGGATCTGTCTCATCCGCTGTTTCCGAGACAAGTTACACCACAGCTTCGGGAGCGGATCATTCAGACGTATCTGAACGAGCTGGAGCAGCGCGGGCGGCAGGCCGAGGGAATTTCTTTTCGAAGATGGTATGCCGCGTATGCCGTTGTATTCTCGCTCTGGATGCTGCGCTTGATTGATTCGGATCTGCAGAAGGCAGACTGCGTATGGCCGGAGGAGCAGCTGCGCAATCAATGGAATGAGACGTCAACCACGCTGGAACAGTGCATGAACCAGCTATTTACTGAATAGACATGAGGGGGCAGAACATGCGTAAAGTAGGACTCGTTATGCGCAAAATTCAATTCACCGAGGCGCAGGGACCACGCGTATTCGCTGATCGGCTGAAGCAGATCGGTCTGGAGCTTGGGGTAGATATTGTGTTTATATCGCCGGAGCGCCATGTGAGCGGGTATGACTGGCTGCTCGGTTATGAACACGAGAAGGGAGATCTGGTAAACTACGATATCGTGCTTGACCAGATTTATAGCCAAAATATAGAGCATGTCATCTACACGGTATCCGGGTTTACGTTTTTGAAAATGTTTTTGCCCAAAAGTGTACTTTTTCCGCACAGCTTCCCTGACCCGGCATTGACGGGGTATGAGATGATGAAGCCATTCTATAGCATGGTGGATAAAGCCATTGTGCAGACAGAGTTTTTGAAAACGGAACTCGGACGCAACTTCGGCGTACATGACGTGAGCGTCATTCCGATCGGCTTCAATGAGGAACTGGCACACCGCCATTATGACCCAAGTCAGGTCGTGCACAACCGCGTGCTCTGGATCGGCCGGGATGAAGCGAATCGTCGCCCGGATCTGGTGCTGGAATATGCCCGGCAGAACCCGGACAAGGAAGTGTACATGGTATTTGGCGGACGGCGTTATGAGGAGAGCATGAAGAAGTATGACATTCCGGATAATGTGAAACTTCAGTTTGCATTGACCCAGGATGAGGTCTTTACTCTGATGAACTCTGCCAAGGTATATTGGAGCTGCTCTGCGTTTGATACGTTTGCGATGCCCCTGACGGAAGCGATGGCTATGGGCAAAATGATCGTGAAGCCTGAGCATGCGTGCTACGGCCATATTCGTTCTACACATGCCTTTGCAGGCAATGAGGATAACTGGTTTGAGCTGGTGAATATGGCAGCTGCTGCACCGCGCAATGTATCGGAGGATAACCGTGAGTATGCGTTTGGAGCCTTTTCTCGCACAATTATGAAGGAAGGGTACCAGACGTTTTTTGCAGATTGGTTGAAATAAGCTGATGAGTAGCAAACTCCAACTGTGAGGAGAGGATTTTGTGGATATCGTTATTCTATGGACGCTTGGCATGTGGGCAGTACAGCTGTTAATGGAATGGCTTGTGTACCGGATCCAGGGCCGCCGAATGACATGGGTTCAGTCCATCCTGCCTTGTGTGACTTTGCTCGGAGGGGCTATTGTAATTATGATCAGCATCGAAATTGGTGAATGGAACGGTATCGGGTATGCACTGCTTGGTGCAGCTCTGGGTACATCGGGCTTATTGACGTTGATCACGGTTGCCATTACGGCTTTGGTGCTGCAGCGTCGGGGAAGGAAATGATCGGGTTTTTGGGGGAAGGAGCCACGGACTTGATGCAATAACTGAAAGGATAACAAGATGAACAGCCTAATGATGAAACACTGGTCCGCTGAACAACGTGAGCTGCCCGGAATGAATTGCATTGCTTTTGCAAATGGAGACATCATCATCTTAAATATCAGCAAATATTACAACCCTAACAACAATGAGCGCACAATCTCCTGTACTCCCCTGTGTGATACAACCATCGAGAGCATTGATAAATATAACGATGATTATTGGACTGAAGTTGATGCTTGGACAAGTATGGACTATCAGGGTGGGAAAATCTATGGCGGGGATGGCCAAATGGGGAATGAAGGCTTCATTGCCTGCACAGACGCAAACGACAGTTTGGTCTGGGGTATTTTTTTGGATGAGACCAATCCCATAAAAAAATTAAGTGTTAAAGGGAAAACGCTGATTGCTATCAATGAACATGGAGACATGAGTATTGAAATAAATTTGGATTCCTTAGCAGATATTAAGATGACATATCTTAGGTAGTAACTGCAGCCATTTGAGGTGACGTTTGCAAAAAGGGCGAAGATGATAGGCGCATGACATGGTTGCAGAAATGCAATCGTCTGTGATATATTGTCATTAATTATGACAAGGGAGGTGAAGACAGGTGAATCACGAGATGCTTAACAACCGTATTAGCCAGCTGCCGATTGCTATGGCTGGCATTGTTCACACTTTTCGCGACAACGGGAGAAGTCTGTCCAATTTTGAATATACGGAAGTTAACCATTGCGAGAAGATGCCTGCCTTGACCTCATTCGGACGATAAGCGATTAAGCTTGAATTCTGAAGGGCCGCGGAGCTAACCTCTGCGGCTCTTTTTGTGTTGCGGTCAGGATCTTCCATACCATAGGAGGAACCTTATTATGATGATCATTAGCGCGCAGCAACTGACTCAATACCACGGAGCACATCTGGTGCTGGACGGCATTACTTTTGAAATTATGGAGGGGGACAAAGTCGCCCTTATCGGCCGCAACGGAAGCGGCAAAACGACACTGATGCGCCTGATGGCCCGGCTGAATCAGCCGGACGAAGGGCAATTGATGATCAAAAAAGATACACGGATCGGCTATGTAGCCCAGGTACCAGAAGGACTGGATGATTATACGGTACTGGATGTGCTGGCTCTGGGATTCAAATCGCTTATGGAGTGCCGCAGCCGCATGAAGGAAATGGAGCAGCAGATGTCTGACCCGGACTATGCAGCAGATCCAGACCAATTGGAACGCTTGTTGAAACGATATGCCGCACTGCAGGAACAGTTTGAACGTGAGGGCGGATATGAGATGGACGCACGGATTGATCAGGTGGCGGACGGACTGGATATTGTCAAAGCACACTATGGCTGGAGGTTCGGTTCCCTCTCCGGAGGAGAGCAGACCCGCGTCGTACTTGCTTCACAGCTGATCGTCCGTCCTGATCTGCTGCTGCTGGATGAGCCGACCAATCACCTTGATCTGGAGCGGGTGGAATGGCTGGAAGGCTATCTCCGGGAGTACACAGGCACGATCGTGCTGATCTCCCATGACCGTTATTTTCTGGACCGGGTGGTGACCCGAACACTGGAGCTGGAAGATGGCGAAGCGCAAACGTCAGCAGGCGGTTATACGGAATACATGAAGGTGAAGGAACAACGGCTGCTGCAGCAATTTGAGGAGTTCAAGGAGCAGCAGAAGGCCATGAAGAAAATGAAGGAAACAATCCGTCAGTTGGAGGAATGGGGACGAATCGGCGGGAACGAGAAGTTCTTCCGGCGAGCCGCTTCGATGCGGAAGGCACTGGAGCGGATGGAGCAGGTGAAGCGGCCTGTGCTGGAGCGGCGTAATGCAGATTTCGATGTGCGTCCTACAGACCGCACGGGCCGCCGCGTGGCGGTGATTGATCAGGTGGAGAAGGCTTACGGAGAACGTCCGATCCTGCGCGGCGTTTCAGCGCTGCTGGAGTTCGGAGACAAGGTTGCCCTGATTGGACGTAATGGCTCAGGCAAGACCACATTGTTCAAGCTGCTGCTGGGAGAAGAGCAGGCTACTTCCGGTCAGCTTGAATGGGGAGCAAGGGTGGATGTTGGTTATCTTGCACAGCAGGAGGAGCCTTCCAATCCGAAGCTGAGCGTGCTTGAACATTTCCGCCTGGAGGCAGGCGTGGAAGAAGGCGAAGCACGTGGCATTCTGGCAAGGTATCTGTTCTATGGGGCAGATGTATTCCGCTCGGTTGGGCAGTTATCTGGCGGGGAGTGGACCCGTCTACGGTTATCCCTGCTGGTGCATCGCAAGCCGAATGTACTGCTGCTGGATGAACCAACGAACCACCTGGACATTGCTTCAAGAGAAGCACTGGAAGAGTCCTTGGTTGACTTTGAAGGCACGGTGCTTGCCATCTCTCATGATCGCTACTTCGTGAACCGTATGGCTTCACGTGTCTGGGAGCTGGAGAATGGTGAGATGACCACCTATCTCGGGGATTATGAAGCCTATCGGGAGAAAAAGTTTGAACTACAAATGCGAGCAGGTGAAGCGGCCCAGCATGCCGTTCCGATTCCGGCTCTTCCTCGTGAGCGTGCCGAATCTAAGGAACAACGTAATTCTCGCCAAGGAGAGAACGGAGCGGGGAAACGACAGTCTGCCGAGCAGCTGGAACAGAAGCTGGCTCGTCTGGAGGCACAGATTCAGAAGCTCGACCACCAGCTTGAATTGCAGGCTAGCTCTGCTGAGCTGGAACAGCTGTGGAATGAGCGTGAGCAGCTGTCGGGTGAATATAATGAGTTATTGGCCCAATGGGCTGAATTATGATCGTGCGTCAAGGCAAGGACGAACATGAAAGGTCGGAGGATGGTCTCCGGCCTTTTTGTTTTCTGGATGGTGAATACAGTCATCCTACACTGCAATAGGCTTCAAAAGGTGCGTTGCGAATGTCCTTATTTACATGTCATAGGGAATAGTGTAACTTTTTCCCTTCTCATGCGTTAAATACGTTTGTATGATTTTGAAGCGGCTCAACTTAGAGCTACACAAAAGGGAGGTTATCGTTATCTATTACGCATTGACTTATCGAAGCTGGTCGGACGATCGGCAGGCTGAGACCGGGCAGCTGGAGCACGTATCTGTTACCCGGGATGAACTGTTTATGCGCAAACTGGTGGATGCAACCCTGATGAAAAACAAACTGTGGGCCCACCTGTCCAACGAGTGTGAGGATCTGCGGGATCATGCCATCTATGTGACTGCGTACGACAGCCAGATGCCAGCAGATTACGGTACAGCGATTGCGGACGCTGCACTGGCCATGTGCAAAGTCTCCTCGATGTACAGCGCAGAGTACATGCTGTGGAATGGAAAGGCATTTCAGGAGTTGGAACTTGCAGATTCGTCCTCGTACACGATGGAACTCGCCGAGCGGCTGCTGGACCATTATATGGTTCGTAACGGAACGACGTATGAATTCGTGTATTCGGTGCTGGATGCGGATCGCCGGAAAGTGTTGTTTTTTATGAAGGAGGTAGACCTGTAATGACAGAAGAAGAGCGGTACCATTCATCGAAACCCGGGTCAAAGGCAAAGCTGGTTGCCTTTTCCCTGATGCTGGCTGTACCCGCGGTATTGTCGGGCTGCGGCAGCAATGACGAGTGCGACCCGGATTATGACACCGGATGTGAGTATGATTCCAGCAGTGGGCATTATTATTATGGCGGTTCATACGGTGGCAGCAGCAGTAGTAAGAACAGCTCCTATAGTAGCTCGAAGTCCAAATCGAGCGGATTTGGCAGCTTCTTCCGCAGTTCGGGGGGCTAATGGATATGAGGCATATCCACTCATTGCCATATGGACACGAAGAGGTGTTTGCGGGCGAAGCAGGGCAGCATGTTCCATATCACCGGATGTATGGCAAGCAATATTGTGTACCCTCACTAACCCTGTATACGCCTCAAGAAATGATGGAATTGCAGCATGCCGCTGCACAGGTTGATGGAATATACGGCAAAGTCATGCGGTTTATCCAGCAATACATGCCGGATAGCTTTCTGGAGCAGCAGCTGGGTATTCATCCAGGGCTCGTTGCGACAGCAAGGATGGAGACAGTGACGGGTGGTATTACGCGTCAGGACTGGATCATCGGTGAGGCGGGGTTCAAGTGTATCGAAAACAATACTGACACGCCTACGGGCATACCTGAAGCTGCAGTGCTGGAGCGCATGATGGTGGGCATGGCCGAACGTGATGACTTCAGGGCGCCATCAGCAGACATGGATGCCTGCATCCGGGAATGCTTCCGCAGGTGGCTGGAGTCTTATGCCGAGCAAGGGCTGCGAGGACCAGTGACATTTACTTCATTTGGTGAGCATGTGGAGGATCGGACCAATACGGAATATCTGATGAGACGCTGCCAGGAGGCTGGATATGAGGTGCGTTATGCTCCTCTGGAGGAACTTGAGATTGTTCCCGGAGAGGCACTGTATCATGATGGACACGAGATTCAGCTGCTGTATCGTCTGTATCCGCTGGAGTATCTCGTTGATGATCGGGATGAGACAACAGGTGTGGACATCGGTGCAGCACTGCTTGCACTGGTACAGGAAGGCCGGCTTGGGCTGATGAACCCCGTACAGCATGTCCTGATGCAGAGCAAAGGCTTCATGGCTGCGATCTGGTCACTGTATGAGCGCAATGAACAGACACCGGAGTACTGCGGTTTTCGGTTGTTTACGGATGCGGAGCTTGAGTCCATTTCGCGGTATCTGTTGCCCACTTATTTCGAAGCAGGACCTTTTGAACTGGAGTCCACTCCTTATGTCGAGAAAAGCTATTGGGGCCGTGAGGGCCGAGGCACACTGCTGCTGGGTGAAGGAACGGAGAGTAACGCGGCAGGAACAGGCCAGGACGAAGATGAAGAAATCGCTGCGTATTATAATAACCAACCGAAGATTTATCAGCAGCTGTTTCCCATGGAACAGGCAAGCATCGTGACAGAAGACGGGGAATATAGTGGCTATCTGCTGACAGGCGTGTTTGTCATAGGGGGGCGTTTCGCCGGTGTACTGCCCCGGATAGGGGAGAAAGTAACCGGAGATATGGCCTATTATTGTGCGGCTGCGGTCAATAAACGTACTGGATGATGAGGAGGAGTAGGAATGGATAAATTGGGATTGAACCTGCTGAATGTGGCGGTGGGTATCGGCATTCTGCTGGTGGTATTGGTATGTGGGTATTTTGCTTTTAGCAAACTGACCCGCTATAACGATAGTGAGGAAATTGCCAAAGGCAACGAAGCGGCGGGCATGTACATGGGCAGCAAGCTGCTGGGACTGTGCATCATTGTTGGTATGGTGTCTTTCTCCACGCACTCATGGCTTGATATGCTGCTCTGGTCTGCATTAGGGATCATAATTTTGGGTCTGGTCTATATTATATTTGATTTCCTGACGCCGAAAATGCGTGTATGCGATGAAATCGCAAGAGGCAATCTGGCGGTAGCACAGCTGCTACGTTCCATTATCATCGGCGTTTCCATCGTCATCGGTACGTTTTTGATGTAAAATGTACCCTAGCGATACATGATAATTTAGAGGGAATATAATAATTACACAGGTATGAAGAGGACAGAAAAAATCTGGAGAAGCGAAGCGTTCGCCTTTATCATCGGATTTTCACCTTTTCAGAAGGTATAAAAAAATCTGAGGATAACAGCGATCGTAAGATTGTTCTGTACTTGGAGTGCAAGTGTGTATTTCTTATATGTTCGTTCTAAATGAATATTAAACGGAAGAAGGAGCGCGGCATCATGAGAAAAGTCATCATTGATACAGATACAGCAGGAGACGATACAATTGCGATCCTGACAGCACTGCACCACTTCCAAGTGGAAGGCATCACGATTACGGGCGGTAACGTCCAGTTTGACCAAGAGGTTGAAAATGCTCTGTACACCGTGCAGGTTGCTGGACATGGCGGCAAGGTGCCTGTATACAAAGGATGCGAACGACCGCTGATGGCCTACGGGCAGGCGCAGCACCGCACAGTGGAAGATGTGCATGGCGACGACGGCATGGGCGGCGCGCATTTCCCCAAGGCAGATCAGCGTCCCGAAAGCGGCCACGCGGTTGATTTTATCATTGAGAAAGTGCATGCCAATCCGGGAGAGATCTCTCTTCTGGCAATTGCACCCCTGACCAACATTGCGATGGCGATTCAAAAGGACCCGACGATTATTCCAGAGATTGCTCATCTCTACATCATGGGCGGTACGAATAATGCACTGGGCAACATTACGCCAGCGGCGGAATACAACTTCTACGTTGACCCTGAAGCTGCCAAAATTGTACTGCATGCCGGTATTCCAACCACGATGGTCGGCTGGGAGATGTGTACCCAATATTCCGTTATGGATGATGATGACCATGCAGAAATTGCAGCACTCGGAACATCCGGAGCCGATTTCTTCACAGCGATCAACAAAGTGGTTATGCAGTTCAACAAGTCAGTACATAAGCTGAATGGCACCACACACCCGGATACACTGCTGATGGCGGTAGCAGCAGACGAATCGCTGATGACGAAGTCCGGTCAATATTACGTGGATGTGGAAGCCGCAGGAGAACTCACGCGTGGATACAGCGTAGTGGACATCAACGGACGTTTCGGCAAAGAACCTAACGTGCGCGTATGTGAAGCCATCGATCGGCCGAAGTTTAAATCCATGCTGCTGGATGTTTTGTCAGCTATTCAATGAACCTAGGAATCCTTGGCATACGTTATGCAGCCGAGGTTTCCGAAATGAGTAGAAATACGATTGAAAATCATTAGTGAATCCGTACCTTTTGCAGGTACGGATTTTTTTGCCCATTTTAACAACAACTACTTCACCTGTCGTAGTAAATATGATATTATTCAACTACTACGACTGATGAAGTAACAGAGGAGGATTACCTTTTTTGATCAGCAGTGACGTTATACGTGGCTACAATGACACGCTCATTCTATACATGCTGTTGGAAGGGGAGTCATACGGGTACGAGATTTCCAAGAACATCAGGCAGTTAACAGAGGAAAAGTATGTCATGAAAGAGACGACACTGTATTCCGCCTTCACCCGGTTGGAGAAGAACGGATACATTGAATCCTTTTACAGGGATGAGAGTCTCGGGAAACGGCGTACGTATTATCGGATTACACCAACCGGCTTCGACTATTACAGGGAAAAATGCGAAGAATGGAAAGTTACGCAGGAGGTTGTAAACCTATTTATCAGGAAGTGGTGACAGAGCATGGAGAGATTATGGTATATCTGGAAAATATGTTTCCTGGTCTGCCGAAGACCCTGGAGGTTGCTGCTTATCCATTCTTTCGTGAAATGTCCAATTTTTGAATGAACACAAAAGCACAGTTAATAAAAGTAAATGGCTTCGTTTCTATTAATTCGATCAAATCGTGCCACTTCAGATTGATACTAAATAAACCAAACATTTGGGAGTCACTCATCAGACGGTTACTAATTTGAAACGGAACTATTAATATGCTGCCCTTTATCGATATTACTTAACTGCATGTCCACCAAAATATTTCGCAGAGAAGAGTTATATGAAAATGTAAAGAAAACAAAAAAACGGTTCCCATCTCTACTTACATGAGTAGAAGAACCGTTTTGTGTACTAGAGAAATGTAATAAGAAATAAATTATAGCGAAATTTAGTATTTAATTTGGGCATAAGAAGAAACTAGATAATCTGCATTCAAACTTGAACTAGATTTCACGGTATCTCTCAAACCATTCCAATATCCTGCTGATCTAGTAGTGGTATTATAAAAATTGTCCTTAGCAATAACAACATGAACTCCTTGACCTTTGTCTGCATATTTTCTGATGCTACTTACAAACACGCTGTCACTTACGGTTTTTAAGAAGCCTAAAGAAGAGAGATAAGGGCCGGCGACAGGTATAAAACTTGCTCCAAACCAAAAAGCACCTTCCCCAATTGATGTTTCGCTTTTCGTAGCATAGACTCTTGCATCTGCAGCATTTAAATACAACTCATGAACTTCAATATTTACTCTACCACCGGAAGCGAGATAATGTGAATAAGCGTAACCTCCACTAACGGGCTGGTCTATCTCAGCCATAATTCCTATATCTGTTGAAGCTGTTGGTGTAGGAGTAACGGTAGTTGCAGAAGCTCCAGTTGCCCCAACAAGTCCAGAAGCAACTGTGAGGGATAATACTAGTGGAATGATTTTTTTCATATATATTACCTCCTAATATAGTATGAGGAAACTATACCATAATTTATCTATTTTTGTATATGCATTCTGTAAAATTTTCCAATTAGATAAATTAATAGTCCTACAATAAACAAAATACCCGCAGTATTAATACTCCAGAATTTAAAAACAACAATTAAAATAGAGAACGCCATCATGCACTGACCTAGTAACTGGATAAATAGAAACATAATAAACCTCCATTTTTTTATTTTTAAAATAAACTTGATAATGGCATTAGGTAGAAGACTATATTTTATAAACTGTTCATGAATAAACAATAACCTCTCATATTAACAAAAAATATTTTATTTGGGCACTACTGAGAGTGTAGCATATATTGTAAATTACGAAAACGAAGCCTCTTTAGTAGACATGATTGCTATAAAGTAAGTCAGAGAAAAAAGATCCTTCTAGATCGTTTTAATATCGTTGTCTGTACTGTTCGCAATATACAAGAAAAGCCCACCTGGGTCCGTAAGGACCTGGTGGGCTTTTCTTGATACATTTCGTTAGCCTTGCTGCAGCAAAAATGAACGGATTCCGGTGGTGACCAGGTCGTGGTCCTCTTCATCAGGCAGACCCGATACCGTAATTGTTCCGATCTGTCCCTGACCTTCCACAATCAATGGGAAGGCACCGCCAGCCAGTACAAAGTCAGAGGAAGGCAGGCTGAAATCCTGCTCAAGCGTTTTATTCTCACTGCGCATACGCAGAGCAGTATGCCATGAACTGGAGGAGAAATGGTTAACCACGTTGTTTTTACGCCGGATCCAATCTTCATTGTCCGGATGAGTGCCTTCCATGGCATGCAGGAAAAGACGGTGCCCACGGAGGGTAATGTCGATGGTTACGGCCTGTGAACGGCTTTTTGCCTCCTCGATCAGTTGGAGCCCAAGCTGTAGGGCCAGTTCAGAGTCAAATGTACGAAATACCAAGTCCTTTTCTTCCTGCTGCATTTCCTTTAATCTCTCTGTCATCGTCAGGTTCAATCTAAGGCAGCCCCTTTACATGTGTAGTTTATGTCTACATTCGACGTAGGGTAGGGTGGTCCCTTCCGGATGCAAGCTGGGTTATCGTTTGGCTTTCTGCCCTACATTTCCCCAACAGTCCATTTGGAGACACGACTTCGGCTGTGGTAAAGTGAAGGGAACGAAACTTTGGACATTCCACAGGTTTACATAGGATAGGGCAAAACGAGTTGGGCAGGAGGGAAGACAAGATGCTGTTTTATTTTATAGCACTGCTGGTTACGCTGGTGGATCAGGGTACCAAGCTGGCCGTGAGAATGTATATGGAAGTCGGCGACATGATGAGACTCGGTGACTCCGGCATGCAGCTGCAGCATTATGAGAATAGCGGGATGGCGGGAAGCATGTTCCAGGGAAATGCGCGTCTGTTTGGCGTTGTCGCCATTCTGTTTATTGCCGGCATTCTGTATTATCGGAGAAAAGGTGAAATTCGCGGTTTCTGGATGCAGGCAGGAGCAGGCTTCATGGTCGGTGGAGCCTTGGGAAATGCAATCGACCGTTTTGTATTTGCAAAAGTAACGGATTTTCTAGTATTTCCATCTGGCCGAGGGATCCTCAACCTGGCTGATGTAGCGATTAACATTGGGGTGATACTCTTGGTGATCGGAATGTTAATCCGTGCATTGAAGAGCTACCGGGCCAAGCGATCGCGCAATGCTTTGCCCAAAATTGAACGTTGGTAATACGATAATAATCAAGTGCTGCAATCACACAAAATGGAAAAAAGAAGGACATTGGATAGTTACCGATGTCCTTCTTTTTGTTATACAGTCATATAATCTGGAAAATACATCCATGATTCATTTTAACCGAAACCGTTTTAGAAATAGAAAAGGGTTGAATAACGCCATTCTGTATGGTGGATAAGGTGAAAGGATTAACCATATGGTTATTTCACCAGTTTAATGGGTAAAGCTTTACGTATATAACGCTGAGGGAGGTACAACATGAGAACATCGCTTACCAAGGCACTCGGGACAATGCTGCTGTGTGGAATAATGGCTGTGCTCCTATCCTCTTGTACAAGTGGGGAGAGCGCAAACGGCAAAGTGCAGGTCGAATTTTTCCAGAACAAACCCGAAGCCAAAGCAACTTTTGACGAACTGATCAAAACTTTCAATGCGGAGCATTCCGATATACAGGTCACTCAGGTGAATCCGCCAGATGCGGAGACCGTGTTGAAGACCCGCGTCGTGAAGAACGATGTGCCTGACATTATGGCCATGGGTGCGACCGATACATATTCGATTTTGGCCCAAAGTGAAATTTTCGCCGATCTGACGGATAGCTCCCTGACCAAGACGATTGATCCGAATTACATACAAATGCTGAAGGATGTCACGGGTATGGAGGAAGTGACCGGTATTCCTTACGCAACTAATGCAAACGGCATCATGTATAACAAAACGTTGTTTAAGGAAATGGGCCTGGACGTTCCCAAGACATGGGATGAGCTGATTGCTACCGCCCAAAAGATCAAGGATGCAGGCAAGATTCCGTTTTACTTCACCTATAAGGATGACTGGCAGACCAATCTCCCGTTCAATGCGCTTGGACCCAACCTGGTCGGTATTGATTTCTATCTCGAGCGTCGTGAGAACAAGGTGACCTTCAAGGAGAAATACCGCGAGGTGGCGGAAAAGCAGCTTGAACTGATGAATTACGGACATGGCGACAACTTCGGTAAGGCCTATTCCGACGGTAACCGTGCTTTTGCCAACGGTGAAGCATTCATGTATATCCAGGGAACATGGGCGATCTCCGAGATTCGCAAAGCCAACCCGAATGTGGATATCGGCTTCTTCCCGTTCCCGACTGGAAATGATCCAAGCGAGATCAAGCTGGTGAACGGTATCGACTCCCTGTTTACGATCGCGGCGGATACGCCAAACCGGGAACAGGCTGAGACGTTTATCGCATTCCTGCTGGAACCCGAAAACATCGGAAAATACATTGAAGAGCAAACGTTATTTGCCGCAGTCGAAGGTGTGGAGCAGGACGACCCTGCGGTACAGGAGCTCACGCCTTATATCGAGCAGGGCAAAGTTATTGATTTTGCCGATCACTACATTCCGGCTGCGGTGCAGCTGAATTCCATCGTACAGTCCTTTTTGCAGAACAAAGACATCGACAACTATCTGGATACACTCGACAAAGAATGGGACAAGGTAGCGAACCGGCGTTAAGCCTTGTCCAAAGGAGGATGGAGTATGAACAAACGTATGGCACCCTATTACTGGATGACGGTTCCGGCGGTGGTATTGTTCTTCGTGTTTATGACGCTGCCGGCTCTCCAGGGGATATATTATTCCTTTACGAACTACAACGGATTTGGGAAAAGCTATGATTTCGTTGGTTTCAAAAACTATTTCAACCTGTTTCAGGACGACAATGTGGGCAATGCTTACTGGTTTACGTTCAAGTTTGCCATCGTGGTAACCATTCTGACCAATATTCTAAGTCTGCTCATCGCACTTGGGCTGAATGCCAAGATCAAGTTCCGCAACTTTTTCCGCGGCATTTACTTCCTTCCGAACATCCTGAGTGTATTAATCGTGGGTTACATATTTAACTACCTGTTCTCCAACGTTTTTCCAATCTGGGGACAGAACCTGGGGATTAATGCCCTATCGACAAACATTCTGGGTAGCGAAAGCCTGGCATGGATCGGGATCGTTATCGTGGCCGTATGGCAATCGGTAGCACTTAATACGATTCTG
Source organism: Paenibacillus sp. 7523-1 (assembly GCF_002276415.1). NCBI lineage: Bacteria > Bacillati > Bacillota > Bacilli > Caryophanales > Paenibacillaceae > Paenibacillus > Paenibacillus sp. 7523-1. Next base: position 327,435 of record NZ_NPBR01000013.1, on the reverse strand, counting down.
TATCTGGCCGGACTGCAAACGATACCAACAACGCTGTACGAGGCATCCAACCTCGACGGTGCAGGCAAATGGCGAGAATTCTGGAGTATTACCTTCCCGCTCATTGCCCCATTTTTCACCATCAATATGGTACTGGCCATGAAAAATTCCCTGATGGTCTTCGATCAGATCGTTGCCTTGACCAACGGTGGACCCGGCCGAGCAACACAGTCCATTTCTCACCTGATCTATACAGGTGGATTTGAAGGCGGCGAATATGCATATCAATCTGCGAACTCGGTTATTTACTTCATCGTTATTGCGGTGATTTCGATTCTGCAAATCCGGTTCCTGCAAAGAAGGGAGATGGATCTGTAATGAGAAGCCGTACACGTACCAACTGGCTGGTTATGCTGCTCGTTATTCTGGGCACATTATTCATACTATTTCCGCTCTATATGACGGTGACGATCGCGTTGAAAAATCCGGAGCAAATGGCTCAGTCGGTATTTGCCTTCCCGACCCAATTGCACTGGGAGAACTTTGCAAGCGCCATCGACATGACGAACTTCTTCCAATCGTTCCGTAACAGTGCTGTCGTTACTGCATCTACCGTCATTTTGACGCTCCTTAGTAACTCCATGGTGGCTTACGCTATCGCACGCAATATGGAGAAACGCAAGTTTTTCAAAGGGCTGTACTATTACTTCGTCAGTGCGATGTTCATTCCGTTTCCAATCATCATGCTGCCGATTGTCAAACTGACATCTTCACTGGAGATGACGAACCTGCTTGGCTTGACCTTATTACATACGGTGTATGGACTCGCCTTTAACGTCTTCGTGTATGTCGGATATATCCGGTCCATTCCGGTGGCACTGGAGGAGGCAGCTTTTGTGGATGGGGCAACAACCTGGGGCACATTCTGGAAAATCATTTTCCCGCTCATGGCACCAATCAGTGCTACGGTTGGTATTCTGACTTGTCTGTCCACCTACAATGACTTTCTGCTGCCACTCATCATTATCAGTGATCCGGCACAGTACACACTGCCGCTGGTGCAATACGTCTTCCAGGGTCAGTTCAATACCGACTTCAACCTGGCGTTTGCATCCTACCTGCTGGCCTTGCTGCCGATGATTATCATCTATCTGTTTGCTCAGAAGTGGATCATTAACGGGGTAACCCAAGGTTCTGTAAAATAAAGGGATGTGAATATAGAGGGGCGGACCTAAGAGTCCTCCTCTCTTTTTTTATTCCAAGGACGCATCCTGAACGTTTCGAACGGATTGATTAACCCGGGAAACTGTGCTATTTTTTATTCGTTAGTTTAATCGTTAAACAAAGAAGGCGAGTGTCGTGTTTTGCAAGCGCTTTAATTAAATAAGTGAATGAAACCAGCATCGGTGTACTCAATCTCAAGAGCAAGGGAGTAGGATGGTGGTTTTTTTTACATGCAGAAAGGAGGAGAATGGACGGAATTGCAGAGGAAAACAGGGCGTTATAACTCGCTCCGCAATCAGATCTTCGTCGGTTTCGTCATGGTGATGCTCATTGTTCTGCTGCTCGCAGGTGTAACAGCCTATGACCGGGTGGCTGCATTGCTTAAGAGCAATGCCGAGAAACATATCCATCAGACCGCAGTGCAGGCCAGTGGTCGGTTGGATGCGCTCATTGCACAGGTGAACTCCCTGACGGCCCAGGTCGCGGATGATTCGTATGTGCAGCGTCTGCTCAGTGACGAGAAGCATGGTAAACCGGCCACCTTTAATCAACGTCAGGCACTGCTTCAGATTGCAGGCAGCTATCAATCTTTTATTAACGGGGCGCAAAGTATGGAGATCTACACAACCGGATACAACCGTATATTCCCGATGGATGACCGATCCCTGGATCTCCGAGTGGAGCGCAGCTGGATCACCCAAGCGGATGAAGGCAAAGGCAGATTGGTGTGGGCGGGCTCTGACCCTGAAGACCCGGGTGTACTTCTCGCCATTCGTCGAATCAACCTGCTGGAGCATTCTTTTGAACATGGGGGCTATGTTGTGGTGCGGATGCAGCGCAGTTTTTTTCAACTGAATGACTCGAATGAGGCTGAGCGTTTGCAGGATTCCATCCTGCTGCTGGACGGCGATGGTGAAGTGGTGACTTCCAATCTGCAGATTAACCTTGATCCCAAGGCCATTTTGGACAGTGGATCCGTCGTTCAGAATGGAGAGGAATCCTATATCGTTGTCCGCCATAAGTCCGAGCTGACGGGATGGACACTTGCTGTGCTGACACCGCTAGGAGAAACAACCGAAGGGGTATCGATCCTCAGAACGGCGCTGCTCGTTTCGGGAATTATTGGTGTGGGGCTGTTTCTTGTGATGTCCTTTTTCCTGTCCACCATGATCACACGTCCGTTGATTCGGCTGATGCGGGCCATGCGCGGGGCACAGCCCGGAGCGATGAGACCGAATCTGATGGTCAGTTCCACCATGGAGATCAACGAGCTGAATGATGTGTACAACCAGATGGTGTACAGGCAGAACGAATTGACACGTGTGGTGCATGAGAAGGAAGTCATGCAGTCCCGGGCCGAGCTGAAGGCGCTGCAATCGCAGATTAATCCGCATTTTCTGTTTAATACCCTGGAGGCATTCTATTGGTCTTTGGAGGAAAAAGGAGAAGAGGAGCTGGCACTTAGAGTTATTGCCATGTCCCGGTTATTTCGTTACATCATCCCGGGTCCTCATCAGGATGAATGGGTTACGATCGAGGACGAACTGGAGCATGCGGAGCGGTATTTAAACATTATGCAGATGCGGCTGGGCGAGAGAATGCAGTGGGAGATCAGGCTGAGCGAGGAACTGCGCAGCGTGCCTATCCCCAAGCTGCTGATCCAGCCATTGGTGGAAAACGCGATATTGCACGGGATTGAAAATACGTTAAAACCGGGAAAGGTGGAGATTCGTGTTGAACCTTCCTCGGTAGAAGGTCGTGTACGCGTCAAGGTCCAAGATAATGGGCCGGGCATGGATGAGGAACGTCTGCTATCCATTGTTCAAGCTTTGGACGGCGGGCCTGCTGCATCCACGAAGGGAACGGGAGTGGGGCTGATCAATGTGCATCGCCGGCTAAAAGTCTACTTTGGCAGCCAACTGGGCGATGCAGCCAAACTTGTGGTGGAGAGCGAAATAGGGAGAGGCACCATCATATGTTTTGAAATTCCGAGGGAAATGGGGGCTGCACATGATTCATGAGAAAACCATTCTGATTGTGGATGACGAGCCGCGTACAAGAGAAGGCATACGCAAAACACTTGAGGCCTGGTCTACTGGGCGAAACCGGATTCAGACGGCCGCAAGCGGTGTTGAAGCCAGGGACTGGCTCGCCAGCCAGCCTGCAGATCTGCTGATCACCGATGTTCGTATGCCGGAGTTCTCGGGCTTGTCGCTGGTGGAGGCCATTCAGCATTTTCCCAGCAAGCCGGCTGTCCTGATTATGTCGGGGTATGCGGACTTTGATTATGTCCACCAGGCGATCAAGCTCGGTGTGGTCGATTATCTGCTCAAGCCGATTGACAAAGAGCAGCTGCTGCAAACGGTACAGAAGGCACTGCACGTCCATGAACAGCAGCGGCGCATCCAAACGATACAGGAGATGGTTGATCCGAAGCTGTTCGAGGTCAAGGAGCGAAGAGAACAGCAGGGCAATACCCCGATTGGCGAAGCTTTGGCATACATTGAGGCACATCTGGGTGAACCGATGACCATGCGTGAGCTTGCCGATTCGCTGCATCTGAACTCCAGTTATTTCAGCGTGCTGTTCAAGGAGCAGGTCGGGCTGAATTTCAGTGAGTATCTCATGCGTAAACGGGTACAGCGGGCCAAGGAATTGCTGGTGCAGACAACGATGCCCATCTCGGAGATCGCGGAGAGCGTTGGCTATCAGACCGATAAATATTTTATCAAAGTCTTCAAAAGCCTGGAGGGACTCAGTCCAAGCAAATACCGTCATGCCGTAAATGAAAAGAGCTAACAAGTTCACCTTAAAATAGTGGAGTTTTACCAAATCGTCCTGACCTTATAGCGTGGTTATGCCCGTGCTACAATTTCAATAAAGCGGTTACATTAACCGAAAAACCACTATTGGGGGCTGGAATTATGAGCAAAAAAACGCTGGCAATGCTTCTGTCATGGACGCTGGTTCTCGCTGTCATATTGTCGGGGTGCAGCAGCGCGGGTTCCGGTGGAGGCAACGAATCCGGTAGTAATGGCAGTGGAGAGGGCGGTACCACAGACGAAAAGGTCACACTGAAATTTATGCATCTCTGGCCGGCCGGCAGCTCTGCACAGCAGAACAAGCTGGTCAATGATATTATCCAGCAGTATCAGACGGATCATCCAAATGTAACGATCAAGCAGGAAGTGCTGGAGAATGAACAATACAAGAACAAACTGAAGATTTTGTCCGCATCCAATGAACTGCCCGATGTCGGGGTAACCTGGGCCGCAGGCTTCCTGGAGCCTTATGTTAAGGGCAATCTGTTTGCGCCGCTCGATGAACTGCTGAATGGATCCCTTGGTGAGAAGTTCATCGCTGGAACAACAGAGGCTTACGCGGTAGACAGCAAAACCTATGCGCTCCCGATTGAGCTGAATATATCCCCCATTTATTACAACAAAGCGATCTTTGCCAAATATAATTTGCAGCCGCCAGCCACATACGATGAATTCCTGAATGTGCTGAAGACGCTGACCGAGAACGGCGAAGTGCCGATTGCACTCGGGAATAAAGACCGCTGGACCGGTTCACTCTGGTATATGTATCTGGCGAACCGTTTAGGCGGGGATGCGCTGGAGAAAGCGATTAGTGGATCAGGCAAGTTTGAAGATCCTGCGCTGACACAGGCTGCCGCAGAAGTGCAGAAGCTTGTCGATATGAACGCATTCAACAAGGGCTTTAACGGTTTATCCAATGACGAAGGCAAATCCGAATTCATGAATGAGAAGGCTGCCATGTACCTGATGGGAACGTGGGAACTTCCGAACTTTACTACGAACCCGGATATTCCGCAGGAATTCAAGGATAAGGTTGGATTTTTCAAATTTCCGACGATTGACGGCGGCAAAGGAGACATCAACAGCTGGGTAGGCGGACCGGGCGTAGGCCTGTTTGTAGCCCAGAACTCCAAAGTGAAGGAAGAAGCGCAGAAGTTTGTGCAGTATTTTGTGGAAAAATGGGGTGAAAGCTCCGTGACCGAAGCAGGGGTCATTCCGGCAACCAAAGTCGATACGGCGGCAGTACAGCTGCCACAGCTCTATATCGATCTGCTGAACGAGTTGAATCAGGCAAGCAGCCTGACACTCTTTGCAGATGTGCAGATGAAACCGGCTGCTGCTCAGGTACATCTGGACATGATTCAGGCATTGTTTGGCAAAGCGGTCACCCCGGAGGACTTTGTGAAGAATCATCAGGCTGCAATTGATAAAGGCAACTGATGTACACCTCACCTACACCATTTGAAGGTTAGAACGTTTGAAGGGAGGATCACGTCTTGGACAAAGTCATGTCGAACCGTCTGGTTGCTGCGCTGTATGTGCTGCCTGCGCTGCTTCTGCTGCTGGTTCTGGTCTATATCCCGATTGTGCTCACCGGATATTACGGTTTGATGCAATGGGATGGGATTGGAGCAATGACGTTTATTGGTTTGGATAACTACGCCAGATTGATTCAGGACAGTACGTTCTGGCAGAGCGCCAATCATACGTTTTTGCTCGCCCTGTTCTCTGCGCTGAGCCTGATTGGTTATCTGATGATTGCACTTGTGCTGTCAGGCAAGATCAAGGGCGCGAATGCATTTCGAAAAATATATCTGATCCCGATGCTGCTGTCTTCGGTTGCAATTGCTCAGTTATGGCTGAAAATTTATCATCCCAGTAACGGTGTGCTGAACACCTTCCTGGAAGCGATCGGATTCAGCAATCCGCCGGCCTGGCTGGCGGAGCCATCGCTCGTGCTGTATGCACTATTCGTGCCGATTCTGTGGCAGTATGCGGGCTTCTATATTCTGATCTATTATGCGGCGCTGAAAAACATCCCGGAATCTCTGGTCGAGGCTGCCCGGATTGATGGTGCGAATCCGTGGCAGATTGCCTTTCGGATCAAGCTGCCACTCATCACGGAAGTCATCAAGGTAACCGTGGTGCTCGCCGTGGTGGGCTCACTCAAGTATTTTGACCTCATCTATGTGATGACCGATGGGGGTCCAAATGGCTCCAGTGAAGTTATGGCCTCCTATATGTATCGTCAGGCTTTCCGCAGCTTCGACTTTGGTTACGGCAGTGCTGTAGGTTTTTTCCTGCTCTTGATCTGTCTGGTGGTCACATGGTTGCTCCGCAAGGCGACGGCTTCCAAAGATACGATCGAGTATTCCTGACGTGAACGTAAAATGAAAGGAGGTCTATCCTGGTGAAGACGGATACGGCTGTTCGGCTGCCCGTACATCCGGAGACGGGCCAAGGCTCAGCATGGTTAAGAAGGTTTGGATATGTGCTGCTGTATGTGCTCTTGTCTCTGGTGGCTGTGCTTCAGATATTGCCCTTGATCTGGCTGCTGTTATTCTCGCTCAAAAATAATCAGGAAGTATTTGACATGGCTCCTTTTTCCCTCCCGGCTACGCCGCGTTGGGAGAACTATGTCAAGGTATGGACGGAAGGTAATATCAGCTTATACTTCTTCAACAGTGTATGGATTACGGTGGTTTCTGTGGTGTTTACGGTTCTGTTTGCCAGTCTCGTCACGTTTGCAATCACACGGATGCGCTGGAAGGGACGTTCGTTGGTGCTGGGGCTGTTCATGGTGGGTCTGATGATCCCGGTGCACTCCACGCTGATCCCACTGTTCAGCTTGTTCCTGAAGCTGAATCTCACAGACCATCCGTTATCGGTCATTCTGTCTTACATTGCATTTAATATGCCGATCACGATTATGATCCTGCTTGGATTCTATTATTCACTTCCGAGAGAGGTCGAGGAGGCGGCGGTGATGGACGGATGCTCAGTGAACCGGATCTTCTTCCGCATTGTACTGCCGATGACCGCTTCCGTAATTGCGACAACAGCCATCATTAACATGATCTATGACTGGAACGAATTTATTTTCGTCAATACCTTCATTAGCTCGGATGCGTATAAAACGCTGACGGTTGGTGTACAGAACTTTATTGGGCAGTATACCACCGATTGGGGTGCCATTGGTGCTACGCTGATGATCAGCATCCTGCCGATCCTGATTGCATTTCTGGTGCTGAGTGAACGGATTGTTGAAGGGATCGCGGCCGGTTCGGTCAAAGGATAATGGTCCGGTAATTGTCCGGTAATGCCCTTCTATTAGACGCATCGTCTGCGTTTAATAGAAGGGTTTTGCTATGTCTCGGCGACGTCTACAGAGCAATGTGGCGGTGACTGCATGACAGGTTTTATGAAACAAAAAAATCCCTATTTCTGGTATTTCAAAAAACTTTCAATTATTTTCACAAAACTACTGCATTTTCAAATTACCTGTGCTAACATACCCTATGAAATCAAGCCCACGTTAGAAAGGTGAGAAAATGACAGCAATATCCTCGACCAAAGAGTCCCTCCGTTCAGATGCCAAGGATCTGAAGCTGATTCGGCTGACCTGGCCGATTTTCCTGGAACTCTTCTTGTTTATGTTGATGGGGAGCGTAGATACGCTCATGCTTAGTTCGGTATCGGATAATGCAGTCTCCGGGGTGGGCGCAGCCAACCAGATTATTTCGATTGCCATTCTTGTACTGGAAGTTATCGGACATGGTGCTGCGATTGTAGTAGCCCAATATATAGGTTCCAAAAAACTGAGTGAAGCAGCACAGGTTACAGGGAATGCGATTACGCTGAACCTTATGGTTGGGCTGATCCTGAGTGTTATTTTTCTGGTGTTTGGTGGACATTTATTGACACTTCTGAATATTCAAGGCGAAATCTATGATTACGCTCGTTCGTATATAAGCATTGTCGGGGGCGGGATTTTCCTGCAGGCTCTTATCAATGCGCTGGCTGCAACCATTCGTACACACGGGTATACCAAGGAAACGATGTACGTATCCGTGTTTATGAACGTCATCCACGTGATTGGTAACTATGCCCTGATCTTTGGACACTTCGGCCTGCCCAAGCTGGGCGTGGAAGGGGCAGCGATCTCGACGGTGGGGAGCCGTTTCATCTGCCTGCTGATCTTCTTCTGGCTGTTGTACCGTGTGAGTGAGGTACGGGTAGAGTTCGGTTATTACATTAAATTGTCCAAAAATTTTATCGGCAAAATTCTGCGCATCGGCATTCCGTCTGCGATGGAATCCATGGTGTATCATTCCTGCCAACTCATATTTACGTTGTACGTGACCTATCTTGGTGCGGAAGCCATGGCAACCAAGCAATATGCCGGCAATATCTCCAGCTATATTTATCTGTTCAGCATGGCGATCGGCATGGGTACATCCATCATTGTTGGTCGTCTTGTGGGGGCACGCCGCAAAGATGAGGCATACAAACGGGTATTCGACAGTGTAAAATGGGCCCTTCTGGCCACCGTTATTATTGACGTGATTATTATTATTTTCCGCGTGCCATTAATGGGTATCTTTACGGAAAACCCGGAGATTATCAAGCTGGGCGCTCAGGTACTCCTGCTCAGTCTTTTGCTAGAAACCGGACGTACCTGCAACATTGTCATTATCGGTTCCCTGCGTGCGGCAGGGGATGCCAAGTTCCCGGTATATATGGGGCTGATCTCGATGGTATGCATGAGTCTGCCTCTCGGATATCTGCTGGTGTTCCAGCTTGATCTGGGGCTGGCAGGTGTGTGGCTTGCCATTGCGGCAGACGAATGGACACGTGCGGTCATTATGTACTTCCGCTGGAAGAGCCGGGCGTGGGAGAAACATGAACTGGTGGAACATGATGAGGACGAGGTTGGTGCAGAGCCGGTTCCAGCAGTCTGATTGTTTGGCCACGTTTGGATATACAGCTTTCAAGAAAGAGCCTGTCAAGGACATCGTTGTCCCTGATCCGGCTCTTCTTTTTTATATTTTCCGCAAAAATGATCAAAACGGCTGCTTGTCGAACACGTATAGTAAGGATATGGAAGGGGGTTAATCTCCACTTGAGCCGTTATCAGGAGATGATTCAGGACAGCTTGTTCTATATTGAGACACATCTGCATGAGGAGATCGGACTGGAAGAGGTGGCGTCGGAGGCTTTGTTATCGCCGTATCACTATCACCGGGTATTCCGGGATGAGGTGGGCATGACCGTTATCGATTACATTCGTCATCGCCGGATGAGCTTGGCTTCTACCGCACTGCGCTCCACGGATGCAGGCATTTTGGATATTTCTCTCGCCTGTGGCTTCGAAAGTCAGGAAGCATTCACCCGGGCCTTTCGCAAAATGTATGGCATGCCGCCTGGACGTTTTCGCAAATTGTTCGATCTGAGAATATTCGATCAAAAAACCAGAGGAGGAGAGTTACAGATGAATTCTGCAACGGCAATCAAAGGCTGGATGTTAACCGGAAGCCACCCGCAAAATTATGAAATGGGCATTGACCCTGCCGAAGTTCATCAAGGGAAGGCCTCGGGGTATTTGAAGGCCGTAACACCCATGGAGCCGAATGAGTTTGCCACGATGATGCAGCAATTCCGTGCAGACAAGTATGTGGGGAAACGTATGAAGCTGTCCGGCTTTGTCAAAACCGATCGTGTGGACGCATTCTGCGGATTATGGATGCGAGTGGATAATCATGTCCAGGACGTGCTGCAGTTTGATAATATGCATGACAGGCCGATCACGGGGACACAGCCCTGGAATCAATACAGCATTGTGCTGGATGTTCCCGCAGAGAGCGCAGTAATCTCGTTTGGAGTGATCCTGAACGGTAAAGGCAAGGTCTGGGTGGACAGCTTCCGCTTCGAGGAAGTAGACCTGAATACGCCCTTGACCCATATGGAGACGGAATATGAGATGTCGGACGAGCCAATGAATTTGTCGTTTGAAGAATAGCTTGATCGTTCGCATGCTGGTAAGCTCAAAAATGGTAAAAGACGAAGGCCGATCCATTCCAGGTGAGGTCTTTTTGCCGTGTATGGGTATAAAAAAAGTGAAGCGAAGTCCAAGCTTAGAGAATACGGCTTATCGTATAGATTATATAGTCCTCCATGGATTATCCGGCCAGACCTTGTTAACATAGATCCAGGAATAATGAACTTATGACATCAATAAAGAGGATGAATTCGATGACTAAAAAAGTGCTTGTGGTAGATGACGAGTCAAGCATCGTCAGTGCCATTGCTTATGCGCTCCGGCGCGAAGGATATGAAGTGGAGACAGCAAATGATGGCGAGGAGGCACTGGTCAAGGTGGCGTCATTCCATCCGCAGGTCATGATTCTGGATGTCATGATGCCAAGGCTCGATGGATACGGCGTATGCCGCAGACTGGAGGACCGCGAGGATATCGGTATTATTTTGCTGACTGTGAAAAATGACATCGTGGACAAAATCGTCGGATTGGAAATGGGCGCCGATGATTACATGACCAAGCCGTTTGAGATTCGCGAGCTGCTCGCCCGGGTGAAAGCGCTCATGCGCCGGGTGGAGAAGAGCAGTCCACCGCCAGACGAGCAGAAGAATCAGGCCATCGTTAATGGGGATTTGCGCATTCATGTGGCTCACCGGACGGTGACGGTGAGGGAAGAAAAGCTGGATCTTACACCCAAGGAGTTCGACTTGCTAACCATCCTGATGTCCAATCCGGAGCGGGTGTACACCCGTGATGATCTGCTGGATCGGGTGTGGGGCATGGAATACGCAGGAGGCACACGCACAGTGGATATTCATATTCAGCGTTTACGCAAAAAAATCGGTGATACGGATCAGCAAAAGCTGCAGACGGTGTACGGCATTGGCTATAAAGCGTCAGCTCCGGAACCGGGCGGTTCGGCATGAGGGTCAGCATCAAGCTGAAATTCAGCGTGTTTCTGGCGGCATTGCTCATCCTGACCGTTGTGGTGCTCAGTTCACTCGTTCTGCGAGGAATTGAACGCAACCAGCAGTCACAGATCGAGGGCATTCTGTCGCAGCAGACGCGTCTCGTCAATCTGAATGTGCGTCAGGCCTACTATACGGAAGCCATACGGCTGGAGACGGATGCCTTTCTGAAGCAAAATGGCCGCAGGCTGGCCCAGGAACTGGCAAACTCGACAGGTCTGCCCATTGCGCTCTATGACATGAATGGGACACAGGTAGGCTCGTCCATTACACCGGGTGAGAGTCTGGAGATCCAGGAGACGCTGAACTATGCTCTGCAAAATAAAATCGCCTACCGTGAACAGGGGGACACGCTGCTCTATGCGGCACCGCTGGATGGTCCGGATGGGCAAATGGGTGCGATATGGATGCAGTACTCGGTCCAGAGTTACCATGAATTCTACGCACGCATTTTACAGTTGTTCCTATGGGCGGGAATTGCCGTCGTTGTATTGAGCTTTATTCTCGGGTACCTATTCTATAATCGGTTCGCGGTTGCGATAACCAAGCTGAAGAAATCAGCGGATTCCATTCGGGAAGGCGAGTATATCAGCGAATCTCCTGTTAAACGCAAAGATGAACTGGGCGAACTGGGGCAAGGCATTTATTACATGAGCACGTCCATTCAGCAAAACATTACAGGCATGCATGCAGAGCAGCAGAAGCTCCAGCTGGCCATTGAGAAGCTGCAGGCACTGGAACAGCAGCAGAAACAATACATCGGCAACATCAGCCATGAATTCAAAACGCCGCTAACCTCGATTATGGCCTATGTGGAACTGCTTGATATGTATCGGGATGACCCTCAGCTGCTGGAGGATGCATCCAGCAACATTGGCAAGGAAACGGAACGGTTATACGAGATGGTCGAGAAGGTGCTGCATTTATCGGCATTGGAGAAATATGATTTTGAGAACCAGGCGGAGGATGTAGAGGTGGGTGCGCTGCTGGAGGACGCCTGCGGACGAATGCGAGGCAAAGCTGAGAAGTTTGCGCTTCGTATGGAGCTGGACATTCAGCCTGCCGTTATCCGCAGTGATCGGGAGAGCCTCATGCATATCTTCATCAATCTGCTCGATAATGCGATCAAGTATAACGTGCCTGGCGGCATCATTCGGGTACAGAGCGAGCAGCGGCCACAGACGCGTGAAGCGATGATTCGCATCTACAACTCGGGTCTGCCGATTCCGGAAGAGGCAAGAGAGAAGATCTTTGAACCTTTTTATACCGTCAACAAGGACCGGGCGAGAAAAACAGGCGGAACCGGACTCGGTCTGTCACTCGTGAAGCAATTTGTAGAGAAACAGGGCGGGACGATCACCCTGCTGCCGGGTGAAATGAAGAATGAGGAAGGAACAACGTTCCAGCTTGTTCTCCCGCTCGCCGATTCAAGTTTACAAGTTGGAAACAAGTCTGAATAACTTTGGAAGTATGACATGTGTATGCTTGGTCTATAGCAGAGAAAGCAGGGGGGGACCATGATGAATTGGAAGCAGGCGGCACTCAGTACATTGGGTGCGTTAGCTCTGTTGTCCGCAGCAGCTTGCGGGGGGACTACGGCGCCGGGAGGCAGTACACCAAGCGGAAAAACGGGCACGGATATCACGGTAAAAGACAATACGAATACATCGGTGTATCAGAGCTTTAAACTCGAGAAAATTGACAAATTGCCCAATATGCGCGGCGTGGCCTGGCTAAGTGATGACTGGATCGTATCGGACAAAGAGAACACGTCAATGAAACCCGTCACGGTTGAAGGCCAGGAGAGATATCCGCATAACTTATATATGTACGATCTGGCGAAAGGAACCGATACACCGCTCAAGGAGAGCGAAGTCAGTCTGAGCTCGCCGCTCGTCTCACCGAATGGTCAGTACTTGTTCTACCGGGAGCCGGAGGAATCGACAGGCAAAGGTTTCTTTCTGAATTTGCACAACGGGGAGACGGTTAATGCGGGCCAGGAAGATGGATTCGTTCAGGAAGGCGCATGGCTGGATAATGAGCATGTTGTCTTTCCGAATATGAAGGGAGACCTCGTCTCAGCCAGTATTGATGGTACAACCAAGGTTTTGGTCGAGACGGGCAATTTCAACGTGCGCAGCGTCAGGGTCTCAGGCAGTATGATCTACTATATTACCGGTGAAGACGGACAATTGAATGCTTATGATACAACCACAGGTGACGTGAAGCAGGTCCTGAAGAGCGTGGAGTGGGTTATTCCGTCCAATGATGGAACCAGGCTGGCCATTGTGAAAAAAACAGCGGATACGAAACGGGCGCTGGTGCTTACCGATCTGGAAGGCAACGAGAAAGCGACGCTCGCCAGAGGCACACAGATCTTCGGGACCAGTTGGTCCGGGGATGACTCCAAGATCGCGTACACGATTAACTCGGAGAGCGATGATGAGAAGGGTTTGTTCGTCTCCAATACGGAATCAGCAGAACAATTCCAGATCTCGGCTGATATGGACGATATCTCCGATCCACTCGCTTGGAGCCCGGAAGGCAACAAGATTCTGCTGTCCCAAGCGGTGCTGCAGAATGAATCGTATCATTTTGTCACTTCTGTTATTACAATCTCGGAGTAATTATAGCAAAAGAGCCTGTGTTCTGAGGTGTATCCTCTCCAACTGTTTTATACAGTTTAGAGAGGGTGTTGCCAGAACACAGGCTTTATTTATGGAACTTTAATTTGGCATACTCATGAGCAGCTTCACTGCTTCGGCACGCGTCGTGTTGTCTCTTGGCGCAAAGGTGTTCAATCCCTTACCATTCAACAGCCCGGACTGTTGCATTCCAGCAACCGCTGCTCTCGCCCATACAGGAATCTGTTCGTTATCTGCAAAGGTTGAGCTGGTTCCGGATTCTGTCTTCAATTGCAGGGCATTCGCCACCATGACGGCCATTTCTGCACGGGTTACGGCATCATTTGGACGGAAGGCACCGCCCGAGTCCCCTTGAATGAATCCTGCCTGTACGGCACGCGCTACGGCAGACTCTGCCCAGGCGCCTATGTTTGAGCGGTCCGTAAATGATAAAGGTGCTTCTGCATAATCGGCTTGCAGTGCATTCATCAGCATTACTGTGAACTCGGCACGTGTAACGGATGCGTTTGGTTTAAACGATCCATCCACATATCCCTTCACGATGCCATCACGGACAGCTTGCTGAATGAGCTCTTCCGCCCAGTGACCTTTTATATCGTGTAATGCGACTTCTACTGGAGCGTTAGGCTGATCAACCGCGAATACAGCAAATTTGGTGAAATGATTTACGTCGACTTGGATCAGATCGCCATCCATAGAGGATTCTCCAGCAGAAAACCATATCTTTTCTTGTTCATCAAAATAAAATAGTTCAGCTCGCTGATTGCTTCGCAAGCTTGATCCGTCGAAGGCCATCTTCAAGGTTACGGGTTTGTCGAAATTCTTAGTCACATTTTTGAGTAGTTCATATACCGGGCTGAGCAGCTGGGCTTGATTGGTCAGCAGATCGGATGAATCTTTAACCTGATCGATGGTGATCTTCAGCTCCTGATTCATCGCCCCGGCAGGAATAGTTAATGTGATGCCATTTCCCAAACTTACTTGCCCTGCCTGCCCCGCTGCCAGTGTTAAACGGCCATTTGTTGATGAGTTCGCCGAGTTGGGTGACGAGGAGTTACTGCTCGATCCGTTACTGTTCTGGCTACCGGAACCACCGCCGTTATTACCATTGCCGCCTGATGGTGGAGAAGGAATTACGTTCCATTTCGCATATAAGGTAAGATCGGCGATCATCTCCGTTTGATCAAAGTCAAACGGTGTCTTCAACTCAGGATCGACGTACCATCCACTAAACGTGTAGCCTGAACGGCTTGGTGAAGCCGGAGCTGTAAGCTTATTCCCGTGCTCAATCAATACATCATCTACGGTAGATCCACCAAGAGTATCGAAGGAGATGGTGTACTTGTCAGCAGTCCATTTCGCATACAGGGTGATATCGCCGGTTACAGGTGTGTTGTCAAAGTCAAAAGCCTGACTCAAACTTGAATCGGTGAACCATCCAGCAAAAGTGTGCCCATCTTTGGTTGGGTCATCAGGAGCCGCTACCAATTCATTATATTGAATCGATTGATCGTCGACCGCCGTACCGCCGTTAGAGTCGAAGTTAACGGTGTAGGAGTTGATCGACCATTTCGCATACAGGGTGATATCTTTGGTTACGACTGTGTTGTTGAAATCAAAAGCCTGACTCAAACCTGAATCCGTGAACCACCCAGCGAAAGTATGCCCATCTTTGGCTGGAGCATCAGGAGCCGCTGCCAACTCACTATATGGAACGGACTGGTTATCGACCGCCGTACCGCCATTAGAGTTGAAGTTGATGGTGTAGGAGTTAATCGACCATTTTGCATACAGAGTAAGATCGCCAGTTACAGGTGTATTGTCAAAATCAAAAGCCTGACTTAGACCTGAATCGGTGAACCACCCAGCGAAAGTGTGTCCAGCTTTGGTTGGATCAGTAGGAGCCGTCGCCAACTCGCTATATGGAACGGACTGATCATCGACCGCCGTACCGCCGTTAGAGTCGAAGTTGACGGTGTAGGAGTTGATCGTCCATTTTGCATACAAGGTAAGATCGGTAGTTACAGGTGTATTGTCAAAGTCAAAAGCCTGACTTAAACCAGAATCGGTGAACCATCCAACAAAACTGTGTCCAGCTTTGGTTGGATCAGCAGGTTCGTTCGTTTTGTCTCCGTAATTCACGTTCTGTTCAGGGACCTCGGAACCGCCATTACTGTCAAAATGAATGGTCCGCGGCGTATGAAAGCTGAATTGAATAGTTGTTGTGTTGCCTGCACGATCCGTGACAATCAGTACATGATCTCCTTCGGCCTGAACGGTATCTCCATTGTTAAATGGGAAACCATTCAACGTCGCTGTACCTTCATTAAAAGTGATGACTGGACCAGTGGTATAGACTCCGTTTTGGGTAACGCCTGTAACAATAGGAGGATGAGTATCCACCGTAAAGTGAATCGTTGTTGTACCAATGCTATTGGTAACGGCCAGGGTATAATCTCCATCTACCGTGACTGTAGTGCCGTTTGTAAATGGAGCGCCATTTAGCAGTGCGGTTCCATTATTAAATCTAGGTGTGACCGCTTGATTGTACATTTTGCCGTCGGTTACGCCGCTAACGATGGGGGCTGTAGTTTGCTCAATCGTCAGGGTAACTGCCACAGGTATACTTTCACCCCATTCGTTATAAGCACTGTAAGTGAAACTGTCAGTTCCTACATAATCAGTCACCGGAGTATACATAAACGAGCCGTTGGGATTCATAACGAGTGTTCCGTACATCGGCCCACTTTTCAATATAGCGGCAGAAGCGGCTCTATCGTTGGAAAGTACGCCTGGGGCAGAAACAACCAAAACGGTGCTTTGGTTAGTAACATAGTTGTCTTCAATGGCTTCCGGGAGTTCCCCGCCGTCTAAAGTCGGGAAAACGCCTGTGTTGGCAACATAATAAACGAAAGCAGACTGGCTGCTGTTGAGATTAGGTACGTTAAAATTAACTTGACCATCACCCCCGAACCTGGTGCCGAGTAGACTAAATAAGGGCTGATTTTGGTTGATGGGCAGTGTTAGTCCGTTTGCCGGTATCCAATGGTTTGTCGGGAGACTAACCAGCATAGGTATGATCTCACCTATATATTCGTCACCTGTTCCATTCTCAGCACGCTGGGTTGGATCCGTAGAAATCCCATAGTAAATGATATCGTTCATTTTGGGCATGTTAGGAAGTTTAAATGTGGTACTCCCATCTCCGCCATAAGTCGTGCCGATCATCTGATATAAATCGCTGTAAGTGGATGTGGATACTTCTTGGCCATTCAAGGCTAACCAACCTGGAGGGGTGAACCGATACGGAAACAGACGAACTTCTCCAAGAACAGATGGTCCCGCACCATAAATACTTTCATCACGCGAAGGGAAAATTCCGTTTAACGCTAAGTAATAGCCCATGCCATCAGGTGCAGCCCCGGATAGATTGGGCAATGAGAAGGTTGTTTTTCCATCCCCCCCAAAATTATTTCCGAGGAGAGAGTAAAGAGCCGTATTTTGGGTGATCGACATCGATTGCCCTCTAGCTGGCATCCAGCCCCGAGGTATTGCACTGTAGGGAAATAATCGGATCTCCCCAAGGTAAGGCTCTGCTCCCGCTGCCTGTGCCCGTTCAAGAATACCGGAGTTGCTCCACAGACCACTCAGTCCAATCAGGAAAACCAACCAGATGATACTTACTTTTTTCAATAAAGTTAAACTCACAATCTCATCCCCATTTTCCTCATAAATAAGTTCACGTTATGCTTATCCCCATCCACTGCACTTTCGTGATTTACAGTGGTAAGCCATATAATGATGAGCATAGTGTACTGGATACGAAGGCAAAAATGAATATGATTTTAATTCAAATTTAAAATAAATTTTGATATCTTCCAGAGACACCTCAATTATGGTTGGAATGTTCCAAAACTTTCATCCCTTTCTATACATTTATATTGACTAAGCCCTTCCGATTCCGATAAACTAGAGTGCAGGAATAAAAGTCGTATGTTGGGCAGCAGTTCGAGACGATGTTTCGGGCGGCTGTTTATTTTCTTTTTTAATGAGCAAGGTTGCAACGTTGTAGGCTTGTCGGATGATCCGGCCAATATCAACATGGAATAGGAACAGGTGATACACATGTGTAACAGCGCGTACCGCGTGCTTTTATATTATAAGTTCGTGAAGATTGAAGACCCCGAGACATTTACTCAAGAACATCTGCAATACTGCAAGGACCTGGGTGTAAAAGGCCGTATTCTAATTGCATCGGAAGGTATTAATGGTACGGTATCCGGCACGCCGGAGCAGACGGAGCAATACATGAAGGATATGCATGCCAATCCGCTGTTCAGCGATATGGTATTCAAGATTGATGACGTGGAAGAGCATGCGTTCAAAAAAATATTCGTTCGTCACAAAGCGGAGCTGGTAACCTTCCGCGTAGACGAGGATCTGGACCCGAACGTGACTAGCGGCAAACGCCTCTCGCCGAAGGAATTCCACGAGCATTTGCAACGTGATGACGTCATCGTCATCGATGGCCGCAATGACTACGAATACGAAATTGGTCATTTCCGCGGAGCCATTCGTCCGGACGTTGAGTCGTTCCGCGAGTTTCCGGAGTGGATCCGGGAGAACCTGGGCGACATGAAGGACAAAAAGATCATTACCTACTGTACTGGCGGCATTCGCTGCGAGAAGCTGACCGGTTTCATGATCAAAGAGGGATTCCAGGACGTGGCTCAACTGGAAGGTGGCATCGTAACCTACGGTAAGGACCCTGAGGTACAAGGTCGACTGTTTGATGGTAAGTGCTACGTATTTGACGAACGTATCTCCGTGCCGATTAACCAGACAGAAGAGGATATCGTTATTGCCAGCTGTTATCACTGTGGAACGACACATGACCGATATATTAATTGTCCAACCTGCAACCTGCAGCATGTGTGCTGTGAGGATTGCGAAGAGACGCATAACCGCTTTTGCTCGGATGCTTGCCGGGAGGCAGCACCAGTACACGCATAAGCAGGAGAGCAGGTGCTGCACGTGAAGCGTGAAGACGAAATGACGACGCGTGAACGGATTTTGTTCATGCTGAAGCGGCAGGGCACGATGACCGCAAGAGAAATGACAGCCGAACTGGGACTGACCGGCATGGCGATTCGTCGTCATCTGACGGCACTGGAGCAGGATGGACTAATTGAAGTTCGGGAGGCTCGGGCCACAGCCGGACGCCCATCGTCGGTGTACCACTTGACCGCACGCGGAGATGGTTTTTTTCCAAAATCCTATCCATCGCTTACGCTTGAACTGCTGGAAGAACTGACGGAGTCTGCCGGTGAAGGCATTGTAGACACGCTCTTCGAGAGTCGGCGCGACAAGCTGCTCCGGAGCAAATTGCCCCAGATGGAGGGCCAGGATCTGGCCGGGCGTGTGGAGGAGTTGGCACGCATACAGAATGCTAATGGCTACATGGCTGACGCGTCGAGAGAAGAAGACGGTTCTTATGTGCTGACAGAGCTGAACTGCCCGATTGTACAGGTGGCGAGCGTATATCGTCAGGCTTGCCGCTGTGAATTGGATCTTTTCCGTTCCTTGCTGCAGGCAGATGTTGAGCGCACGGAATGTTACGCTGAGGGCGGCAAAAAATGCACATACCAGATTCGCGAAGCTGCGGGAAATTAGTTTATAAATAGAGATTGTTTCGATCATTCGAAACAGTCTCTTTTTTATTTTGTGTAATGTTTTCTATCACGCTTAAGGAATAAACCAAATTGGAAGCGGTACAACCATTGACGGGAAAGAAGTCGCACCTTAATATTAGAGAAACACAAAATGACCAATACGAGTCATGGACTTCAGTCGCATGAGGAATGTCTATGTTTGTCTGCTTTTGTCGATAAAAGCAACAATGCGTTGAAGCGTTCGCTTTGTCCCGCCCTATCGTGTCACTAGGATGAGAGATGGGCAACACATTTAGAAGATGGAGAGGGGTTCTCACATGAAAAAGAAATTCTGGATGTCACTGATGATGGTTGCCTCAATGATTGTAGCCGCAGGTTGCGGAAATAACAGCAGCACGGGTACGGGTACGGAATCCGAAGGATCCGGTACTACAGCAAGCGAAGGTACTGCAGAAAAATCCTACCGCATTGCCATCTCGCAAATTGTGGAACATCCATCCCTGGATGCAACACGTGAAGGATTCATTGCGGCACTCAAGGAAGCGGGAATCGAAGAAAACAAAAACCTGACCATTGACTACAACAATGCACAAGGGGATTCAACCAACAACTTGTCCATTGCCCAAAAAATCGCAGGGGATTCGAAGAATGACCTGGTGCTCGGGATTGCTACCCCATCTGCACTGGCACTGGCTCAGCAGGTCAAAGAAAAGCCATTGCTCTTCGCAGCAGTAACGGACCCGCTAGGTGCCAAACTGGTTAGTGACTTGGACAAGCCAGGCGGCAATGTCACTGGTGCATCGGATACGAATCCGGAAGCAATTGTGCAGTTGGCTGATTTTATCGCGAAATACATGACGGACGTAAAAACGGTAGGTTTGGTCATTAACGAGGGCGAGCCGAATGCCGTTGTCATGGCAGACAATGCCGAAAAAGCACTGGCAACACACGGAATCAAGCTGGTCAAAGCTCCAGTTACGAATACATCTGAAGTTAAACAGGCAACAGACTCTCTGGTAGGCAAAGTGGATGCCTTCTATATCACACTCGACAACTCGGTTGTCAGTGCAGTGGATACGATCATCCAGACAGCAAACAGCAACAAAATTCCGTTCTTCTCCAGTGACCGGGACACGGTTGAAAAAGGTGCTTTTGCTACCGTAGGTTTCAAATACTATGACCATGGATATCAAGTGGGCGAAATGGCTGCGGATATCCTGAAGAATGGCACGAAGCCTGGCGATATGAAAGTAACGGTTCCGGACAAGCTCGATCTGATCCTGAATCTTAAAGCAGCTGAAGCTCAAGGCATCACCGTTACCGACGAGATGAAGGCTGAAGTACAAGATCAGGATAACAACATTATTCAATAATCTGACCGGATGACAACCGGCAGTACGGAAGCGAGGCGGACGTGCAGTGGGTTCGCCTCATTCTTTTCGATAGACAGGGAGGAAGTAGCGTGAGTATAAGTTGGAATTCAATCGAAGGGGCAATCGAGCTCGGTCTGTTATATGCCCTCATGGCCCTTGGTGTATATATTACGTTCCGGATTCTCGATTTTCCCGATCTTACCGTAGACGGAAGTTTTACAACAGGAGGCGCAATCGCGGCGGTTATGATCTCCAATGACTTTTCTCCTTGGCTCGCCTGTTTGGCGGCAATGGCTGGAGGAATGATAGCTGGAGCCTGTACCGGTCTGCTGCATACCAAAGGCAAAATCAATGGATTGTTATCCGGGATTCTCATGATGATCGCCCTCTATTCCATTAATATGCGCATTCTTGGTGCGCCGAACAAATCCATTATGGGAATGGATAATCCATTCTCGGGCGAGCATGTCATGGTGCTGATCATCATTGTTGTACTGGTATTTAAAATCATGCTGGACCTGTTTATGAAAACCGATATTGGACTGGCATTGCGCGCCACAGGCGACAATAAACGCATGATCCGCAGCTTCGGTGCAAATACCGATGTAACGACTATCGTCGGCGTCAGTTTGTCCAACGGACTGGTTGCCTTGTCTGGGGCATTTATTGCCCAGCAATCAGGCTTCGCAGACATTACGATGGGGATTGGTATGATCGTGATCGGATTGGCCTCCGTTATTATCGGGGAAGCCATTCTGGGTGCAAGAACGGTATTCTGGGCAACGCTCGCTGCTGTGGTCGGTTCGATTATTTACCGGATTGTCGTTGCGCTTGCTCTTCAGGTCGAATGGTTCGATACCTCTGATCTGAAGCTGATTACCGCGGTAATCGTCATTATTGCTCTTGTCTTCCCAACCATGCAGCGCTCCATGAAGCAGAAGAGCCTTGCTCGCAAACGAACGGAAGAGCTCATGCGATCCACGGGTCAACAAGCGAAGGGAGGCATGTGATCATGCTGGAGATTTCACATGTGACGAAGCTGTTCAATCCGGGAACGACAGACGAGAAGACAGCACTGGTTGGCGTGAATTTGACGATGAATCCGGGGGATTTTGTAACGGTCATCGGCAGTAATGGTGCGGGGAAATCTACGTTGATGAATATCATATCTGGTGTAATGAAGCCGGATATGGGTGATGTGCTGATCAATGACCGGTCCATCAAAAACCTGCCTGAGCATAAGCGCAGCAGCTGGATCGGCCGGGTGTTCCAGGATCCGATGGCAGGAACGGCACCCCATATGTCCATTGAAGAAAACATGGCAATGGCGTACAAACGCGGTAAAGGACGCGGCCTTGGCTTCGGGGTTACCCGGGCAAGACGGGAGATCTTCAACGCCCAGCTGCAGAAGCTGGGGATTGGACTCGATAAGCGTCCCAATGCCAAAGTGGGTCTTCTCTCGGGCGGGGAGCGCCAGGCACTCAGCCTTCTGATGGCAACCTTTACCCAGCCGCAGATTCTGCTGCTTGATGAACATACGGCGGCACTTGACCCTTCACGTGCCGAATTGATTACCGAGCTGACCGAAACGCTGGTCCGTGAGATGAAATTAACGACCCTGATGGTAACTCACAATATGGAGCAAGCGATTCGTCTGGGTAACCGTCTGATCATGATGGATAAGGGCAGAATCATTCTGGACGTCAGTGAAGAGCGCAAGCGCACATTGACCGTACCTGAGCTGCTGGGCGAATTCGAGCGCATCAGCGGCAAAAAAATGGCAGACGACCGCGTGGTACTTGGCTAAGCCAGTCCATACGCTGGGCGTATTATACAGAAAACCTTTTGCGTACCCGCAAAAGGTTTTTTGTGGTATGTTGTTTTCTACATGAACGAATACCAGGTTTAGTTTAATCACATTATGAATGAACCCAAACAAGAGATAAGCAAGCATATACAGGGGGACCAGGCATGTCATTGCAATTTGATGAAGGTACATATACCGTAACCCGGCGCACGGATTCCATCCAGCTGCTCGCGAAGGAATTCGCGCTTTTTCATTTTCTATATGAAAACAAGGAAAAGGCATTTACCCGCAGCCAGCTGCTGGATAGCGTATGGCCGCTGGAGTATCCGGTTGAACGCACTGTGGATGACCATGTGTACCGGCTGCGCAAGAAACTGAAGCATTGGGAAGAAGTTTCGCTGGATACGGTGCGGGGCTACGGTTACAGACTAACCATACGGACGAATATGGCAGTGCTGCCCGCCAACCCCTCCGCACACGATCTGGAGATACGGGAAGTGATTCATGGATTGTTCCGCAAATATCATTTGTTTGGACAGGGGAAATCGATGTTAACCTTGTTTGATCAGCAGGATGCTCTGGGTATCCAGATTGATTCGTTCTATCAGCTGTATATCCATTTTATCCAGGGGGATCTGGAATGGCTAATGACCACCGAGGAATTCCCTTTTGAGGAGCGTTTATACTGGCTGCTGATTTTTGTACACGCGCTAATCGAACCAGCGGAGAGTTTGCATCTGTATGAGCAGGCATTGAATTCACCCGCGCTGTCTGCGGATCAGCTTCGGGAGCTCCGTATCTTGAATATTGTCGAGATCTATGCAGAGGTTGGCCAATATCGGCGTGCCAAAGCACAATTAGTAGAGACGTATCACGTCATTGAGACAGATCATCTGATCAATTTCAAGCTGCCCGTATCCCTGTCGGAGTTGTACGTAGAGTTGTGGGGCGGCAGTGGTGAAAGAGTAGAAGAACAGATGAGCATGTTACGTTCAAGTCTGAAGGACGCGCCATATTTGCGTGAGATTGGACGATTTCAGGTCATGGAGGGGCTGTGGCTGCTGAGGCAGGGGAGAGCTCGAGAAGCAGAGCCTAGAATGGATGACGGGCTGGATGTTCTCAAAATGACATTGAACGCACCACTATACATTAATTCAGCGAATCAGATCTTATTATTCATGGCACACCACCGCATTGAGGGACGTCTGGTTCATAAATACCGTCAAGTCTATGCTGAAATTGCCAAAGAATACGGTGTCCCTATGTATGGGCAGCGTATTACGAATGAAGTCCGTGCGTATTTATCCCCATTTTCTCCAGCGTCTGATCTTCCTCTGATATAACTCTCGTATGATTACAGCCAAGGGACATGTAAGCCTGACAACAAGGCTGTAATCAGAGGAGTAGGAGGAAACCCCCCATAATGAATACTGTTTCAAATGAATCTCATCGCTCATCACCTTCGTCCCAAATGCCACCCGCAAGTTTGTGGACCAACTTCCGCTTCATGCGCATGTTTATTGCGTATGCGCTCGCTACCTTCGGGGATTGGTTCGATGCCCTTGCCATTCAGATATTGGTGGCCTATCGATGGGGTGCCGATCCACTGATCATCGCACTGATTCCCGTCTGTATGGCTGTCCCGGGTATCCTGCTGGGTTCGGTCGCGGGTACACTTGCAGATCGTCTGCACAAAGTAAAGATCATGCTGCTCTGTGATGTAATCACCGTTGTGCTTACAGTTGCCATTTTGTTCGCGCCAAGCGCGGCATGGCTGCTTCCGCTTCTGGCCCTGCGAGCCATGATGGGCGTATTCCACATTCCGGCCCAGCAGGCGCTGACGCGTCAAGTGGTGGCCGAGGAGCATCTGTTTCAGGCATCGTCTCTGAACGGCTTTGTCGGACAGTGCTCCAAGGTGGCCGGACCGCTTCTGGGTGCCGTCATCCTGGCGGTATTTTCACCTCAGATTTGTATTGTGATCAATGCCTGCACCCGTCTAATATCCGGGTTGGTATTATGGCCATTGCGACGGTTAACGGAGAAGCCGGAACACTCTATAGGTAATGAGACACAAGATCAGCAGGACCAAGCAGAGACGGAATCGGTGCTGACGCAATGGACGAAAGGCTGGAGCTTTATACGAAACAGCCGGGCCATTCTATGCACGCTGTTGTTTGGCTGTTTGGGCCTAATGGCCATTCTGATGATTGATTATCAGTTCGTGACCCTTTTCCGAAGCATCAAGCCTGGGAATGAAACTTTGATCGGGTGGCTGGGCTCATCGGCAGGTGCAGGTGCTGTTATTATGATTCTGCTGCTGAATCGGCTGCCGCGAGTCAGTTATGGATGGGGGCTCGGTGGAGGTTTTGTCCTTATTGGCGCAGGTATTGCTGCACTAGGCTGGGTAGTTCCCCTTACCCCGGATGTATGGATTATCGTTTGGGGGCTGTGCATTGGTCTCGGAAACGGCCTCTCTATGGTCACTTTGAATTATTTGCTGCAAAAGGAAACCCCTCCTGCTTATGTAGGACGTGTCTTCGGCATCCAAAATTCGATGTCCAGTGTTGTGCTTGTCGTTGCTCCGCTGGCAGGTGGTGCGCTGATTCATATTATGGGGCCCGACCTTACCTTTCAATTCATCGGCATTGCTACGCTCGCTATTGGAGTGGCAGGCATCGTATTGCAGCGTGTATTGTGGGGAATCCGGGAATCACATGGCAATGTCCTGAAGGAACACGTATAACATCTATATCTGGTGTGAAAAGAAATACGCTAAAGCCGCTTCCGGTTCGCCGGAGGCGGCTTTGACCGTTTGGAAAGGTAGAGGTATTCATTAGACCTCCCACCAAGCAAAGTAGGCTGTGGATGCCAGCAACCCTGCAACGGAAAGAGAACCACTGACCGTCAGATTAATGGCCTGACCTGGCGGGACAACATAGCTCCCAAATACGCTGGAAGAAAAGGGCCCTGCTTGCAAAGGCATCGTCATTAGCGTGGTTGCTCCGGTAGGTGCAGCGGTGGAAAATCGTACAATTGCAACACTGGTGTTGGTACTGGACAGATTGCTGTTCACGGATGGCAGCGTACTTGGCGAGGTCAGTGTTCCATTGGCACTCAGGACCATGGAGCCGCTGAAGGAGGACAGGAGGTTGAGTGCAACCGTAATTCCACCGGAGAGCTTTGATAAGTACAGCGTTCTCCCACTTCCCGAAGGGTTGCTTAACTGGACCGTCGCAATTACGCTTCCGCCCAATAATCCAAGGGTGGTGGAGTTGGTTGTGCCAGAATTGAACAAGCTCCCAGAGATTCCTGCATTATTTTCCGGTGGGGCAACAATGCCTGGAGATGTATAGGTATTGGTGTTGGATGTATACACAGGCTGAGTTAGCCGGTTGAACACATTATTATTCGGCAAGGTATTCACCACCCTTTCCTTCATGGTTATCTGTCAGAATTCCCACCAGAACAAATTAATGGCTGCCGTCTGATTCCCAACACCCACGCTAACGGATAACGTCTGTCCCGGTGTCACGATAATGGAACCGTTGAAGTTCATCCGAAACATGCCGGCGGTTAGCGGAAGACTTAGCAGGCTTGTAAACGCACCGCCCAGCGTCCCTGTATTTTGCCTCGTCGTGACTACACTGGTATTCGTACTGCCAAGCAATGTATTCACTGGGACGGGTGTACTTCCCACCGTAACAGTACCCCCGGAATATACGACAAGCGTAGCCGCAGCGGTTGTTCCACCTGATATGCTCGATATTCGCAAGGTTCTGCCGCTGCCAGCAGCATTGAGAATTTGCAGAAGTAGGTTTTGGTTGGAAGGAATCGCGGCATTATTGGTGGTTAAAGCGAAGAAGCTGCCGGCCGAGGCTGCACCGCTCTCTGCCGAAGCCTCAATTCCGGGGGCGGAAAATGTATTGGTAAGCTGGGTAAACAGGGGACCGTTAGATTGGTTGAACACGTTATAGTTCGTTATCTTACCCACCTCCGATTTGATAGAACTGAACTGACTTTGGTATGCAAATGATACTCTCGTCCTTGTACTTACAGTGTATGTACAACATCGAGGAAGCGTTTGGGGCAAGAACGGCAAAATTGAAAATCGCGGCAGATGCCGTGCCCGTATTTTAAGTCCGGGCATACGATGCGGAAGCACATTTTTTAAGGGGAATCGAGATGAGCCGAACAGCGAAGCGAAGCAAGAAGAGATTGAGACCAACTAAATATGTGAGCCGCCGCCGACCCCGCCGATCCTGCCGCGCTAAACTGCTGAAACCTCCTTGTTCCCGGATTAATCGTCCCCGGGTCAAGCAGGGTCGTCCCTCACGCACGATACTCCCTGGTGCTACTCACTGTTTTACAGAGCATACCTATGTCGGGGCCGAAACCAGCAGTTCCACCAGTGCTCTTCCTGCTCAGGATACATCATCGCTCAGCTTGTACACATATGGCATTGTGAACCGGGGCAAGAATCCGGCTCTGGTACAGATCCAGATTAGTCCCAATGCAGTGGATTATGCGGTGGACAGCCAGGAGGTGATTGCGGAGGGCCAAACCAAAGCTTTGGTTCCGCAGCGGTTCCTTCGATATACGCGGCTTGCGATTCAATCGGTGGAACCGGATCAACCCACCAGGCTGGATGTTTACTTTCAGGCACAGCGCATGCCCTAAGGTGAAATAACATGACTGATTTCCAGGGAGGAGGACGGGGCTCATGCCTAACTTCACAACGTTTAACACGAATCCGGACAATCTGCGGACCCTGATCTTTGGTCAGGATGCTACCGGTACGGCCCAGCCCGTCAGAACGGATACGAGTGGTAATGTTGTCGGGATCATTTTGGACGGAACGATCAGTAACATCTCGGGTTTGACGACGGTCACCATTAATGCAGGCACAATCACCAACCTTCTGAATGGTACCCTTACGAGTGTACTCGGGGCCACCATTACAGCAGGTACGATTACAAGTGTGCTTGGAGCTACGGTGACAGCGGGGACCTTGACGAACTTGCTGAATGGTACGATCACCAGTGTGCTCGGAGCAACCATTACAGCCGGAACCATTACGAGCGTGCTTGGAGCTACGGTGACAGCGGGAACGTTGACGAACCTGCTGAATGGTACCCTCACGAGTGTGCTCGGAGCGACCATCACGGCAGGCACACTGACGAACTTGTTAAATGGTACGATTACAAGTTTACTTGGAGCAACCATCACAGCCGGAACCATTACAAGCGTGCTTGGGGCCACGGTCACAGCGGGGACTTTGACGAACTTGCTGAATGGTACGATTACGAGTGTACTCGGCGCCACAATCACAGCAGGAACAATCACCAGCGTACTCGGAGCCACGGTAACCGCAGGCACCTTGACGAACCTGCTTAACGGTACAATCACGAATGTGCTTGGTGCCACAATTACAGCAGGAACAATTACCAGTGTACTGGGTGCGACGATTACTGCAGGTACAATCACAGGCATTCTGGGAGCGACGCTTACAGCCGGAACGTTGACGAATCTGCTGAATGGTACCCTCACAAGTGTGCTCGGCGCGACCATCACGGCGGGCACGCTGACAAACTTGCTGAACGGAACCATCACCAGTGTACTTGGTGCAACGGTCACGGCCGGAACATTAACGAACCTGCTTAACGGTACAATCACGAACGTGCTTGGTGCCACAATTACCGCGGGAACGTTGTCGAATCTACTGAACGGAACGATCACCAGTGTACTCGGCGCGACCATCACAGCCGGAACACTTAGCAGCGTAACGTCGATTTCCCAAAAGAGCTTCCAGGAATCGCAGCTGATCAATACTCCCACTGCCAATACGTTTACGCCTCTACCAGCGGTGACAACCAGTGTATTTGGCACATATTCCTTCTTTGTATACAACAGGGGGCCAGGGATCAATCGTGTGGATGCCCAGGTAGAAATCAGCGCCAACGGCTCGAACTGGTACACGGATGTGACGACAGTAACGGGAATTCTGGCAGGCTCCGTGGATGTACTGGTTCCCCAGCGTTTTCTCAAATATACACGCCTTTCCTATCGTTCCAGTCTCATCGGTGCACCAAGTACAATCGATGTGTTCTTCAATGGACAAGGCACATAACCAGGTTCTCAATCATATAGGTACATGGAGTCCCATTTAATGGACTTCATGTACTTTTTTGCGTTGGAGGTGACAGCATATGCAGAACAGGCTGCTTGGAATTCACATGATTGTTCAAAATGAGGAACAACATTTGCCCCGCTGTCTGAATAGTTTCTATCAACCCGGTATGGAATGGTTTATTACAGATACAGGCTCGGGTGACCGCACGCCAGCGATCGCGAGACAATTCGGGGCAACCGTACTTCATGCCCAGTGGGAAGATCACTTTGCACGGGCACGCAATATTAGCCTGCCGCTGGCAGGTACCGAGTGGATTCTGTGTGTAGACGCGGATGAATATGCCATAGATGGTTTGGAAGAGTTAATGAATTATCTGCCCACAGTCCATAAGAGCGTATCGAAGTTAAAAGTGACAATAGAGAATCGGATCGATGAAAAGACGGAAGATCAAGTTATCTTTCAGCCAGTACGCCTGTTTCGATCGGGTTACGGATACCGCTATGAAGGTCGAATTCATGAGCAGCTGGTGTGTGATGATACGGAGAACACCAGGCAGGAATCCGACCCCGTGGCTCCGCTGCGGCTTGGGCATGATGGGTATCTTGCTTCCCAAATCGCTCAGGGGCGCAAACCTTTGCGGAATTTTAAACTTTTGCAGCAGGAATTAAAGGAGCACCCGGATCAGCCTTTTCATCTCTACAACTTGGGAGTGACGTATTGCCAGCTGGGAGAGATGGGGAAGGCAGCGGATTCGTTTGCCCATTCACTGCGCCTAACGGAGCTTGGTGCACCGTACCGGTCTACACTTGTGCGCGATTATGTGAAAGTTCTTGGAGCCCTGGAACGTTATGATGAAGGCCGCGCGCTTCTGGCAGTGGAAACGCAGCATTACCCGGACTACGCTGACCTTCACTTTCTATACGGTGACTTTCTTGAACAACAAGGTCTCGAAGAACGAGCCTATCAATTCTATGCAAGAGCAGTGGATACATCCGAAGATGTTCGCAGTCAGTCCGAATATGTACATGAACAAGGTACAGACACATACAGACCCTATACCGCCATGGCACGTCTGGCACAGAAGAGAGGGTTCCTGCAGGAATCGGCCCATCTGTATGGTCTGGCCTTGGACTACATGTCTGCATATCCCCCTGCACTGCAGGGGCTCGCAGATGTATTGCAGCAATCTGGAGAATCCGATGAGGTCATTGCTGAGGCATTACTGCTTCGCTGGAAGAAACGGTTGAATTTGCGGGAGCAGGACCATACAGGAGAAGGTGCAGATGAGATCAGGAAGATTATTCACGCGCTTGCATCCTGCGGAGCTTATGGGCAGGCTTTGTCCCTGCTCCAGGATCTGGCCCGGAAGGTTCAGATTGACCCTGCAGTTCAGCTGCACTGGATGTTATGTGCGGGCCGGTGCCTGGAAGCCGTACAACTTGCAGAACAGCTGTGGGGTGAACGTGATGTGAGTGTCGAACCTCTCCTGCCCGAGCAGCGACTGGATTGGGCAGTTGCTTGTTGGGCCAGTGGATCAGGCCTTTCTCCTGCTTTTCTGGAGTCATCTGAGCAGGAAGATCGCGAAGTCTGGGGGACGGTGGACGGGTGGTTCAGAGGACAACAGGTGCAGGCGTGGAGCCCCATGAGACAGAGTGGGGAAAGGTTGCCTGAAGTACTGCAATCGCCTGCGCTTAACTTGGTCCGGGACATCGTACAGCGATCTGTCCAAACAGGACAATTGAGAGTGGCCCAGCAGTGGTTTGAGAAGTGGGTGGATGGATGCACGGAGAAGGACCGATGTATAGAGTTCAGCAGATGGCTTGCAGGCATTCTTTATCGCGAAGGATATACCCGGGCGGCCGCTGATCTCCTAATCGGCTGCATGACGGAAGGGAAGCTGGATGCTGAGGGTACCTTTTACCTCGGGGAAGCGTTGTTTGCCAAAGGGCATTACGATCAGGCTGTGTCTCTATTTCAGCAGGCACTGGAGCAAGATGCAGGATCGCATCAGGCACGAGCCGGAGCTGCCATAAGTTATTTGTATTTGGCTCTGGGCGTTATTCAAATGGAGCTGATTCGCTCTCCTTCTAACCCGGGCCTTATAGCGGAGCAGGATGCCCTTCTTCAAAGGTTAAGGACAGCCCAAGGCATTCCTTGGCGTACAGATTGGCATGCCAGAGAGAGGAGGAACCAGCTTGCCGAGCAACCGCATTTCGCTATGCATGATCGTTAAGGATGAGGAGGAGTGGCTCGCGCAATGTCTGGAGAGTGTCCAGGGAGCTGTAGATGAAATTATCGTCGTGGACACCGGCTCTTCGGATCGGAGCAACGATATTGCGCGGCAATACGGGGCTAGGATAGTGCCATATGTGTGGTGTGATGATTTTGCGGCTGCACGTAATGCAGGTCTGGAGCAGGCGACAGGGGAATGGATTCTGTTCCTGGATGCGGACGAGGGGCTGGATTCAGCAGCGCGGGAGCAGCTTCGGAGCTGGACGGCAGCCAGCACATGCGACGGATTGTTTTTGAACATTCATAACTATACAGGTACGGGTCAGCAGGGAGCTACAGTGAATCCGGTATTGCGGTTGTTCCGTAATGCCCCGGAGCATCGGTTCGAAGGGCGGATTCATGAACAGATTGCAGGGGCTATTTGCCGGAAGAATCCGGATGCTGCTTTTCAGGTGACAGACATGATGATCCATCATTATGGTTATCAGACTGCGGTTGTGGAGCGCAAGGACAAGGTGAATCGGAATCTGAAATTATTGGAACAGGCTGTGAGAGAAGAGCCCGAGCAATCGTTCCATCATTATAATCTGGGCGTTGAGTATTTGCGTGTGGGGCAAGCGGAGCGTGCCCTTCAGACCTTTCGTGTGGCTAAGGCAGGCATCGATCCTCTGGTGACCAGTTATGCCCACTTGTTATTCAAGTATGAGTTACGATGCCTTCAACACTTGAATCGCTGGCAGGAAGCATTGGACCACATTGAGGAAGCACTTGTGTTATTCCCGGATTATACGGATCTGCTTCATAACCGCGGAGTGTGTCAGGAAGCATTGGGTCACACGGAGCAGGCAGAGCATTCATTGCGTGAAGCCATTCAGTTGGGACCGCCGCCTCCTGTGTACCATACGGAAGAAGGAATGGGCACCTATCAGACCTGGTACGCCCTCGGGCGGCTGCTGGAAGGGCGGGCAGACCTTGAGGGTGCAGTCGATGCTTACGTGGAAGCTGTACGTGCCAAATCCAGTTTGCTGCCACCTCTCTACCGAATATTCCGGATCATGCGGGTATCGGGGCAGCAACCGGTTATACCCGCACTGATTACCCATCGTTTCGCCCTGTCTTCCGAAGAGGCCACTCACAAGATCATTGGCATTCTGGAGCAGACCCGTTGTTATGATGCAGCGCTGGAGATGCTGCCAGGCGCAGCTTCGCAACCTTCGAAGGAAATGAGAGAACGGCTGTCATTTGCTGAGGCGCTGCTTCATATCGGACAGGGGAGATGGAACAAGGCGAGGCTCAAGCTGGATACCGTTCGGCGTAAAAAAGGTGAATACGCGCTCCAAGCAGCCAGTTGGCTGGAGCGTGTGAACTGGCTGGAAGGGCGGGAGACAGCAGCATCGGATCCGTTAACGATGTGGCTGAGTCACGGTGTGCAATCGGGGCCAGAACGGTCCGCAGGACTAGAGAAGGCCGTCTTGCATACCACTGCCAGCACGAATGCCAATGCCAAAGCCAATGGAAGGCCTGGTGATACTGAAGCAAAGACTGAAGCAACAGCTTACGAGGGCTGGCAGGCCTTGGCTCTGCTGATGGAGGGATGCGTACACTCCGGTAAATGGGCCGAGCTGCTTGGGCTCGTTCAGATCTGCCAACGATTTTTGGCAGCGGATGTCCACTCGTCGGAAGAGCTCCATCAAGGGCAAGCGCTGAACCGGAATTCGAAATATGTGCAGGAACCTTTTGTCGGAGGTTTCAATACCGCTGCAGGAGCGGGTTGGCTGGCGAAGAGTCTCGTAGGTGCCGCAGATTATCATTTACAGGAGTTGGCCGGAGAACCGAATGGTGAACGTCACCGCTGCTGGCCAGTGATTCAACAGCTTCGGCTGGAATTGCCGGGACCGGATGGTTTTGAGATCTGAATCATTGTCAGTATGGAGGGATGAGCTTGGAGCCTGGAATCAGCCTGTGCATGATTGTGAAGGACGAGGAGGATGGTCTTAGGAGCTGCTTGGAATCTGTCAGGGGAATCGTGGATGAGATAATCATTGTCGATACCGGTTCAGTAGATGATACGCTTCGAATTGCCGCCCTCTATGGTGCCAAGATCATTCGTGCAGAATGGAACGGGGATTTTGCTGCTGCTCGCAATCAGTCTCTTACCGCTGCAACCCAGCCCTGGATTCTGGTATTGGATGCAGATGAAGTATGGGGGCAGACGGAGCAAATGAAGACAGAGCTTACGCACTTACTACCCGTGAGCCCTGATCATGTCTGGGGATACTGGATCAAGGTGACGAGTCTCTTGGGGCGGTCTGGTGAAGAACGGGTGACGGATGCGGTGTGCCGCTTATTCAGGAACGATCGCCGGATTACATTCAAGGGTAGAATCCACGAAGAGGTCGCATCATCCATCATGGCTTTTGCTCCTGAAGGTATGAGGTATTCGGAGCTGGAAGTCCTGCATTATGGCTATCTGGAAGAGGTGATTGTACGCAAAAATAAAACAGAGCGGAATATGCGTCTGATTCGTTCCGCTCTGAATGATGGGGCCGATGAGCAGCCGGAGCTGCTGTATGCGCTGGCTGCGGAGTGGTTTCAGCAAGAGAAGTACAATGAGGCACTGCGGCTGCTTGAACCGCTAATTGCCCGGCTTGGGCCATCCTGCGGTTATCATTCGGATCTGGTACTCAAAACAGCATATGCCTTAAGGGAAAGAGGGCGGCCGGAACGGGCGCTGGCTGTGGTACAGGCATGGGCTACCGTATATGCTGACTTCGCGGATGTGCTGGAACTTGGCGCGGTGCTGGAATTGGACCTCGGCAGAGAAGAAGCAGCGCTGGCCTGGTTGAAGAAGGCTCGATCCGCAGCGAAAAAAACCGGACAGTACACTTCCGTTTCAGGTGCCGGAACGTACCGAAGCCTAACGCTGGAAGGCATCGCGCATGAGCGTTTGGGCCGCTGGGAAGAGGCTGAGGCAGCCTATATTGCTGCACTGGCAGCGCAGCCCGGAAACATGGCTGCGTGGCAGCGACTGCTGCTGCTGGCCGCAGCCACCGGGCGGCCAAACGCCATTGCGGATGCCGCATCGCGTGCACTGCTGCCGCCTGCTGCACGGCAGGCGCTTGTTCCGGCCGCGGTGGATGCGCACCGGCCGGAATGGCTGCTGCGCCATGCCGCACCGCTGGCGGCTGTGCTGCGGCAGCAGCCGCTCGCCGCCGGGCTGGTGCTGGCCCAGCTGGGCGAAGATGCGGCAGCGCGGGCATCGCTGCAGCCTTGGGCAGCGCATGCGCAGCTCGGGCCCGAGGCGTCGCTGGCGCTGTGGGCGCTCGGCCACAAGCGCAGCGATGGGCGCGCATTTGCATGCGCAGGCGCCCACCAGCCGCTGCAGGGCCGCACAGCATGCGCGCTCCCTGCAGCGGCACTTGCTGCCGAGGCGCTGCTGCGCGGCTCCGCGCCAGGCAATGCAGCGGCTGTGCCGTGCAATGCTGCTCCGCGCAGCGCAGCCCCTGCGTCACGCGCCGAAGCAGCTGCGCCGCTGCAGGCCGTGCACGCCGCTGCGCAGGCGCTCGCGCGCGTGGGCGCCTGGGCTGCATGGCTGCGCCTGCTGCAGGCCCTGCCGCAAGGTGCCGCCCCGGCGCTGCTCGCGGCGCTTCCGCCTGCGGCACGCTGCGGTCTGCTGCGCGCGCCCGCAAGCGTCCGTGAAGGGCTGCTGGAGCTATTCGGCTTGCCGCCGGCCATGCAGCAGCCCTTCATGGACGAAATGCCCGCCACAGCTGGTGCCACAGAGGCACTGCTGGCAGGCACGCTCGCGCTGCTCGCCGGGCGGCAGTCCGCCGCGCAGGAATGGGCCAGGAGGGCCCGGCATATCGCGCTTCAGCCTGCCGCCTCTGGCCGCCCGGCGAATGTATCTTCGCCGGGGCTGCACATGCTGCTGCGCCTGACATCTCCCGGCGCATCAGCAACCGAAGGCTTTGCATCCCGCTGTAAGATGCTATTCGTCCATCTCTGACATACCCGGCTTTCACCCACATAACAGCTAACCCCATTGCTGGCATTTGACAGCTTCATCCTTGCTAACGAATGGCTACCCT
Source organism: Paenibacillus sp. 7523-1 (assembly GCF_002276415.1). Lineage (NCBI taxonomy): Bacteria > Bacillati > Bacillota > Bacilli > Caryophanales > Paenibacillaceae > Paenibacillus > Paenibacillus sp. 7523-1. Next base: position 292,458 of record NZ_NPBR01000013.1, on the reverse strand, counting down.
TTCCGAATGATCGCCCGGAAGCAGCGAATTGGCGTCCCATACATGTCGGACCAGATGGCATCATCAGGCTCTTCCACCACGAGCTTTCCATCAATGGTGAGACCGGTAACGGCCATGATGGTCTCGAGTAAATCGGGCCGCATCTCCGGCACATCAAAGGTTGCAATTAATTGTCCATCCGGCTTCATAACCCGGGCGAATTCGCGAAAGGCACGCAGCATCGTGCCTGTATCCAGATGCTCCAGAACCGAAATGCAGAATATTCGGTCAAACATGCCGGAGGCATAAGGCAGCTGCGCCAGGTTTGCCTGAGCGCGATGCAGCCTGGTCAAGTAGTGCTCCGGTAAATGGCGCGCAGCTTCTTCGCCGAAATCGGAGGCAATATCCTGCCGGATTGCTTCCTCCGACAAGATGCGTTCATCCCAATCACAGGCGTGAGCTTCCCGGCAGTGTTCGGCCAGCCAAAACTTGAACGGATGGGAAATGCCGCAGGCTGCATCCAGTACCACGTCGTTTTGTTGGGCGAACTGGCGGGCCCATTCATATTCGTAAGGTCTGCTCCACCATGCCGGATGCAGTGGGAATACCAGCGTATCTGTTTTGGAATCGCTTTGCCGAACATATCTGGATACTAATGCCTCATTCTGATTAGGTGTGTCCATCATCCCCGTATCCCCTCTCTCAATCCTGCATCTGCCAAGAACGTTTCCAATACCGAACGCCACTTGCGCCGCCATCCGGATAGATCGTAGGCGACAGCTGTTTCCCTAGCGTATATGCCGAGGCGCTCCCGCTCAGCTCTGTCCTCCAGCAAGCGAACCAGAGCGGCGGTTAGTGCTTCATCGCCAGGGGGCACAAGCAGCCCATTGAAACCGTCCTGTATGAGATCGTTTAACCCGCCCACGTTGGAGGCAACGACCGGAATGCCGCAGCTCATGGCTTCCAGGCAGGCATAGGAGGTTCCCTCCGAGAACACCGTGGGAATCACGGCAATATCAGCCTGATGGTAGGCCTCGCGGATATCCCTGAAGTCGTACGTACGCTGCAAGATGCGATCCTGGTGCGGATGAGTGCGGTGCCAATACCGAAACACCCTGCCCACCGTGCTGCCTTCAACCAGTTCTCCGGCAAATTCAATCTCCAGATCCGGATAGGCGCCCAGCAGCCGATCTGCCGCAAGCATCATGGGGATGATGCCCCGTTCCATACTGATCCGGCGCGGATACAGAATTCGCAGAGGACGGGCAATCTGTGATGGCAGAGCAGTACTGTCGATGCTGTCAGCAGAATCAGAGATCACGTTAGTCTGATCGGAATTGTCAGCGTTATCAAGCAGAACAGCTTCTTTTGCACTCAATCCGGAGATGACGACCCCGGCTTCTTCCTGGCTGGCGAGATCCTCCTTCCATGCTGACAGCCATTCCGCTTCCTGTTCCTGTCCGAACCTCGGTCTGGGGGGAGCGGGAGTGAAGTAGGAGGTATCCACAGCATTGGGAATAAGGACAACCTGTTGGGGATCATCAAACGTGCATGCTGCCCGGCAAAAGGTCTGAAAATGGGAGTCTACCGATACGATGCGGACCAGTCCATCCAGTGCCAATTGGATGTGCTCAGCCACCCGCTGCTTGGTCTCCAGCGGCAATCCGGGGCGATCCCAGTTAATGCCGTGGCAGATGCCCAGACTGCCGGGCTTGTAGCTGATGGGCTGCCAGAGACAGCTGGCATAGATGACAGGGCCGCGAGCTGCAGCTGCCATCCGGGCAAAGGCTTCAGGCACATCATCCATATCGTAGGCGTACCCGAATACATCAATCTGCTCCGTACGGGTCTGAAAGGCTTCATAATAAGACAACTGATGCACTTCGGGATTATGCCCCAGCTCGCGGATCACACTGCACAGATCCAGAATATAACGTTCAAGCCCCCCTCCGAATACCCGTCCAAACTCCCGGTTGTATCCATCCGTGAAGCTGTGTGTCAAAATGCTGACCACACCCATCTCAATGCTCCTCCTTCCAGGGAACCAGCCGAGGTTCCGGGTCCAGGATGGATTCGTAATGTTCCAGACTGCCCCACTCGCCGCTGGGATCAATGCGTTTGTAACGCAGATACTTGCGAACCCGGTCTTCGAGGCTGCCTGCCCACCCCAGATGCTGTACTTTTAATTCCGTGCGAATGCCAGGCAATACCGAACTGGACAAGGGGAGACGGGGAACATGATGGTTCTGCTGTGGGTAAAAGTAGGGATACTCCGGCAGATAGCGGACAAGTGATGCCGTATGCCGTCTGTGCAGACCCCAAAGTTCGTCATCCCGGTAGTGGGTCCGTCCGCCCCACATATCGTAGAATCGGAATGCCACCCAGTCTGCATGGTCCTGGTTGATCAGATCGCGTATCGCTTCCTTGGCCTCCGTACTGTACAGTTCATCCGCATCGACGGACAGCAGCCAGTCCGGTGAAGTACTTACAGCCGCTTGCCATAACGCATTGCGGAGCCGCCATTCCTCTGCAAATAGAGGCTTCTCCAGGATCTCGAGCCGAATCACTTTTGGATAGGACCTGCATATGTCTGGTGTTCCATCGGTACTCGCATCATCCACGATAACGATCTCATCCACGAATTCACTCAGATCACGGAGGACTTCCTCGAGGTATCGTCCGCGTTCGTTACGGACCTGCAGCATGGCAGTCAGTTTGTTTCCCTGACTTTTGCGGATACGGCGGATGGAAGAAGATGTGGGGCGTGAATGCTCGCTTTCCACCTCATTGCTCTTCGAGTCCATCTGATGGTCTGCCAATGTTTCGGAAGAGGAGGGGGGAACTTCAGTCCGAATGTCAGACTGCATGCCCAGCCCCCGATTATGCTGCGTGCGCTTCTTCGGGTCCAGCATCACGGCACCTCCCCAAGCAGCTGCTGTACAGCGTGATCCAGCAGTTCCATCTCCACAATCCGTGCGAGAGCCTCTTCATTCTCCATTGCAGCTTCGAGAAACTGTCGCACTGCCCCGTGACGATCTCCCCGCAAGGCCATGGCAGTCCCCGATAACTCCTGATAATCCCTGCGGCTGGAACGATCCTGAATATCTGCCGCATGGACCAGAGCCAGAGCATCCTCCACACATTCGGTCTCCTGATATATCCGGAACTTCCAATGCCGGGCGGTTTCTCCTCCAAGTGCATCCAATATCCCCAGCGCAGCTCCGTAATCATCGTTTAACCGCAGCAGCTCTGCCTGCACAAGCTGATCCTCTCCCGCCTCCAGCCAGCGGCACAGCTGTTCATAGTGATGCCGTTCCTGTTCGCTGCCTGCACTGATTCCGTAGACTTGCAGCGCAGATTCAACTTCTCCTGCTTTGGCATGAATGGCTGATAGAAACCGATAGTGTGATTGCACACAATCACTTCGTCCGTTCATGATCGCATGTGTAAAGGCCTCCTTCAGGGACGCTGCTGCACGGGAGTCGTCCAGCAAATATTCGTAGGCTGCCAGCAAAAAGGAGATCGTCTCATGCGGCCCCGTTTTGGAACGGAGCTGGCGGTAATAGTCTGCACGCATGCTGCACTGGAGCGGAGTGATGGTGTCCGGTGCTTCGGTAACGGTTTGTCTGAGGGCATGAAGAAAAAGCAGCTCATAATCTCTTAGCGGAATTTCGAGATCATCCTTGTGTATGGAGCCAGCCGGAGACTTGTCTTCACCGCCCAGCCAGACCGCGCGGACGCCCTGAAAGGCCAGCTTCATGTACCGTGTTTCCGAAGACGTGCCGATCAGATCGGCAGTACCAACCAGTCTGGATATGCAACCCTCCCACAGCGGAGAGCTTGCTTCATCGCCTGACGGCTCGGGAAGCAGCACAATGCTGATCTTCGGATGCATCGATTGAACTGCTGTAAGCCAGTAAGGGTGTGCAATGACGGCAGCGGTGCGGTTCTGCTGCAGCAGAATCTCTGCTTCTGGCAGGGTGATTACTGAAATGGCCGGGGGCATCTCTTCAGAACGTTCCTGACTGCTTACATATAAGACCTCTCCCTCGGCCGAGAGCAGGGCAGCAATGTCCGGATAAGGAAAAGTGGACCATCCCCCTTTGCGGGGAAAAAGAATGTACCGATTGGGAGGACATTTGCTGCCATCCTCATTTGACGCTGTTTTCCCGTTGATCTCCGGTATCGATTCAGGCTTATCCATAGGTCATCACCTCACTTTGACTGCATTCTAACGTTCCGCCCCCGCTTCCGGAGGTGTTCCATCTCTCCACATCATATGTACAGCCCTTAAGGCACTTCGCATGATATGTCTGACTCTAGCATATGGGCATGTTGTGCCAAACATGAGCAACTTCCCTGAATAGACGAAGCAGATAAGCCGCATATTAGGCTGAATTTTATCCAATGTGTGACCATCGTCACATTTTTTTCGCAATTCTGATGTAGATTGTGATAATTGTCACATGTACAAAATAGGCAATCTGGCACAATACGTTCATCACGTATTTGGCGGACAGACAGACAGCGAAGGTGCAGCTTCCATGCCAAATGCAAATCACTGCGATGTAAACAGAAAGAAGGGGTAACGGTATGGATCCGATTATGCTATCGCGTATCCAATATGCACTCACAACGATCTTCCATTTCTTTTTTGTACCGCTGTCCATCGGTCTTGTACTGCTGGTTGCCATTATGGAGACGTTGTACGTAGTCAAGGGCAAGGAGATCTACAAAACGATGGCCAAGTTCTGGGGCAAGCTGTTCCTGATTAACTTTGCCGTCGGGGTCGTGACAGGTATTCTGCAAGAGTTCCAGTTCGGCATGAACTGGTCCGAGTATTCACGCTTTGTCGGGGATGTGTTCGGGGCGCCACTGGCGGTTGAAGCCTTACTGGCGTTTTTTATGGAGTCTACATTTATCGGGCTCTGGATTTTCGGGTGGGACCGGTTGTCCAAAAAAGTACATCTGGCCTGTATCTGGCTCGTATTTGTCGGCACATTCCTGTCCGCATTGTGGATTCTAGCAGCCAATTCATTCATGCAGCATCCGGTCGGTTTCGAAATCAACAACGGCCGTGCCGAGATGAATGATTTCCTCGCCCTGCTTACCAATGGTCAGCTGTTGGTTGAATTCCCGCATACGATCTTTGGCGCATTAATGACAGGGGCCTTCGTGGTAACCGGCATCAGTGCGTACAAATTGATGAAAAAGCAGGATGTGGAGATTTTTCGCAAATCGTTCAATATTGCCATCATCATTGGTCTTGTTTCCTCATTCGGTGTGGCGTTCTCCGGGCACTTCCAAGCGCAATATCTGGTGGAGACGCAGCCGATGAAGATGGCAGCCAGTGAAGGAACTTGGACAACAACGGAGGATCCTGCGCCGTGGACGGTCATCGCATCAATAGATCCGGACAAACAGGAGAACTCCGGTGAGATCAAGATTCCTGGATTGCTCAGTTATCTATCCTACAGCAAATTCTCTGGCAGTGTTCAAGGCATGAAGGAACTCAATGCCGAGTATCAGCAGACATATGGGCCAGGGAACTACATCCCGCCAGTACGGACGACGTTCTGGAGCTTCCGTATCATGATTGCTGCGGGTGGTTTAATGATTGTACTCGCCCTGTACGGTACATTTCTGGCGATGCGCAAGAAGCTGGAGGTAGCTGGAACATGGTTTATGCGCCTGATGGTTGTTGCCATATCCCTGCCTTTCATCGCCAATACGTCGGGCTGGATTATGACGGAGGTGGGGCGGCAGCCTTGGACGGTATTCGGATATATGACGACCGAAGCCAGTGTATCGCCTAACGTGAGCGCAGGCCAGATTCTGTTCTCTACCATTGCGTTTACGGCGGCTTATACGGTTCTGGGCATTGTCATGGTCTATCTGTTCGTTCGTGAGATCAAGGCAGGTCCGCACGCAGTAGATAAGCCGGAGGAACACGATGAATCGGCCGATCCGTTCGGCATGGATGGGGGGTATTCCGTTGTCACTAAGTGAGCTTTGGTTCCTGTTGATTGCTGTATTGTTTGTCGGTTTTTTCTTTTTGGAAGGCTTCGATTTTGGTGTGGGAATGTCCACAGGCATGATTGCCAAATCAGATCGTGAACGTCGTACCCTGATCAACTCCATCGGTCCGTTCTGGGATGGAAACGAGGTCTGGCTAATCACGGCAGGCGGCGCAATGTTCGCTGCTTTTCCGCATTGGTATGCCACCTTGTTCAGCGGTTTTTACCTGCCGCTTGTCGTTGTATTACTCGCATTGATCGGCCGTGGAGTCGCTTTTGAATTCCGGAGCAAGATGAAGCAGCAGCGCTGGCGCAAAACATGGGATATCATCATTGTCGTCTCAAGCAGCCTCCTGCCATTTCTGTTCGGAGTTGTCTTTGCAACGCTCATGAAGGGTTTGCCCATTGATGGAGAGATGCAGATGCGTGCGGGATTCCTGGACATCGTCAACCCGTATACTGTTGTTGGCGGTCTAAGTGTAACCTTGTTATGTCTCGTTCATGGTCTGCTGTTCGCTTCCTTGCGGACCGTTGGCGATCTCAGGGAACGGGCGTTGAATATGGCAAATAAATTAATGCTACCGCTGGCCGCCATTCTTGCGGTGTATGCAGTGATGACCTACTTCATGACAGATGTGTTCGCGGTTCGCGGCTGGGCGCTCTGGATCATGGTGGTCCTTGGTGCCGTTTCATTGGGTCTCGCTGCGTACTTCGTGCGGCATAAGCGTGAGGGCTGGGCTTTTGGTATGACTGGAGCCGTTATTGCCATCGCGTTTGCCTCTGTATTCATTGGCCTGTTTCCAAGAGTCATGGTCAGTTCCTTGGGCTCAGCGTTCGATCTGACCGTGTATAATGCGGCTTCCGGTGCGTATTCACTGAAAGTGATGACGATTGTAGCCTGCACACTGCTGCCTTTTGTCCTCGGATATCAGATCTGGAGTTATTACATTTTCCGCAAACGTCTGAACGAGCAGCATCACCTGGAGTACTGACATGGGACGGGGATTGCTGAAGCTGCCGGGGATCCGGCCTGTACTGGCGCTGGCTTCAGCGCTGGTACTGCTGCAGGCGATGACAATCATTATGCAGGCAAAATGGCTTGCCGAGGCCATAACGGCATTGTTCGAAGGGTCATCCATCGCAGAGCAGTACCCTGTGCTGCTGCTGTTTCTGGCTGCTTTTGCTGCCCGGTACGCCATTTCCTTCTGGCTGCAGCTGGTGGCCATGCGATATGCAGAGAAAACGGGAACAGACCTGCGCAGGCAAATGATAGAGCAGTGGTTCAGGCTTGGCCCGCGTTTTGCCAAAACGGAAGGAACAGGGCATCTGGTCACGTTGGCACGCGAAGGAACAGCCCAGTATAAGACGTATCTGGAGCTTTTTATCCCCCGTATGTTGGGCATGGGGTTTACTCCCATCGTTATTCTCTTGTATGTGTTCAAGCTGGATATCATGTCCGGTATTATTTTGACCGTGACCCTTCCCATATTAATTGTGTTCATGATTCTGGTCGGTCTTGCCGCACAGCGTAAGATTGATGGGCAATTCAAGTCATACAAGGCACTGGCCAATCACTTTGTGGATACGCTTCGCGGACTCGAAACGCTGAAAACGCTGGGCCAGAGCGGTAAGCATACGGATACGATTATTCGAGTCAGCCAGCGCTACCGAAAAGCAACGATGTCTACGCTGCGCATGGCCTTTTTGTCTTCCTTCGCGCTGGACTTCTTCACCATGCTCTCGGTTGCCTCAGTCGCAGTTGGTCTCGGCTTGCGGCTAACGGAAGGACAGATGCTGCTCGGACCGGCGCTGACGGTACTTATTCTGGCACCGGAGTATTTCCTGCCTGTGCGTATGGTAGGTGCAGATTATCACGCCACATTGGATGGCAAGGAAGCCGGAGAAGCAATTGTTCAGATGATTGAGCGGGGGAAGGCAGCCGAACAGAGACAGCGGGAAGCATATGCCACTACTGTTCTTCAGATGCAGGCAGGGACGGATGGAGTGAGACCTGTACAGCAGTCTTCTTCCGACCGTAAACATGCCTCGACCATACGTGTTGTATTGCGTGATGATCGCACTACCGGACAAGTGTCTTCAGATTCATCGAAGCTGCTCTGGAACAAGGGCAGCCGGCTGGCACTTACCGATATCCAAGTACGTCATGAAGAGGACGGAGCCACCTCGCTGGAGGATGTCACCTTTCAGATTTCCGGTATGATCAAGGTTGGTATCATCGGTGCAAGTGGTGCAGGGAAATCCACATTGATTGACGTGCTGGCTGGTTTTCAACTGCCCACATCAGGACGAGTGTTGGTGAACGGTCAGCCCGTGTCCCCGGAGATGATGGAATCCTGGAGAACGCAAACGGCTGCCATTCCGCAGCATCCCTATATATTCAGTGGAACCCTTGCTGATAACGTCCGCTTTTATATGCCGAAAGCATCGGATGCGGAGGTTGCAGTGGCTGCTAATGCAGCAGGCTTGAACCAGCTGGTCTCTTCTCTGCCAAACGGACTGCATGAGCGAATTGGAGCCGGCGGTAGACAGCTCAGCGGTGGGCAGGAGCAACGGGTAGCTTTGGCGAGAGCCTTGCTAAGTGCACGGCCGGTACTGCTGCTGGACGAGCCAACCGCACATCTGGATGTAGAGACCGAGTACGAGCTGAAACAGACGATGCTTCCGTGTTTTGAGAACAAACTCGTATTTTTGGCTACGCATCGCCTGCACTGGATGCCGCATATGGACCGCATCATCGTGATGGACAGCGGGACGGTTGCCGAGACGGGAACACATGAAGAGTTACTTGCAAGACAAGGCGTATATTACCAGATGATTCGGGCCCAGATGGAGGCGGTATAACATGGAAGCTGAACATGAGCAGATAGAAACGGCCCGAAACGGGAGTGTGAAGAGCAGCTGGATTTCTCCTTACGTGGTACAGTACCGCTGGAGATTTGCCGGAGTTGTTGCACTGGGGACATGTGCTGCATGTTGTGCCGTGCTGCTGCTCTTTACTTCAGGGTTCCTGATCTCCAAGTCTGCGCTCCGCCCTGAAAACATTCTGATGGTATATGTACCGATTGTGGGTGTTCGTGCGTTCGGGATTTTCCGTGCGGTGTTTCGATATATTGAGCGTCTGGCTGGTCATGATGCCGTACTGCGTGTGCTTGCCGATCAACGGGTGAAGCTGTACCGAATTTTGGAGCCCCAAGCCCTGTTCCTGCGTTCACGAATGCAAACGGGGGATGTGCTTGGTGCACTTGCAGAGGATGTCGAACGGCTGCAGGATATTTATCTGCGTACGGTTTTCCCAGCCATCACAGCATTGATCCTGTATGGTGCGGCAGTTATCTCTTTTGGAACCGTGGATCTGGGTTTTGCATTGTGGATGGGTCTGTACTTGTTATTCCTTATTGGGTTGCTTCCAGCCATTACGCTAAAGATTACATGGAAACAGAAAGTGCGGTTGAAAAAGGAGAACAGCCACCTATATACGCGGCTTACTGACGGTGTACTTGGCCTTGGAGACTGGCTGGCAAGTGGCCGGGCAGCGGAGTTCGTTCGTCTTCAGGAGGAGGGGGAGGAACGGGCAGATTCCGTTCGGCGCAGCCTGCGAAGATGGACGCGCTGGCGTGACCTGATTGCACAATGTATCATCGGACTGATGGTGGTGTCCGTGACATTGTGGGCAGGAAGCGAGGCTGCGGCAGGACAGCTGCCCGCCGTTATGATCGCGGCATTTGTATTGGTTCTATTCCCACTTACGGAAGCCTTACTGCCTGTGTCCGATGCGGTGGAACGTATCCCCGAGTATCGTGAATCGCTGGATCGATTGCAGCATCTGGAGGGTAAGGGACATACTCATGGTGTTAAGTCAGGCATAGATGAAACGAAGCAGTTGGCTGAAGCCCCTTCTGAATCAGCGGAGATGACGAATCGTTCACGAGATCAACGCATTCGTCTGCGTATCCCTCCGAAGCTGAGGGCGGATATTCAAATCGATCATGTAAGTTACCGCTATGCTTCTGAAGATTCCCATGCGGTACAGGGTGTATCTCTGAATCTGCCCCAAGGCAAACGGTTAGCGATTCTCGGGCGCAGTGGTGGAGGCAAATCCACACTGCTCAAACTGATTCAAGGCGCTCTGCTCCCTTCAGCCGGGGAAGTTCTGATCAATGATCAGCCTGTGCAGACGCTGGGGGAGAATGTACCTGATGTCATTGCGGTGCTAAATCAAAATCCGCACCTTTTCGATACGACGGTCGCGAACAATCTGAGAATTGGCCGTCCACACGCAACGGATGAGGAGATCAGACGCGTGGCTGAACAAGTCGGTTTATCCGGCCTTATCGAATCTCTGCCGCAGGGGTACAATACCCCGATGCTGGAGACGGGTATGCGTTTTTCGGGTGGCGAACGACAGCGGATCGCCCTGGCCAGGGTGCTGCTGCGGGAGACACCTGTCGTCATCTTCGACGAACCTACAGTGGGACTTGATCCTGTGACGGAACGCGCACTGATGCGCACCATTCTGGACAGCATGCAGGGCAAAACGATGATCTGGGTTACCCATCATCTCATTGGTGCTGAACAGATGGACGAGGTCATTTTTATGGAAAATGGACAGATTGCCATGCAGGGTTCTCACGAACAGCTGCTGGCTCGGGAAGAGCGCTATCGTCGCCTCGTGGAACTTGACCGACCAGGATGGACAGACTGGCAGAAGCCAGGGGTTCCCTTGCCGCCGGCAGCTTCCAGGTAAGTGTGGTTGGTTTCGAGAATTGAGGGCTTGATCACGTTGATCGGAAGAAAAGAGAGACTTACTCCAAGTTACAGAGCTGATGTAAGGGTCATATCAGCAAAAAGAAGAGCCCGTGGATTCACGGGCTCTTCTTTTTTTTACCTGTATAAAGCAATATTGTCCGTCCCTACATTTCGACCAACATGAGAATGATGGAAGAGAGACAGAGGCAGGTACTAATGAGATACAAAACGCCAACCACCTGCTTATGGTTCAGCCCTGCACGCAGGAGGCGGTAATGAGCCTGGCTTGCATCGGCCTGGTAGATGGCTTTGCCTTGAATGAAACGTTTGATAACAACAAAGATATTGTCGAAGATCGGTACACCAAGAGCCAGAATCGGGATGAATAGGGACAGCATGGTGGCTTGCTTGAATGCCCCGTCAAGGGCAATGACAGCCAGAATAAAACCAAGAAATGTCGCTCCGGCATCACCCATAAATACCTTGGCCGGAGGTTTGTTGTATTTCAGGTACCCAAGCGTTACACCAACAAGCACGATGGACATGAGTGCCGAATCGCTCTGGCCTTTGGCCAGGGCAACGACAAACAGCGTGACTGCCGAGATCGCTGACAATCCGCCAGCAAGACCATCCATGCCATCCGAGAAGTTAATGACCGTGGTTACGCCGAAGATCCACAGGATTGTCAGAATGAACTGCAGCCAGAACGGAAGCATGACGTATTCCGAGGTCAGCGGGTTCACAAACCCGGTGAATGCAATGCCGGAAGCAAATACGAGCACGGCTGCAGAGATCTGAATGATCATTTTGGGCAGGGCAGGAAAGTCTTTGCCTTTTGTTTTGTACCAGTCATCAATGGTGCCAATCGTTAATAGGAGCATACCGCCTGCAACCAATGCGGCTGTCTCCATGGATAACTGCTTCGTAAAAGCAATGTATGTCAGGAAGAATCCGGTGAATATCGCGTAACTCGCCGTCAGTGGAATGGGCTGCCTGTGCAGCTTGCGCTCTACGTCCTCCCGTGGCTTGTCCACAAAATCAAGGCGGTGGGCCAGTCGGCTAAGCGGAGGAATGAGCAGAAGCACGACAACAAAAGACAGCAAAAAGGCCATTATGTATACCATAAAATTGCTTGATTCACTCCCACCTACCATTTTTCCCCTATTATACGAGCTAAAGCGGAAATCTGTCGATGTCATTATTGTAACCTGCAAGATCGCACATGTTGGCAGAAAGCCAAAGTTCAGAATATTTATCGCAAATAAGATCCAAAGAAGTGGTTTGCTGTTTCCACATGATAGCCGTCATCTCCTTGCCAAGTAGCTGCAAAGATAAAATCGCCGGAACCACCCTTGCCTCTTCTCGGCGTATCACCAGGAACCAGCAGTCCGGCAGCAGCCCAGATCTCAATCAGGGCATCCCGTTCCTGTTTGCTCGAAGGGAGCAGACCTTTCCACAGCTTTTCAAGCGAGCGGGCACTATCCTTGGGATCACCAGTCTGGCAGGCTGCGAGAAGCTGTTCAAGGATGGCCTTGTCTTCCGAGGTTACCTCGTAGCTTGAATCGTTATCAAGAAGCAGCAGCTCCAGATCCATTAAACAGTAGAGCAGCCATCCATGACGGACCCCGCCCCATTTGATCCGCTCAAAATTCAGGACGTTCAGATCCACGTTCACATACTGCTTGTCCGACTGTAACCGCAGGTAATTGCAATCCCCACATGCACTGGTGTTGGCATGAAGCGCGGGCCGTTCCGCATAGGTATGCAGAGGTAAACGTGAGGTGAGTGCCCAACTTGAGAGCGCACTGCGCAAATATACTTTTTTGGTAGACAGGCTGTGCAGAAAAGCCGAAACGACCCTGTCCTTCAAGGTGATGTCCTGGTGCATTTCATGCAGACGCCGGACAATCTCGTTGTGAGTGGTGGTCTGTGGATCGAACATCATATGCTTGCTCTTGGCATATTCAAAATCATCTCCAGAGAATGGTGCACGTTCTGTCTTCCAGCCGCCACCTCCCCAGAATGTGCTCAGCAGTATTTTTGCCGCTTTTTTATCCAACAATGCAATTAACCTCCTGCCGTATTCAATATTAATTCTACCAGACCGGGGAAACGACTGTTTAGATCATCCTTTCGCAAAGAGTAAAAATGCTGTTTGCCTTCAATACGTGGCTGGATCAGGCCTGCTTCACGAAGGATTTTGATGTGATGGGACAATGTTGATTTGGAAATATGGTCTACTTCGAAGGCGGAACAGTTTTTCTCGCCGGAGCTGGCCAGGCAGTTTGCAATCTTCATGCGCACCGGATCTCCAAGTGCATTGCAGACCGTGGTAAACTCCATGTCCGAAGCCATGGGTATCGTAGGTGTTTTCATATCTATGACGGTAGCATATTGAAACGTCTCTTTCAATGTTTGATTTTTTTCGAACTGAGGGTTGTAAGGAGACTGGATCGTGTGATACATTGCTATTCAATAGTTCGAAATTATTCGAACTGTAATTCATATCGGTTTATGACCATCAGGAGGAACACCATGATTACCTTGTTAAACAACTATTTTCGTTTATTTGACGCTTCCCGTACGGATGCACGTGCGATGGAGGATTTACTGTCCCTGTTCACACCGGATGCAGAGATTGTGCTGAACGGAACCAGCAGAAGGGGATTTGAAGGTTTTATGAAAGCATTCTACGAGTACAACATGGACGTCAAACATATGTGGGACGGGTGGGTGCTTCAGCCGGATGGCAGCTATCAGACAAACTGGGCCGTATGTGGGCAAGCTGCTGATGGCACGGTATATGCCAAAACAGGGATTGATATCGCCCGCGTGAATGATGAGGGACAGATTATGTATCTGGAAAATGTGCAGGACGACAAGGATGCATTCAGTAAATATAAATGAGTAATGTATTCATAAGTAGGTAAAAAAACAGGTGCCCTTAAATGGACACCTGTTTTTTCTGGAACTATTTCTGATGCATCGTTTTATTTTGAAAAGCAGCGATATCCGCATACTCTTCCTCAAATTTGCGGGAGATCCGAATAAAGATCGGCAGCAATTCCCGGTAGATGCGGACATGATCCGGGTCAGGCTGATGGCGATGTGTGGATCCGATCATGCCGGATACCGCACTCAGGGAATCAATTCGGCCTAGTGCATATAAGCCAAGCACGGCTGCGCCAAGGCAGGAGCTCTCAATGCTTTCGGGAATAATCACATCCTGGTCGAAAATATCGGCCATCATCTGCCGCCATAATTCGGAGCGGGCGAAGCCGCCCGTTGCCTGAATTTTGGTAGGACGGCCGATCTTCTCCTCAATAGCCAGCATGACCGTATACAGATTGAACAACACACCTTCCAGGGCCGCACGGATCATGTGCTCCTTCTTATGATGAAGTGTCAGACCGAAGAACGAGCCGCGGGCATTCGGATTCCAGAGCGGAGCACGCTCACCTGTCATATACGGATGGAAGAGCAGACCTTCCGATCCCGGTGTTACATTTTCCGCGACACGCGTGAGCACTTCATAAGGGTCGATCCCCAGCCGCTTCGCTGTTTCTACCTCAGATGCTGCAAACTCGTCCCGAATCCAGCGGAAAATGACCCCGCCATTATTCACGGGCCCACCGATCACCCACGCATCCTCGGTGAGCGCGTAACAGAAAAAGCGTCCTTTCGGATCGGTAACCGGTTTGTCCACGACCGTACGAATGGCTCCGCTGGTGCCGATGGTTACTGCTACCACGCCAGGATCAATTGCATTTACGCCAAGATTGGAGAGCACGCCGTCACTTGCCCCGATGACAAATGGCGTCGTGTCTGCAATGCCCATTTTCTCGGCATAATCTGGGTTCAGACCTTGCTTGAGCACATGCGTGGTCGGCACAAGCTGGGATAAATGATCTGGTGTAATTCCTGCCACATGCAGAGCTTCCTCATCCCAGTTCAGCTTCTCCAGATTCATCATTCCGGTGGCAGACGCCATGGAGTGGTCAATCACGTATTCATTGAACAGCTTGAGGAACACGTATTCTTTCATGGAAATGAATTTGTGAGTTTGCTTGAACAGTTCCGGTTGTTCTTGGGTCAGCCACATGATCTTGGTCAGCGGTGACATCGGATGAATGGGTGTTCCTGTTCTCAGATAGATTTCATGACCGTTCATTTCAGTTTTGAGTGCTTCGGTCCATTCCGCGCTGCGATTGTCTGCCCACGTCATGGCACGCATCAGCGGTTTGCCCTGCCCGTCAACAGGCAGGATGCTGTGCATCGCCGAGCTGAACGATACAAACAGAATCTCATCCGGTTTGACACCCGCCTTGGATGTCGCCTGTTTAACGGATTCTACAACAGCTTGAAAAATATCGTCCGCATCCTGCTCAGCAATCGCAGGAGTAGGGGTATACAGCGGATAATCGGCACCACCCTGAGCCACAATGGAACCGTTTTGTTCGAACAATACGGCCTTGGTGGATGTGGTGCCGATATCTACGCCAATCATATAGGGTGAAGAAGCCATTTTGTCATCCCTTTCTCTGGAGCATCTGGTATTTATCTTTAGATAAGAATATCAGACTTGAGGGATGGATCAAAATGCCGTGTCTTAATCTTTCACTGCTCCTGCGGCAATGTCCGAAATGAACTGGCGGCTGATGAACAAGAACATGATAATGAGCGGAATAACAGCCAGCAGAGTACCGGCGATAACCATCGCGTAATCCGTGTTGTACAGTCCGTTTAGTTGTGAGAGAGCAATCTGCAGCGTGTATTTCCGTTCATCTGTCAGCACAATGAGCGGCCACAGGTAGTCGTTCCATACTCCGATAAAGGTAAATGCGCCGAGAAACGCAAACGCAGGTCGCAGGATGGGCAGCGCCACATTCCAATAGAGACGGAAGAAATTACAGCCGTCGATCCGGCCTGCATCGAGCAGGTCATTCGGGATGGACTCCGTGGCATACTGCCGAATCCAGAAGATGCCGAAGGCATTCACCATGCCCGGGATAATCAGGGCCTTGAAGGAACCGACCCAACCGAACGTGGCCATGAGCACGAAGGAAGGCACGAGCGACAGCTGGGAAGGCACCATCATGGTGGCCAGCAGCAGGACGAAGAGCCACTTTTTGCCTGGAAATTCAAACTTCGCAAACGCAAAACCCGCTAATGAGTCGAAGAACAGCACGAGCACGGTCACCATGCCGGATACAAACAGTGTATTGACAAATGCACCCCAGAAGTCGATCTGCTCCAGCACCCGGCTGATATTATTCCATAATTCCCCACCGAACCAGAGCTGGGGCGGAAATGCATAGATGTCGGACGTTGTCCGTGTGGACATTACAATCAGCCAATAGAACGGGAACATGGAAATGAGCATGCCCCCGATAAGACCGGTATACAATACGAGCGATTTGAGGTATTTGGATGTCATGAGCGCTCCCCCCTTGTCACATCAGGATGACTTGCCTTGAACAAGCTTCCAGTTCACGATGGAGAACAGGGCGATAATGAGGAACATGCCCCAACCCACCGCTGCACCATATCCGAAGTAATTGTTGATGAACGATTCACGGTAAAGGTACAGAACAATGGTCATCCCGGCTGCGCCTGCACCGCCGTCGTTGCCCACGAGAATCTGAGGTTCGGTGAACAGCTGCATGCCGCCAATCGTTGATGTAATCACCGTGAACAGAATCACAGGGCGCAGCATCGGAATTGTAATTCGGAAGAAGGACTGTATACCGGATGCGCCGTCAATTTTGGCTGCTTCATACAAGGTCTGGGGTATACTCTGAAGTCCGGCCAGATAAATGACCGCATTGTACCCTGTCCAGCGCCAGACGACCATGGAGGAGATCGCCACTTTAATACCCCAAGGCGCATTAAGCCATTCCACGACCGGAAGCCCGACCGACTGCAGGAGATAGTTGAGAAAGCCATAGTTGTTGGCAAACAGTGCACCAAAGATGATTGCCACGGCCACGATGGATGTGACGTTCGGCAGGAAGTAACCGACCCGAAACAGTGTACGGAACTTCACGAACGGCGCGTGCAGCAAAAAGGCAACAATCAGGGCGAAGAACAGCATGGGAATGGTCGAGTATATCCAGATCATGAACGTATTGCCCACTGCCTGCCAGAACTCGGCATCCGTTAGCATGTATTTAAAATTGTTCAGCCCGTTATAGGTCATTACGCCAATGCCGTCCCACTTATGGAAGGCCAGGTACAATGAGAAGCCGATGGGAAACAGGCCAAACACGGCAAAGAGAATATAAAACGGCGAGATCGCTGCATATAGGGCACGATGTTCCCAAATTTGGGACAGGAGAGATTTCTTCCGATCCAGGTCCGGACGCACAGCTCCGGGTTCGGGAGTGAGATGGGGTTCGGTTACAGCCATATGAATTCCTCCTTATGCGGATATCGAACACACACGTTCTTCAGGTCAACGCTGGAGTTCCCGCTCAACGCGGTGTACGGTATCGGTCCAGACCTGCTGGGGATCTGCATTTTGCTTCGCGACATCATTCAGGCGCCGCGTAATAATGTTGTGTACCGATGGGTAACGTTCACCAAAAAAAGCGTCTGGAACATGCTGTGCCGATTCGGCAAATACAGGCCCTGTCGCCTGT
Source organism: Paenibacillus sp. 7523-1 (assembly GCF_002276415.1). Classification (NCBI taxonomy): domain Bacteria; kingdom Bacillati; phylum Bacillota; class Bacilli; order Caryophanales; family Paenibacillaceae; genus Paenibacillus; species Paenibacillus sp. 7523-1. The sequence goes on along the minus strand of NZ_NPBR01000013.1, from coordinate 275,054 downwards.
CCGCCGAAGAAGGGCTCCTCTTCTTTCATTGCGGGAGAGTCGAACACACCCGGAGCAGAAGGGAAGAGGTTCAACGTCTGATATTGCTCCAGCTGATTTTCCGGACTCTGCAGCCAGCGCACCAGCTCGAAGGCTTCCTGAGGATGCTCACTGGACTTCAGAATGGACAGGAAAGAACCGCCGTTATTACCATCTCCGCCAGGAGCACGGGCCACCCGCCAATTACCCGATGTATCTGGCGCAGCTTCCTGCAGCACCTGCTTCATCCAGACCGCACCCACGAAGGATGCAATTTCCCCATTATTCATCGCTGCATTCCAGCCTGGAGTCCAGCCGTCTGCATTCGCCAGCAATCCCTTTTGCTTGAAATCAATGGCCGTATCCCAGCTTGTGCGTACCAGAGGAGAATCCATGCCGATAAACGAACCATCCGGGCGGAAGTAGCGCTCAGCTCCTTGGGACAACACTTGGTTGTAAACGCTTCCAATGTTATCGGTCAGAAATACCTTGCCCCCAAGTTTCTCTTTGATCTGTTCGCCTGCTGCGGCGTATGCTTCCCAGCTATTCAGCTGTCGGCTTACATCCTCGGGTTCAGATGGCAGTCCAGCCTCCTTGAAGAGGTCTGCCCGGTAAAAGAGAGCTGTCGGTCCCGTATCCATCGGGAAACCGATCATCTGTCCGCTGGGCGTGACGCCCTGCCTCCATTTCCATTCAAGGTACTGGTCTTCGACGTCCCCAGCGCCGAGATCATACAGATTATAAAAACGGTCTTCACTGGGGAAGAGTTCCATGATCCAGTCGTTTAGGGCAACAATATCGGGCTCGCCTGATTTGGCGGCCAGCGTTGTCTTGAGCTTCGCCTTGAAGTCACCGCCGATCTTCTGGGCAGTCAGTTCAATATTGGGGAACTGTTCCTTGGCCTTGGCAATCAGCTTATCATCAATGGAACGGTTCCAGTACCAAAGTGTAAGCGTTACCTTTTTGTTGTTCGCAGAATCGTCTTGTCCTGGCCAGATGGAGCATCCGCTTATAAGCAGGACGCAGACCATCATGATGGCTGTCCAGCAGGTTCTTTTCCGGCGGATCATGTGCACAACCCCCTCATCGTTAAGTTCGAGGCATGAAGTACTTTGGACTACAACATCATTCTATGAGCAGTTTATAAACTCATACCCAATATTCCGAAAATGAAACACAAATTTGTGTCGGTTTCGTATCCTGATTTTATTAGTTACTTTAAAAACAAAAGTTACTTGACACAATATAATTTTTATTTTAAACTTGCTTACATAAAGTAACTAATGATGATGACAATAATATAGATACGTACTATAAACGTCCAGTGATCTTTTTTCGGTCTGGATACGAATCAATCTGTATATTAAATGGCTTAACAGGAGGAACGAAACATTATGATCAATTCACATATTATTCAACTACTTGCCCCCAAAATCCAGACTTTTCCGAGTGGAAAAGAATTTATATATCTGGTTGGACCGATTAAGCTCCCGGTCAATCTGGATGGCGAGACGCATACATTCCAGTGGTATAGCTGGCTGAAATCGGATAAGGTCATGGAGAGCGGCGAGCTGATTGAATCGCTGGCTACTGCCGAGCTGGCAGAACGTCAGCAGTCGAGTGTGCTCGTGTACGGCGATTTTGCCGAAGCCCAGGAAGCGCTGATCCGGATGCACAGCATCTGTCATACAGGCGATATTTTTGGCAGCAAGCGCTGTGATTGTGGCTTCCAGCTGGAGCAATCCATGAAAATGATCGCAGCCCATGGAGCGGGTGCCTTGTTCTACCTGGCGAACCATGAAGGTCGCGGGATTGGTCTGTTCAGCAAAGCGATGGCGTACATCCTGCAAGAGGAAGGTCTGGATACCGTAGATGCGAACCTGCAGCTTGGCTTTACGGACGATGCTCGTACCTATGACGATGCCATTGCTGTATTGCGTGCACTGCGTTCCGCACCTGTTACGTTGATTACCAACAATCCGCGGAAGCTGGCTGCACTGCAGGAAGCGGGACTGAATGTGGGCGGACGTGTTCCGCTGTGGGGCGATCGTTCGGCGTTCAATGAGAAATACCTGCAAACGAAAGTAAGTCGTTCGGGTCACCTGGCTGAGAACGATGGCTGGGCTGGTGCAGATGTGCTGCTTCCGCATGCGCAGGCTTAAATTTCACCTTATGTGTTAAATCAGCGTTGATTCCAGTGAAGTTTTCTTGCTATGAAATCGACAAAAAGTGGCTGTTGTTGTTCACTCCTTAGGGGGTGCACGACAACGGCCTTTTGGTGTTTACGACAGAGTAATGAACACCATGGGGATGCTTCCTGATGCCGGGCTCTGCTTGCCGATCTACCATACGGATTATACAATATAGGCAATCTGAATGATGCAGGAGGAACGATGGTGCCATTTGAGGGACAGAGCATGTTACCCGCTGCCAAGAGCATGAAGCAGTTCGAAGCGATTATTGATGGCCCCTACATTTATGGGGTTTTGCTGGATACCCACATTGCCCAGCTGGAGAGTTTGCTGGATGAGGCAAGGCGGCGAAGCAAAAAAATCCTGCTGCATGCCGATCTAGTCCAAGGGCTGAAGAACGATGAGTACGCGGCAGAATATTTGTGTCAGCATATTCGACCGGCGGGTTTGATCTCTACACGGGCGACAGTAATTCAAAAGGCGAAACAAAAGGGGATCACCGCGATTCAGCGGGTGTTTTTGCTAGATACAAATGCGTTGGAGAAAAGTTATCAACTGCTGACGAAGACACAGCCGGATTATATTGAAGTGCTTCCTGGCGTTATTCCGCATATTATTACCGAGGTAGCGGAACGGACTGGGATTCCCATTATTGCCGGAGGGCTGATCCGGTCTGCCCAAGAGGTTGAGCTCGCGCTGCAGGCCGGGGCAACAGCGGTGACGACGTCCAATTTTGACCTGATCCGACATTTTGGGGAATCGCTTACAGAACCGAAACAATAGCATAGTTTCAACATTATTGCATCTGTCAATCAGGCACCTGTGATATCGAATAATGCAATATGCTTACAGGAGGTTGTCGATATGGAAAAGTATATTATGGCCCTTGATCAGGGAACCACGAGTTCACGGGCTATCCTGTTTAACCACAATGGGGAGATTGTACATATTGCCCAGCAGGAGTTTCCGCAGTATTTCCCCAAACCAGGCTGGGTCGAACAGAATGCGAATGAAATCTGGAGCTCCATTCTTGCGGTTATGGCTTCATGCTTGGCAGAGAGCGGAATTAAGCCTGCCCAGATTGCCGGCATCGGGATTACGAACCAGCGCGAGACGGTTGTGGTGTGGGACAAGGAAACTGGCCGCCCCATCTATAATGCCGTAGTCTGGCAGTCGAGACAAACTGCTGATATCTGTGATGAGCTGAAGACGAAGGGACTGGCTAACCTTTTTCGTGAAAAAACGGGACTGCTTATTGATCCCTATTTTTCCGGTACAAAAGTCAAGTGGGTTCTGGACCATGTGCCAGGAGCACGTGAACGTGCGGAGCAGGGAGAACTGCTATTTGGCACGATCGACAGCTGGCTGATCTGGAAGCTCAGCGGAGGTACCCATGTAACGGACGTATCCAATGCTTCCCGTACATTGATGTACAACATCTATGATCTGCAATGGGATGACGAACTGCTCCGTATTCTCGATATTCCAAAAGCGATGCTGCCGGAAGTACGAGGTTCCTCTGAAGTGTATGCGCACACGATGGATTATCATTTCTTCGGCCACCGGGTTCCCATTGCTGGCGCAGCGGGGGATCAGCAGGCAGCTTTATTTGGTCAGGGATGTTATCACAAGGGCAGTATGAAAAACACATATGGTACCGGGTGCTTCATGCTCATGAATACCGGGAAAGATCCGGTAAAGTCGGATCATGGATTGATCACAACGATCGCCTGGGGTGTTAATGGCAAGGTAGAGTATGCACTTGAAGGCAGCATTTTTGTGGCGGGTTCCGCCATTCAGTGGCTTCGTGACGGATTACGGATGCTGCGTTCCTCCAAGGATAGTGAGGATTATGCTGCACGGGTACCTTCCACAGACGGTGTGTATATGGTACCGGCCTTCGTGGGGCTAGGTAGTCCGTATTGGGACAGCGAGGTGAAGGGTGCCGTATTCGGTCTGACACGCGGCTCCACGAAGGAACATTTTATTCGAGCGACGCTTGAAGCGCTGGCGTATCAAACCAAGGATGTCCTGGCGGCTATGGAATCCGATTCGGGGATTGCTGTCGATTCGTTACGCGTCGATGGCGGCGCAGCGGCCAATGACTTTCTGATGCAATTCCAGAGCGACATTCTGGGCATACCGGTTGAGCGCCCAACGGTGAACGAGACAACGGCTCTAGGGGCTGCTTATTTGGCAGGTCTTGCTGTCGGTTACTGGGAAAGTGCCGATGAACTGAAGGATCATGAGAACACGGAGCGTGTATTCAATCCGCTGATGGAAGAGGATACCAGAAATGATCTGTACACCGGTTGGCAGCGAGCAGTGAAGGCTGCGATGGCCTTCAAATAAGTAGGAATATGAAGATTTAGCTATTTGTACTTTTTCATTAAACAAATTCAATACATGATAATTATTGGTGGAAAAAGATGCATAACTTACAGGGGATATTTTCCTGGAGAACGAAATGCATATATCCATGATTAGGAAAATAAAGAGGTTAGTGGATCAGTTTGAAATTACGTCCTTGGGCAGAACAACTTTTTGAAATTTTTTTGAATAATGTGTCATTTCAGGCCTTCACGCCACCCAAAATGTGTGATAGGATTAAGGCACAAGTTAAAAAATGATGTCTGGAGATCGGGAGAGACCACGTACCGCTCAGCAATTGCTGCAGCGAATGACGTGGTCTTTTTTTTGTTCTTTTTTGAGGATGGGTTAGCAAAAATAAAGGCAATGAATGGGAGGAATACCGATGACTTCACCTTTCTCGGCAGCGATGCGCGGCGAGTATCTACAATCCATGGCGAATGCACATTTTGACATATTGGTTATAGGCGGAGGGATCACTGGGGCAGGCATTGCCCTTGATGCTGTGTCCCGCGGACTGAAGACTGCGCTGGTTGAAATGCAGGATTTTGCAGCGGGCACGTCCAGTCGTTCAACCAAACTGGTCCACGGAGGTTTACGATATCTGAAGCAATTCGAAATGAAAATGGTGGCTGAGGTAGGTCGCGAACGGGCAATTGTCTATGAAAATGGACCTCATGTGACGACACCGGAGCCGATGCTCCTGCCCATCTATACGGGAGGTACGTTTGGGCGCTTCAGCACATCCATTGGTTTGATGGTGTATGACCGGCTCGCGGGTGTGAAGCGCAGCGAGCGCCGTACGATGCTTAATGCTGGAGCTGTCTCGGACAGCGAACCTTTGCTGCGCCGAGATGGACTGCTGGGTGGTGGGTTATATGTGGAATACCGGACGGATGATGCACGGCTTACCATTGAAGTGATGAAAGAAGCGGTAAAGCGTGGAGCCCAAGCTGTGAATTATGTAAAAGCAGACGGATTTGTAAAGGAAAACGGAAAGATCATTGGCATCCAGGCCACGGACCAGATCACAGGCGAGCGTGTTCAATTAAGGGCAAGCAAGGTAATCAATGCTTCGGGTCCATGGGTGGATGAGCTCCGCAAGGTAGATGGTTCACGTCAGGGCAAGACACTGCAAATGACTAAAGGCATTCATTTGGTATTCGACGGGTCAAGGTTTCCTCTTCGGCAAGCTGTATATTTTGATACCCCTGATGGGCGAATGGTTTTCGCAGTTCCGCGTGATGGCAAAACATACGTGGGTACCACCGATACTGTTTTCCGAGATGACCCGGCGCATCCTCTGATCTCTGAAGCAGATCGGAATTATGTAATCGATGCGGTAAATGGTATGTTTCCAGATATTCAGATTCGTGCCGAAGATGTGGAATCAGGCTGGGCTGGCATACGTCCATTAATCCATGAGGAAGGCAAGAGTCCTTCCGAAATCTCGCGCAAGGATGAAGTATGGGTCTCCCCCTCCGGATTGATCACCATTGCGGGGGGAAAGCTGACCGGGTATCGCAAAATGGCTGAAATGGTCGTGGATCTGGCTGCCCGGGAGCTGAAACAGGAAACAGGGAAATCGATTGGGCCCTGCATAACGAAGAAGATGCCGATTTCCGGTGGGGACGTTGGTGGCTCAGCAGGGTATTCTGTCTATATAGAGCGCAAGATTAAGGATGGGGTAGCGCTCGGACTCAATCGGCAAGCTGCAGAGCGGCTGGCTCGTACCTATGGATCCAATGTGGATGCCCTGTATGACCGGTTGCCTGATCCACGGGCCAAGGCGGCCGAACTGCATGGCATGCCGCAGGAACTGCTGCTCATGCTGAATTATGCAATTGAGGAAGAAATGGCCGTAACCCCGGCAGACTTCTTGGTGCGACGAACAGGCGATTTATTTTTCCGAATTGAAGAGGTGCGTCAGTATAAGTCGGCAGTTATCCAATACATGAATGATCGGCTGTACTGGACGGATGAGCAGAGAACAGGGTATGAACAAGAGCTGGACCAGCTGATATTGGGGGCATCTGGCAAAATATAATGCAGGATTTTGTATGATGGGGTCGAATGGAACATGTAAGCGCGTAACAAAGAGAGGGGATTACATCCATGACGTTACAGATCGGCATCATTGGAACAGGCTGGTTCAGCAAAGTACATGCAGATATTTTGGCACGAATGGAAAGCGTCCGTGTGGCAAGTGTGCTCGGGACCACCTTGGAGAAAGCTGAGGCCATGGCTTCCGTGTATGATGCAGCTGGCTACAGCGAGCTTGAACATATGCTGGACGGGGAGAAGCTGGATGCAGTTTACATCTGCGTTCCGCCAATGTCGCATGGTTCAATCGAATTGGAACTGATTCGTCGCGGCATCCCTTTCCTTGTAGAGAAACCACTAAGTACAGGAATGGATATTCCGCGCAAGATTTTAGATCAGGTGAAGGATACAGGTTTGCTTACTTCGGTAGGTTATCACTTCCGCTATCAGGAAGCAGCCCAGGTGCTTCGGGGGGCAATGAAGGATCAGACGATCGGCATGGCACTTGGACGCTGGATGGGTGGTATGCCAGGCGTAGCCTGGTGGCGCCGTCAGGAAGGATCCGGAGGACAGTTTGTCGAGCAGACAACACATATTGTGGATCTGCTCCGGTACTGTGCAGGAGAAGTTACTGAGGTATATGCTGCAGCAGCCCAGCGTGTGATGCATGAGAAGCACGATCATGTTACCGTGGCAGATGTAGCGAATGTTACGCTTAAGCTGGAGAGCGGTGCCATTGCGAGCATTGCCAATACATGTCTGCTGCCGGATGGAGAAGGTGGTGCCGGACTTCAGTTCTACACGGAAGCGGGAGTATGGGACTGGACACCGGACCGTCTGCTGCTGCCGAGTGCTGCTGCTCACGCAATGGCAGGTCAGGAGATTCCGGCAGGACATAACCCGTATGAACGGGAGAACGAGGCATTCATTCATGCTCTTCGGACGGGTGACCGTACGCGGATTCTGTCTGATTACGCGGATGCCTGCCGTACTCAGGAGATTACAACAGCAGCGCTGGCATCTGCCGATTCCGGTCTGCCGGTGCAGCTGAAGCCTATTAGAAACCTTTCACATTAATTTATTTCAATAGTTATATGGTAATTCAAGAAAAAAGCCTGAATGGGAAGCTGATCTGGAGAAGATCAGCACCTATTCAGGCTTTTGGTGTTTTAGATTAAAGGGATCTGCATTGCTATCGTTTCAGCCAGTCGGAGGACCAGCCATAAATTTGGTTGATCACCGGCTCAATAGCCTTGCCTTTGGGAGTCAGCTCGTATTCAACCCGTGGCGGAATTTCAGGATACATATGACGGGTTACGATGCCTTCCATCTCCATTTCCTTCAAACGCTCGGATAACAGACGGCCGCTAATGGCCATTTCCGCTTCCAGCTCTGTGAAGCGTTTAGGTCCGGAGAGCAGCTGATACATGATCAGCAGAACCCACTTCTTACCAATGATGTCCATAGCTTGTGTGATCAAACAGGGACTTGGTGATTTTGCTTTTCTCAGCTTCAACGTGTTCACCTCAATTCGCATAACAATGTTGGAATGGTCTAACTGTCTTGTATATAAAAAAAGTGCCTGGCTTACCGCCACTCTGACGAAAAATAAGAAGCATTCATTCATAAAGGTTACGGCAAAAATCCATGCAACAACCCTTTTGTATGTATTATACACTATTTATCAAAAAATTACTTGAATAAATAATCTTATTATTATATACTCACTTCATAAAAGTAAGCCAGTATCTAATAATACCTAATAGATAGATATGGACCAATTATTCGTTCACGTGTTGGCTTGAAAACTGAGTCGTCGCAAGACGGCTTTGACATAGATTTAGCATCTTGCAGATTTGAATTGAATTCGGCATGTGCAGCAGACAAGATGCTCCAGCTTTTCTTTTCATCTAATCTTTAGATCAGTTACAGGAGGAACATACATAATGAGAGTTATTGGATATATTTTTCTGGTGGTGCTTGCAGGTGTATTTGTGATGACGGGGCTTAACAAGGTAATGGGTGCTGAGATGATGGTGCAGACGTTCGAGAGCTTCTCGTATCCCAAGTGGACGATGTATCTGCTCGGCGCGGTAGAACTGCTTAGTGCAGTAGGTTTATTGATCCCGCGTACCCGCATGGTAGCAGCAGGTGTGCTGACATTTATTCTGATTGGTGCACTCGGAAGTCATCTGATCTACGGACAATACGGGGCAGTTGCGCTTCCGGCAATCTTGCTCGTTGCCAATATTGTCGTTCTGGCGATCGGTATGCGCAAGCTGGAGGAAGAAGAGGTCCTGGAAGTCATTCAGGCGTAACCTAGATAGAGCAACGTATAGATTGAATAATCAAAGAGGGCGGCTGCCAAAACAGTTGCCCTCTTTTACGATGCCTTCATGTAATTCATTTTTCTTTAGAGGAAAAAAAGAAGAACCCACACATACACAGGGTTCTCTTGCAGTAGGACTTCCTCATCGGAAGATCTCCTGATTATAAATAATAAAATGAAATCATATTATAGCAATTTCTTTAATTGGGAGACGCGTCCTTGGCTAATACCAAGCTTTTCCGCAATCTGCTGCTGAGCCAAACCAGGATTCTGTTCAACAATTTCTTTCATCTGTTGCAGCATGCGAGCCGTCTTGGGCCGCAGGTCAGGATACTCAGTGCTGGCAGGTACAGTTCCCTCATCCCATGTTGGAGACGAGACTTTGGCGGAATCGGAAGCAGGACGCTCCACGGCTGCAGGAGCCTGTTTGTTCTGAGGAACGAACCATTCGGGAGTGTCATCCGGGTGTTTTAATTGAACAGCACACGTCCGGCAGATGAATTGCTCTTTGAAATACATATCCGTATCCATATCACCGCAAAACACACACAACGTTGATTTGTACTTTCTCAAAATCAACTCTTTCCCTTCAATGAAAAACTCAAGCGGATCGCCGATATGGATTTCCATCGTATCCCGCATTTCTTTGGGAAGGACAATTCGTCCAAGGCGGTCCAGAGATCTCTTCATTCCGGTTCTTTTCATCGCATCTCCCCCGCAATATTCGCTTATAAAACATGTCCTTATTGTAAGGAAGAAAGGGCTTTAATACAACAATAATATTTCAAATAATAGGGACAATTCTATCTATTATGGGAAAATAAGTTTAGAAAGAATAGGTGCCACCGCTAGAGTGAACAATGCAGCGAGTACCATGGAGATACTGGAGATGGTTCCTGTCAGGGAACTGAGCTCAAAAGCCTTGGAAGTCCCTGTGCCGTGGGCACCCGTTCCGAGCAGGGTTCCGCGGGCAATCTCTCCATCAATACGGAGCATTTTAACGATAGAAGGACCCATAATCGCACCAAGCAAACCGGTCATGATGACAAAAACCGCAGTAACAGCGGGGATACCCCCAATGGTAGCCGAGACATTCATGGCAATCGGAGTTGTAATGGAACGCGGAATCAGGCTGTGAATCAGCCCGGAGTCCAGCTGAAGCCATTTGGCGAGCAGGGCTGACGAGAGTACGGCCACCACTGATCCGGTCATGACACTGAAGACAATCTCGGATATATGCTTTTTAAGCACATGGAAAAAGGTATAGAGCGGTACTGCAAAAGCTACCGTAGCCGGTTGCAGCAGAAGACTAAGCCATTTGCCGCCGCTGCTGTAATCTGCATAATCTGTCCCGGTCGCAAGCAGAACGCCAACGACAAGCAGGGGCGTGATTAGCAGTGGAGACAGATAAACCTTGGGCAATTGGCGATACATGCGTTTGGCAATCAAGTAAATACCGACAGTTAACAACAAGCAGAGAAATCCAATCATCCGGTGTGACGCTCCTTTCGTTTGGCGATTCGTGTAGCAACCAGGCCGGTGCAGGCCATAACCAGAAATGTACTCAGCAGGACGATGAACAGAATCTGCAGTCCGTCATGTTCAAGCATGGGCATGTAATTCATGATGCCAACGGCTGAAGGAATGAAGAACAGCAGCAGTTCTCCGAGCAGCCATGCGGCTCCGACTTCAATCCAGCGCAGCTTCACGACCCGAGTCTGAAGCAAAATAAACAGTACAACCATACCGATTATCGAACCCGGCACAGGCAAATGGAGAGCACGGGCCAACTGGTCCATGAGCAGTGAAAAGGCCATGAGGAGAGCAACCTGCAATATACCAAGTCCCCATTTTTTCACTTCAATTCCTCCTTATATCATCAACGTAATTGTTTTGATTGTTTATGAAAATGAATGGAAACACACTTTCTTGTTACAAATTTTACATCGCATTCTTTCATGAGTAAAATGCATATTAAGAATGTTTTCTATTCCATTTATCTATGAGAGGCTGGAATCAGACGATGGATATCCGCCATTTGCAATATTTTCTGGAAGTCGCCAGGCAGCAGAGCTTTACCAAGGCAGCCGAGGTGCTGTTTATCACGCAGCCAACCATCAGCAAAACCGTGAAAAGTCTTGAAGATGAGCTGGGGGTTACGCTGCTGGATCGGTACGGCAAGAGAGTCGAATTGACCGATGCAGGGCATGTTTTTTTTCGGCAGGCACTGGAAATTGAAAAATCGTTTCGCAGCTTGTCGTCGGAACTCGATGATCTGATGAACCTGAAGAAGGGACATCTGCGCATCGGACTGCCACCTATGGTAGGCTCGAGCTTTTTTCCCATGATCATCGGTGAATTTCATAAGGCCTATCCGCAAGTGAGCATTCAACTGTTTGAGGATGGTGCGAAAAAGGTAGAGGCCGACGTCATCAGTGGTGCACTGGACATTGGTGTGGCTGTGCTGCCGACGGTGGATGAGCTGCTCGATCATTTTGTGTTCGTGGAAGAAAAGCTGAATCTGCTCGTTCACCCTTCGCATCCGCTGGCAGGCAAAGAATCGGTTGCCCTGCTTGAACTGGAGCATGATGCCTTTGTGCTATTCAGGGAGGATTTTGCCCTGCATGATCGGATCATTGCTGCCTGTCAGCATGTAGGATTCCAGCCGAGGGTTGTCTATGAGAGCTCCCAGTGGGATTTGCTCAGTGCAATGGTTGCGGCCAACCTGGGTGTGGCATTACTCCCCGAGACCATCTGCCGTGAAGTGGATCATATGCGTGTACGCATTATGCCTGTTGTGGAACCTGTGATCCCATGGCAGCTCGGCATGATCTGGCGCAAGGACCGTTATCTTTCTTTTGCCACAAGGGAATGGATCGGTTTCACCAAGGCGATGTTGAGCGAAGAAAGGAAATAGAAATTACTTCATATCGTTGATACAATGAGAGCAGAATAATGATGGAGGTGGAGAAACATGAAATTGCGGGTATCCGCTGTACAGTACCAATTGCAAACCATCAGCTCCTTTGAGCAGTTTGCTGCTCAAGCCGAGCATTACATACGGACAGCCGACGAATTCGGAACTGAATTTGTGCTGTTCCCTGAATTTTTTACAACTCAGCTCATGTCCATTGGTGACGGTAAGGGCAACGCGCTGACTATTGAGGACTTGCCAGATTTTACGGAGCAGTATGAACAGCTGTTTACATCCCTGGCAGCGAAGTACAACATGCATCTGATCGGGGGAACCCATGTCATCCGGCGTGAAGGGAAATTGTATAATACCGCCCACATGTTCTATCCGGATGGTCGTATTGCACGCCAGGCCAAGATCCATATTACACCGACCGAAGTACAGGAATGGAATATGGCACCGGGTGATGGCCTTGAAGTTTTCGACACGGATAAAGGCAGAATTGCGATGCTAACCTGTTACGATATAGAGTTCCCGGAAATTGTGCGTATGGCAAAAGCCAAAGGAGCTGACGTCATCTTCTGTCCTTCCTGCACGGATGATCGGCACGGATTCTACCGGGTGCGCTATACAAGTCATGCGCGTGCAGTGGAGAATCAGGTTTATGTTGTACTGACCGGAACAGTAGGCAATCTGCCGACAGTGGACTTCATGCGTGCCAACTACGGACAGGCTGCCATCATTACGCCGAATGATGTCCCGTTCCCGCCGCGCGGTATCCTGGCCGAAGGTGAGATTAACGATGATATGATCGTAACAGCAGATCTGGATCTGGATTTGCTCTATGAAGTACGTGAGCGTGGATCTGTAACGACCTGGCGTGACCGCCGCACCGATCTATATACCGACTGGGAGTAGTTTGAGGCTTGAACTACCCGTATTGTCTGTTGGGAGGAGGAGATTATCAGCATGTATCAAAAAGAAATGTTGATTACCGGTCCGGATAAGCACGGTAAGCCCGTAAAAGCTGTCGTTCGTACGTATCAGGAGGCTGACTTCGATGAACTGATTCGCATCCAGGCCGAGAGCTTTCCTCCGCCTTATCCGGAAGAGCTGCTCTGGAACCATGAGCAGCTTGCCAGTCATGTAGCCAATTACCCGGATGGGGCCATCTGCATTGAGGTAGATGGTGAGCTGGCGGGATCGATGACCTCGCTGCGCATTCAATGGGACCCTTCACATCCGGTAAGCCACACGTGGGCTGAAGTGACCGATGACGGGTATATTCGCAATCATCAGCCAGCTGGCAACACGCTCTACATTGTTGATCTCTGTGTACGTCCGAAATTTCGCAAGTGGGGGCTGGCACAGCTCATGATGCAGGCCATGTATCATCTGGTCATTGCACAGGGGCTCGATCGGCTGCTTGGTGCCGGAAGAATGCCCGGGTACCACCTGGTGGCAGATGAAATGACGGCTGAATCGTACCTGGAGCAGGTGGTATCCGGCGAGAAACATGACCCGGTAATCTCATTCCTGCTGCGCTGCGGGCGTATGCCGGTGGGCGTGGCGACGGAGTATCTGGATGATGAGGAGTCCTGCAACTATGCAGCCCTTATGGAATGGCGCAATCCATTCAAGACATAAAGCACATTTAACATTGGAGGTAGATGAATCCATGGAATTTACACGAATTACTTCAATTAATGATCCTTTGTTTGCCCAAATGCACAAGCTGATGCAGGAGATTTTCCCGCCTGAGGAAGTGCTGGAATTTCCGCTGTGGCAGGAACCGCTGGAAGACCCCGGCATTCGCGTATTTGTGGCTGTGCATGAAGGGAACGTTGTGGGAGCGACTGAATACCGCTACTACGAAGACTGGAATGTGGCCATGACAGATTTTACGATCATCGGCCGCGAAGGTTTGGGCATCGGCAGTTTCCTTGCCAACCACCGGAAGCGTGACCTGCAGCAGCTTGCCGCGGCAAACGGCAAGGAACTGTTCGGCATGTTCGCCGAGATCTATAACCCGTATCTTAGCCAGGATCATGAATTTGGCGGCATTAAGCCCATGGATCCGTATGTACGGCGCGAAGTGCTGTCCCATCTGGGATATCAACGACTGGATTTCCCGTACGTTCATCCTTCCTGGCAAGGAGACGGAGAAGCGGTGGGTGGACTTGACCTCTGCTTCATGCCGGGCAATGAGGAGCAAGGGGAGCTGCCAGCCAGCCTGGTGGCCGATTTCCTGAATCGCTATTATGCTGTCCTGCCGAATAAACCGCAGGAATGGCTTGCGATGGTGGATCAGCTGAAAGCTCGCACTTCGGTGCCGCTGCTGCCTTTGTAATTACGAATTGAATATACAGCATGACACAGCCTGCGAACGGCTGGAAATGCATAAAGCCCATGAAGCAGGATTCCATTCCTGTATCATGGGCTCTTTTAATAGATTGATGATTGCTTCCAGCTACTTTTTTGTATTTCGATCAGGCAATTGAATCAAATAACTGTTGGACAAATGCATAAGATCCAAAGCACGCTCATACTCGTCCTTGGTAATGTAACCCGAGGAGGACACTGTGTCGTCATCCGTTGTGGCAGTTGCCGGAACAGCTGCCTCTTCCGATGACTCCTTTTTTGGTTCCGAACGGTTCTCCACCTGCCTGATGTCCTGCCTTCCGGCATCGGCAAGCGAGTAATGGGTTCCGTCACCATAACCGGTCTCCGGAATGAATAATGAGGCATCATTAAGCACGGAACCGGTAGGCAGGTAATAGCGTTCCGGCAGCAGATTGCCTGACTCCCGCAGCAGATCCTGCCCGAAGTGCAGTTGATCCTGGAGAGATGCTCCTGTGAGTCCGGCTATCGTTGGCAGAATGTCCACCTGTCCGCCGATCTGATCCAGCTGCTCTGCAGGCGTGACACCGGGAGCCGTCATGATGAGCGGAATGTTAATCATGTCCGCAGATGTATACTCCCGGCCATAGATTTCCTTCATTAACTCTTTATCGTCCCGGTCCAGCGAGTAGATGGGCAGGCCAAGGTGGTCTCCGTATACCACCAGCAGGCTGTTTTCCCATAGTCCGCGTTGTTTCAAACCATCGATGAATTGTCCCACCGCCTGATCAGCATAATGCTGGGATACCAGATAATCGCCAAGCAGGGTGTCCGTGTACCGCTCCGGCAGCGTCAGGCTAACCTTTCTCTCTGGCAAATGGTACGGGTGATGTGCAGACATGGAGATGATCTGTGCATAGAAGGGCGAGCCCTCTGCCTGCATTTCTTCCAATTTATCGAGCGTTTTGGAATACAGCACCTCATCCGATGCCGAGAAAGCAATGGAGTCCGCTGTGCCAAAATAATCGATATCATAATATTGGTCAAAACCAAGCGCCTGGTAGAGCTGATCCCGATTCCAGAAACGAACATCGTTTGAATGGAATGTAGCCGTCTGATACCCGTTTGACGACAATAGTTTAGGGAGACTTGGCAGGGCTTTATCGGCATAGACCGTCGATGCCGCTCCGTTTGGCGGTGTATAGAATGATGTGTTTACAACAAACTCGGCATCCGATGTATTCCCCTGACCTACCTGCTGATAGAAGTTCGGGAAATACAGGCTTTCCTGTGCAAGCTGGTTAAGATGTGGCGTGACTTCCTGGCCATCCACCTTCAGACCAATCAGGAAATTCTGAAATGATTCCAGCTGGAGGATAATCACATTTCGGCCTTTAGCTGCCCCCGAATCCACGATTGCCTCCAGATTTGTCGTTTGTTTGATCTGATCGATTCGATCCTGATCAATTTCATCAAGGGGAACGGGCTTGTCAGGCCGATCCGCCAGAATGGTATAAGCCTCGTAACCGAGGATTCCCATTTGTTCCGCTTGCGTGATTTCGCTCATGCTTGCCCGGTTCGGGTATATGTTCAGCATGCAGATTATCAGGGAAATCATCAGAATAACGGAGGCGACTCTGCGTCTGCTTCTCCGATCCAGAGGTATCTTTCCCGGACGTTCGGTAACGCCGAGCTTGATCCGGCGCCGGATCAGGATGCCGCCAATAATCAGAATATCCGCAAAAATAAACAAGTAATACGGGTCCAGCAGGGAGAACATGCTGCTCTTCACCGACGTCACCTGATTCACCTGCGCGAGCGCATGATAATTGACGATGACCCCATAATATTTGTAATACATAATGGCAGCGAAAAAAATACCTGACAGCACCAGGTTCAGTGCAAGATAGGCCCACATCCGTCTTTTGGCTGCAAACCACTCAATCAGACAGAAGCAGATCCAGATCAGCGGCAGCTCAGTGAGCAAAGGTTTCCAGACCGGGATATCATCGAAAATGACGATCCAGGCCAGGGAGCTTTTGATAATCATGATCACGGTAAACAATATAAACGGTCCGCTTAGAAACCGGGTGAGTGAACTGCGTGACAACATAACCGCCTTCCCTTCCGAAGTTTCATTTAACAAGTATTATGCTACCTCATGGTATGTCGTGTCAAAAGTATGCAATAGAAAAGCCCCTCCCATTCAGGGAGAGGCCATGTGATCTGCTGCATAAGTAAAACTGGTGGGGCACTTGAGTCTGTCAGACTGCCCACTATTCTATCGTATATGTCGTGACATAAGAGGCTCTTGGAAACATGGCTGGTTTCTGTGCGGTCAGCCCTTCACTTGTACTGCGATTGCGGTGGGCATGATTATAGGCCTGAGACTGCTGCCAGCTTTTGAAGTGATCCTCTGACTCCCACAGGGTAAGTACAACATACGTATCATCTTTCAGGGGACGGAGCACCCGGATACCGACAAAACCTGGCTCGTCCTCCACTTTGCGTGCACGGTTTTTGAACCGATCCTCGAAGTCACCACGGCCGTCTTCCGTCACCGGGATATTATTCAAAACCGCAAAGCTGCCGCCTGTCCAGGAGCCTGCGGCATCAAATGCCTCATATGCGGCTATGCTGTCATCTGACTCAATATGAAGCAGACGTTCAGACGTTTCGATGGCAAGACGCACCTGTTCTTCGCTCCGCAAGGTCAGGTGCGGATATGCAGCGAGCACGTCCGGAATCGGGGAAGGAACCAAATAAATATACATGGAATCTGCCTCCTTAAATGTACGTTCCTCTTCAACATAGCATATGGGGAGGAACGAGTCCAATCTGCGGAATGGCTGGTTTGGCCAGGTCTTTTCATGATAAAGTAGAAAGACTAAAACAGAACGGGTGATCGTATGACAAATACCATTCGAATATCAGTCAGGCCTTTGGTTGAATATGTATATCGCAGCGGCAGTATTCGTCCTGGATTCCGCTCCAATGCATCCATGCAGGAGGGAACCCGAATTCACCAGCGGGTGCAGAAGGAGTATACGGAAGAAGATCTGAAAGAAGTTGTGCTTGAAGCTGAAATCCGGCATGGAGACCTGGTCTATGTAGTTGAAGGGCGATGTGATGGTCTGATTCGTCTGGAGGGTCAGCTGACTGTGGATGAGATCAAATCTACAGCCGGCAACCTGGATGATCTGGGCGACGGACTTCCGGTCCACTGGGCGCAGGCCATCATGTATGCATATATGTATGCCGTTCAGCATGATGAGCCAAGAATGCAAGTACAGCTTACCTATGTGCAGACCGTGAATAGTCAGGAGAGAAGATATCGGCGCATGCTCGAACGTGAGGAGCTTGAGCAATTTGCTGCTGAGGTCATTGCCGGATATGCTCCTTATGCCGAGATGATTGCTGCATATGAAGAGAAGCGGGATGTCACTGTTAAAGAACTGCCGTTTCCCTTTCGCAAATATCGGGAAGGGCAGCGCAAGCTGGCAGGCGCAGTATATCAGACTATCCGTGAAGGCAAGGGACTGATGGCCAAGGCACCGACCGGAATTGGGAAAACAATGTCCGTCTTATTTCCTGCAGTGAAGGCAATTGGTGAAGGCGAAGCCAGTCGATTGTTCTACCTTACTGCAAGAACGACGACTCGTGTTGCGGCAGAAGAGGCTTTTGCCAGAATGCAGGCGGAAGGGCTGAACATGCACGTGATCAGTTTGACTGCCAAGGACAAGATCTGCTTCAAGGAAGAGGAAGCTTGTGATACCGGACAGTGCGGCATGTGTGAAGGGTATTATGATCGCATTAATG
Source organism: Paenibacillus sp. 7523-1 (assembly GCF_002276415.1). Lineage (NCBI taxonomy): Bacteria > Bacillati > Bacillota > Bacilli > Caryophanales > Paenibacillaceae > Paenibacillus > Paenibacillus sp. 7523-1. Next base: position 257,029 of record NZ_NPBR01000013.1, on the reverse strand, counting down.
GGGCAGTGCTGGATATGCTGGAGCATGAAACATTGATGACACGCCCGGTTATTGAACAGTACGCGCGCAAGCACCGGGTGTGTCCGTTCGAATTTTCACTGGATGCGGCATATGCGGCCGATGCAGTCATCTGTGACTATAACTACATTTTCGACCCGCGTATTTCCCTCAAACGCATGCTGGAGGAGCAGAAACGCAAGACGGTTCTGCTGGTCGATGAGGCGCATAATCTGGTCGATCGCGGCCGCATGATGTTTTCCGCTGAGCTGGAGAAGGCTGTTTTTCTGGATGTCAAAAGGGAGTTTAAGACGCTAGGCAGCAGTGTCGCTGCCGCTAAGGCCATTACAGACCATGCGGGAGCTATCGATAAGTACCTGATCACCCTGCGCAAAAATGGAGGAGAAGAGGGTAAGCTGCTGCAGCAGGAGGCGCCGGAAGAACTAATTGAATTGCTGGAACCTTTTGTCATGGTTGCGGAGCAGAATCTTGTGGAAGGCGGTTCGGGAAATGCCGAGACGGATCAACTGCTGCTGGATGCCTACTTCACAGCCCAGAACTTTCTGCGTATCGCCAAGCTGTATGATGAACGATTCGTCACGTATGCTGAATGTGTACGAAGCGAAGTGAGAGTGAAGCTGTTCTGTCTTGATCCATCCGTGCTGCTCCGTCAGACAGCGAAGGGGTTCCGTTCCATCATTCATTTCTCGGCAACCTTGTCACCACTGGGTTATTACCGGGACATGCTTGGTGCGGAGGAAGAGGACTACACGTTGCGTATCCCTTCACCCTTTCAGCGGGAACAATTGGATGTAAGGCTGCTTCCCTTGTCCATTCGCTACAAGGACCGACAGCGTTCCAGGCAGCCGATTGCTAACATGCTGCATCAGCTCGTATCCGAGTGGCCGCGGAGCAACCTGCTTGTCTTTTTCCCTTCATATCCGTATATGCGTGAAGTCTACGAGACCTACATGCAGCTTCCTGGTGAGGCCGATACGGTCATGCAGGAACAAGGCATGAATGAGTTGGAAAGGGAGGCATTCCTGAATGCATTCCAGCCGCATCCGGTACGAACCAGGCTCGTATTTGCCGTGATGGGCGGCGTATTTTCAGAAGGGGTGGATCTGCCGGGAGATCGTCTCAATGGGGTTGTTGTGGTCGGTGCAGGGCTTCCGCAGATTGGACTGGAAAACAACGTGCTTCGTGACTATTTTGACCGCTCAGGACGCAATGGCTTCAATTATGCTTATGTTTTTCCGGGGATGAACAAGGTGCTGCAGGCAGGCGGCAGGCTGATTCGGACAGAAGAGGATACGGGCGTACTCGTATTGGTGGATGATCGGTTCACCCAGGAGCCGTATCGTTCCCTTCTGCCCGAGGAGTGGCTGGACTACAAGCGCATCTCGCCTTCAACCGGAAACTTCTCTGCAGGTGATTGAAGCATAGGCCAAAAAGGGTATTACTTGGATAGCAAACGAACGAACAAGGGCGAATACATATCCGTTCCAACGTCCGCTTCGAAAGCAATCAAGGAGGTCGGTTTTTGATGAAAAGAAATCATACGATGATGCAGTTTTTTGAATGGCATTTGGCTGCAGACGGTAAGCATTGGAAACGACTGGCCCAAATGGCTCCGGAGCTGAAAGCCAAAGGCATTGATTCGGTATGGGTGCCCCCTGTGACCAAAGCTATTACCCCGGAGGATACCGGATATGGTGTCTATGATCTGTACGATCTCGGGGAGTTCGACCAGAAGGGCAGTGTGCGGACGAAGTACGGTACCAAACAGGAATTGGTGGATGCCATTGCCGAGTGTCAGAAAAACGGTGTTGCCGTCTATGTCGACCTGGTGATGAACCACAAGGCAGGTGCCGACGAGAAGGAAGTGTTCAAAGTCATCGAAGTGGACCCTAACGACCGGACGAAGGATATATCTAAACCGTTCGAGATCGAAGGCTGGACCAAATTTACGTTTCCGGGTCGTGGCGACCAATACTCTTCCTTCAAGTGGACATCCGAGCACTTTAACGGTACGGACTTTGATGCCAAGACAGAACGGAGCGGCATATTCCGCATCGCAGGAGAGAACAAGAAATGGAATCAGAATGTCGATGACGAGTTCGGCAACTATGATTACCTGATGTTTGCCAATATCGACTACAATCACCCGGAGGTCCGCAAGGAGATGCTCCAATGGGGAAAATGGCTGATCGACACGCTGCAATGCAGTGGTTTCCGCCTGGATGCGATCAAGCATATTAACCATGAATTCATCAAGGAATTTGCAGCAGAGATGATTCGCAAGCGGGGGCAGGACTTCTACATCGTAGGGGAGTTCTGGAATTCCAATCTTGATGCCTGCCGTCAATTCCTGGATACGGTGGATTATCAGATCGATCTGTTCGATGTGTCCCTTCACTACAAGCTGCATGAGGCATCACTGGCAGGCAGAGACTTCGACCTGTCCAAAATCTTCGATGATACGCTCGTTCAGACACACCCAACGCATGCTGTAACGTTTGTCGATAATCATGATTCCCAGCCGCATGAAGCACTGGAATCGTGGATTGGGGACTGGTTTAAACCCAGCGCGTATGCATTGACCCTGTTGCGTCGTGATGGGTATCCGGTCGTCTTTTACGGAGATTATTATGGTATTGGTGGCCCCGAGCCTGTTGAGGGTAAAAAGGAGATTCTGGATATCCTGCTATCTGCACGTTATAACAAAGCTTATGGCGAGCAGGAGGATTATTTCGACCATCCCAATACCATTGGATGGGTACGCCGCGGCGTGGAAGAAATCGAGGGCTCCGGTTGCGCGGTGGTGGTCTCGAACGGGGATGATGGCGAGAAACGAATGTTTGTCGGCGAACATCGTGCAGGTGAAGTATGGACCGATCTGACGCACAGCTGCGAGGATAGTATCACCATTGAGAAGGACGGTTGGGCTACGTTCCATGTGTGTGGCGGAGGTTTATCCGTATGGGCTTTGCCTGATGACGAGAGTGTGACTGAGTAAGATCGGGATATAAATAAAGACAACTAAACCACCTGAAATGGCGACGGAATGCCTGCAGGTGGTTTTTCTGCTGGGTCCGGCTTTTATTATTGTGCTAATGAAGGCAGCCTCTATTCGGCTCCATTTGGGAACGTGAACGAAGGCCACCTCATCTTCTAGTAGAACGGTGCTTCAGCTCCTGAAACTACTCGAAGCATCCTATACTTATTTACTTCTCATCCAGCTCAAACGATTCCAGTGTACCGACCATGCGCAGGTCATGCTCGTGGTTGAACCGTTCCCGGGTAATCGCATCTGCATATTCGTCATGATAATGCATTAAGACGGTCTTTTGCCGTACTTCCGCAGGCAGTTGTTCCAGGTCCTTCAGCGAGGTATGGGATTTGATCACCAAATCATGCATATGGCATTCATGGAAAATCAGCTGCACATCTGCGGCAGCCTGTTCTACCCGTTCCTGATCCAGCGTGCTATCTGCACTGTAGTAGAAGTAGGGCTTCGCAAGAATACCATTGCTGACCATGCCCGGAACGTGCTGTGTACGGAATGTCTCAAACGTCACACCGCCCAGTTCGAACGTGCCACCATCCGGCAGTGAAACGATATCATAATAATCGCTCATTGTACGCTCGCCATCGGTGGTGTAGCGCATGCCTGGAGATAAGATGCTCCATAGCGGCTCGACCAGCTGTTCGTGGATAAACAGGCGCGGTTTGCGGTCACCCACAATTTTCGAATAGTATCCTAGCATCTGTACACCGTTAATGTGGTCTTCATGCAAATGTGTGATAAATACATTATGGATATCAGTCATGGGGAACCCGACCTCTTTGAGCGCTTTGGCATTCGATTCCGGAAAATCAATGACCAGGTGCGTGCCACCAAATTCAGCGAGCATGCTGTTGTGATGCTGCTCTACGCTGAACATGTCCCCTGTGCCCAGAAATGTAATTTTCAACGATTTCATCTCCTTGTATGATCTTCAGATCAGCATATCGTTCATTAAAACCAGTATATCTTGTTCGGGGGCATATGCCTAAATCAACCTTTTTTGAATACGCTATCATTTTTTATTGAACTTTGATAGGAAACAGTGTAGCGTAAAGATGGGAAGTGTACCCATATGAACGTAAACTCACCCAAAGGGAGCGTGCGAAGCGAATGAAGTCTTTTTTGGATGAACAATTTTTGCTGCACAATGAGACAGCCGTCAAGTTATATGAGGATTATGCCAAGGACATGCCGATTATTGACTATCACTGCCATCTCAGTCCACAGGAGATCTACGAGAACAAGACGTTTGGCAATATTACGGAAGCCTGGTTGTACGGGGATCACTATAAGTGGCGGCTAATGCGTGCAAACGGTATCGAAGAGCAGTACATCACTGGCGGTGAGGGCGTGACCGATTACGATCGCTTCCTGGCTTATGCCAAAACGGTACCCATGATGATCGGCAACCCGTTATATGCATGGTCCCACCTGGAGCTGCAGCGGTACTTCGGGGTATATGAAGTGTTGAATGAGAGCAGTGCTCCAGGAATCTGGGAAAAAGTAAATGCCAAGCTGAACAGTGAAGGATTTGGCGCACGTGACCTGATTACGAAATCCAATGTCACGGTTGTGTGCACGACCGATGATCCTTGTGATTCACTGGAATACCATTTGAAGATTCAGGAAATCGAAGGCTTTGATACAGCTGTGCTGCCTTCTTTCCGTCCGGATAAAGGGCTTGAACTGAATCGGGATACCTTCATCGAATGGGTGAGCAAGCTGTCTCAGGCTTCGGGTACAGCAATCTCGGATTATGATTCATTCCTCTCTGCGCTGGAATCCCGGGTGGAGTTTTTCCATTCCGTAGGTGGCAGAGTTTCCGACCATGCACTGGACTATGTGCCATATGGCAAGGCAACAAGGGAAGAAGCGGCAGCCATTTTTGCCAAAGCACTCGCAGGTCATCAAGTAAGCCGTGAGGAAGAGAATAAGTATAAGACCGTTACACTGACATTCCTGGGCAAGCTATATGCGGAGCGGGGCTGGGTGATGCAGTTCCATATGAATGCAGCCCGTAACAATAACAGCCGGATGTTCGCTCAGCTTGGACCGGATACCGGATATGATGCGGTGAATGATACACCGCTCTCTTCTGCGATGATCGGTCTGCTGGACGCACTGGAGCAGGAGAAGGCACTGCCCAAAACCATTCTATATTCATTGAATCCGCGTGATAATGAAGTGCTGGCTGCCATTGTCGGCAGCTTCCAGGGTGGCGGTATACCTGGCAAAATTCAGCTTGGCGCAGCATGGTGGTTCAACGATACCAAGGATGGCATGCTCGCTCAGATGAGAGCACTGGCCAACGTCGGTTTGCTGAGCCGTTTTGTGGGGATGCTGACGGACTCTCGCAGCTTCCTTTCCTATACAAGACACGAATATTTCCGCCGTCTGGTCTGCAATCTGATCGGGGAATGGGTGGAGCAAGGAGAGGCACCGCATGATATGGAATTGCTCGGACAGATGGTTCAGGGCATTGCCTACAACAATGCCAAGGAGTATTTCCCATTCTCGGCTTCCCTCAAAAAAGTATCTGCTTCGCAGTCCTGATTAACATAGAATTTTTCGAAACCGTGGCGATCTGCCGCGGTTTTTTTGTGGTTTCATTTACCTATTTGACTTCCACCGCTGACGAAAATATAATTAGGATACCTAATTAATTGATGTACTATTTAATAGTGATCCTATGTTAATTGAGAATTCAATGAGAATGTAAAAAGGAGGAACCCTATATGACAGGTCTGGATCCAGTGGCCCAGAAGCTGCTGTATTCCATCATGCAGTTTAATAAAGGCAAATGGAGACAGCATAAACCCCACGGGCGCAACCATAATGAAATTATGGTATTGGCCTGTTTGCTCCACGGTTCACATCCGGGAGAGCGTCTGGATTGGCGAGATAATCCCCCTGATTTCAACAGCGAATTGAATGAAGATCATCCAGGACTGAAAGTATCGGAGATCAGTGCGCTGCTGCGAGTAAAATCACCGACGATTACCCCAGTCATTCGTGGACTTGAGGACGAGGGGCTGGTCAAGCGAACCATGGACCCCGATGACCGCCGTGCCGTGCGTATTACGATTACGGAAGCGGGCCGTGATATTATTCGGGCTGCTCATGAAGAGCGCATGCAGATATTCAACAGATTGGTTGAGCATCTGGGAGAGGAAGACAGTACCCAGTTAGCCGAGCTGCTGACGAAAGTATATAGCTTTTTTGACTCGCTCGCTTCCCAGCAAAAGGGGCATTCAACAGAAGGAGATGACACGCCATGATGAAATTGTTTCGCATGCTCAAGCCTTATCAAATCCCCATTATCTTCATTTTGGGTCTTGTACTGCTGCAATCGCTCGCCGAGCTGTACCTGCCAACCTTGATGGCGGATATCGTCAATGATGGTATCGTCAAAGGTGATGTTCCGTACATCTGGCAAATTGGCGGCTGGATGCTGGTCATTGCCATTGGGGGCACAGCGTGTTCCGTATTGGCCAGTTACTTGTCTTCCCGTACAGCAGGCGGATTCGCCAAGCAGCTGCGCAGCCGGGTTTTCCGCCATGTGGAGAATTTCTCGCTGCAGGAATTTGATAAGCTCGGTACCGCATCACTGATTACTCGTACAACGAATGACATTACACAGGTTCAGAACGTATTAACGATGATGCTGCGCATGATGATCATGGCTCCGATGATGTGTATCGGTGGTATCTTCATGGCTGTATCCCAGGACGCCAAGTTGTCTACGATCTTCCTGGTCGTGCTGCCTGTACTGGCTGGTGCTATTGCACTGATTGGGGCCAAGGGTCTGCCGCTATTTAAACAAATCCAAAAGAAGCTAGACCGACTGAACTTGGTTCTGCGTGAGCAATTGACAGGTATTCGTGTTGTTCGTTCTTTCAACCGCGGAGAACATGAACGCGTTCGTTTTAACGGAGCAAATACGGATTTGAGAGATGCTTCGATTAAAGTTAACGTTCTGATGGCGACATTGATGCCTGTCATGATGCTTGTCATGAACTTCTCCATGATCGCCATTCTATACTTCGGAGGACAGCGCATAGACAGTGGAAACATGAATATCGGTTCCCTGATTGCGTTTATCCAGTATGCGATGCAGATCATGTTCTCACTGATTATGGTTTCCATTATTTTTGTCATGATTCCAAGAGCTTCTGCATCCGCAGAACGGATTAACGAAGTACTGGATATGCAGCCTGATCTTAGTGATCCAGAGCAGCCTCGTGGCATGAAATCCCTGCAGGGCACCATTGAATTCGACAATGTTACCTTCCGATATCCGGGAGCAGAGAATGCGGCATTGTCGGGTATTTCGTTTACGGCCCGTCCCGGAGAGACCACAGCCATTATTGGCGGTACAGGATCAGGGAAATCCACGCTGCTCAGCCTTATTCCCCGTTTCTATGATGTAACAGAAGGCAGTGTGCGGGTTAACGGTACGGATGTACGTGAGATTAGTCAGGAAGATTTACGAGCGAAAATTGGCTTTGTGCCACAAAAGGCAGTCCTCTTCACGGGAACGATTGCGGAGAATATCCGACACGGGAAAGAAGATGCCTCGATGGAGGAGATCGTTCAAGCAGCCCGGACTGCTCAGGCCGAGAACTTCATTTCCGAGATGAAAGACGGGTATGACAGTCTTATTGCTCAAGGTGGTAATAACGTTTCTGGTGGACAGAAACAGCGTTTGTCCATTGCACGCGCACTGGTTCGTCGCCCGGAAGTGTATATTTTCGACGACAGCTTCTCCGCTTTGGATTTCAAAACAGATGCCAAACTTCGTGCTGCGCTGAAATCTGAAACGACCGAAGCGGCGGTACTGATTGTTGCACAGCGAGTAAGTACAGTTATGGATGCAGATCGCATTCTGGTTATGGATGAAGGACGCATTGTTGGTTCCGGTACCCATAAGGAACTGCTCGCGAACAATGAAGTGTACCGCGAGATCGTATCATCCCAGCTGACAGAGGAGGAGATCGCATGAGTGAACGTACCGAACATAAAAGCAGAGCACCACGTTCCGGCGGACCAGGTCACCCTGGTGGCGGTATGGGCATGCGTCCTCCGGGCGAGAAGCCGAAGGACTTCAAAGGTACACTGCGGCGGCTGATTCAGTATCTCCAGCCACACCGTTATCGTCTGCTTGGTGTGCTTGTCGCAGCGATTCTCAGTACCGTGTTCAGTATTATCAGTCCGAAGGTTATGGCTGAAGGAACCGATATACTGAGCCAAGGCGCCATCGCCATTCTACAGGGGATACAGGGCGCGGGTATTGATTTTCCTGCATTAATGAAAGTGTTGTATCTGCTCCTGGGATTGTACCTGTTCAGTGCAGCATTTATGTATATTCAGCAATACCTGATGGCTGGCGTTGCTCAGCGAGTGGTTTATGACATGCGTGAGCAGATCAGCGCCAAAGTGGGCCGGCTGCCACTGAAATACTTTGACTCCCGCACTCACGGGGAGACGCTCAGCCGGGCGACCAATGATGTGGACAACATCAGTAATACGCTTCAGCAGAGTTTGGCCCAGTTTATTACTTCTGTCGTAACCATTGTCGGCGTAATTATCATGATGCTGACGATTAGTCCATGGATGACACTGATCACCATTTTGACGCTGCCACTCAGTGTAATCGTTGTGATGCTGGTGGCATCCCGTTCACAAAAGCATTTCGCGGGACAGCAGAAATCACTGGGTGAGCTGAACGGACATGTCGAGGAGATGTACACCGGACACAAGGTCGTAAAAGCATTTGGACGCGAAGAACAGTCGGTGCAGCAATTCGAGAAAGTGAATGAAGAGCTGTATGAATCGGGCTGGAAGGCTCAGTTTATCTCAGGGATCATCATGCCGCTCATGAGCTTTGTCGGTAACCTGGGTTATGTTTTGATCTGCGTGGTCGGCGGGATCTTTGTTACACGTGGCGCCATCTCGATCGGGGATATTCTGGCGTTCACGCAGTACTCTCGTCAATTCACACAACCGATTAACCAGATTGCCAACATCTCCAATATCATTCAGTCCACTATCGCTTCGGCGGAGCGGGTGTTCGAACTGCTGGATGAAGAGGAAGAGGTTCCTGAGTCAAAACAGCCTCTGCAAATACAGCAACCCAAAGGAGCGGTTGCGTTCCAAGGCGTTAATTTTGGATATAAACCGGATGAACTGCTTATCAAAAATATGAACATTGATGTTAAGCCGGGTCAAACCGTAGCCATCGTAGGACCAACCGGCGCCGGTAAGACGACACTGATCAACCTGTTGATGCGTTTCTACGAAATTCAGGATGGAAAAATCACGATTGATGGTATTGATATCCGGGACATGGAACGCGGCAAGCTGCGCAGTCTGTTCGGAATGGTGCTTCAGGATACATGGCTGTTTAACGGAACCATTCGGGACAACATCGCGTATGGACGTGAGGGTGCAACCGAAGCAGAAGTGGTTAAGGCGGCAGATGCAGCCCATGCCGATCACTTTATCCGTACGCTGCCGGATGGCTATGATACCGTGCTGAACGAAGAAGCATCCAACATCTCTCAGGGACAAAAACAGCTGCTGACAATTGCAAGAGCCATCTTGGCGAATCCGTCCATTCTTATTCTGGATGAAGCAACAAGCAGCGTGGATACCCGGACTGAGGTATTTATTCAGAAAGCAATGAATGACCTGATGAAGGATCGTACCAGCTTCGTCATTGCTCACCGCTTGTCTACCATTCGTGGGGCGGATCTCATCCTTGTCATGGATCACGGTAATGTGATTGAACAGGGCAATCATGAGGAATTGATGGCACAGCAAGGATTCTATGCGGATCTGTACAACAGCCAGTTTGCTGAGCAGCAGCCCCAGGCGATCTAATTGAAACGATGCATATAATGATATGAAAATAAGCCGGACTCCCTTGTTGGGAGCCCGGCTTATTTGTTGGGCAGCATCCATTTTGCCGCAAAGTTGAAATGAATTACTTGTCTTTGGATTCCACCACAGCTGTACGATCTGCGTCATCACGGGAATCGGCCTTCTCTTCGGACTTTGCGTCCGTGTTCGCTTCTTGAAGAGCTGACGGGGCGGGTTCGCCCGGAATTTGCTCACGCTGTTCAAGCATGCGTTTCACGACCTCATAACAGTCATCGACATGTTTGTTACCCACATAACGCATGGCTGTGAAGCTGAGAGCTGCGGCTAGACCTTGGCCTGCAAGTGGAACGAACTTGGCAACGGATTTAGTGGCTACGCGTACTCCGACCCGTTTCAGTACCTGAACGACAAGTTCCTTCGTTACCATGCGGCCGATGACTTTGCTTCCGATGGACATGACGAATCCGTAAATCATGGATTTGGTTTCAGGATCCATGCCGTCGAGCTGTTTTTGCGACAATCCGAATTTATTGTTAATGGCAGGCAATAGCTGCATAAGCATCCCCACATCAGCCAGTACGTCTGTACCAGGTAAAGGGACAAGTGTAGTACCAGCAGAAGCGGTTGCTCTCTTGCGGACCATCGTGCGGCATTCCTTGCGGACTTGCTCCAATTGTTCCAACGTTGCCGGAATCATAGGAAATCCCTCCATTCGTATATGGTATAGATATAACCGATTTAACTCCTTTTGAATGGCGTCTCCCCCGTAGGGCTGATTATGGAGTGTGAAGTAACCTTTTTTCTCTACCATGCGTTTAGTAAAAAAAAGAAAATACTCATTGGCCATGTACGATTTCTATTTATTACGGATGTGAGGGGATTACGATGCATACACGGTTATATGTTCACCTGTTATTATGTTGTGTATGTTGGATGTTCATTACAAGCTGTTCAGCACAGGAGGGGAAGGACAAGGTTGGAATCCAGTACCAATCAGGAATTATCCGCTGATGAACGGAATGCACTTCTGAAGAAAATCGAGCCGAAACAGATTGAGGCGATGAACAGATTGGGGCTGCAGCTGATCAGAGAGCTTGGAGCGCAGAAGGAATCGAGAGCGAAGAATCTGCTGATCTCTCCATATAGTATTTCAGTGGGGATGGGCATGGCATACCTTGGCAGTGAGGGAGAAACAAGGCGGGAAATGGCAGAAGCGATGGGTTGGTCGGAATGGGATGATAGGCAGTTAAATACTGCGGATGCCGCACTACATCAATTATTAATGCATCCTGGCTCTGAAATAGAGATTGAGATTGCCAATGCGGTGTGGATTAAGAACGGGGTCACGGTAGAAGATGAGTATAAGGCTGACTTACAGCAAGCATTTGATGCCGAAATTGGGCCATTGCATGTACAACCCGAACATGCCAAAGATGAAATTAATCGTTGGGTGGAAGAGCATACTCGTGGCAGGATCCCTCAATTGATGCAGGAATCGCCTGCAGCGGAAACACTCATGATTTTGGTGAATGCGATAGCCTTTGACGGCAACTGGACGAACGAATTTCAACCTGAGTATACAAGAGATGGCGATTTCCGGCTTGCAAATGGAAGCACGATGACTGTGCCGATGATGCATCAGTCGAATCAATTCCATTACACTGAAAATGAGGATTGGCAGGCCATTCGGCTTCCCTATGGGGATGGACAAATGTATATGCTGGTTGTATTGCCCCGGGAAGGTCATACGCTGGAAGGAATCCAGCAGCAGCTGGAGGATCATCCCCAGAAGCTGAATGAAGCATCTGACTTCAGGTTGGTAGATTTGTCTTTGCCCCGTTTTCGAGCCGAGTATGGAGTTCATTTAAAAGAAGCCATGCAGCAGCTTGGGATAGAGAAGGCCTTTGATCCGTATGCTGCTGATTTTACAAAAATGATCCCGCGTGGACCGGACTGGCAGGCCTATATTGGACAAATTATCCACCGAGCTGTGATGGAAGTGAGTGAGCAAGGAACCGTAGCGGCTGCTTCTACACTGTTGGAGATGAGAGCTGGGAGTGCTCCACCTACGGATCGTGTCAAGATGGAGGTTAATCGTCCATTCATGGTTGCTTTGGTAGATGATTCAACTGGAGCATGGGTTTTCGCTGGAGCCATTCAGCAACCTGAACAGGTCGCTTCCCACTGACATTTTAGCTGTAAGTTAGAAGTATTGGCTCTACCCAAATCATATCGCTACTGCTTCAACCTTGACGGCTAAAGGGTAAACAAGCATTAGAATGGAGGAAGAGAGCGATGACATTTAACAAAGCGTTGTTAATTCATCACAATCATGCCGGAAAAGCAAATCGTGCAGATGCTGTAGGTACTGCAACCGGGGTACTAGCACCTGCTGTTGGTGAGCTTGTTGTTGTACGCACGGACGAACCCGGAGAGGGGGAAGCCTTGTGCCGGGATCGCGGGGAACAGTTCGATGTCGTTTTTATTTTGGGTGGGGACGGTACGGTGCATGAATGCGTGAATGGACTGGCGAGTCTGCAGAACCCGCCGCTGATCGGGATTTTGCCTGGGGGGACCTGTAATGATTTTGCACGTTCTCTCGGATTGTCACCGGATGTGGAGGTTGCGGCACGTCAGCTGCTTGAAGGTCATGCTGTTTCGATCGACATTGGACGGGCCAATGACCGGGTATTCACGAACTTTTTCGGCATTGGATTAATCAGTGATACATCGCAGAATATTAACTCCAACCTGAAGGGTACGCTGGGTAAGCTGAGCTATTTCATCAGCACATTGCAGACCATTAGTAATACCGAGCCTTTTCATTACCGGATGGAGGCAGACGGCAAAACGATGGAAGGGGAAGCCGTTATGATCTACGCGGCGAACGGACGGTTTCTTGGAACGAATTCACTTCCATTTGCGCCAGATGCGCTGCAGGACGGTGAACTGGATATCCTCATTATTCATGAGACGGGCATTCCGCTGCTGCGAGAGATCCTGTCGCACAAACCGGAGGGAGAGTGGCAGCCACAGAATGAAAGCATCAGTTACTTCAAGGCGTCAACCCTGCTACTGGAGACGGATGCTCCCATGCCCGTTGATACGGATGGCGAATTGTACATGAAGACACCCGCCGAGCTGTCGGTGCTGGCGGGTCATCTGACGTTTTTGACCGGAGATGTGTACTAAGCACTTCTCCGGTTTTTTTATATAAATTACCCCTGCCGCGCAGGGCCTGTCATCTGCCCTGGGGCACGCCGTTCACGGAATTCATGCTCCAACATACTCATGAGAATGGCATCATGATATTGATGGTTGTAGTACAGTGCATCTCTTCGGATACCTTCGCGCTGGAAGCCCAGCTTCTCATAGGTACGAACGGCTCGCTCATTGAAGGCATACACCTCGAGCTCGATTCGGTGCAGATTGCAAATGCCAAAGCCGTAATCAAGGATCAACAGCAACGCCTCGCTGCCATAGCCCTTGCCTTGGTGCTCCGCACGATCGATTCCTATTCGCAGGTGTGCACTGCGGTTCTTGGCGTGCATGTCCATGAGAACAACCTCGCCGATGAGCTGATCATTTTCCTGTAAGGCGATGAGCAGCATGAGCCGGGAATCGTCCTGACCTGCGTTCTCGACAAAGCGTTCCACCTGTGTACGGGTAAAGCTGTTCTGTGTTCCAGTAAGTTTTCGCATCTCAGGGTCAAACAGACCTGGAAAGTAGTCATCGACATCCGTCGTCTCAAACGGACGAAGATAGATGCGTTCTGTCTCGAGCAGACGGGGAACACGTGGGGATGATGTTGGTTGGGACATTCGTGATACCTCCTTAAAGTATACGTCACTTTCGCTGAACGGCACCGTCCAGAAATAAGGAAACCAGCTCATGAGCCAAGTCTTCAATGCTTCCATGCATGCTGCGCACATCCTCCCTGTTCGCGAGCATGAGCAGGGATGTGAATGCTTGGGCGAGCAGCATAGGGTTCGCAGAGCGCAAATAGCCGCTGTCCATCTCCCGCTTAAAATGTGTGGCGAGAACATCGAAGATCTGAGTCTCGGCTTCACGGATCTGCGCAAGCTGGTCGGCATTGAGATAGGATTCAGCTTCACGCATCATTGTTTCCGTGTCCACATGGGACTGCTGCATTTTGGCTGCAGCAACATTCTCCAGCCGCTGCTGCAAGGATCCGGGCTCTTCCAAACGAAGTGCCGTCTGCTGCTGGCCCATGGCCATCATACGCGTTATGGCGACAGTGAAGAGCTCCGGTTTGCTGGAAAAATGATAATAGATGGACGCCTTGGTCACATGGCATAGTGTGGCAATCTGCTGTAGAGAGACGGGTTCATAACCATATTCCATAAATAACTGCGAAGCAGTCATTAGTATCTTGGACTGGACTGATGTCTGATCGGTACCTGCTTTTGGTCTTCCTGGTGACCGGGAAGGCGTAGTTTTTTTAGTCATGCGGCATACCTCTTTACATAAAAATTATCTTGGCATAAAGTGTTCAAAAAATTAGTATTGCAAAATTAACCTTACGGTATATATAATTAACTCGATTATACTATGACCCGTGGTTCATTTCTACAATTCATATACAATACGGTTTCATAGAAACAGAACAGGAGATGAAGAAACGATGCAAGAAGGATCGGGCTACGGCCGCTGGGTTGCGGGCAAACGAACCAAATGGATTACACTGTTAGTATGGATTATTATTGCGGTTGTACTCGGCGTGGTATGGCCAGCCGTAGGCGAGCGCGAGACGAATAACGCAAAAGACCTGAGTGATTCCAAGCCGTCCGTACAGGCAGCTGCGATTGCCCAGCGGGAGTTTCCGGGTGGAGAAGGCCTCCCTGCATTAATTGTTTGGCATCAAGCCGGCGGGCTGACAGACCAGCAGATCGAACAGATTCAGGCGCTGACCGAGCGGCTGGATCAGGATCCGGTAGAGCAGCAGCAAGCGGTTGTGCCATTGTATCAATTGCCGCCACAGGCGATTCAAGGCCAGCTGTCGGAAGACGGAAGTACGCTGGTTATGCCGCTTTTCTTCAATGAAGGAGCAGACTCTGAACAATTGAAGGAAGGCATTGAGGCGGTCGAGCAGAAAACGGAGGACATTTTTGGCTCCAATCCGTTTGATGTCGCTATAGATGATGCCAGTGCTTTAACTGCACGGGTCACCGGACCTGTAGGTATATCCATTGACGCGAGCGGACTATTTTCATCGGCCGACGTATCCCTGTTGATCGCAACGGTGGTACTTGTTCTGGTACTCCTGCTGCTAATCTACCGTTCTCCGGTACTGGCGATCATCCCCATTATTGCGGTTGGTTTCGCCTACATGGTCACGAGTCCGATACTCGGCTTCATGGCGGATCAGGGCTGGATTACGGTTGATGCACAGTCCATTTCCATCATGACCGTATTATTGTTCGGAGCGGGTACGGACTACTGCCTGTTCATGATCTCCAGATTCCGCCAGATTCTCTATCATGAGCCGGACAAAAAGAAGGCGTTGTTCCAGGCCATCACCGGATCATCAGGTGCGATCGCCATGAGTGGATTCACAGTCGTTGCAGCCCTGCTCGTGCTGCTGCTGGCTGAGTACGGTGCATATCACCGTTTTGCTGTTCCATTCAGTTTGTCCATTTTCATCATGTTTATTGCCAGCTTGACGCTGGTTCCGGCACTGCTTGCCATCTTCGGGCGAGGATCATTCTACCCGTTCGTACCACGTACGCACGAAATGGAAGTGGAGCGTGCCAAGAGAAAAGGCAAACCAGCTCCGGCTCCGCGCAAAATCAAGGAAAGCTGGATTGGTCGCACAGTCATCACCAAACCATGGACTGTACTGGCCATTACGCTGGTACTGCTCGGTGGACTGGCTGCCTTCTCCAGCCAGATCAAATTTACGTATGACCTGCTGTCTTCCTTCCCGGAAGACGTACCTTCACGTGAAGGATTTACGGTCATTGGGGAACAGTTTTCCGAAGGCGAATTGGCTCCAGCCAAGGTCATTATAGATTCAGAGGGCAAGGAAACCGATCTGAAGCAGCGTCTCGAAGCATTGGATTATGTAAGTAAGGTGGGTGAAGCCCAGCAGGGTGCTGAGAATGCCAACATCACCGCCTATGATGTCGAGTTTAACTTGAACCCATACTCCATGGAGGCTATGCAGCATATTCCCGATTTGCGGGCGACGGCTGAGCAGGCATTAACTGACGCAGGAATTACCAGTGTGGACAGTCACGTCTGGATTGATGGTCAGACTGCGGAGCAGTACGACATCGAAGTAACCGGAGAGCGGGATGCGAGCATCATTATCCCTGTTGTCATCGGCATGATTACACTGCTGCTTTTGTTATACCTGCGCTCTGTTGTAGCGACGGCGTATCTGATTGCAACAGTGGTGCTCTCCTATTTCTCGGCCCTGGGTCTCGGATGGCTTATCATCCATTATGGCTTGGGTGCAGATGCCATTCAGGGTGCGATTCCGCTGTATTCATTCGTATTCCTGGTAGCACTTGGTGAGGACTATAACATCTTCATGATCTCAAGTATCTGGCAGAAACGCAAAACGATGCCTTTACGCCAAGCGATCAAGGAAGGTGTAGGCGAGACAGGTTCTGTTATTACTTCCGCAGGTCTGATTCTTGCAGGTACGTTTGCCGTGCTGGCAACACTGCCTATTCAGGTATTGGTGCAGTTCGGAATTATTACGGCAGCGGGTGTGCTGCTCGATACATTCCTTGTTCGTCCATTCATGGTACCGGCCATTACAGCCTTGTTGGGCAAATGGGCATTCTGGCCAGGCAAATACAAGCCTGTCGCCGAAGAAGCAAGAGAGAAGCAAACTTCCTCCTCTATGTAATTTGAAGTCCGAATTCATCGAGGATGGATCCATTCCACCCTCGATGAGCAGTGCATGGGTTTAGAAGATGCGGGCAGTGCGAACAACAGCACTGCCCGCATTTTTATGGCAACTCTGAGGGGATGGTTTACGTATAACAGGGTTTTGGGACATAATAGAGGGAACGTTGGTCCAGGGGCTGACGGATGAAAGTACATCAATGGGACAACCAGGGGAAGGATGAAAGTAAGTAATGACGAACCAACTTAATGTGTATTTTAACCATGACGGCGGCGTGGATGACC
This sequence comes from Paenibacillus sp. 7523-1, assembly GCF_002276415.1. Lineage (NCBI taxonomy): Bacteria > Bacillati > Bacillota > Bacilli > Caryophanales > Paenibacillaceae > Paenibacillus > Paenibacillus sp. 7523-1. The sequence continues at coordinate 239,916 of NZ_NPBR01000013.1, read as the reverse complement.
TCGTATCGCTGTTCATGCTTCTGCAGATGGATAATGTAAAAGTTACAGGTGTATCGGTTATTCCGGCAGACGGATATTTGGAGCCAGCGACGGATGCCAGCCGTAAGATTATTGATCGCTTCGGTACATATTCCGTCGAAGTATCGAAATCCAACTCCAGAGGTAAAAATCCGTTTCCTGCAGCGTGGAGATTGCACTCCTTCTATGTAGATGCACTGCCTATATTGAACGAATCTGGCAAAATGGAAGCGCCTTTGTCAGCTGTTCCGGCTCACCAGCACCTGATTGAGAAGGTTCGTAACACAGAAGGCAAAACACTTCTTTTGTTCACGGGCCCACTGACGGACCTCGCACGTGCACTTGACGAAGCACCAGACATTGAAGAGAAAATCGACAAGCTGGTTTGGATGGGCGGTACGTTCGAAAAAGGAAACGTGGAAGAGCCTGAGCATGATGGCACAGCCGAATGGAACGTATTCTGGGATCCGGAAGCGGCTTACCGCGTATGGGAAAGCGGCATCCAGATCGACCTGGTTGCACTGGAGAGCACGAACAAAGTACCTCTTACACCTGCTGTGCGTAATCGCTGGGCAGCAGAGCGCCGCTTCGAAGGTGTGGACTTCCTCGGAAACTGTTACGCAGGATGCCCGCCACTGGTGTACAGTGAAACGAATTCCACATATTATCTGTGGGACGTGCTGACAACAGCTTCCGTTGGTCGCGAAGATATCGTGAAGAAGAAAACCGTGAACTGCATCGTAATTCCGGATGGTCCAAGCCAGGGCCGTACGGTAGAGCAAGCGGACGGACGTCCTGTGCAGCTGGTGTACGATACGGATCCGGATGCATTCTTTACTTATATGACCGATCTGGGTAAAAAGGCTGCTCCGCAGCGCTACTAATCCAGACAACCACAGCGTTGTCTTCTGCTATTAGAAGATCATAAAAAAAGCCGCAGGCAGAGCGCCCGGGATTTCTCCCGGGTGCTGCCGTGCGGCTTTTTTTAATCACACAAACATAGCTGCGTGTCATTGCGTTCTCCGTGAATCCAGGATTCGACGTGTAATGGAGCATCAACGATTACATCGTTCCGCCACCTTGGCGAATAGAAGGAGGAATTTTCTCTGGTCCCTGGTTAATGTACCGGTTAATAAATGTACCAACTTTGGCATCGTCGAAGGTGTCCAGCTTCATCGTTTTGGTCCAGGCCGTCACGACGACTTCACTGCCCTCTGGAATATCAATGTTTGGTACAGCCAGTATACCGGCCCCGGCCTCACGGAACTTGGTCAGATATTTCAGGTGCTCCTTCAGTTCGTCACTGGCGTTCTCACGATAATAGATGATGATATCGCCATGCTCCAGATTGTGAACAAGATAAGGATATCCCGGGAAATCGGTGTAAAAGCCAAACTTGATGTCATGTGGGTTATGAGGCCCTGAAGTGGGAATAGTCATGTCGTAATCAATAGGGTCTTCCGTATGTTCTGCACCATAGTAAGGGTCATCCGTTACTTCAATGTTGGCGTTAGCGTTAAGATCAGCCACGTCATATTTGTCGAATGCACCTTGCGTGAAGAACAGAATAAGGATTATGACAGAGACGCCGAGCAATGCGTGTGCAGCCAGCCGGATGGAGCGGCTTTTCTTTTTGATAGTGGCTCGTTCATCTTTCTTCATATGACTTAGTACTTTGCTCTGTGTACGCGAAGCTAGGATATAAGCTGCGATGGAGAGCAGGAGCAGGACTGCCCCTACAATGAGCCACAGATAGGATGTTCCTGCCTCGTGGTTCATTTGCATGTGATTCATATCGTGATTCATCGATTGATCCTCTTCTTTCTTTTCTAAAATGGAAATGTCCTTAATAACACTACATTATGTAGTGTATAACTGCGCCGAGAACCCTTCTTCAAGGAAACAGTGAAGTTCCCGGTACGTAAATTCAAACATAAGGTTTGCACTACACATTATAGTGTATCGAAGATGCCAGTGCAATCCTGGATCGGGAAACGAAAAAAGACTCTTCTGAACAAAGCAGAGGAGTCTTATCGTAGATGTAATTTGAAATAAAAATCGGATTACAAACGACCAAATGGTGAAAGCATCATGCCCAGAATTCCAAGAATGGAGCCTGCGAGCAAACGGTACAAAATATAGAGCAAAACAACGTTAGCAATAAGGACTGTATACATGCTGTCAATGGCTGACTTCGTACGATTGAGCGGATGTTGGAACAGCACCGCATTCATGCCTGCAAAAACAATGACATACGAAACAGCCAGCAGGAAGATCGCGATCGGATATGAAATAAAGATAAACAAGTTCGCGAGTACAAGTGCTGCAACAGACGGAACAAGTAGGGTACCATACTGTGCTACTAGCGTTTTCGGACGGAACGTTATTTTCTCGATTTTCAATACAGCATAGATCAGTACTACAGCCAAAATCAGGATAATAGCGGTAAACAGCAGCGGACGTATGAATCCAGCTACGAACAAACCACCCATATCTAACCGGCTGAAGGTAAGTAAAAAGTATGTAGAGGACAGGATTGCAATGAGAGCCATCGTAATTAATCCGTTCAGCGCGTGTTGATCGCCGACAGTTTTCATCGTTTGGTAAGGACGGGCTAGGACGCTAAGAAAATAGGATATGTACTGTTTGCTGACTTCTTTGGCTTGCTGCACCTTCTCATTTTGCATGACATTGTTCCACTGATTGGTGTCTCCTGCAGTCGAGTGGTCATTCGGGCCGGAATTGCCATACGTCTGGTCATGAGGTGTTGGAGCAGAAGGTGTACGGGATGGAACGGATGAAGAAGGTGCTGCTTGCGTACTGGACCAACGTGTATATTCCGATTCGACAGCAGCAGCTGATTCGTGGTCACGGGGAGTGGTAGAAGAAGATGGGGATTGAGTCAGATCTGTACCACACCTCTCGCAGTAATGTGCATTTCCATTTTCATGATTACATACCGGGCATTTCATAACAGGGGCCTCCAATTTCATATATGAAGTAATATAGACATTTTGTCTCATTTTAACGTTTGGTGGCGAAGTTTGTCTATGTTTACAGCGTAATTAATAACCGTTATTTCCCAAATTACACGAACGGTGTATCAATAATGATTTTCCAAGCAACAATATTATAGGAAGTCATCAGGTAGAGAGTTTTCGTTTACAGTGGAATTGGCATATGAATTTCGGTGTTTTTTTGGTCATCGTTCGCTTTTATGTGTTATTTGCATGTTAAGTATATCTTTTGGGTTGCCTCCTACCTCATATTTATGTATAATCAAACGTGTTAACACGTCGAATGTACGGTAGTAAATGATGAAGGTGAATTCATGGAACTGCTGGACAGTAATGAAAGTAAGAAAAAGATGTGCCAGTATTACAACGAAATTTCGAAGGAACTATTCGGCTTCGGTACCACTCTCCTGAGAGTGACCGTGGATCAGAATATTGTGACCTTCTTTGCCAAGCACCGACGTTCGCCACGCTCTGACGCCCTGGAAGGGGAGGCCCCCGGCTTGAAGCTGGAAGTGGACTTCCGCATGTCTGTCTTATATAAGAAGAAATTCCGGGAGAAGCTCGAGCAGCACATGGGTTTGCCAATTGAAGCTGTACTAAGGGATTACGATGCGTCCACACAGTGGGCCATTACGAATATCATTCTGGAACAGGCATAACGTGGATCGACTGGTTCGATTCGGGTCATGCGCGTGTTTCGATTATATCGTCCCAACAATTTCATATGATGGCGTCTAGTCTTCGGATTGATTCTGAAGCAGAAACCAATGATGTACCGGCAGCGGGTGTCGCTTTCCTTTGTTTACGAAGAAAAGTGTTCTTGTTCTTACAAGAATGCTTTTCTTTTTGTTTTTTTTATACACATCACACATTTCAGGAGGAATTCAGGATCATGATGAAAAAGTGGGTTAGCGGTTTGGCAGCAGTGGCAATGACATCGGTATTACTTGCAGGTTGCGGCAGCAGCACGGATGATGCGACAGGTGGATCAGGCAGCGAGGGAACAGCAGCGAACAAACTGGTGATCTCCACTTGGGGCTTCTCCGAAGATTTCTTCAATGAAGAAGTATTTGGTCCATTCGAAAAAGAACATAATGTTGACATCGTGCTTGAAGTCGGCAACAACGCTGAGCGTCTGAACAAAATCCGTCAAGGTACATCGAATGTTGATGTCATTTACCTCTCCGACTACTATGCACAACAAGGTATCGATGAAGGTCTGTTTGAGAAAATCGATCGTTCCAAAATTCCGAATGTTAATGATATTTACGATATTGCCAAAGCACCACTTGGCGAAGATTATGGCCCGGCTTACACGGTTGGACAGCTCGGAATTGCCTACAATCCTGACCTCGTTTCCAAAGAAGTGACTTCATGGAGTGATCTGTGGGATCCGGCATTCGAGAACAACCTGACGATCCCGAATATTACGGCAACAGCAGGCCCAATGGTCGTGGATGCAGCTTCCCGCGTAGCTGGAAACGATACATTTAATGAAGATGCGGCATTTACGAAACTGAAAGAATTGAGCGGCAATGTCGTTAAATTCTACAGCCAAACGTCCGAGTTCGTGAACATGTTCTCGCAAGAAGAGATTGCAGGCGGACCGATCATGGAAATGTACTTCAAAGATCTGAAAGCAGCTGTGCCAAATGCGAAGTTTGTTGCACCTAGTGAAGGCGCATATGCAGTCATGAATACAATTAACGTCGTGAAGGGCAGCAAAAACAAAGAACTGGCTGAAGAGTTCATCAACTGGCAGCTGAGCCAGGATGTACAAGCGAAGTCCGCCAAAGCCAAAGTGGATTCACCGGTAAATACCAAGGTTGAATTGACTGCAGAAGAAGCAGAAGGCGTGACGTATGGCGCTGACGTGGTTGAGAAGCTGAACAAGCTGGATATGGAATTCGTGAACCAACAAGCGAAAGCTTGGACGGATCGTTGGAACCGTGAAATTGCACAATAAGAAACATTAAATAGAGCTAGATCAGAAAGACAGATAGCGACTTATCGAAATGAATAACCTTTGCAGCAAGCACGATCAATGGTAAGGAGTGGAGAACGTATGAGTGAGGCGTTACAACGTATCATCTTGGATGTGGATACGGGTATTGATGATGCGCTGGCCATTTTGCTGGCCGTCAAGAGCCGGAAGCTGGACATTCTCGGCATTACCACAGTCTGCGGGAACGTATCGCTCCAGCAGGCAACGGATAATACATGCAAGATTCTTGAACTGGCGGATGCGCCTGATATTCCAGTGATTGCTGGAGCGGCCAGTCCGCTCACCCGACAATCACATTATGAACATCGGGTACATGGACAGGATGGATTGGGCGGAGCACTGCCTGATCCGGCCGTGTCCAAGCAAGCGGAAGAGGGTTTTGCCCCGGACTATATTATAGAGCAAGCCAAGCTGTATCCGGGTGAACTCACGCTGATTATGACTGCGCCTTTGACCAACCTGGCACTTGCCTTGCTGAAGTGTCCAGAATTGCCTTCTTTATTGAAGGAAGTGATCTTCATGGGTGGCGTTGTTCGTGGACATGGCAATATTACACCGACCGCAGAGTACAATACGTACGCTGATCCGGAAGCTGCACGTATTGTTCTGCATGCAGGCATTGAGAAGCTTACGCAGGTTGGCCTGGATGTCACGCGACAAACGCTGCTGAATGAAGCTACGATTGAACGTCTCACAGATCCTGCGCTGCGCGCGTACGTGGCTCAAAGCACAGAGATTTACATCAACCGTTACGAACAAATGAACGGCATCCGGGCTTGCGCACTGCATGATCCGCTGGCAGTGGGCGTTGCCTTTGCACCCGAACTGGTAGGGCGCAAATCGTATTACGTGGATGTCGAAACGGCCAGCCGTCTGTGCGATGGCCAGATGGTATGTGACTTCCAAAACCGTTTGGGCCAGCAGCCCAACACGCTTGTCTGCGAAACAGTGGACGCGGAAGCGTTCCTTGAACTTTTTATTAACGCATTAAATGCGTAGCTATGAGCGTTAAATTCGTTTTTTACACGAGAACGAAGTGACAGAAGAAAGCTGGAGAAGCGAAGCGTTCGCCTTTATCCCCGGATTTTAACCTTTGACAAAGGAACAAAAAAATCTGGGGATAACAGCGATCGAAAGATTCTTCTGCAACGGAGTGAGTTAGTGTAAAGTTGTGACTTTAACATGTGAATAAAACCATCTTATAAGTCAGGAGTACCGCGATGAAGAAATCAGTAATCTACTGGCTATTGCTGCCGGGGTTCGTGTTTTTGGCGGCATTTATGATCATTCCGATTGTCCTGACGATCGGATCAACGTTTTTCCAGGAAAACTCCTTCACGTTTGAAGGATACATGCATTTTTTCAGAGACCCTTACTTTTTGAAAATATTGCTTACGACGCTGCAGGTCAGCGTGGTCACCACCCTTGTCTGTGTGGTGCTCGGATTCCCGACAGCTTATTATATTTCGCAAAAAGCGCCGCGCCGCAAAGGTATCCTGCTGGCACTGGCCATTTTCCCATTGCTGACAAGCCCGGTTGTACGCTCGTTCAGCTGGATGATCATTCTTGGACGCAAAGGTCTGATCAACAATGCACTCGTTGGCTTGGGCATCGTGGACAAACCGCTGGATATCCTGTACACGCCGGCAGCCATGATGATTGGTCTGACTCACCTGTTCCTGCCGCTCATGATCATTTCTCTGGTCGGTGTGCTTGAGAACATCGATAATGATCTGCTCAAAGCGGCACAAAGTCTGGGAGCTTCGCGTATCACGGCATTCCGCCGGGTCGTATTCCCGCTGGCTGTGCCAGGGCTTGTGATCGGAGCCGTGCTTGTCTTTGTCGGAAGCCTCACAGCTTATACGACGCCTGCGCTTCTTGGAGGCAAGCAGCGCGTTATTGCCACGTTCCTGTATCAAAACGCCATGACCCTTAACGACTGGTATCTGGCCTCGGTCGTTGCCGCAATTATGATTGTCATCACGTTTGTCGTGGTCGGTGTCATGAACAAAATGGCCAAAACTTTAAATCCGAAGGGGTAGACACATATGCGGGAGAAACATATCGGGCTGGGCCTGTTCAGTCTGCTGGTCTTTATCTTTCTGCTGGGCCCGCTTCTGATCATATCGGTCACTTCGTTTGAACCGGGAACGGTACTCAAATTTCCACCGGAAGGTTTCTCCTTCCGCTGGTACGAAAATATTTTTAACACAGGCGGGTTCCTCCGCACGTTCCAGACGTCGATCATCATTTCCCTGCTGGGGAATCTGTTGGCGCTGCTGCTCGGAGTACCGGCTGCCTATGCACTCAGTCGTTACGATTTCAAAGGCAAGTCTGTGCTGAACGCATTGTTCCTGTCCCCGGTACTCATTCCGGGAATCGTGCTTGGTTTTACATTGATGAAATATCTGATCGTAATCTATCATCTGCCGATGTATCTGGGTCTGCTGATCGGTCATACGATTATCATGCTTCCATTTATCATTCGCGTCATTGCTTCCAGTCTTTCGAGCTTTGATTTTGCTGTGGAAGAAGCTGCACTGAGTCTCGGCGCAGGACGGGTAAGAACGTTCTTCCAGATCGTGCTGCCCAACATTCGTTCGGGGATTCTGGCGGCCGTGCTGATTGCCTTCCTGGAGTCGTTCAACAACGTGGATATCTCCGTGTTCATGACCGGACCAGGGGTAAGTACACTGCCGATTCAGATGCTGACGTATGTGGAGAACTACTTTGACCCAACAATCGCAGCCATTTCCGTGCTGCTGATGGTACTGACTGGACTTTTAATGTTCGTGATCGAACGGATCATGGGCGGATTTTCATACTTTACTAAACGTTAATTGGAGGCGCAGAACGCTATGGCATTGCTGACATTGGATCGCGTATCGGTGGCTTACGATAACCAGACGATCCTGAAGGATTTTCAATTGGAGCTGGAAAAAGGTAAGCTGCTCTCCCTGCTCGGACCGAGCGGTTGCGGCAAAACAACTACGCTGCGCCTCATCGCCGGATTCCTGGAAGCAACACAGGGCAAGTTTATGTTCGGCGGCAAGGACTATACGAAGGTTCCGGTAAACAAGCGGAACTTCGGATTTGTATTTCAGAGTTATGCGCTATTCCCGCATCTGTCTGTCTATGACAACGTGGCCTTCGGCCTGCGGATGCGCAAGGTAAAAGACAAGGATATCTCTGCACGCGTTATGCGTATTCTGGAAGTGGTGAACCTGAACGGCTTCGAGAAGCGTTTTCCGCAGGAACTGTCCGGTGGACAGCGTCAGCGGGTGGCGATTGCACGTGCACTCGTAATCGAACCGGATCTGCTGCTGTTTGACGAACCACTCAGTAACCTGGATGCCAACCTGCGACTGAACATGCGGGTGGAGATTCGCCGCATTCAACAGGAGCTTGGTATTACAACACTGTATGTATCCCATGACCAGGAAGAATGCTTCTCGATCTCGGATCAGGTAGCCATCATGAACAAGGGCGTTGTCGAGCAGCTCGATCGCCCGGAGACCATTTTCAAATATCCGGCAACGGAATTTGTAGCCCAATTTATTGGATTCCATAACTTTATTGAGTTTGCTGAACGCAGTGATGCAGGAGACCAGATCTCGCTAAAAGCGGGAGGTCGTTTGTTTACAGCGACAGCTCATCCTGGAACAGCACGTCCTGGCGCTCGCAAAGGTGCAATTCGCCCGGATGATCTGATCGTCAGTGGAGATACGTCAGCGGATCTGGCCAATGCTTTGCCAGGTATCGTGAAGGTGAGTACGTATCTTGGACGCAGCTATCAATATGTGATTGAGACCGAACTCGGTGATTTTACGGCAAACCAGGAGATGGAGACACCGTACCTCAGCGGTCAGCGTGTCAGCCTGATTTTCCCACAGGACAAGCTTGTCCTCGTTGAATAGAAGTAATATTCGTGAATAGCAGCAGGAAGCAGCAAAGGCAGCATGCTGCATGATTGGATATGCAGCATGCTCAAAAGAAGGAGATTATGCCCCATGCGTGCAGATCAACTGATTGTGAATGTAAATGTGTATAACAGTTATTATAAACGGTTTGAATTGAATAACGTCGCTGTACTTGACGGCAGATTCATGTATGTCGGACCCGGCGGTCCTGAACTGATTCAGGCAGACGAAGTGATCGATGCGCGGGGAAGATACATGATTCCTGGCCTGATCGATATTCACCTGCACATTGAGAGTACCATGGTGACGCCGACTACCTTTTCCCATGGCCTGATTCGCTGCGGAGTAACGTCCATTGTAGCGGAACCGCATGAGATGGCAAATGTGTTCGGACTGGAAGGTGTACAGGAGATGATGGCTGCGAGTCGGGAGACCACGGTCAACATGTTCTATGCCATCCCGAGCTCCGTTCCGGCAACGCCGATGGAAACAACGGGCGGATCTATTGAGATCGAAGATATGGATGTACTTCTCGCAACCGGAGAGATCATCTGTCTGGGTGAAATCATGAACTACGTGGATGTCATCCGTGATCCGGAATGTAAGACCAACCAGATTCTCCAGCATATTCGCCGAAATTATCCGGATCTCGTGATTGAAGGTCATACACCGAAATTGCTAGGGCTGGACCTGCACCGATTGATCTATGCAGGTGTGGACTCGGATCATACCCATCAGAGCATTGAAGGACTGCAGGCGCGGATTTCAGCAGGCATGTTCATTGAGATCCAGGAGAAATCGATGACCCCTGAAGTTATGGAATACCTAATTCAGCATGATGTGGCTCAGCATTTCTGCTTCGTGACGGATGACGTTATGCCGGACTCCCTCATCCAACGAGGTCATCTGGATCATATTGTGCGTAAGGCCATTCAGATGGGCATGCGTCCGGAGGATGCCATCTATGCAGCAACGTCTACACCAGCATCCCGAATGAAAATGACGGATCGGGGCAGCATCGCCCCAGGCAAGGTGGCAGATTACGTTCTCATATCGAATCTGGAAACATTGGCGATTGATCAAGTGTACAAAAATGGCCGGAAAGCTTATGACGACTACGAACCGTATAAGCAGGAACGGATGACGGGGCAGTTCCCGCACCATTTCTATAACAGTGTGCAATTGGACAAGCTGACAGCAGAGGACTTCACGATTTCATTGAGCGATCCCAAAGTTAGGGATACTGCTAATCAGGCGGAACAAGATTCATTCAACTGCCGTGTAATGATGGTGAAGGACGGCTCGACCTTTGTGGAAGAACATATCGCAGAGGTTCAGGCATCGAGTGGGGAACTTGAGTGGGAAGATAGTGGATACGGACAGATTGCTACCTTTGAACGATATGGTGTGAACGGTAATCGTGCACATGGCTTGATCGGTGGAGATACGATTAAACGGGGAGCCATCGCAACGACATATTCACATGATAACCACAACCTTCTGGTCGTTGGCCGCAACCGTGAAGATATGATTCTGGCGGCTAACACGGTCATTTCGAGCCAGGGTGGCTTCTGTGTGGTAGAGGATGGCAAAGTACTGTCCCATCTGGAACTGCCTGTAGGCGGTATTTTGACAGAAGAACCGCTTGCGGTTGTGTCTCATCAAGTGAAGGAATTGCGGGCAGCGATGCTCTCTCTTGGTTATGTTCACTATAACCCGATCATGTCGATCAGCACCCATTCCCTTGCAGTGAGCCCTGCGCTGAAAATTACAGATCACGGTTTGATTGATGTGAATGCAGGCAGGGTTGTACCGTTGGTTGTAGAGTGAATGGATAGTTCATTCAATTGAAGAACATGAATAGGTAGGTATACTGTAGAAAGAGTGCAGTATAGCTACCTTTTTTGCTGTTGGTTTAAGGCGAGATAAGCATCGATCTTTCTTTTCCACGTTCAATGTTCATTTTTACGCTCCTTCATTTTTATGAGCTTTACTGCGTGGTACACTGACCTTATTGCACACCCCGACATCGGGATTACGATTAACAGATAGCTGGAAGAGGGTTTGGCATCGTAAGTATAATAGGCGTAGACTAGTATAAATGCAGTAATCACGAAAAAAATGAGATTTAGGACTAAGCTATAAATATTATGTTGTTTCTTTTCTTTCGGGTATGTGGAGAATGTCATGCAGTTTGGCTGCCTCCTTGCAGATTTGTTAAAAAGTTATTGTATCATTTATTAAAGTTTGTCCCCATAATATTCTAATATTTTATTGATTTTATGAATGAACTATAACTCACTTCATTGAAGATAGAGAAGGAGGACCATTATGATATCCAAAGACCAAACTCAAAAGGCCATATTTTTTGATGTAGATGATACATTGTATGACCACTTGGAGCCCCTTAGAGGAGCATTGCAGGAGGTTCTTGGTCTAGCCGTTGATGTTCCTTATGCCGATGTTTATCACCGATTCCGCTACTACAGCGACTGGTTGTCCGATCAGGAGGGTCTCTCTGCCGTTCCGGAAGCAGAAGCCGTAGAACGGATGCGCAGACGCAGATTTGAACTGACGATGAAGGAGTTCGGGGTACCCTTAATTGAAGGACAGGCTGAAGCACTGCAAGCGCAGTATCTGAGCAGACAGTTTCAGATTCAGCCATTTGATGGTGCTTATGATCTGATGAGGAGCCTTATGGCAGACGGACACGTTGTAGGACTTATTACGAATGGTGAGGGGGAACATCAGAGACGCAAGCTCGAAGCGCTGAAGGTGTTTGACCTCGTCCCGGAGGAGCGAATCTTCATCTCAGGAACCCTCGGGTATGCCAAGCCGGATCGGCAATTGTTTGAACATGTGAATAAACAGACAGGCACGGCTGCTCGTTCCAGTTATTATGTCGGGGACTCCTGGCGTAATGATGTAGTAGGTGCGGTAAACGCCGGATGGAATGTCATCTGGTTCAACCATCGGAATGCTCTGCCAGAATCCGATCATCAGCCCCATCATGTGGCAAAAGATTATAATGAAATAACTCGCATTCTTACATCCGAATTTGTTCTACAATAAAGAGAGATTGTGTGTTTTGCAGCCCTGTTTGCCATACTAAGGTAGGCAACAGGGCTTTTTAGATTGTGGACAATGTGAGGATAATCGCTGCACATCAAGTGAATCCGAGGTATAAATGCGGTGTGTACTCTGACAAGCAGCAAGATCTCACTTTTATAGGAAGATGAAGTGGAACTTCATGGAATCTTCATTTGGAAGAGCAGGCTAAAGCCTTCACAAAGTAGATAGGTGGTGTTATAATTAAAACAAGATTTAGATTAAGTCTAAATTAAAGAGTGCAACGAAGAATCAGAATCTCTTGAATTAAAATCACATTATATTGTATATGAGAGGGGAACCTATCCATGAGTACAATTCAAACATCAATGAACACTATTGCCAACCATACCGCAGCATTGCAAGAGGTCCTGAACCGCCAGATTGCAGGCTGGTCCGTATTGTATACGAAACTGCACCATTTCCACTGGTATGTTCAAGGACCACATTTCTTCACACTGCACGCCAAATTCGAAGAACTGTATAACCTGGCTACAGCGAACATGGATGAAGTCGCAGAACGCTTGCTTGCTATTGGTGGACGTCCGGTAGCTACGATGTCTGAACAGCTTCGTTTGTCTCCAGTTGATGAGGCACAGGGACAGTTGTCTGCTGAGCGTATGGTAGAGTCGGTGGTTGCCGATCTGCACACCATGGTAGAAGTGATTAAGCAAGGCATCCATGCAGCAGGAGAAGCAGAGGATAACGCTACGGAAGATATGCTGATTGGATTCACAGCGGCATTGGACAAAGAAATCTGGATGTTAAACGCATTTCTGGGCAAATAAGCTAAGATAACCCGCATCCTGACAACGATATGTAGAGTCCGTGAACAAAGTCCCCGTTCGCTTACAAATCCGGTGTGCTTGCCGTATAATAGTGGCATTCGAGATGGACAGATTGGTGGAATGAATGATGCGGACAGACCTGGATCCATTGCAGGGAGAAGCTGAACGGTTTATATATACATGTTATGAAGAGCTGGGCCATTCGCGAGAAGACGCGAAGGCCCGGCTTATTGCTATTCATCAGGATATTGAAGATACGGGCACTTATGTGCATACGACCGAAGAACTGGAGCACGGCTGCAAAATGGCATGGCGGAACAGCAACCGCTGTATCGGACGATTGTTCTGGGACAAGCTGCGGATTGTGGATGCGCGTCATGCAGACACAGCCGGAACTGCTGCGGAGGCCGTAATGAATCACATCCGACTGGCATCCAATGGGGGTAAGATTATCCCCATGATTACGATTCTTCCGCCAAATGGGCCAAGTGGAGCTCCTGTGCGGATCTGGAATCACCAGCTTATCCGTTATGCCGGATACGAGACGGAACAAGGGATCATTGGAGATCCTGCATCCATGGAACTGACCAAGGCGGCCATGTCACTTGGCTGGCAAGGGACAGGGGGAGATTACGATGTATTACCGCTCATTATTCAGGCGCAAGGGCAAGCTCCCGAGTGGTACGCTGTACCCCATGAGGACCTTGTAGAAGTGAACATTGAACACCCCGAGCGATCTGAAATTGCCGAACTCGGCATGCGTTGGTACGGTGTACCGATGATTGCGGATATGCGGCTTGAGATTGGAGGCATCTCTTATCCGGCCGCGCCGTTTAACGGCTGGTATATGGAGACGGAAATTGGCGCACGTAATCTGGCGGACACTTTCCGCTACAATAAACTGCCTGCAGTGGCGGCAGCACTCGGACTGAACACATCCAGCGAAACGACGCTATGGAAGGATCGTGCGCTTGTTGAATTGAATGTAGCCGTACTGCATTCCTTCAAGAAAGCAGGTGTCAGCATGGTGGATCACCATACGGCGGCGGCGCAATTTGCTTTGTTTGAGCAGAGGGAGGCAAAGGCAGGACGTGAGCTGACTGGAGACTGGGTTTGGCTGATTCCGCCTGTTTCTCCGGCAACGACGCATATTTTCCACAGCTCCTATCGCAATGAAATCGTGAAGCCGAACTTTTTTCGTCAGGAATCAGCGTATACATTAGATGGAGAATCATCTGGTGCTGAACCAGAGAATGTTGAACAACAGAATACAGATGTCAATCACCATCGGCCACAGGCTGGAGATTCATCCATGAGATGCCCGTTTGCACACTAGATGTGCGAGCGGTTTTTTTTCTTTTTCCATCAGCTTAAGGTCTGCAAAATAGGAAAAGGTTAAGGGGAATCTTTCTCTATATGGATAGATAAAACTCTTCTATAATGAGTCATGAATCCACATAGGAGGGGATAATCCATGGGTTACATTGAGACATTGAGGGGCTTGGTTGGCAATGCTCCTGTAATTTTGGTGAGACCGAGTATTCTGATTTTGAATAGGGCTGGTGAAATTCTGTTAGTTCGGCATAATGATGATACTTGGGGATTGCCCGGTGGATTCATGGAGTTGGGAGAGTCTGTAGAAGAGGCAGCGATGAGAGAGGTTCAAGAAGAGATTGGGATAAAAATAAAGAAACTGGAGCTATTCGGCGTCTTTTCCGGTAAAGAATTATATACGAAGTTAAGAAACGGGCATGAATATCATAATGTGGTCATTGGATACGTTTGTACAGAATTTGAAGGTGAACCTAAGCCCGATGGCGTAGAAGTTTTAGAAGCGAAGTTTTACAAACCAACAGAATTACCTGACAAGACAGACCCATACTTAAAAAGAAAAATTCAAGAAAATGCTCAACATATCGTCTCTTTAATAGGAAGAAAATAAAAGGATAAGGACCGCCCACTCATGTGAGCGGTTTTTGTACGTTACCCCTGTTTCGCTCTGTACCGGCTCCGCATCACTGCCTGAACGGCAATAGCAGCAACGATCAGCACCAGATTGAATACAAACACGGCGTAGAGCGAAACGTACTCTACAAGCAGCGCAGCAATCAGAGGAGAAATGATGGAGCCGATCTCCGCCCCAGAGACGATTTTGCCAATGGCCTCGCTTCTGCCTGCATCAGGGATGTGGTCCCCGATATGAGCGAAAAAGGAATCCATGTAACAGGCACCGCCAACCCCGCCAATCAGCATGCCCATGTAAACCCACGCATAAGAAGAGGTGCTTAGAAAAACAACCACTTCAATGCCGATCATCAGCATGCCGAGCATGCAGAGCAGCAGTCGGTCACCCATGCGATCGGATAGATAACCGGCTACGGGTGCAGCAGCGAGCGTGGAGATCCCTGCCACGGTAAAAGCCAGGCTGGTCGCAAATGGGTCCCAATGCATCATGTGGGCTGCATAGAGAGCGAAGTACGTCAGAAATACCGCATAGGCACTCATCTCGAGGAAATGTACCGTACCGTAACCGATTAACTGCTGTCGTAGGGTCAACCTTGTCCGAGATCCTGCATGGATATGGTCGGGAGCACTAGGTGTTGGAGAAGCAGCAACTGTATCGTGCACTGCAATATCGTTGATGGCGGTATCCTTAGATGCCGAAGGGAGACGTTTATTCTCATGGGCATGATTTATCCGAATGTCTGGGTCTGCCCCTGAGTCCAGTTCTGGCATCTGCTCGCGCTCGTCGGTTGTAAACATCTGTTTAGATTCTGGCCTGTTCTTGATCCCCATAGCCGTTCCCATGGCGATCAGGCAGCATAGCGTAACGAGCAGAAATGGAACCGATAACGGCCAGTGCAGCGCAAGCCAGCCGCTAATCACCGGCCCAAGCACCATGCCTCCGCCTTCACTGCTGCTGATATATCCATTGTACAGACCGCGGTTATCCGCATTGCCCCCATCCCCGATGATGGACCGGACAATGACGGTGAGTCCAGTGGAAGCGAGCCCCTGCAGCAGCCGCAGCAAACCAAACAGAAGTGCAGCAGAAGAGATTGCGAAGCCACCCATACAGACGGCGAGAATGAGCAGCATGACGATTAACGCCCGTTGACCTCCCAGTTTGCGGTAGAGTGCTGCAGCCGGAACCCCTCCAATGACTTTTCCAACATAAAAGAGTGCAAAAATAACCCCCATCAGCCAGCCGGACAGGCCGAATTCCTCAATAAATAAAGGAAACAGGGGGAGGATCATGAAACCGCCCATCTGACTAAGAAAACAAATGATCATCAGCAAAGGCAGGTTACGGCGAATGTCCACGTTCGAAGACTCCTTTCCTACGAACTCAGGTAAGCTCAAAAACCCTCCAATCGCCTTATAGGATGCGTAGATATCGACATATAAACGTAATGTATGCAGGATTTGTGAAAATAAGAAGAAAAGACATACTGCGTTTACATCAAAACCATTGCGGATATAGCTGAATCATATATAATAGATGGGATTTGTAATAATGATGTGATTATAGAAAGTGTACAGGATAAGTTGTACCTCAAGTTTAAGGGGGCGAGATGAAACATGTCAGATCAACAACCAATTATCCGGTTCGACCGGGTGACCCAGCAATACGATCAGGATGAAGCCGTATTGAAGGAAGTCAGCTTCGAGATTGAGCGGGGTAAATTTTATACGCTGCTTGGCCCTTCGGGCTGCGGCAAAACGACGATATTGAGGCTGATCGCCGGCTTTGCGGAGCCGACTCAGGGCAGCATTTATTTTAACGGAGCATTGATCAACCGTGTTCCTGCCCACCAGCGCCAGGTGAATACCGTATTTCAGGATTACGCGTTATTTCCGCATTTGAATGTATTTGAGAACGTGGCTTTCGGTTTGCGGATTAAAAAGATGAAAACGGCTGAAATACGCAGCAAAGTATTGGAAGCCCTCAAATTCGTCAACCTGTCCGGTTATGAAAACCGCGAGATTGGCGAAATGTCCGGTGGACAACGTCAGCGTGTCGCCATTGCACGTGCGATTGTCAATGAGCCTGAGATCCTGCTGCTGGACGAGCCGTTGTCCGCACTCGATCTGAAGCTCCGGACCGAAATGCAGTACGAGCTGCGTGAGCTGCAGCAGCGCCTGGGCATTACGTTTATTTTCGTTACGCATGACCAGGAGGAAGCACTGGCCATGTCGGATGAGATTTTCGTTCTGAATGGCGGCGTAATTCAGCAGAGCGGTACGCCGAATGACATCTATGATGAACCGATTAACCGTTTTGTGGCCGACTTTATCGGTGAATCGAACATCGTATCCGGCAAGATGAAACAGGACTTCGTGGTGGAATTCGCTGGTGCACAGTATGAATGTGTCGACCAGGGATTGCAGCCTAACGAGCCAGTTGAGATCGTGATCCGGCCGGAAGATTTGGAGATTACGACCGAGGATCAGGGCAAGCTGAAGGTCAATGTCGACTCCCAGCTGTTCCGCGGGGTGCATTATGAGATTTCCAGTTATGACGATGCAGGGAATGAATGGCTGGTACATTCCACGAAGAAAGCAGTCGTGGGTGAACGTATCGGGTTGTATTTTGATCCGGAAGCCATTCACGTCATGCGCTTCAACGAGACCGAAGAGGAATTCGACAAACGACTCGAAGCCTATCAAGAGGCCATCCATGCAGAGTAAGGCGAGTACACGCAATGCGTATCTGATTCCATATGTATTATGGATGGTGCTGTTCGTTGTCGCTCCGGTACTGCTGGTTGTCTATTATTCATTCTTTGATGTAGAGGGCAATTTCACGTTTGGCAACTATGCCCGCTTCTTCACGCCCGTGTATATGCAGATGACACTGAGTTCATTCTGGTATGCGCTGCTGATTACGGTGTTTGCCCTGTTGGTTTCGTATCCGACGGCATACTTGCTGACCCGGACGAAGCATAAGCAGCTGTGGCTGCTGCTTATCATTTTGCCTAGCTGGATCAATCTGTTGTTAAAAGCCTATGCCTTCATCGGCCTGTTCGGAACATACGGCTTGACCAATTCCTTGCTTGAGGTGATTGGCATCGGTTCACAGCAGATCTTGTTCACCGATTTCAGCTTTATCTTCGTTTCGGTGTACATCTTCATCCCGTTCATGATTCTGCCGATCTTCAACGCGCTGGAAGAGATGAACCCTTCGCTGATCTATGCGGCGCGGGATCTCGGGGCTTCATCCTGGCTGACATTTCGCCGGGTCATCTTCCCGCTGACGCTCACTGGAGTCAAATCGGGATGTCAGGCTGTATTTATCCCTGCGCTGTCCCTGTTCATGATCACCCGCCTTATCGCGGGTAACCGGGTTATTACGCTGGGTACAGCCATTGAACAGCATTTCCTCGTCACTCAGGACTGGGGAATGGGGTCGACGATTGCCGTCTTTTTGATTATTGCGATGGCGATCATTATGTTTCTGACCGGATCAGGGAAGAAGGAGGTGCGTAATGGGAAGAAACGGAAAGCTGTCTAACGTTTATCTGGCTGTCGTCTTTGCGATCCTGTATGCACCGATTGCGTACCTGATCTTCTATTCCTTCAACAGCGGCGGTCACATGCGTAATTTTGAAGGGTTTACGCTGGAATGGTACAGGGAAGTATTTGCCGATACCCGGCTGCTGATCATTGTACTGAATACCTTTATTATTGCGCTGCTGTCTTCGGCCATCTCGACGATCCTTGGCGTGGCCGGTGCGCTCGCGATCTATCATGTGCGGCGTAAACGGACCAAGAATACGCTGTTATCTCTCAATAACGTATTGATCGTAAGCCCGGATGTCATCATCGGTGCATCCTTCCTGATTTTGTTCACCATGATCGGGATCAAGCTGGGCTTCACATCGGTCCTACTGTCCCATATCGCGTTCAGTGTGCCGATTGTTGTCATCATGGTGCTGCCAAAACTGCAGGAGATGAGCCCAACGCTGATGGATGCGGCACGCGATCTGGGCGCAGGCTCATGGCAGATCCTCACACGTGTAGTACTGCCATACGTTAAACCGGGGATTTTTGCCGGATTCTTCATGGCGCTGACGTACTCCCTGGATGACTTCGCGGTAACATTCTTTGTAACGGGGAACGGGTACTCGACGCTATCCGTAGAGATCTATTCCCGGGCGAGACAGGGTGTATCGTTGTCCATTAACGCACTGTCGACACTGCTCTTCCTGCTAACGGTGCTGCTGGTTATTGGCTATTACTTCATTAACCGCCGTGCTGCACGGACACCTGCCGGAAGGGGGCTGCGTCCATGAAGCAACTGGTACGGACATTTGCGATTGTATTTGTGGCAGCCTTTGCCCTCATGATCCTGGCCTCCTATCTCAACAAGAGTCAGGGATACTCGGGCGGCAATACGCTGACCATCTACAACTGGGGCGATTATATCGACCCGGATCTGCTGGCGGAGTTTGAGGAAGAGACTGGCATCAAGGTCATCTACCAGACGTTTGACTCCAATGAAGCGATGCTCACCAAGATTGAGCAGGGAGGAACAACCTTTGACGTAGCGATTCCTTCCGAATATGCGATTAGCAAAATGAAAGAAGAGAACCTGCTCGTTCCACTTGATCACAGCAAATTAACCAATCTGGACAATATAGATCCTGATTTCCTGAACTTGTCCTTTGACGAAGGCAATCAGTATTCGATTCCATACTTCTGGGGAACAGTGGGGATTGTCTACAATCCTGAGCTGGTTGACGGATTGACGTTTGAGAGCTGGGATGACCTGTGGGACCCGCGTCTGAAAAATCAAATTCTGCTGCTGGATGGTGCCCGTGAAGTCATCGGGATGGGACTAAACAGTCTGCATTATTCCCTGAATGACACCAATGAAGACCATCTTCAGGAGGCACTGGCGAAACTGTCTACCCTGACGCCTAACGTCAGAGCCATCGTCGGTGATGAGATCAAAATGCTGCTGGCCAATGAGGAAGCGGCGGTTGGACTCGTCTGGTCTGGAGACGCTTCGGAGATTATGGATGAGAACGACAAGCTCGATTACGTGGTGCCTGAGGAAGGATCGAACCTCTGGTTCGATAACATGGTCATTCCGAAGACGGCAAGCAATATTGAAGGAGCACACCAGTTTATCAACTTTATGCTGGACCCTGATCATGCCGCACGTAATGCCGAATATGTCGGATATTCCACACCAAACGCTGAGGCGCTCAAACTGCTGTCAGAGGATATCTCCAGTGATGAGCGGTTCTATCCGGATGATTCACTGACAAGCAAGTTGGAAGTGTACGATAATCTGGGTAAAAAAATGCTTTCGCATTATAACGACCTGTTCCTTGAGTTTAAAATGCACAGCAAATAACACTGATCGGCATAACAGATGCCGCATGAGCTGCATACTTGAATGTGCTTTATAAAGTCAAAACCCCGATCATCCATTCCAGGATGATCGGGGTTTTCTCTTACCCTTACCTTTAGAGCAAAATGTACTTGCTATTGGTATATAAGATGAACTTTCGGATTACACGGAACGGAGAGGACAGACAAACTGGAGAAGTGAAGCGCTCGCCTAAAAGCTTTCTGATAGAAAGCTACTTCGGAAGCATAAGCTATTCCCGGATTTCTCCCTGTCGAAGGGGGAATCAAGGAAATCCGGGAATAACAGCGATCGGAAGTTGTTCTGTCATCGGAGTGGCCTAGTGTAATAAACTTATATCCCTACATGTTTCTTTTGCGGCCCACGATTAACCAAGCCCCGCCCATAATAAGCACAATGGCCACAAATGGCTGAATGAAGGACATGCTGCTCAGCATCGAACCGATGGACATCACCGTGAAGAAGAGCAGCGAGATCACCGTCAGGATGTTGATGGGAATGAGCAGCCACTTGTTTCGTCCGCCAAACCAGTACAATTCAAACAAACCTACAGCAACCGCAAGGATAAAGCCAGGCCACATCGTGCCCCAGTTACCAAAGAGCATGGCGATCTGGCTAACTACGCCGGCAGTCAGCAAAATACCGCCCGGTACAAGCAAGCCCACCCCTCTGCCAATCATGGAGAAGTACAGCCAGTGAAAGAACAGGCCGAGCGGGATGACGAACAGGGTAGGCCAGAAGTTGGCAAAGATCGTACCCGGACCGAGTGAACCTCCCTGGTTCAGAATCAGATACACGCCCAGCAAAATGAGTACAGGCGCCAGGATCGTACGTTTAGCCATGATATCTCTCCTTTTCATCGTTTCATTAGCGTCGTTCCGAACAGATATGTAATTCTTTTTCTCGTTACACACAGCATACCATGAACTGGAATTCTCCATCCTCGGTCTTTGGCGTTAAAAAGAACCTAGACTTAAGTCTAGGTAGGAACCACAGGGTGACTTTCATCATCAGGCCTTAACCCGTGTGTTTCCTGCACAGGTGCCTATAAAGGATTCAGGTCAGACCCGCTCGATATTGTCCCGGCGTCTGTCCAGTCCATTTTTTGAAAGCATTCTGAAACGCACTTTGCTCTGAAAAATGAAGGGCATAGGCAATTTCACCGACAGAATACTGTCCTTCCTGCAAATAATTCAGGGCAAGCTTCTTCCGTACCTGAACGGAGATTTCATGGTACGTCGTACCTTCTTCACGCAACCTGCTTTGAAGTGTGCGAATGCTCACGCCGAGATGTTCTGCGGTGTGTTGTAATGTGGGGAAGGAGGCCGGAAGGCTGTCGATCAGCCAGCGGCTGACCTTGCCAGAGAACGTATGAGAAGGCTGCAGCAGATCCTTGCTTTTCTCGGCCATCGTTTCAAATACCTGCAGCATTTTGGCATCCGAATAGAGCACAGGCTGACGGAGAATGTCTTTGTGCAGACGCAGCAGATTATGGGGATCCCCGAATTGGGGAACCACGCCGAACATGTCAACATATGGGCTGAGATTTCCTGAATTATCCGGAGCTTCATGGCTAAAACGGACCTCTTTTACCTCTACCGGACGATTCGCCAGCTTGCGGATCAGATACATAACAGATACGGCCATGTCTTCCACACAATGACGGGACATCTGCTGCGGCGATTGCAAAAACAGACGAAGGACCACATCCTGTCCCTGAATCTCCCAATCGAGATTGAAGCCGCTGTACAGAATGATGTTATATCGCTGATATGCGGCGAGGGCATCACCAATGGTCTGGGAATGCATCATCATGTAACCGGGAAGGCCCAGATCTGCGAAGTCGAGCAGCAGACCCTGATTGAGGCCAAAATACAAATCGTTTGAATATGCAGAAGCTTGCTGCATTATTCGTTCCAGTTCCTCAACCGGAATTCGGGCGTCGGCATGTTCCAGGACAGCCGAATCGAAATCGGCATATTTGAAAAATGCTTCGGGTTCAAACCCTTTGTGAACAAGAGTTTTCATAATTGGATAAAGCAAGGATATGGATACTCCGATATTGTGGTTGTTCATGTACCTCCATTTGCGCGAATTAGCAACATTTTCGGCGCCCTCGATCATTTGTTTAGATGTAAAGTCACTTTATGATGGGGATACGCCAGCTTCTTCGGCTTTCATTTATTATACAGGAGGAACCTAAGTATGAAATCTAATATTCTGGTGATTAACGGCCACCCGGATCCCGAGAGCTATTGTAGAGCGTTATCCGATGCTTATATCCAAGGCGCCCGGAAATCCGGCAGTGACGTGAATTTGCTTGATTTGAGCCAAATGGAATTTAATCCGAACCTTAAATACGGTTATCGTAAGCGGACCGAACTTGAGGAGGATCTGGTCAAAGCCCAGGAATTGATCCGTCAAGCCGATCATTTGGTGTTTGTGTATCCGTTGTGGTGGGGGGCGATGCCAGCTGTTCTGAAAGGGTTTTTCGACCGGGTATTCCTGCCGGGGTTTGCCATGAGATACCGGGAAGGCTCGCCCCTGTGGGACAAATTGTTAAAGGGAAAGTCCGCACAGCTCATCGTGACGATGGATACACCCCGCTGGTATTACCGATTGATCTACAGGCAAGCCGGGCACCGGGTCATGAGTTCAAATATATTGAAATTCTCTGGTGTATCCCCGGTACGGGTTACGGAGATTAGTCCGATCAAGGGGTCTACCGAAGCATTCCGGAGGAAATGGCTGGGGAAAATCGAGGAAATGGGAGCCAAACAGGGAAAGAGATGATAAGGTACCAATCCCGGCGTTAGGCACTAATTCTACTATTCCAATTAAAGTCTTATCCAAAGACAATGGTTGAAGATTATTCGTTGAACATGCAGCAAGCCCACTCCGAAGAGTGGGCTTGCTCACTTTGGATATACAATAAAAAGGCGTTATTTTACAACGTCCGAATGTTTCTTGCCCCAGCTGTTCACACCATCATCTTCGATAATGGAAATGGCTGCATCGGCAATATCCGGATTGGTCATCAATTTCTCCTGAATACGGAACTTGATATCATCGGCATCGGCCAAGGACAGGCCTTTGGTCAGCTCAATCAGTCCTTCAACATGATAATAACGGCCTTCCTGGATAATACGCATCATCTGGATATCGGCCACATGGGAGTCTGCCAAGATCGTTTGGGACACCTTGTCCTCGATATCCTGTGGTGCAGCTACACCAATGAGTCCAATCATATTGTCATATCCGACGCGGAAGGCTACAGCAATCATCAGACAGCCGATTAGGGTAGTCACAATGCCATCCAGCAATGCGAAATTGGTCAATGCAATAACAACGACAGAGACGAGGGCAAGTGTAGCTCCGAGTACAGCCACCACATCTTCGTAGAACACAAGGCGTGTCGGCGGTGCAGCGCGTCCTACGTTTTTGATCGCTGCCGGAACAAGGGAGAAACCGGAAGCCTTGGGCGCACGTGCTTCCACGAGAATTTCCTTCATCGCTTTAATCAGAATGGCACCATCAATCACAATGTTCAAGATGAGTACGCCGATGTTGATCCAGAGTCCGCCTGAATGACCCGCAGGGTGCTGCAGCAGATGAATGCCTTCATGGATCGTTTCATAAGCCATAATCGTAACCACGATGACGGCAATCATACAGAAGATGTTGATGACCCGTCCAAAACCGGTCGGGAAGCGGCGTGTCGGTTTTTTCTCGGATAACACACTTCCGACAAAGACGAACCCCTGATTGATGGCATCGGCGAGCGAGTGCATGGCTGAGGCAAACATGGCCCCACTGCCACTGAATAGAAAGGCTCCTCCTTTGCACAATGCAAGTACGGCATTACCTGCCATAGCTACAGCCGAGGACGTATTCCCCTTTTTGACGAGAGACATAAAGCTCTCTGACTTTGCTTGATCAGCCACGTTGATTGTTCCTCCCAGAAGATTTGATAGGTGTAAAATTTAAGATTCTTAGTTACATCTTGTGCATTACCACTAAATGTTATTATAACCTGCTTTACATATCCCAGCATTATGCAAAAAAGGCCATATTATAATATGGACAAATTTTAAGATCTTGAATAAGGAGGAATCGTAGATATTCAATTCATACAATAGGCATGAAAAAAGGCACTCCCAGGGAGTGCCGATTGATGTATTCCTTGCGTTCAGCGATGAATACTCCTGCTTAAAATTTTTATTCAAACTTCCAGCAGGACAAGCTTAGATTGCCGTATTGATATGCTTTGAATAACAGGGATGCCTTCTTGGTCTGATCGCCAGCTCCCATAGCCAGCAGCAGGGGAACAAAATGCTCTGGTGTAGGGACAGCAGCACAAGCGGATGGTGCGACCTTGTCATAAGCGAAGAGGGCTTCCGTATCCCACTGGACAAGCTTGTCCTCCAGCCATTGGTCAAACTCCATGGCCCAGGAGTCCACGCCGTTACTTTCCCAGTTCAGCTGGCGCAAATTGTGGACTGTGCCGCCGCTGCCAATCACAAGGATATCCTGTTCGCGAAGTGCAGCAAGGGCTTGACCGATCTGATACTGCTGCTCATTCGTCAAGTAGCGATTCACGGAAAGCGCAATGACCGGGATATCCGCATCCGGGTAGAGCAAGCGAAGAACAACCCAGGCACCGTGATCCAGCCCGCGCACGGAATCAGCCTCAGCGGGAATGCCAGCTTTCTTGAGCAGACGAAGAACATCTGCCGTTGTCTCTGCGTGCCCTTGAGCCGGATATTTGATCTGATACAGTTCCGGCTGGAAACCACCAAAGTCATAGATTGTCTCATATTGAGCCGTAGAGGATACAAGTTGAGTTGCAGACTCCCAATGGGCGGAGAATAAAACGATGGCTCGCGGTTTCGGCAGTTCCTGTCCGAGTTTTTGCAGGAATTCGGTATAAACATTCTCCTCCAGTGCAAGTGAAGGCGCACCATGTGCGATAAAGAAGGATGGCATCATTGTGCATTCAGTCCTTTCGTATTGACGGCAGCCAGTTCAGCATCGCTGCGAAGCCATAATTGGAATTGATCGTGAAGCTCTGCGGTGACGTGATGTCCGCCATGATAAGGAACGTAAGTTACACTTCGAGCATGTTCACGGAAATAATTCGCATTGTCTTCACCCAACTGCAGGGGAAACATGTGATCCTGGTCTCCATGGGAGATAAATACGGATAACGCTGTTCCAGGCTCTATTGGGTATTCGTCTTTTACAAATTGCGGAATGTATCCGCTCATGGCTACGATTCCTTTGATAGCATCGTCCATGATCAAGGAGAGCGTCATCGCCATAATAGCACCCTGACTGAATCCTGCAATATAACGCCGAGCCGGGTCAATGGCATATTCAGAGGACAAATCTCCGATCAGCTGATGCAAGCCTTGAACCGAAGCGTCAAACAGCTCACGAACAGGATTACCAATGCTTTTAATTTGAAAATAGGCATAACCGCTACCCTGAACAAGGGGCCCCCGAACAGCTATGATAATAAAATCAGATTGCAGGGGTTCCATTAGACGAAGCATATCCTGCTCGTCCGAACCCATGCCATGGAGGGCGAAAATAACGGGATATTGCTGATCTGTATGGTAATCCGAAGGCAATCGAACTTCATAAGTAAATGAGGTATTCATTGGAATCACCGCCTGAAGAAAGTGATATGATAATAGTTCACTAATATGAAATAAATATTCTTATTGATGAACAAAATTTATCATGGATCCATTGTAGGGTCAATATTTTTTTTGTATTATGAAAATATGTTACGTATTAGAATATCTAATTAAATACTAAAAAACGTTGCTGATTGTGATTTTCATAATAATTCCGAGGATGTGATCAGGATGCTGCAAGGGATCGTGCCTATTTTGAGAATATTTGATGAGGATAAGGCCAAAGAGTTTTACGTCGACTACTTGGAGTTTGTCGTAGATTGGGAGCATCGATTTGAAGAGGGGATGCCCTTATATATGCAGATATCGCTTGATTCCATTGTTCTTCACCTGTCCGAGCATCACGGCGACTGTACTCCGGGAGCTGCGCTGCGAATAGAAACGAATGATCTGGGTGCACTCTGTGGCAGGCTTAATCAGAAAAAATACAAACAGTCCAGGCCGGGGATTACGGATACGCCTTGGGGATTAAGGGAAATGACCGTGACAGATCCGTTTGGCAATCGGATCATTTATTATGAGTCTCCCCGTGTGACAGACTGAGGATTTAGGAAGAGAAGGGTAGGAGAAGCATTATGGATATCGGTTTGGCCATTCGTACGATTCGGAAGCAGAAACAGATTACGATCATGCAAATGTGCGAGGGAACGGGGTTGTCAAAGGGCTTCATAAGCAACGTCGAAAATAACAAGACATCCCCTTCCATTGCTACACTTGAAAGTATCGCGGATTATCTGGAGGTTCCCCTGCCTTACCTACTGCTTACACCAGAACAGCGGATGAATGTGGTGCGCAAGGATGAGCGGGAGGAAACGACTGCGGGGAGCGGTTCAATCAAGGTACAGCATCTGACGGCAAAAGGGGCCATGCGCATGTCGATTGTAGAACTGCCGCCGGGTGTTTCCACAGGGGTTAACAAGCATGCTGGGGAAGAGAGTCACCTGGTCCTCCAGGGCAGGATTCGTGCAGCACAGTGTGAAGACGTTGAGATATTGGAAGTGGGGGATTCGTTTAGCTGGAATGCCATTGTTCCTCATGAGGTTACGAATGTTGGAGATGAGCCAGCAGTCGTGTTAATCGCAGTGTCCAAAGAGCTGGATCTGGACCGTTTGTGGGACAAATAGGGGCGTGGCAGCTCCTCATAGGCAAAATGAATAGACCGCCAGGAGGTTTCCGGGCGGCCAGATTTATTTATGCTGTTACTGCGGATTGGTTGTCCAGATTCCAGCAGCTTTGACAAATACACGATCGGAGAGCTTAAGTGTTGCCAGGGCAAGCTCGGCTACATCTTCCGCTTGCATCATGCGATCCTCGTCTCCGATTTTCAATCCGGCATTGGTAGCAAGCTCTGTATTGACTGTACTTGGGGTTAACGCCGTTACACGAATGTTGGATTTGCGTACTTCCTGCATCAGGGATTCGGTCATCCCTAGCAGTGCGAACTTGGATGCACAGTATGCTGAACCTGTAGCAAAACCACGTTCACCTGCTGTAGAAGCAATGTTGATAATACTGCCGCTGCTTTCCTTTATCATGCTCGGCAGGACGGCACGTGTTACGTAGTATGTACCCATAACGTTGACAAGCAGGATACGCTCCCATTCTTCAGGCTCCATGTCGAGCAAGGTGCCGAAGCTGGCAATACCTGCATTATTAATGAGGATGTCAACCGCACCAAGCTCCATTTCTATTGCTGCTACTGCTGCTTCTGCCTGTGTACGATCAGAAATGTCAGCTACAGCACTTGTGACTTTAATGCCATATGCCTCGCTTAACGTTAGCTGAAGGGCCTCCAGATCGGAAGCCGTACGTGCAATCAAGCCGAGATGCACACCTTCCTTGGCAAGTGCTTCGGCAATGGCGCGGCCAATACCTTTACCGGCTCCTGTAATGACAGCCGTTTTATTTTTAAGTTCCATGTGGGTAATTCCTCCTTATATGTTGGAATGGCAGTTGATTATACTATATTACCCACAGTTCTGATATTTGCTTCATCACTACTTGGTGATACGGATGCTGCCAGAGGTGGTACGGGCCTTGATGACTTCCTTGCTGTTCATCGTAGATTCCGGTACATTTACATCTCCGGAAGTGGCACGAGCGTCGTAGATTCCTTCAAAATCGGGTGCAGCTTGAATGAAAACATCTCCTGATTGTCCCGACACATCTATCGCTGCAGAATGGGTCTGTTCGATATGAACACTTCCAGAAGTGAAGCGGATATTCGCTGCTCCATCTAACTGTGTGATTTCTACATCTCCTGATGTTATTTTACTGTTAACATTACCTTCTAATTGATCTGCGGTGAAGCTTCCGGAGGTTTGAGTTACAGTCATGTCACCATCGATAGTTGATACCTTGATGTCCCCTGAAGTGAGGTCCAGATCAATACGTGGGGCCGATATATCTTCCAGACGAATGGATCCCGAGGTATTGTTGAGCTCAAGCAGATTGGCATGTAAACCGGCCAACTTCCAGTCGCTTGAGGATGAATCGAGTTTAACCTCATTTAATTGGTGACCTTCAGGCAGGGCTACGGTGATTTTGGAATCCCGATCACTCCAATACAGGGTGAAAAACTGTATTCGCTCACGTTGTGTCTGCGCCAGCTTGAACGTGCCGCCAGATAACGTGGCCTGTTCGAAACTTTGGATGACGACCGGGTCCCATTTACCGTCTACCTCAATATAACCATTGGAATCCGGGCTGACCACGAATTCGATATCTGCGCTAAAATTGGCATCCATAATTACATTTTGCAACTCATCATTTTTGAAATCCCACCGTTTGGAGTAAGCTTCCCGATCATCTCCGAACTGAACTCCATATATGGACGTTCCGAGCAAACCTATTCCGATACAGATGACAGCCAGAGCCAACCACTTTTTTGTACTCATGCGGAAACGTCTCCTTTCATTGTTTTACTATTCCATCTAATGTATTGTAGCGTGACGGCCTTGAAGGCATTGAATACTCGCTTTGCGGCCAAAAAGAACAGAATCCCAACACCAAATGCTCCAATAGCCACGAACAGTTCTGCCTTATCAAATTGACTGAGGAAGAGGAAGTCCACCGCAGCTGCGACCGGGGCCAATACCAGCAGGGACACACTGGCAATGGCGAGCCATAGCGACCAGAGGGTTAACCCCAGAGGAATGCCCAGAATCAAGTTCAGAAAAATCAGGCCAATACCTGTAAAAAAGTTGCGAGCTGCCCGGTTGCTGTTCTTCGGCGGCCGCATTTCACCATAAGTCGGAGCGTAGAAGGGATCGGAACCCGGCGTGTTCACGTCATAGCGGGCACCGAGTGCTTCCCGTGCAATCTCTTCCGGATGGCCTAACTCGCGGGCGATCTCCTCTTCAGTTCTTCCTTCCTGAAGCCCGAGCTCGAAGTGCTGATCATAGTCAGCGAGCAGCTCCGCCCGTTCCTGAGGCTCCATCGGCCGCAGATGGATTTCCATGGCCTGCATAAATTGTTGTCTATTCATTATCGGTTCCTTCCTCAATCAGATTTGCGACGTTGCGCACAAATTCATTCCATTCCGTAGTCAGTGCCTGCATGTAGTCACGACCTGTGTCTGACAGCTTGTAATATTTACGGGGCGGACCCTCGCTTGATTCCTGCAAATAGGTGGTGCAGTACCCGTCTTGAACAAGTCTGCGAAGTAATGGGTACAGTGCACCCTCGGCAACTTCAATATGTTTGGAAACCGCCTGAGCCAGTTCGTAGCCATACCGATCCTGGCGGTTAATCAGCACCAGGACGCATAGCTCCAGTACTCCCTTTTTGAACTGGATATTCACGTTCACACAGGTTCCTCCTTAATCCTTCTTCAATCACTAGTGTGTATTGATCAGTAGTTGTGAAATCATAATACCATTCAGTACTGTATATTGCAAGGTAGTGATTTAAAAATAGTTCCGTGTCATGGTTGTGCTCAAGAACAGACACCCGATGTTGGTGTAAACTTCGATTGACTTCCCATAAGAACAGCATACGTAAAACCCGGGTAGGATGCCTCCGTCCGAAGACGGAATCCTACCCGGGTCTGGAAACTGAATCTACTCTGTTTATTCTGTGGCTTCAAGCACTTTAAGATCTTTGACAGCCGGTCCTTCAATGACTTTGCCGGCAAAATCGAAGCGGGAACCGTGGCAAGGGCAATCCCACGAGCGTTCCCCTTCATTCCATTCCACTTCGCAACCCAGATGCGTGCAGGTTGTATCGACCAAAAACAGTTTGCCGCTGGTGTCCTTGTAAGCACCGGCACGTTTGCCGTTATGACGAACAACGGCACCTTCGTCATTGCCGATCTCGCTGACGTCCTTGTGAACGATGCCTACTTTTCCAGAGATCAGCTCTTTCGCTACATTTGCGTTTTCGATGATAAAGTTTTTCACACTTGGATCTGTCTTGAATCTGGCTGGATCGAAGACAGCGGCATGGGGATTGTCACGACCGGTGATACGATCTGCCAGAATATGTCCGGCCATCGTTCCGGTGGTCATGCCCCACTTGGCGAATCCGGTAGCAACATAAACTCGTTCATGCCTTCCGGTAATCGGTCCAATATAGGGAACCTTATCAATGGATATCAGATCCTGGGCGGACCAGCGGAACGGAATGCTGCGGATGCCGTACGTTTCCTCTGCGAACCGCTCGAGGCGTTCATAATGACCATAGGTGCAGATTCCTTGTCCGGTTTTATGGTTTTCCCCGCCGAAAAGGATGAGTTCCTTTCCTTCATGGATCACCTTGCGAAGGGAACGGGCTGGCTCATCATCCGAGATATACATGCCGCCAGCATAGGGCTTTTGAGGTTCTACGGCAACCGCATAAGAACGCTCGGCGTGCAACCTTGTGAAATAAAAGCCGGGGTCATACACGGGAAAGTGGGAGGCTACAACAACATGTTCTGCTGTCACGGATGGACCATTACCATAAGTCCGTACATGAAGTGATGCATCTTCTTCCACGTCGGTGACGGTCGTATGCTCATAGATCTGTACTCCCTGCTTAACGGCAGAATCAAGCAAATGGTGTAAATAGGCGAGAGGGTCAAAGCGGGCTTGACCCGGCATCTTAATGCCTGCTCTCGATGGAACTTGAATCGGAAGCGGATCGACCCACTGACCTGGAATGTTCAGCTTGCCGTAAGCGGTGAGCTCGATCTCCAGCTTTTTCAGGTTATCTTCGGATTGTATATAGACATAGGCATCCTCCTCTGCCCACTGGCAATCGATCTGTTTTTCTTTCACCAGATTGCGCATCCAATTGGCAGCATTAGCATTGCCTTCATAATACATGCGTGCCTGCTCCTGTCCGAAGTGGTGAAGCAGTTCATCGAAAATGACCCCATGCTGCGCAGAAACCTTGGCTGTGGTATGTCCGGTTGTACCATCGAGTACTTTCCCGGCTTCCAGCATCACAACACGCATCCCGGTTTGGGCAAGCAAATAGGCTGTTGTGATGCCTGCAATCCCTGCACCAATAATGGCTACATCTGCAGTGATGTCTTCAGTAAGCTTCGGATAGGCATCAAATTTATGAGTAGCCCTCCAGATCGATTCCGGTATGGGGGGCAGGCCCGCCGGGGGCTGTTGATTGTTGCTCATTCGGTTGTCCTCCTTGATCTTTCTTCAGGTTATAATTAAATGGTTCGTATCCCAGGCAAGCGCGAAGGGGATGTACTCCTATCCATGATTGCCACACTATGTCCGAATAAAACGAGGTGGCAGAGACTTTACAAATCATTGTTCACATTTTCCTGGAGAGGACCCCTGTTTTTTTTGCCAGACATGCATTATGATAGGATTATCGAAACCGTTTTAGTAAATGTAATAAGGTAATATATACAGATGTGAAAATGCTGATTTAACAATGTTTTTACTTATATAAAACGAGTCAAATATTTATTGAAGTGCACAGTGTTCATTACATTTCATGTATTCGCTATCATTAGCCATTAAACGATCTGAAGTATAAAGGAGATTTCAACCCATGACTAATCAAACCAAATATCCATTTCAGGATACAACGCTCGAACTGGACGCAAGGGTTAAGGACCTGGTATCCCGTCTGACGGAAGATGAAAAGATTGAATCCATGCTGCAATACCAGCCAGCGGTAGAGCGCCTGGGTATTGCTGCTTATAAACACGGAACAGAAGCCGCGCATGGCCTGGCATGGCTTGGGGAAGCTACATCCTTCCCGCAGCCTGTTGGACTGGCTTGCACATGGGATGCGGAGCTTATGAAAGAAATCGGTTCTGTCATCGGAGACGAGGCGCGCGTGTTCTACAAACGCAATCCGGCTGTGAATGGTCTCACTCTGTGGGCACCTACAGTAGATATGGAACGTGACC
Organism: Paenibacillus sp. 7523-1; assembly: GCF_002276415.1. Classification (NCBI taxonomy): domain Bacteria; kingdom Bacillati; phylum Bacillota; class Bacilli; order Caryophanales; family Paenibacillaceae; genus Paenibacillus; species Paenibacillus sp. 7523-1. Next base: position 207,613 of record NZ_NPBR01000013.1, on the reverse strand, counting down.
CACGTTGGGGCCGCAATGAAGAGGCTTATGGCGAAGATCCGGAACTGACTGCCGAACTTACCACAGCACTGGTTAAGGGGATCCAGGGAGATCATCCGAAATATTACAAGGCTGTTGCAACGCTCAAGCACTTCCTTGCCAACAATAATGAAGTGGATCGCGGAAGCGGCTCATCGAGCATTGATCCGCGCAATATGCGTGAATATTATTTGAAAGCATTCGAGAAGCCGTTCAAGGAAGGCGGAGCGCAGTCGATGATGACCGCGTATAACTCCATTAATGGCACGCCGGCGCTGCTTCATCCTTTTGTGAACGAAATTGTCAAAGGCGAGTGGGGCATGGATGGTTTCATTGTCAGCGATGCAGGTGATGTGATGGGGATCAAGAACGATCATAAGTACTATGATTCTCATACACCGGGCACGGTGGAGTCCGTAAAAGCGGGAATCGACAGCATTACCGATGATGCGGATCTGTCCAAGCAAGCACTGCGCGAAGGCCTTGAACAAGGAACACTTACAATGGAAGATATCGACCAGGCATTGTTCAATACATTCCGTGTACGTTTCCGTCTGGGTGAGTTCGATCCGGCTGAAGGCAATCCGTATGCATCTATTGGCGAAGAAGCGATGATGACAGAGAAGGCGAAGGCCCTGTCGCTAAGAGCAGCAAGAGAACAGGTTGTACTGCTCAAAAACGCTAAAGGCACCCTGCCGTTGGATAAAACAAAATCAGGCAAAGTGGCTGTCATTGGTCAGCTGGGCGGCACCGTTTACCGTGACTGGTATGCTGGCACCATGCCTTACAGTGTATCTCCGCTTGAGGCGATCAGCGGCAAGGTAGGCAGCGATAAGGTTGCGTTCAAGGATGGAAATGACCGGATTACATTAACTTCCGTAGCGAATGGAAAAGCAATCGGACTGGGCGAAGGCGAGAAATCACCTCTCATTGCCTCGGGAGAAGCGGAGACGTTCACGCTGACGGATTGGGGCTTCGGAAGTCTTACTCTGCAGGCAGAAAGCAATGGCAAATATCTGACTACAGACGAAGAATCGGTAACGGCTTCAGCAGATGAAGTGTACGGCTGGTTTGTGAAGGAAGTATTCCACTTGCTTCCGCAGGAAGATGGCAGTGTTGGTCTGACAACATGGAATGGCAAAACGGTAACCGCGCCAAATGGCGGAAATGACGCATTTGCCGTGTCAGAAGAGCTGAAGTCTTTTGGCGTGACTGAGACGTTTAAGAAGGACATCGTTGTGAACGGGCTGGATGAAGCGGTAGCAGCTGCGAAAGAAGCAGAAACGGCCATTGTATTTGTCGGGAACAATCCGCTTGTGAACGGGAAAGAAGAGATTGACCGTCCAAGCCTGGATCTGGCTGAATCCCAACAACGTCTGGTTGAAGCTGTATATGCGGCCAATCCGAATACCATTGTGGTTATTGTGGGCAGTTACCCGTTCACATCCAATTGGGTTCAAGAGAACATCCCGGCTGTATTGTACACTTCCCATGCAGGACAGGAACTGGGTAATGCTGTCGCCGACGTGCTCTACGGAGATTACGCACCAGCAGGCCGTTTGAACATGACGTGGGTGCAATCCGCAGATCAGTTAACGGATATCAAGGACTATGACATCATCCAATCCGGACGTACGTATCAGTATTTTGAAGGCAATGTACTGTATCCATTCGGACATGGATTAACGTATGCTGCGTTCAAATACAGCAACCTGGAGTTGAATCCTGACCAAGCGGGAACAGAAGGAACGGTCAAAGTAACCGTCGACGTAACCAACACCGGAACCATTGCCAGTGATGAAGTGGTACAGTTGTATGTACGCGCCGGCAAATCCCGGGTGAAACGTCCACTCAAAACGTTAAAAGGATTCCGTCGTCTCCATGTTGAAGCTGGCGCAACCGTAAAAGTGAGTTTCAACTTGCCAGTACAGGAACTGGCCATCTGGGATGTCACCCGTGATCGTTATGTGGTTGAAGCAGGAACGTATTCGATCATGGTCGGCAAGTCGTCATCCGATATTCAGCTTGTAGCTGATCTGACGATTGATGGTGAAACGATCCCTGCCCGTAATTTGAGCGTCGCGACCCGTGCTGAGAATTATGATGCTTACTTTGGTGTGGATCTGGATGAGAGCAAAGAAGGTGGAACTTCTGTCCGCGTGACGGGTGAACAAGGATGGATTGCTTTCAAAGACGCCGATCTGGGCGCTCATGCAGCAGCCATTGAAGCGCGTGTATCGTCAGAACAGCCAGGTGCGGTGCTGGAAGTTCGTCTGGATGCAGCGGATGGAACGCTGGCAGGACGTATCGATATTGCACAAAGTGGTGCACAGCAATGGTCTACGGTGAAAGCCGATCTTCAAGGCGCAGCAGGTCAGCGAGACATCTATCTTGTATTGTCTGCGGGTGTACGCATAAGCCATTTTGAGATTCGCTAAAAACAAATAGAATGAGCGTACAGCCTATTGAATAATTGAATAAAAAAGCCTCCGAATCAGATTCGGGGGCTTTTCGACTTGAACATCGTATGTAAATTATCTGCCGTCAAACGTAATCAGTTTGTTCACGAATTGTTTCAGTTGCTGGCTGGTTTCATTCAGCTGTTCAATGGTACTCATGAAATTGTTGACGAGTTCCGCCTGTTCCTGCGAGCTGGCGGTAATCTCTCCAAGCTCATTTTCCATCATTTGAATGGATTGCCGGACAGCGAGGAGGGATTCTTCAATTTGGGTGGTGGCTTGCTTGGTATCTACCGACAGTTTACGGATTTCTTTCGCAACGACGCCGAATCCTGCTCCTGCATCACCTACACGGGCAGCTTCAATGGCAGCATTTAAACCGAGCAGGTTGGTTTGTTCGGAGATTTCACGGATGAAGCTCGCAACCTGAGTTACGTTTCCTGATTTCTGTACAGCTTGTTTGGAGTTATTCCGAATTTCCTCGGTCGTGGCGCTCAGCTCCTGGGAATGTGCAGCTACATGCTGCACGCTATCAATAAGCTGATTGGTCAGATGCTCCGTTGCTTCCATGAGCTGTTGTAACTGAGCCTGGTCGTCCATGCTGTAGAGCAGATTGAATATGGCGATGACCTCACCCTGTTCGTTTTTGATCGGCAGGTACGATACATCAAATGGAACACCGAATAATTCCTTGGGGTAATGATCGAACTGCTTCTCCGTAGTGCCTTTCAGATCGGCAAAATTACGATTGGGTTCAAGCAAAGGATCTCCCGCTTTGAATTCCAATTGTTTTAAGGACTCTCCTGCAGAAAAGTACAGGAACTTCTCCCGATCGATAATGGAAAGGGTTACATCCTGGCGTATGGTATCACGGAAAAACGGCATGCATGTAATGAGTGCTTGAATAATATCCATAATTGGGTAAATGCCTCCTAAAATGTTTAATATAGAAAAGTACCAAAGTTTATTTTAGTAACCACCTATATAGTATATCGACATGCAATAAAGAAGTGAGTAGTGAAAAAACAAAAAAATTCTCATCGGAAAATACACGCAATTCATTCTCTGCGTATTTTCAATGAGAATATCGATTGAGATTGGGCTACAACGAATCAAGGCTAATTGTAACAATTTGTTGATCTCTTAACGTCGCCTGCACATCCACCAAGCGTTGATTGCGGCTGCCCCGAAAAGGTAAGGATATATCCCGTTCGGCAGCCACGTAGGGGCCATCTACAATGACATCACACAGCCAAGCCAGTTCAGCCCGTATGGGATCAGCGACAAGCTCTTCATAGGTGAATCCCGTATAGGCCCACACGGTCCGGTCAGGGCATGCATCGCGGAAACGGCGAACCCAAGGGATGCATTCCTCTGCTGAGAAAAAGGGATCACCCCCGCATAATGTAACCCCATCCAGCAGGGGATGGGCAGTTACCTCATGCATAATCTGCTGCTGCCGCTCTGCGGTGAAATGTTCTCCTGCCCGGAAGCTCCATGAATCCGGACTGAAGCATCCTGGGCAGGCATGATGGCACCCGCTGATAAAGATGACAGCTCGCAGACCAGGTCCTTCATTTACAGACTCGGGAATATAACCGTACAGATTCACTTGTGCTTCACCCGATCCCGCACTTCTGCCTGTTTCGCGGAATTGAAGCGTACCTTGTAGTCGCCCGTAAGATAACCGGTGACCCGGCGCAATCGCTGGAAGTGCACGTGGTCCTCATGTGCCTCACACCCAGGACATACATCACCGATGACACCTTCATATCCGCATGCCGGACAGCGGTCAATCGGGTGATTAATGGAGAAATATCCAATATCCTGTGCGAGTGCATATTGAACAATACGCTGGAAGGCGCTGGTATTGGCCCGTACATTTCCATCCAGTTCAACATAGGAAATGGCCCCGGCATTACATAGCGTATGGAAGGGAGCCTCCAGTTCAATTTTACGGTAAGCTGGCAGGGTGTAATAGACCGGAATGTGAAATGAATTTGTGTAATATTCCCGATCATTGACCCCAGCAATGAGGCCATATCGCTCGCGGTCAATCTTGGTGAACTTGCCGGATAACCCTTCGGCAGGCGTGGCAAAGAGCGTAACATTCAGGTTATGCAGTTCACTCATGCGATCACAGAATTCACGCATGGTGCGGATAATGTTCAACGCCTCACGGTGGATATGGGGGTCCTGTCCATGGTGCCGGCCATACAGTGCGGTCATGCATTCGGCAAGCCCGATAAAACCAATAGACAAGGTGCCATGCTTCAATAGTTCGGCTACCGGTTCATCTGGTGCGAGCTGCTCACCGCCTTCCCACACACCTTCCCGCATCATGAAATCAGATGCCTTGGCAGGCTGTGCCGTTTGGATACGATAGCGGTGCAGCAGTCCGGAAGCAGCACGTTCCATGACCTTTTTAAGAGCTTTATAGAACCCCGCACGGTCGGCGACGACCCGTGCACCCTGACAGATGCCATAGCGAATGCCGAGTTTGACCAGATTGATGGTGTTGAACGAAAGGTTGCCTTTGCCACTCTGCCGATTGCGTCCGAAGCGGTCTGCCAGCGTACGTGTACGGCATCCCATGGTGGCGATGATGGTATCCGGATCTTCAGGACGATAATAAGGCAGGTTGAATGAGGCATCCACGTTGACAAAGTTCGGATACATGCGCCGGGAAGAGCAAGTCACGGCTAGTCGGAACAAGTCGTAGTTGGGTTCCCCTTGTGCCTGGTTAATTCCCTGTTTGCACTGGAAGATATGCTGTGGAAACACGGGGGTTTCCCCGCCGCCAAGGCCGCGGATGGTTGCTTCCAGCAGGGAACGGGATACAAGCCTGCCTTCGGCTGAGGTACATAGTCCATAGTTCAGCGAGGTAAAAGGAATCTGTCCACCTGCCCGGCTGCTCATGGTATTCAGATTGTGAATCAGGGATTCGGCAGCCTGTCCGGTCTCCAGTTCTGTTTCCTCGCAGGCAAAAGCGAAAGCACGCGGGCATGCTTCCCGTGCCAGTGAACTGTCCAGGTGCAGATGCTCGTCGTCAATCTGTGTGTGCTCTCCAAGCAAACGCTGTCCTTTGCGATAATGTTTGCGGAAGGAGCGTTGTACATAAGGAGCCAGATCCCAGTCGATTTTGTTGGCGGATACCCCGCCGTACTGACTGTTTTGCTGTGATTGAAATATGATGGCGACAAGCGCCATTGCCGACATGATGGTCTGAGGGGTACGCACGGAGCCGTTACCCGTATTGAAGCCGGAGGCCAGCAGTCGATCAAACGGGATAAAGATGCAATTGGTTGTTCCAAGCGCATACTGATCCAGATCATGAACGTAGAGATCTCCATTCTCCACAGATGCAGCAAGCTCTTCCGGCAGCACATGACGAAGAGCATGCCACTTGGCTGTCTCCGAGCCGAGTCTGCTCATCTTGCCGCTGAACGAATCACCATTGAGGTTAGCGTTCTCCCTCAGTGTGTCTGCGTCTTCTGCGCCAATTATTCGTCTTCCCAGGTCGGATAATAGATCGGATGCCGGTGGAGTGGCATACTCAAGCAGGTTCATGTGAGATTCCTCCCAAATATTGATTTATAATATCGGTTATTTCATCTAAACACTATATGTAGATTTGCATTATCCATTTATAAACTATATGTGGATTTTTGGGTGTGATCATTCTCACACCGTAACCTTCTACCGGCAGGAACTGCAGCAGGGAGAGTGGATAATGGTTTTCAAAGTGAACCTGGAAGAGTATAATTCCTATTTATGCTGCACTAGGGATAAGAGTGGTTTTCGTGCACTATGATTCTCTTGGGCTTCTATGGTGGTAAACACATATGTACATGTTGTGACAGTTAACTTGAGAAATTTGACCCTCATATACAGGATAGATTCATTTTGAGATAAAGATGTAGAAATACAGCTAAGATTTGAGGGGTGGATCATGGGAACGGCAGGGATAACAAGAGGCTTCTATGAAAATGTACAGGAAGCAGCGTCCCACATCGTGGACGTGTTAAGCGGTATATTGGAGGTCAATACGATCTTTGTTGCCACCAATGACGGAACGACCAATGTCATTTTGGAAGCTTTTAACCGAAACGAGGAACTGGTTATCAGTGGCAGTGAACTTCCATTTGATTCTTCCTACTGCAGTCTGGTACTGCGAAATACAAAAGAAAACCTGACCATAACGGATACTGCAGCACATCCGCTGACTTGCTCAATGGATGTAACCAAGGCGCTCGGTAACCGTTTTTTTGTGGGCATACCCATTATGCGGCGTTCGGGTGAAACCTTTGGGACGATTTGTTTAATGGACAACCCGGACTATGTCATCCGTGAGACAGATATGAAGACGTTGAACGCCATGGCAGTATTTCTTGGATATGTCATTGACTTGGAGAACAATTTGCTCATACAGAAACAAAAGCTGAACGATACGGAGCAGCTGAAACAACAGCTGCAGATGGAGAAGGAACGTGCTGAATCGGAAGCGATGACGAAGTCCCAGATGATTGCGCTAATGAGTCATGAGATTCGCAACCCGCTCAATGGCATTCTTGGTTTAACCGATCTGATGCGTACACCGGATATGCCCGAAGAGCATGTGGAATATGTGGACATGATTGAGACCAGTGGCCACATCCTCCTGTCTTTGCTGAATAATATAATGAACTTTAATATTAATGAAACAGGTAGAACGGTAGTTCATGATGATCCCTTTGATCTGGTTTCTACTATTGAGAGTACCGTGTATCTTCATGCCGGGCTGGCGATGGAGAAAGGAATCGAGCTGGGACTGAACCTTGAACTGAATGTCTCTCAGGTCTTCGTGGGAGACGAGGTCAAGATCGGTCAGCTGCTCGCAAATGTGCTGAAATATGCCATTGATTCCACGCGTACAGGTTCCGTGCTCGTTACGGCAGCCGTCGATAGTCAGAATGTGGATGAGGCGGGTACGCTGCTGCTTCATATCAAATATACAGGTCGGATGCTGACATCGGACAAAAAACTGCAGGCGTTTAATACACTGGACGGAAATATCAGCATTCAAAAGCTTGTGGGTACCAACCTCAGTTTGGCCGTCAGCCAAAATCTCGCCATTCTCATGCATGGCTGTATAGAGGTGAGCAGCCTGGGTGAAGAAGAGACGGAATTTCAGATCAGGCTGCCCCTGATGAAGCACTGGGAACTTCCGCAGCTTACAGGCATTCAAGAGCGGTTGAAAGGTAAAACGGTACTGCTGGTCAAAGCTCCTGATATTCTGCAGGGGGTATCTTCCCTCATGCGCAGGTGGCAGATGGATGTAAATATGACATCAGACACGAGCCAGGCAAAACACTGGATGGAAGATGGACTTGAGCCTGAAATTGCGGTTATTGACATGGGGTTAGAGCCAGACAAGGCCATGGAGTTTATTCATGAATTAAAGGGAATGGCAAAACAACTGCCCATCATCATCCTGGTCCCCTACGGAATGCATATGGATCCACAGGAGACGGGGAACGTTAATGCTGTCTTAACCAAGCCGGTTAGACAGTTGGACTTGCTGAACGCACTGAGCGCGACATTGCACCGGGCATAATAAAATATAAGCAGCGTACCTAATCAGGTACGCTTTTTTATTGTATACGAAAAGAGCGCGCCTCAAATCCGATCTGTTTATTTATCCGTTTTCTTTTGTTAAATCCCTTTTCATCCACGCTGGTTACGTTACAATAGAAAAGTAAGAATCATACTAATTAATCTAGAGGAGGATGTGCATTCAATGGAATACCGCAGATTGGGTGGAAGCGGACTGAAAGTAAGCGAGATCAGCTTGGGCAGCTGGCTGACGTACGGAGGATATGTGGAGCGTGAAAATGCGGTGAAGTCGATTGAAACCGCATTCGATGAAGGCATCAACTTTTTTGATACAGCAAACGTATACGAACGCGGCGCGGCGGAAGAGCTGCTTGGGCAGACTTTGAAAGCATATTCCCGTGATTCCTATGTTCTTGCAACCAAAGTGTTCGGCAAAATGGGCGACGGTCCGAATGATCAGGGCTTATCCCGCAAACATATTAAGGAGCAATGTGATGCCAGTTTGAAACGCTTAGGCGTGGAATATGTGGACATCTACTATTGCCATCGTTATCATACGGAAACACCGATCGAAGAAACGCTGCGGGCACTGGATGACCTGGTTCGTCAAGGAAAAGTGCTGTACGTAGGCGTGAGCCAATGGACTGCTGCTCAGATGGAGGCAGCGCTCGGTACCGCTGACCGTCTGCTGCTCGATCATATCGTGGTCAACCAGCCGGTTTATAACATGTTTGACCGCTATATTGAGAAGGAGATTATTCCACTTGGTGAGCGCAAGGGAATCGGACAAGTTGTCTATTCTCCACTTGCACAAGGCCTGTTAACCGGCAAGTACACCTCGGCTTCAGACCTTCCGGAGAATTCCCGTGCGGCGAAGCTCGGCTGGGATGAAGGCAAGATCAATGCAGACAAAATCGGAAAAGTGCGTCAGCTGATTGAAGTAGCGGACAAGCTGGATCTGAAGGTTGGGCAGCTGGCACTTGCATGGATTTTGCGTCAAAACAATGTGTCCAGTGCACTTGTAGGGGCAAGCCGTCCGGAGCAGGTGAAGGAGAATGCTGCTGCTTCAGGTGTGAAGCTGGATTCAGCCATTATTGAAGAGATCGAGCAGATCCTGTCTTAGTGGTTAACCGTCTTTCAAGGCGTAGTTATGTAAACTAAATCGTAAAAAAGGATGCTCCGCAGCCAGATAAGGCTTAACTGCGGGACATCCTTTTTGGGTTTTAAGCTAGAGCAAACGATTGCCAATAAGCACCTTGGATCGCTTCGGAATGGCGCAGACCCGATTTCTCCCGGTATTTTTGGCTTCATATAATGCACGGTCTGCCTGCTCGAAGAAGTCAGCGTCATCCTGCTCGTCGCAATGGTCCGGAAAGACGGCCACCCCAATCGAAATGGTCAGGCGAATGGTTGTGCCATCCGGCAGAGCGAACAGATACTTTTCAACAGACTGGCGAATGGATTCTGCAATGGCCAGGGCTTGATGATTGCCGCAGTCCAGCAGCAGGATTGCAAATTCCTCGCCACCGTTACGTGAGACCATGTCAGCTGATCGCGAATGTTCAATTAGTAATTTCCCCAGCTGTTTCAGAACAGCGTCTCCAGCGCTGTGACCGTACGTATCATTCACTTTTTTGAAGCGGTCGATGTCAATGACGAGCAGGGAAAGCTTCTGTCTGTTTTCCCGGGCACGCTCCAGCTGCAGTTCCAGGGATTTCTCAAACTGACGGCGATTGCTGAGATTGGTGAGGTGGTCTGTGGATGCTCTGCGTTCCAGAAGGAATAACATCTCATTCGATTTATTAATAAATTCGGCGATAAAATAAATAAAGATCCCACCGACAAAAGAAATCGTCATTTGTAACGGATATACTTTCATTAATGAATTCATGCTGCTGGAATTCAACACCAGAATCACAAAAATCAGTGTTATGCCCAGCAGGTTCATCGTTATGATTTTGGTTAATCTCGACCAGGAAGCATAGGCAAAATATACACCGGATAAACCGATTAGTGTCATGACGAAACCGGCATCAATCGCTGGAGACGACATACCAAAGATGGCAATGCGCAGGATGGAGATGACAAGTCCAGAGATGACCGATGCCAGACCTCCCAGATACACTGCGGCTGTAACAATCGCAAGATGGCGCAGATCCACAATGGTATCTTCATTAAGAGGGAAGGAATAGTTCATTAGCACAGTACCATAGATACCAAACAGGAAGCCGCCGATCATCTGCACACGTAATGAAGGGAACGGGACGCGAATGTTATAGTATTTGGCAATAATTCCGGATATGTACATGAATGTGATCATAACACAAATATTTATAAAGAACGTGCTTAACAATGAACAGCCCTCCTTTAACGCACATTACTATATTTTATCTGAAAAAGAGCACAGTAGCGAACCATATTATAGCAAATGTGCAATTCGATTGCTGGAAATGGTCTATTATTAATATAAGTTTTCTGGTAATGAACTCGTATTGACTTCATTATACATTAAGATTTATACTTAATCTAAATCAAAATTTGTTTCAACGTTTTTGGGAATCATAGCGATCGATGGATTGCTGTGTCATTGTATATATTCTGGAATGGATTAATAAAGGAGAATTGCCGTGAGAACTCTAAATCTGACGATACAAAGACAGGCCGTATATGATGTAGTACGCCACTCGGAAGACCATCCGACTGCTGCAGACGTGATGAACCGTCTGGTGGAACAAGGCTATAATCTCGCTTATGGCACCGTATATAATTCGCTGCGTTATTTAACGGACAAGGAATTGATCCGGGAGCTTAAGCTTGGTGAGACTGCCAGCAGATATGACGCCCGCATGGATGACCACCAGCATATTATGTGTGAAGTCTGTGGCAAAGTGGATGAGGTTATGACAGAGGTCCCTTCGGCGTGGATGCAGCAGGTGGCCGAGGAAACCGGATATGCAATTGATCACGCTCATGTGGTCTTTGGAGGTGTCTGCGGGGAATGCAAAAACAAACGGATCAAGTAAAAATCAGGATGTCTGATCGACGTTTGCCGCTGCGGGTCAAGCCAGCTCTTGCTGATCCAGCTCCCTTTGTGGAGGCTTGTCCTGTTACACGGCGTGTCATTCTGATAAGTCCGATGCCAGGCCAGGTTCATGAACTGGTCAAAGCATTGACGGACAGCTGCTTCGATGTATTGGTGTTTCATCGCTGGGAACCGGATCTTCATGAACGGCTGGTATTTGATCTGTTGATCTATGATCTGTCTGTGGCTGGAACGATTGATGCGTTCGCTGGCATCAGCAGCCGTTTGAACCGGGAGGCAGAGCGTATGGCACCTTGCCTCTATCTGGTGGGCGAGAATATGATAGGAAGCGCAAGCGGACCCATGCTTCAGGAAGAGCTGCTGGTGTGGCCAGCCCGTCCGCAGGAAGCACTGTACCGGGTACAGCGCATGATTGGCAATAGTCCGGTTACGCCCAAGCGCGGCTTCTTGCCCGAGGAAGGACAACGGATCAGCTTCAAAGACTTGTGGCTGGATCGTGAGCGGATGAGTGTTCAGCGGGACAATGAGCGGATTCACTTAACGAAGACCGAATACGATTTGCTGCTGAAGCTGATTGATGCCAAAGGAGCTGTCATTTCGCGGGAGGAGATGCTCAGCGATATTTGGGAGACTGACTTTACGGGTGGAAGCAATGTAGTCGATGTTCATATCAAAAGCTTGCGCAAAAAGCTTGGAGATAACGCAGCTTCCCCGCAATATATTGTTACAGTAAGAGGAGTGGGCTACCGCCTGGCGGATTAGTCCGCTTTTTTTTATTTCCAGTTATTTATGACATAAGCAGATATTCATCCTTCATTCATGAAACGATCAGGATGCTCATGATAACCTCATGTGAAGCTCATGCAGACGCTATATGGGACATGTTAGAATCATTTTAACAGTTAGATCAAGTCTAAATGTATATTTAAAGTAATGACGAATATGATTTAAATAATAGATACGCAGGCATGAGGCCATCATGAGGAGGATGCAGAAATGACAGAACGTATGACAACTAACCAGGGAGCACCCGTGGGTGATAACCAGAATTCCCGCACAGCAGGCAGAAGAGGACCCACTCTACTTGAAGATTATCATTTGATCGAGAAGATTGCCCATTTTGACCGTGAACGTATTCCGGAACGGGTAGTGCATGCCAGAGGTGCAGGTGCTCATGGGGTATTTACCCTGGAGAATAGCATGAAAGAGTTCACCAAAGCGGATTTCCTGCAGGAGCCTGGAACGGAAACACCAGTACTGGTCCGTTTCTCCACGGTAATTCACGGAACGGGTTCGCCAGAGACTGCGCGTGATCCACGGGGGTTTGCCGTCAAGCTATACACACGGGAGGGCAACTATGATATTGTCGGTAACCATCTGCCTGTATTCTTCATCCGTGATGCGATGAAATTCCCGGATATGGTGCATTCCCTGAAGCCTGCGCCAGATACGAATATTCAAGACCCTGCACGGTACTGGGATTTCATGACCCTTTCACCTGAGTCCACACATATGATGACGTGGTTGTTCTCTGATCTGGGTACGCCTGCGAGTTACCGTGAGATGGATGGATTCGGTGTGCACGCGTTCAAATGGATTAATGCTCAAGGCGAGATCCACTACGTGAAGTATAAGTGGGAATCTGCGCAGGGTGTGCGCGGCTTCTCTCGTCAGGAAGCGTCTGAAGTGCAAGGACAGGACTTCAACCACGCTACCCGGGATCTGTATGACCATATCAAAAACGGCCAGTATCCGCAGTGGAAGCTGCAGGTTCAGCTTCTGAAGCCGGAGCAGATGGATAATTTCTCATTTGATCCGCTTGATCCAACCAAAACCTGGCCAGAAGATATCATTCCGTTTCAAACGGTAGGCACTATGACCCTGAATCGCAATCCGCAAAACTTCTTCGCTGAAGTAGAACAGGCGGCTTTCTCGCCAAGTGCATTGGTGCCTGGGATTGAGCCATCTGAGGATAAACTGCTGCAAGGACGCCTGTTCTCCTATCCGGATACCCAGCGTCACCGGCTTGGACCAAACTATCTGCAGATTCCGGTGAACTGCCCGTATGCACCGGTTCGCAACCATCAGCGCGATGGACTCATGAATGTGAATCAGGATCCCTCCCCTGTGAATTATGAGCCGAACAGCTCCTCCAGCAGTCCACAGGAAGATCCGGCATACCGGGATACTCAGGTGCCGCTGCACGGTCATGTCACACGGGAGAAAATTGAGAAAACCGATGATTACACGCAGGCAGGCGAATTGTTCCGTTCCTTTACGGCGGAAGAACAGAATAATCTGCTTGATAATCTGATTAATGACCTGAAAGGTGTTCCGGCCCAGACGCAGATGCGTGCATTATGTCACTTCTTCCAGGCTGACGGACAGCTTGGTGGACGTCTGGCTCGTGGACTTGGTGTAGATATCTCGGCATACATGCCACCCGGCAGACCGTAAATAAAAGACATTATTAATATATTTTCATAACGTGAAATAAAATTAATACTGATAAGGCTGGGCATGACTGCAGGAAATGCAGGACTGTCCAGTCTTTTTGCTGTCTTTGCAGCCGACCTGGTTTCTCATATACGCTCCCAGTGATATTCTGAAATGGAAAACAAATTTACAAATCATTTACAATAAATAGCTGACATAGAGGTTGACTTCTCGTTTGATGGCACTACAATGGGTAGTGTGAGGGGTGTCTGAACATGAAAATACACAATTTTAAAGTGGGTGAGCGTGGGCTGAATCGTTTTTTTGGCCCGCTGGAAGCGAAGATTATGGATATCTTATGGGCGCGTCCAGGCAGCAGCATCCGCGAGGTGCAAACAGCACTTGAACAAGATAAAGATGTTAATTTCAATACCGTCATGACGGTTATGAACCGGCTCGTGGACAAGGGGCTGCTTCGCAAAACACAGAAAGGCCGGACGTCACTGTATCACCCTGTACAGAGCAAGGAGGAGTTTATGAACGACCAATCGAAGGAGCTGTCGCATGAACTGGTGGACGAATTCGGTGCACTTGCAGTGAGCCACATGCTGGATGCACTGGATGAAGCCGATGCGGGGTTGATTGAACGTCTGGAGCAGAAGATCAAACAATGGAAAAAGGATAGCGACTGATATGTGGAAGGCCCGCTCGAAACTGTTGTTTACTGTCGGGTTTGGCATTCCGCTACTTGTGTTCATTCAAATGTTTATGTACGCCATGTACAAACTGTTTGGCTGGGACATTCCCTTTAATCTGCTCTGGCTGTGCAATCACTGGATGAGCCGGATGGGCTGGTTGTCGGTAGGCCACTTTTTGATGCTGCTTGTCGTGCTAACTTTTGGAGGAACAGGCTGGCTGTTCATGCATCGAATGATGAAGACGCGAGCAGCCGTACGCAAGCTCCATGCGATCGAGAACCAAGCGATGTCCAGAGCCCTTGAGGTCAAGTACCGCCATCTCAAACAACCGGGGTTCATCGTCGTGGACAAGCAGTCACCGATTGCTTTTACGATTGGTTTATGGAGGCCTTACATTGTTCTCTCGACGGGGTTGCTCGGTATGCTCGATGCTGAAGAAGAAGCAGCTGTTGTGTATCATGAAGTCCATCATCTATGGCACCGTGATCCGTTGAAGACCACGCTGCTGTCGGTGTTTGCCATGATGATGCCGTATATTCCTGTTTTGAAGCATACTTCGAAACAATATCATATCGTCCGCGAAATTTTAGCCGATAATGAAGCGATTGAACGTACGGGAAATGCAGCGGGAATTGGCAGTGCCTTGCTCAAACTGATCCGCGCTTGTCCGGAACCATGGCGGGTACGGGAGATGGCTGTGCAATCCTCGTTTGCCGATACGTCGGTGAATGTGCGCATCTCTCGTTTGCTTGATCCGGAACAAGATGTTGAGCTGGCTCTCCCATGGTTCGCCATAATAATGTCGGCGACAGTGTTTCTGTTGATGTCTGTTTTGTTTGTGTGGTCGATCGGATAATTTGAATGTCAAGGAGGAAGATGTACATGAATAGTAGGAGTGTAGAGATTGGTTTGTTCTTCTTAAGAATCATGATCGGTCTCATCTTTGTATTGCATGGGTGGAGCAAGTTTGAAGGTGGAATCAGTGGTGCAGTAGGTTTTTTTGAGAGCATGGGTATCCCTGGGTTCCTCGCATCTGTTGTAGCCATTATTGAGCTGGCCGGCGGGGCCGCGATGATTCTTGGATTGGGAACACGTGTGTTTGCTGCGTTGTTTATTATCTTGATGGCAGGGGTTCTGTTTACGGCCAAAGTAGATCAGCCATTTATTGGTGGTACTGAATTTGATTATCTGACGCTGGCAGGTTCCCTGACCTTGCTATTCACAGGCAGCCGCTTCCTCGCGGTGGATCAGTTTATAGCCAGACAAAGTAAGGTTCAGAATGCAAGCTCATAAGACTCACCGTTTGTGAGCATGTATTTCATAAAAAGCAGGCTAAGCCTGCATCGAAGCCTTTTTCTGCTGGGTTGGTTTACGGGTAATTATACTTGTGAACTGCTCTGGCAGGAGAAGGTTTTTTATTTTGGACGCCAAGCCTAAACTTTTGGTACAATGAGAATAAGTATGCTACTAAGAAAAAATAAGAACATTACGGAGGATGTGCTTTATGATTAATATCATTCCATCTGAAGCCCGTGCCAGCTTCGACCGGGGCTGGTTGCGCGGCAGTCATAGCTTTTCCTTTGGAGAATATCAGGATGCGGAGAACACAGCGTTTGGGCCGATGCGGGTAGCAAATGATGATGTGATTGCACCTGGGCGTGGTTTTGGTGCACATCCGCACAGTGACATGGAGATCGTGTCCATCGTGCTGAACGGCAAGCTTCGTCATGAAGACAATCTTGGCAATGTAGCTGTAACCTCGTTTGGGGGGATTCAGCGAATGTCCGCGGGCAGCGGCATGATTCACACAGAGCACAATGCGTCCGATACGGAAGAGGTACGTTTGCTTCAGCTCTGGTTCATGCCTACGACTAGGGGGCTGCAGCCTTCGTATGAGACGACATCATTTGATCCTGCTGCACTAACGGGAGCGCTCCTGCCTGTAGTATCTCCTGAAGGCGGACCGCGGGTTGCATCCATTCATCAGGATATGACGATATATCTATGCCGTTTGGCTAAAGGTGAGGCATTAACATATAACCAGGATGAGGGGCGCCGCCAGTATATTTTTGTGATTGAGGGTAAGCTTGGACTGAATGGTGAGCACGATTTAACTGCAGGCGATACAGCGAGGGTAGAACAGACTCAGGTCACGGATTTTCAGGCAAGTGAGGATGCGTTCTTCATGCTCATTGATTTGCCTTAACTTGAGTGGAACGCAGCATTTAATAGACACGAGCACTAAGGGAGGATATACGTCTATGGCACAGCAGGAATGGTTTATGGTTAAACATGGGGTAACCGGGCGAGGTCTGGCGAATAGCAAAACAGATTCCCTGTCCTATCGGTTCCAAAAAGAGGGCGAAGGCTTCGTATTCACCGTTACAGGTTTGGATGATCAAACCGTGGAACAGATCATTGAGCTCAGGCAGGAGCTGAACGTCTTTCGATTCGTACAGCGCAAGGATCAACCCCTCCTGAAGCACTGGTACTACGTCCATGGAGACCGGGTTGCATACGATAAGGATCGTGGTACCCTTACAATTTTTGCGAATTCAGAGATTCGATATGTGCCTGAAGATTACTTTGCTGATTAATGATCATACTTAGATGGGTCTTCCAAACCGGAAGGCCTATTTCTTTTTGTCTATTTCATATGGCATGTGATGCCTTTCAGGTTGTTTTAGGAAATCCCAGAAATTGCGAAGACAAAGAAGGTTGACATCTGGAAATTAATATAGATATAATCCATATTAATTGATAATGAATATCAATATCATATGGAAGAATAGAGTCATTACGTTGTCATAAGGCTATCGGTGAGGGGTTTAGTAGAGAGATGAAGTTAGGTTATATGTTGATCGCACTGGTTGTTCTGTCTATCGTTTACATATTTATCGGCAATTCGGACATTTCGCCCCTGGATATATTCCACTTGACCCCAGTGCAGCTGCAGGTACTGCAAGTCAGCCGATTTCCCCGTCTGATCAGCATTCTGGTCGCGGGCATCAGTATGAGTGTTATTGGTCTGATTATGCAGCAGCTGACACGCAACCGCTTTGTTTCGCCTACAACAGCAGGTACCATGGATTCCGCAAGGCTTGGAATTCTGGTGACCCTGATGTGGTTCCCTGGAGCGTCCTCTCTGCAAAAAATGCTGGTCGCCTTCGCCTTTGCCCTGGCAGGTACGCTGATCTTTATGCGAATTCTCGAGAAGGTCAAATTCAAGGACACGATCTACATCGCTCTTCTGGGCTTGATGTTCGGTAACATCGTTAGTTCGGTGACGACCTTTTTTGCCTACAAAAACGATTTGATCCAAAACATTTCCTCTTGGCTGCAGGGTGACTTCTCCACCATCATGAAGGGCCGATATGAATTGATCTATATCAGTATTCCGCTGCTGATTATCGTCTATCTCTTCGCCAACCGGTTCACACTGGCGGGGATGGGAGAAGACTTCGCTACCAACCTGGGCCTGGCGTATCGGAGAGTGGTGAACCTCGGATTGATTTTGGTAGCCATGGTCTCGGCTGTGGTCATTATCACCGTAGGAACCATTCCGTTTTTGGGTCTGGTCGTGCCTAACATTGTTACGCTCTATAAGGGAGATAACTTGCGTGACACACTGCCTCATACGGCAGTATTGGGGGCGATATTCGTTCTGGTCTGTGACATTCTGGGTCAATTGATTATTTATCCGTATCAGCTGTCCATCAGTTTGACAGTGGGAGTCGTAGGCAGTGTGCTGTTTCTGTATTTACTGCTTCGAAGAAAGGCAAATGGGTCATGAGAATGAAATATTCAGCGAATACTCTAAAGTTTGGCATCTTGATCGCAGCGGCGCTCATTCTGATTGGTGTGTTTCTGGTTATTCAGTCCGGGGGCAATTGGGATTATATCCTGCCGCGCCGGGGAAAGAAGATTCTGGCCATCGTGCTCACGGGAGCATGTATTGCATACTCAACGGCCATCTTCCAAACGATAACCAACAATCGCATCCTGACACCTGGCATCATGGGACTCGACTCCCTGTATATGTTGTTTCAGACGTTTGCGGTGTTTGTGTTTGGAAGCAGTCATATCAGCTTTGTAAATAAAAATCTTAATTTTGCAGTGTCTGTCCTGCTAATGACCCTCTTTGCCCTGCTGCTGCATCAATTCATGTTCAAGCGGGAACGAGGGCGCAATATTTATCTGCTGCTGCTTGTGGGTCTGATTCTGGGAACACTCTTTCAGAGCCTGTCCTCCTTCATGGAGGTCCTCATCGATCCCAATGAATTTCTTATTCTGCAAGGCAAAATGTTTGCCAGTTTTAACAATGTAAATACGGATCTGTTGATCATTTCGATGGCTTCCATCCTTCTGATCCTGCTGTATGCGCGGAAATTCACCAAGTATCTTGATGTTCTGGCACTTGGGAAGGATCATGCGGTGAACCTCGGTGTGGATTACCACTATATCGTCAAACGGCTGCTGCTCGTTGTCATGGTGCTGGTGTCCATCTCTACTGCACTTGTAGGTCCGATTATGTTCCTAGGATTGCTGGTGGTGAATCTGGCTCATCAGGTGTTCCGGACGCACCGGCATACCGTGCTGATCTGGGGCTCGGTCATCATCGCCGTCGTTGCCTTGGTAGGCGGACAGCTGATCGTGGAACGGGTATTCACCTTCTCTACAACCGTAAGTGTCATTATCAACTTTGTAGGCGGTGTGTATTTCATCTATTTGCTGCTAAAGGAGAGTAAGTCGTGGTAGAAGTCAGAAATGTCTCAAAACAATACGGCGGCGTCCGGGTAGTGGATGACGTATCACTGAATATTGCCAAAGGGAAGATCACGTCCTTTATCGGACCGAACGGCGCCGGTAAGAGTACACTGTTATCCATGATTACCAGGCTCATTGGCAAAGACACCGGTCAGGTCCTGATTGAAGGCAAGGAAATTGAAGGCTGGAAGAGCAAGGAGTTATCCAAGAAAATATCTGTGCTCAAACAATCCAATCATATCAATATCAGGCTGACAGTGGAGGATCTGGTGGCGTTTGGGCGTTTCCCTTACTCACAAGGACGGCTTACACCAGAAGACCGCCAGTGGGTACAGGAAGCCATTGATTATATGGATCTTGGTCCGTACCGCAAACGGTATTTGGACGAGCTCAGCGGTGGACAGCGGCAGCGGGCGTACATCGCCATGGTTATTGCGCAGAACACCGAATATATCCTGCTGGATGAACCGCTGAACAACCTGGACATGAAACATTCCGTGCAGATTATGAAGGTACTGCGCAAAATGGTGGATGAGCTTGGCAAAACGATAGTCATTGTCATTCATGACATCAATTTTGCATCCTGCTACTCCGATTATATTGTTGCGCTCAAAGAGGGCCGTGTCGTTCAGGAAGGTAAAACGGAGGACATCATTGATACGGAAGTATTACAGCAGGTATATGACATGCATATACCAGTGCAGGTGATCGATGGACGCAAGATTTGT
Source organism: Paenibacillus sp. 7523-1 (assembly GCF_002276415.1). Classification (NCBI taxonomy): domain Bacteria; kingdom Bacillati; phylum Bacillota; class Bacilli; order Caryophanales; family Paenibacillaceae; genus Paenibacillus; species Paenibacillus sp. 7523-1. The sequence continues at coordinate 187,869 of NZ_NPBR01000013.1, read as the reverse complement.
GTGTACTTTTCGTAAGGAAATTAAACCAATATAGAGAGTGAGAGGTGTCTATTTATGAAAAAGGGTTGGTTGTTTACGCTGCTCGTTGTATTGTCTGTGGTGCTTGCAGCATGCGGGGGTAATAAAACAGCGGAGAATGCGGGTGCAAGTACAGGAACAGGTTCAGAGGCCAATGCGGGGGCAGCACATTCCAATGAGGAGATTGTTATTAAACATCAACTTGGCGAAACCAAAGTGAAGAAAAATCCGCAAAACGTGGTGGTGTTTGACTATGGCGTGCTGGATACCCTGGATCAGTTGGGCGTAGAAGTTGCCGGTGTTCCCCAAGAAGGCGTTCCTCCATATCTGGAAAAGTATAATGATGCCAAGTACACCAACGTTGGTGGCTTGAAAGAAGCCGATTTTGAAAAGGTAAATGCCATGAGTCCTGACCTGATTATCATCTCGGGACGTTTGGCCGATTCATATGAAGAATTGAGCAAGATTGCACCGACCATTTATATGGCGGTAGACACCGAGGATTACATGAATTCCCTGACGGAAAACGTGAAGACACTTGGTGAAATTTTCGGCAAGGAAGCTGAAGCAGAACAAGCGTTGACTACCATTGAAGCCTCTGCTCAAGCCTTGAAAGACAAAGTAACGGCTGCAGGCAAAAACGCACTGATCGTGTTGACAAATGAAGGCAAACTGAGCGCATATGGTGCAGGCTCCCGATTTGGAGTCATTCATGACGTATTTGGTTTTAAACCAGCAGACGCCAATATTGAAGTGTCAACTCATGGACAGAGCGTTTCCTTTGAATATGTGATGGAGACTAATCCGGATTACCTGTTTGTGGTAGACCGCAGTGCAGTGGTTGCAGGTAGTGGGGAAGCAGCTCCAGCTAAACAGGTCATTGAGAATGATCTGGTTAAGAATACAACAGCGTACAAAGAAGGACATATCGTGTACCTTGACCCGAACTACTGGTACTTGTCCGGTGGCGGCCTGGAATCCATTCAGGAAATGATCAAGGAAGTGGACGCAAGCGTCAAATAACGGAAGTATATAACAGCAACGTATTGGAACTGAGAAGAAGGATCTCTGCGAACGCAGGGATCTTTTTTTGTTTTCCTGAAGACGGAAGGAAGCATGGATTTTTGTAAATCGTCCACATAATTCCCGTTCATTTGGCACAAGCTACCTTGTATAAAAAAGAGCGGAGGGACGGACATGGCCGACAGGACAACAGGAAAAGAAGCTGCCTCAAACGCAGCCGAAAAAAAATATATCCCCTTGGGGCTGCCATCTCCGCCCATATTGAAGCAGCCCATCGGATTGACACATGAGAGCCATATGCTTGCCCTGGAAGACATTTTCTCTGACAGTTCGGATGTGGTGTTCCGCAATGTCATGATATCCCCTGAAGTTCAGGGACTTCTGGTGTATATCGAAGGGATTGTCAATTCGGCTGATATTCAGGACCATATGCTCCGTCCGCTGATTCGGGGACTGATCGAGCAGCGTACCGATGAACCTGACGTCCCCATCGATGATACCCGGATTGCGTTAACTCAGGTGAAAAAGGTGGACTCCTGGGCTGAAGCAGCTGATGGTGTGCTGGAAGCGTCGGCACTCTTGCTGATTAATGGAAGCCGGGATGCCTGGCTCTTTAATGTCAAAGGCGGCGTCCGCCGGGGAGTAGAGGAACCCCAAACCGAATCGGTTATTCGGGGGCCTCGTGAAGGATTTACGGAGACACTTCGTGTAAATACAGCTCTCATCCGGTTCAAGTTAAAGAATTCGTCGCTCAAGATGTTGAGCATGACCATCGGGACAGAGACCAAGACCAATGTGGTGCTGACCTATCTGGATGACATTGTGGATCCCAAACTGATCAAGGATGTCAAAAAACGCCTGAATAAGATCAAGATTGATGGGATTCTGGAAACGGGATATATCGAGGAATTGATTGAAGATCATCCGTATTCTCCGTTCCCACAGATGCATTATACGGAACGACCCGATACGGTCGTGGGGAACCTGCTGGAGGGCCGCTTTGCCATTCTGGTGGACGGCAGCCCGTTTGCCCTGATTGGTCCGGTTACCATGTGGCAGATGCTGCAGGCCAGTGAGGACTATTATGAACGGTTCTTTATCAGTAATCTGGTACGATGGATCCGGTTTCTGTTCGTGGCGATCGCATTGTTTTTGCCAGCACTGTATATCGCCATTACAACCTTCCATCAGGATATGCTTCCGACAACGCTGATCCTGAGTATTGCCGGAGCCAGGGAAGCCATTCCGTTCCCCGCTCTGGTGGAAGCTCTTATTATGGAACTTTCATTTGAAGCCTTGCGTGAAGCAGGGGTCAGGTTACCGAAGACGGTGGGTCAGGCCGTCAGCATTCTGGGTGCACTCGTAATTGGGCAGGCCGCGGTTCAGGCCGGGATTGTATCGGCGCCCATGGTTATCATCGTATCCATGACAGGTATTGCATCGTTTACCATCCCGCGCTTTAACTTTGCTATCACGGTTCGCTTGCTGCGGTTTCCCATCATGCTTCTTGCCGGAGCGCTTGGGTTGTATGGGATTGTGGTTGGATTGGTGTTGATCTCTGTGCATCTGACGCAAATGACCTCTTTCGGTGTACCGTATCTGTCAGGTCTTAGTCCTTATAACAGAACGGATACCAAGGATATTGTGATTCGTACACCTTGGTGGAAGATGATCAATCGTCCTTCTACGGTGCATCGGGATCAGAAGCGTATGAATGCCAAGATCAATGGTTCGCCAGAAGCTGAGGAGGGATGGTAAGCTCATGCATTTCATGCATAAGTATCGCACCGTGGTGCTGCTTTTCCTGTGTACCCTCCTGTTATCAGGCTGTTGGGATCGCGAAGAGATTAATGATATTGCATTTGTGATTGGAATTGCAGTGGACAAGGAAAAGCAGGATTATAGGACAAGTTTGCAAATAGCGTTACCTGGTCAGTCTGGCGCTTCCGGAAGTGAAGGTGGCGGGGGAGGGACAAGCGGGGACAAATCCTGGTTCATGCTGTCCACGACAGCCAAAACGTTTCGCGGGACCTCGCTAGAAGGGCAAAAGGCCTTATCCCGGCGTCTCTATTATGCTCATCGTCGTACGCTGCTGATCGGAGAGGACCTGGCCAGGGAAGGCATTGCTCCGATGCTGGACCTATTAACCAGATATCCGCTGAACCGCCTGTCAGCCATGCCAGTCGTGACCAAGGGAGAAGCATTTAAGGTTCTTGATACAGACGCACCTATTGAAAAATTCCCTTCGGAGATGGTACGGGAGCTATGCTTCCTCAATATGCGGCATCCGCGTTCGCTCAAATTGTTTATAGACTCCATTCTTGCCGACGGCATAGATCCCTTTCTCCCGATTGCTTCCGTTGCGGAAAATGTACCCAAGAATTGGAAGGATGTCAAAACCAATATCAAGCTGGATGGACTAGCCATTTTCAAAAAGGACAAACTGGTGGGAATGATTGAAAAGGCTCCTGCGGATGCTCTTATTTTGGCGATGGGTGAAGCCAATACGCCAGAGGTAATGATTAAAGCTCCAGAAGGAGAGGGGACGTTGTTCCTGAAGCTGAACGAAAACAATTCTTCGTTCCAGCCGCATATTCGTAATGACAAAGTGAGTGTCACGATTCAACTATACGCCAAGGGAGTTTTGGTGGATAACGAATCGAATTACGGCGATCTGCGGGAACGTGAGATTTTGACGCTTAACGAAGCTTTTCACAAAAAAGTGAAGGAAGATATCGAGGAGGGCGTAAGGCTGCTCCAGCGTAAGTATAATGCCGATATTTTGGGGCTTGGTCGGTCCATCCATCAGCAGATGCCAAAAGAATGGGACAGGATCAAGGACCGTTGGTATGACATATATCCAAATATGGAGGTTGTGGTAGAGCCCCATATCATCATAGAGAATGTAGGTATTACTAATAAACCGATTGGATTGACTGAGGAGGAGATCGTCCATGATTAAGCCGCTCGTGTTTACTTACCTGGCGATGGTCATCATCGTCATTATCATGGATTTTAAGCATCTGAAGCAGGCGGCGGCGATCAACCGTTGGTTATCTTATGTGGTGATAGCAGGCAGTACCGGAATTTGGTTCTATGTTACCCATTTAAGCAAAACGTTCTTTATTACGGTTTGGCTGACCCATTGGATTCAGCGAAATTTGCCGCTGCCATAGATGTTTGTTTGTTGTTTATCGTCTTCCGGTTGAGTAGGCAGAAAGGAGGTATTTGATGAATCAGGGAGTGACTAGCCGGCAGCTTACGCTGCTGATCTTGCTGATGAGTGTAACAGGTACGCTGATTCAACCCCATGCACAGGCCATTTTCTATGCCGAACAGCATGCCTATCTATCCTATATTCCTGTGTTTTTAGTTATATTTGCATCCATGTGGATGTTAAATCGTGTCCAGAGCCGATTCCCCGATCAGGACCTGTTTGAGTCTTTGACCGAAAGATTTCCCTTCCTGGGCCGGGTGACGGGCTTAATGTATATCATGTTTTTTCTTTTGATATTTGCCCGTGACATCCGGCTGATCGGTGACTACGTAAGTATAACCTTGCTCGAGACGACGCCCATATCCATTATCGTGTTGTCTCTCTTGTTCATGGCTGTGTTTATCGTGAGAGGAGGACTGGGTTCCTTAATTGGGATGTCTGAGCTGTACATTACCTTGTTTCTGCTCAACTCGGTCATTGTCCCGTTCATGTTAATTCAACAAGTTAACCTGGATAATCTGATGCCGTACTTTGATATTGATGTAGCAGGTGTAGGCAAGGGAAGCTGGTACATCTTGTCCTTCTTTGGAGAGATGATTGCACTGCCTTTTGTAGTTAAGGGAAGCGACTTTCGTTTCAAACCGATAACATGGGGAATAACGATCGGTGCCTTGCTGATGATGCTGATTATGATCGAGACCATTACCTCCATTGGTGTGCCGATTGCGTCGAGGCTGGTATACCCGTCATACGAACTTGCCAGACAGCTGCAGGTAAGTGACTTTCTGGACCGGTTTGACTTGGCCCTAGCTGCAGCTACCCTGCCTACCATGATTACGAAGATTGGGTTTGACCTGTACTTTATCTGTTGGGGTCTGAAACGGATGATTCCCAAGTTATCTGGTAAGCTGATGACGGGTCCAATTGCACTGTTAGGATTCGTATGTGCATTTTGGTTTTTCAAGAATGCGATTCAACTGTTCCGCTTCACGCGGGAATGGACATGGATTGCCATTCTGTTTGAAGTTCTCTTTCCCATCATTCTTTTCGTGTTTCTCCGACCACGTAAAAAGGAAAGAGACTCTTCACGTCAAGGAGAGAAGCATCGTGAACCATCCAAAAAGCAGCATGAACAGGAGAAGAAAAGACGTGGTTCGGACCAGGAAGACGAAACTGGAAAGGATGACATGCAGGGGGGCGAGCTTCAGCCTTCCTGATGCCAATCATAAAAAATCGTTATAGAAGATCAGGCCAAATGACGTGAAACGTGGTTTCCCTCCATGAAACTACCCTGTATACTGTAGTCAAACGAATGACGTTCGGACGAACGAACTGGGGGGAAACATGAATGGCTCAACATTTGGCAGGTATACGTGTAGCACTGACGGGACCGCGTAAATCCAAGGAAATGGCGTTGTTAGTTGAGAAAATGGGTGGCATTCCACTCGTGCGGCCAGCACAGGGAACGGTATTCCTGGATGATCGGAACATACGTAATGGTCTCGTATCCTTAATCTCTGATCCACCCGATTGGGCAGTATTAACTACTGGCATGGGGCTCGATGCCATATTTGAAATGGCAGAGGATATGGACATAGCTGGTCAACTGCTGGATGTCCTGTCGGAAGCTTCAATTGCGGCAAGAGGATACAAAACGGTGAATGCACTTCGCAAGCGCAAGCTCGTACCGCTGGTCCGGGATGATGATGGCAGTACGGACGGGCTGATCCGCGAATTCGCGCCACATGATCTTGCCGGCAAGAAAGTCATGCTCCAGCTTCATGGGGAGACTGCGCCGAAGCTGGTCAACTGGCTGGAAGAACAGGGTGCCGAGGTAAGACAGGTTCTGCCTTATCGCCATGTACCGCCGGAAGAGGCTGAACTGGAACTGCTTTTGAATGAGATCGTGCAGCGTGAGGTTGATGCCGTAGCATTCACGAGCGGTCCCCAAGTAAGGTTTTTGGCAGCGTATGCGGCTTCCCAAGGCAAGCTGGAACAGATGCAGCAGGCCTTCCGGGACGGTGTCATTCCTGCATCTGTTGGCAAAGTGACTGCGAACGCCATGCGTGAAGAAGGGATTGAAGCACGAGTTGTTCCGGAGGAAGAAAAGATGGGAGCGCTCATCGTTGAGCTGGGACGATATATTGCTGCAGCACACGCAGATCAATCCTGATAAGCAGATCAGGACGTAGTCTAATATAGTATCTAGTAAGATTGTTATGAGGGTTTCTCATATGCATATCATAATTCAAGTTCTGATCGGTTCTGGATCAGAACTTTTTTTCTGTTTTGTCTGAAAATAGAATCAAGGACAAACATCATAAGCATGGACATTTTTTCCTGAGCGATGTTATGATGAAAGCAATATCATTCATGAAAACAAGCAAGGTGCTCTTGCGTCGAGCAAGAGGTAACAGGGAATCGGGTGCAAATCCCGAGCGGTCCCGCCACTGTAATGGTGAAGCCCTTTTCATCCAGGTCACTCGTACATTCGGGGAAGACAGAAAAGGAAGCTGATGATCCAGAGCCAGGAGACCTACCTTGCATGTGTCACCGAACCCTTCGCGGAAAGGAGTGGTGTACGAAGAATCAGGAAACGGGCGAACAACCGGTTCGCCTGGCAGGCCCTTTGCGGCCATGCAGCCACAGGTCTATCCTCTATAGGGCCGTGGACTGTCTTCTTGAGTGTACGTACATGCGTATCCCATCCGTTATAAGGATGGGATTTTTTTGTTTTTTTACAGTCGATCTGGAACTGGATTTAATCGAACATGCCGCGAAGAAGAAGGTCGGTCAAGCCGTCCTTTTTCACTGTTTTGGAATAGCCGGGATAAGAAGGTTGAGCTGCACGGAGCAACTCAATAATCAAGAGCTCGCTACAGACAACGGCTAAAGTAGCGATGATATAGATGTGGTTGGCGTGTTAAGGGTGAACAGGGAGATGGAGGAGGAGAAGCAATGCAGAGTCAAGGAAAGCTGCTGATTATCGGATTTGGCCCAGGAGCGATGGAGCATATCACCACACGGGCATTGGAGGCACTTCGGGAGAGTGAGGTCATCATTGGTTATAACACTTACGTTGATCTGATTCGTCCACTCCTGGACGGACAGGAGATTGTACGGACAGGCATGACCGAGGAAGTAAGCCGGGCACAGGAAGCGGTCAGACAGGCCGAGATGGGCAAAATCGTTGCAGTAATCTCCAGTGGCGATGCAGGTGTATATGGCATGGCCGGATTAGTGTATGAGGTGCTGATGGAGCAAGGCTGGAAGCCGGAAACGGGCGTTGGCGTTGAAGTTATCCCGGGTGTATCTGCCATTCAATCCTGTGCTTCCTTGCTCGGTGCACCCGTGATGCATGATGCATGTACGATCAGTCTGAGTGACCACCTTACGCCATGGGAGACGATTATTCGCCGTGTTGAAGCAGCAGCATCAGCTGATTTTGTCATTGCTCTGTACAACCCTCGCAGTGGACGCCGGACACGCCAGATCGTGGAGACGCAGGAGATGCTGCTGCGGTACCGTAGTCCTCAGACACCCGTGGGGCTTGTAAAAAGTGCCTATCGAGAACGTCAAGATGTTGTGATGACCACGCTGGAAGACATGTTGAATCATGATATCGGCATGCTTACGACTGTGATCATTGGTAACTCCTCGACCATGATGTACGAAGGACTCATGGTCACACCGCGCGGATATCAGCGCAAATACACGCTGAATACCGTGGAACAGCCGCTCAGACCGCATGAGCGGCTCCGCACGGAAGCTGAGCCTTGGTCGCTCGGTGCGATGGAGGCCCGCTCTGCCGCTTCCGCCGATGCAGCAAGCGCGGCCCGCGATACGCAGATCGCGCAGCCGGCTGCGGAACCAGCCCTGCGCGGCGCTAGCGCCAGTACGGGCATGGGCCCGCAAGGGCAGCAGGGCGCTGGCCTGCCTGCTGCTCAGCCAGCGGGCGGCAGCACCGCGGTGCTTGCAGCCGAGCGGCCTGCAGCGGTCGAAGGCGCACCTCGTGCTGTCTTGGCGGTGCCGCATGCTGGTCCAGCCGAACTGGCTGCCGAAGCACTGACGCGGCTTGCGGCAGGCGGCAAGCTCGCTGGCGAGGCGGCCAGCCGCTGGCTGGATACAGCCGGGTTAGGCGTGCCAGCCGCGACGCCGCAGACTGCAGGGGCAGCTGCTGTGCGGACAGCACCTGAGCCGGGACGCAAGGCACCGCTGTTCGAGATTGGCGTGTCGCCTGGCGTCGGCAACAAGAAGTTTACCGCAGCCCAGATGGCGCTGCTGGCACAATGCGCGAGTGAAGAAGGCGAGCTGGAATACACGCCGGAGCATCAGATTATTTTGCGGGTACCGACCTTTGAGCCGGATCAGCTGGTAGAAGAACTGCGTGCAGCGAATTTCATCGTGGTGCCGATCGGTGACGTTATCAAGGTGAAGGCCTGTGACTTCTGCAATATGGAGAAGGATGATGCTGTTCCGATGGCCAATCATTTGCAGGCTGTTATAGGCGGACTTAGTGCGCCGAAAGAGACCAGTGTGGCTCTGAATGGCTGCGGCATGGCGTGTTATGGCGCCGTGCTGGAGGACATCGGTATCGTCTACCGCAAGGGCGGATACGACCTGTTCCTTGGCGGCAAGAAGTTCGGACGAAACGCTCACCCTGCCCAGCCGGTAGCCGAAGGGATTCCAGGTGATCAGATTGGCGGGGTTGTGGAGCGAATCGTAGCGGAGTACAAGGAAAAAGGACACCCCAATGAGAGGTTCCATAAATTTTTCAAACGCGTTGGAGTAATCCAAGGCTTCCGTCACGTCGATGCGCCTGTGACCGTGGAAGTAAACCCGGTATGCGGCGACTAGGATTCGCGCCAGTTTTGTTATCGTCTTAATATTTTCTATCCAATGTGTGTAGTTATAGCGGAAAAGTTCATCGCACTTTTATATAGATCGAAATGATGGGGTAACCAGGTTACCCTTCGTGAAAGGCTCGTTTACCAAGTAAGCACAACCTAAAATTGAGATGCCTGGTCTATGGATCAGGCGGGGGAGGAAGAAGCCATGATGAATGCCATTTTGCTGGTTGGACACGGCAGCCGTGATCCAGAGGGAAACCGGGAGTTAATGGAGTTTGCACGAGCGGTAGCGGAGAAAGCGCCGGAGAATACCGTGGTAGAGACCTGTTTTCTAGAATTAACAAGACCGAGCATCGCCGAAGGGGTTACGGCTTGTGTAGATAAAGGGGCAACGCGCGTCGTATTGGTGCCGATTATTTTGTTTGCTGCGGGCCACGCCAAAATTGATATCCCGAATGCCATCGACCGGGCCAAGATCCGTTATCCGCAAGTGGAATTCGTATATGGGCGTCCGATTGGCGTACATGAAAAAGTCGTACAAATTATGCAGACCCGTCTGCAGGAAGCACAGCCTGTCCTTGTTACCGCCAAGCAAGGCGGCGCAGCAGTGGCGGCTCCACCCGCTCCTGTTACGGATGAAGAGACAGCCGTACTTGTCCTTGGACGGGGAAGCAGTGACCCAGATGCCAACAGTGACTTTTTCAAAATGACCCGGATGTTATGGGAGAAGCTACCGTACAAATGGGCCGAAAGCAGCTTTATCGGCGTGACGCAGCCTTCATTCCCGGATGGATTGCAGCGTTGTCTCCTGCTCGGGGCGAAGAAAATCGTCATCATGCCTTATTTCCTTTTCACAGGGGTGCTGATCAAACGGATTGATGAGATGACCGCAGAATTTGCTGCGGCACATCCGGAAGTTCAGGTAGAGATCGGTGGATATTTTGGATTCCATCCGAAATTGGTGGAACTGGTATTGGAACGCGCGAACGAAGGATTGAATGGACGGGTAGCGGCCAACTGTGACAACTGCCAATTCAGACTTGAGGCTGCCAAACATCACCACCATCACCATGATCACGATCATCATCACGACCACGACCACGATCATGACCACCATCACCATCATCATGATCATGCACATGATCACAGCCATGACCATCATCATCATGACCAAGACCATGGACACAGTCACGATCATCACGCCCATGATCACGAGCACCACAATGAGGAGCATCATACTCACGAACATGCCGTGAGCAGCCGTGAAGCATCGCTGGATTATCATCATGACCACGACGGAGAACTTCACCATTCGCATCATGACCACGAAGGTGCGTTACATAATCAAGATGAAGAGGGCGGAGACGGAGAGAACATCTCACTAGAAGATGCAGGGCATGCTCAGATCGCAGCTGCTTCGGAGCGGGTGAACCGTCCATGATTTTGATGTTATGCGGTACAAGTGATGCGCGGGAATTGGCTGTACAGATTCAGCAGCAGGGGATGGACGTACTCACATCGGTTGTAACTGAGAGTGCAGCGCACAGTCTGTCCGAGGCGGGGCTGCCGGTTCGAACAGGCAGGCTGACGATAGAGGCAATGGTCCAGCTTGTCCGTGAAAAAGGTAGCCGTGCCATAGTGGATGCAAGTCATCCCTTTGCGGAAGAGGCCCATGCCAATGCCATGGAAGCAGCTAGACAGGCAGAAATTCCTTATATCCGTTACGAGCGGACGGGACTTGCCTACGATGACCATCCGCTGCTTCATGTCGTGCCTTCCTATGAGGAAGCAGCTCTTAAGGCAAAAGAACTCAAAGGTTCTGTCATGTTAACGACTGGAAGCAAAACGCTGCAGATTTTCACCAAGCATCTGCTCGGTGATCCTGATATTCGTCTCGTTGCCCGTATGCTTCCGCGTCTCGACAATATGGAGAAATGCGGTGAACTGGGTGTGGAACAGCGCAATATTATTGCGATGCAGGGGCCCTTTTCCCGTGAAATGAATGAAGCATTGTACAAGCATTATGCCACCACCGTGATGGTGACCAAGGAGAGCGGCAAGACCGGGGCTGTAGATGAGAAGATTCAATCTGCGCTGGAGCTTGGCATTCAGGTTGTATTGATATCCCGCCCAGAAGCTGAATTCGGAACGGTGTTTGATGAATTTGAAGGCGTACTCTCCGAGTTGAAGCGCGTATTGATGGAGTAGGACACCCGAATAGATCAAATTAGGATAGACCCATTTTGAATCATATTACGATTGAAGGAGTGAGTGCATATGGATTTCAAAACGGAATTTAAACCTTTAACTGTACAGCCTCAGGAGATTGAGGGGAAAAGCTTCGAGATGATTACCGAGGAGCTGGGTGAGCACCCATTCACGGAAGAACAATATCCCGTTGTACAGCGTGTCATTCATGCCTCAGCTGACTTCGAACTTGGCCGCAGCATGGTGTTTCATCCGGATGCCATTCAGGCAGGAATTGCAGCCCTTCGTGCAGGACAATCCGTTATTGCCGACGTACAGATGATCCAGGCTGGAGTAAGCAAGGATCGTATTCGCGGGTTCGGTGGAGATGTGCACGTGCATATTTCCGACCCAGATGTGATGGAGGAAGCGAAGCGATTGAATACAACGCGGGCCATCATCTCGACTCGCAAAGCAACCAAGGCCTACGATGGCGGAATTTATGCCATCGGTAACGCACCGACAGCATTGCTTGAGCTGATCCGTTTGGTAAAAGAAGGCGAAGCCAAGCCAGGCTTGATCATTGGTATGCCTGTCGGATTCGTGTCCGCAGCCGAATCCAAGGATGAGCTGCGCAAGCTGGACATCCCGTTCATCACGAACATTGGCCGCAAAGGCGGCAGTACCATCGTGGTAGCTGCGCTGAACGCGATCTCACTGATGGCAGTGAAGGATTAGTCGCTGTTTCAGTCTAAACTGAGCGTATCTAGAGCGTACCTAGCAGGGAGTACAAGGGCAGTACTAACGAACATCAAGAGCCTTATTTCGCAGATAATCATGAGTTTTAAACTCTAACGAACCTGAGTGAAGCTATTCTGCTCAAAGATGCCAAAAACGGTGGAGGCATCGAATTCCTGGTGAAATAGCATCGCTACGATTCGTTAGATTTTCAGTGTGTGGAAATCGGCTCGAATAGCACTTCCTGAGTTCGTTAGAGAATAGCAATCATCAACTAAACCGGAGCGAATGTTGGAGCATGCAGGGTATAAAGTGTATGAGGTAGATTCAATCCTTAAACATCGCTCAATTGCTAAATTGTGATGGCATGAACCGTAAACTTGGTAACTACATTCCAAGCTATCTGCTAGTAGCATGGAATGTCCAGTTACCCATAATAAACCTCATGACATTGTTTAGCTCATGAGGTTTGATCACGAACTTTGTTAGGTATGCAAAGACGCAGGGAGTAGCGAAGGGGACGGAATCGATTCTGTAGAAGCGACAGCGTTCGCCTTTGTCTCCGGAATTCTCCCTATACATAAGGGAATCAAAGAAATCTGGAGACAACAGCGATCGGAAGAACGATCCGTACCCGTAGCGGCTACCCCATAGTTTTCGCATACGCGGTGAGCCAAGTGTCATCTACTATGTAATGTGATAAGAAAGGACGGGAGGTTCAAAGCCATGGAAAAGAAACGCATGAAAAGCGGGGAAGCACCCGATCCGGACAAACCGATGCGTTCCGGTTTCACCACTGGAGCCTGCGCTACGGCCGTTGCCAAGGGGGCCACGCAAATTCTGTTAACCGGGGTTACCCCTGCACAGGCTGTGGTTTCATTGCCCGCGGGCTTTGACCACTCGTTCGAACTGATCGAGCAGGAACTGATGACGGACGGCACGGCTACCTGTGCCACCATCAAAGATGCCGGGGATGATCCGGATGCTACGCATCTGGCGAAGATCATCGCACATGTATCCTGGCGGGAGGAGCCTGGTGTGGAGCTGGATGGCGGCATCGGGGTAGGTCGTGTGACCAAACCCGGCTTGCCTGTTCCTGTCGGCGAAGCTGCGATTAATCCCGTTCCGCGCCGCATGATTACCGAGGCCGTGACCCAGGTGCTTGCCGAACATGGGACAGCCAGAGGTGTGAGGGTCGTCATTAGCGTGCCGGACGGCGAAGAGATTGCCAAGAAGACGCTGAATTCGCGTCTCGGCATTTTGGGCGGCATCTCCATTTTGGGCACACGTGGCGTGGTCGTTCCATTCTCCACCTCTGCATACAAAGCAAGTGTGGTACAAGCCATTTCAGTTGCGCAGGCATCTGGCTGTGATCACATTGTGCTGACGACAGGCGGCAGCAGTGAGAAATATGCGATGAAAATGATGCCCGAATTGCCCGAAGAAGCCTTCATTCAGATGGGTGACTTTGTCGGGTTCGCCATCAAACACGGGAAACGACTGGGCATGAAGCGCATCAGCCTGGTGGGGATGCCGGGCAAATTTGCCAAAGTGGCCCAAGGGGTCATGATGGTGCACTCCAAGAGTGCGCCGGTGGATTTTGGATTTCTTGCGTCCGTGGCCCGCGAGACCGGGGCTGGAGATGAACTGGCGCAAGCGATCGAGGAAGCCAACACGGCGACTCAAGTGGCCGACATGATGACTGAGGCGGGTTATTTGCCCTATTTTGAAAAGCTATGTACATATGCCTGTAGGCACTGCCTGGAGCATGCCGGAGGCGGGGTAACGGTCGAAGTGGTATTGGTCACGATGAAAGGAATGGAATTGGGGAGGGCGGAAATCAGTGAACTGGACGACAGCAGCTGGAGCAAAGAATCATAGAATCCGTATCATCGGCGTAGGTGAAGAAGGTGCGGCAGGATTGACGGCGGATAGCCTGAATCTGATTCAGGAAGCGGATGTACTGGTGGGCGGTGAACGTCAGCTGCAGTACTTCCCTGCATTTGCGGGAGAGAAACACACGATTAAGAGTGGATTAAGCGACTTGGTTGTGAAAATAAAAGCGCTGCAGGACACGCACAACATCGTTGTGCTTGCCTCGGGAGATCCGCTGTTCTACGGCATCGCCGGGTATCTTGCGCGCAAGCTGGGCCCGGATCAACTGGAGATCCGGCCTAATCTCAGTTCGCTGCAGCTGGCATTCGCCAAGCTTGGCGAGAGCTGGCACGACGCCGTGCTCGAAAGCGTGCACGGACGTCCGCTCAAAGGCCTTGCACAGCGCATTAATGGGCAAGCCAAAATTGCGCTGCTCACGGACGAGCATAACAGCCCCGCTGCGGTTGGGGCTTATCTGCAGAAGTTCGGCATGACCGAGTATGATGCCTACGTTGCCGAGAACCTCGGCGGGCCAGACGAGCGTGCCCGCCATTACACCCTGGACGAACTGGCGGCAGCTGAATGCAGCCCGCTGAACGTCGTTATTTTGCTGCGCCGCAAGGATGCGCCTGCGCCGCGCAAAGGGTTTGGGTTTGCAGATGAGGAATTCCATCAGCGCAAACCGGAGAAGGGCCTGATTACCAAGCGCGAGGTCCGCGCCTTCAGCTTGTCTGAGCTGCGGCTTGGCGAGGACAGCATCGTGTGGGATATCGGCGCAGGTTCCGGCTCGGTGGCGGTGGAGTGCACGCGGCTGGCGCCGCGGGGCCAGGTTTTCGCCATCGAGAAGAACGAAGGTGACCTCGTGAACATCGAGGCCAACCGGATCAAATTCCGGACAGACTTTACCGTCCTTCATGCCAAAGCACCAGCAGGGCTGGACGAACTACCGAATCCGGATGCGGTGTTCATTGGCGGCAGCGGCGGCGAGCTCGCGCAGCTGATCGCCCTATGCGCGTCCCGGCTGCGCCCCGAGGGACGCATCGTCGTGAATGCAGCGACAATCGAGACGCTGCATGACAGCATGAAGGCCATGCGCGATGCAGGCATGGACGCCTCCGTGACACTGCTTCAGACGGCGCGCAGCAAGCCGATTCTGAACATGACCCGTTTTGACGGATTGAATCCGATCTACGTGATCACAGGCCAGCATTCCGTGACAGAGGAAGCGGTAGCCGGAGCGGAAGAATGACTTTTCAAGGACAGGACAAGGGGGAAAACAACATGAGTACGGCAGCAGTAGGTACGCTGTATGGCGTGGGAGTCGGGCCGGGAGACCCGGAATTGATTACGGTGAAGGCATACCGAATGATCCGGGAGTGTCCGGTGGTGGCATATCCCAAGAAACGCAAAGGCGGCAAATCGTATGCTCACGAGATCGTGGAACTGTATGTTAACCCGGAAGAGAAAGAGATGCTCGGCCTGATCTTTCCGATGACCAAGGACCCGGTTGTCCTTGAACGGGAGTGGGGCAAAACCGTAGAAGCCTGCTGGGGTGCGCTGAAGGAGGGTAAGGATGTGGCCTTTGTAACTGAAGGCGATCCGAATCTGTACAGCACCTTCATTCATCTGGCAAGGCTGATGCGTGAACTGCATCCCGAGGTACCGATTGCTTCGATTCCGGGAATCTCATCTGTACTGGGCGCCGCAGCTGCACTGGATATCCATCTGGCAGACGGCGATGAGCAGGTGGGCATTATCCCCGCGACTGCCGATAAGGAAGCGATGCGTCAGGCAATTGAGCATCACGATACGATTGTGTTTATCAAAGTGGCGAAGGTTCTTGACCCGATGCTTGAACTGCTGGACGAGATGGGTCTCGGCGGCAAAGCCTCGGTAGTCACCAAAGTCACTTCTCCATATGAACTGGTCTGGCGCGATGCCCGTGAACTGAAAGGGCAGGAGCTGGAATATCTGAGCCTGATGGTGGTGAGCAAATGAAAACGCTGGAACCGAAAGTATATATCGTAGGTGCAGGCCCGGGTGACCCCGAACTGATTACGGTGAAGGGCTCGAACATTTTGAGAAATGCGGATCTGGTCCTGTACACAGACTCCCTCGTGAACGATGAACTGATAGCGACGGCAAAACCTGAAGCAGAAGTGCTGCAAAGCTCCGGCATGGATCTGGAGCAGCAGGTTGAACTCATGTGTGAAGCCACTCGTGCAGGCCGCAGTGTAGCTCGTGTGCATACCGGTGATCCGGCGATGTACGGCGCAATTTTGGAACAGATGGTACTGCTGAAGCAGCAGGGCGTGGAGTATGAGATTATTCCGGGTGTTAGCTCGGTCTTTGCTTCGGCGGCCGCCCTCGGAGCGGAATTAACTGTACCGGAACTGACGCAGACGGTTATTCTGACACGCGCAGAAGGACGCACACCAGTGCCTGAACGCGAGAAGCTGCGTGATCTGGCGTCACATCACTGTACGGTGGCCCTCTTCCTGAGTGCTACGCTGGCGAAAAAGGTCGTGGTTGAATTCCTCGCCGCAGGGTGGAGCGAAGATACACCGGTGGCGGTCGTGCAGCGGGCGACTTGGCCGGATCAGAAAATTGTACGGACCACGCTCGCCAATCTGGCTGCCGATCTGCGTGCCGCTGGTATTACGATGCATGCGATGATTCTGGCAGGCTGGGCACTTGATCCCGATCTCGTGAACCGGGATGCCCATCGTTCCAAGCTGTATGACAAATCCTTCACCCATGGTTATCGCAAAGGAGTGAAGTCCTGTGAGTAATCCGTTTGCAGCCGTGGCTATCACGAAGCATGGCGTGGAGATGGTACGCCATCTGGCTGGACAATTCCAGGGTACGGATGTGTATTACATGAGCAAGTTCGCTCGCGGGGACGAAGAGGAGCTGGGTTATCAGCTGTTCGAAGGCTCGGTGAAGCTGATTCTGCCGGATCTGTTCAAGCGATACAATGGCATCATTCTATTTATTTCGCTGGGAGCGGTAGTCCGCATGATCGCTCCGATTCTGGTGGACAAAAAAGTGGATCCTGCCGTGCTGGTCATTGATGACCGCGGAGAGAATGTCATCAGTGTCCTGTCCGGCCATCTTGGCGGTGCGAATGAACTGACTCGTCAGGTTGCGGAAGTACTCGGTGCACGCGCAGTAATTACAACCGCTTCGGATGTGCAAGGAACAATCCCGGTAGACATGTTCGGACGGGAGCTGGGCTGGATCGTGGACAGCTTCGACAAGGCCACGCCAGTCAGTGCAGCAGTTGTTAACGAGGAGCCGGTTGCGCTGATTCAGGAGACGGGAGAACGGAACTGGTGGCGATATAACAAGCCTGTACCGGATCATATCCGCGTCTTCAGCAGCATGGAGGAAACCGAGTCATTTCCATTCAATGCGGCACTTGTGATCAGCGACCGCCTGCTCACGGAAGATGAACAGACACGTTTTCTGACAAATGGGGTGTTGTATCGACCGAAGAGCCTCGTGCTGGGCATGGGCTGCAATCGCGGCACATCTATGGAAGAACTGGAGCAGGAGATGCTCACCACATTGGAAGAGCTGTCTCTTTCAGTGAAAAGCGTACGAAACGTAGCGACGATTGATCTGAAAAAGGATGAAGAAGGCCTGATGGGTCTATGCGCCAAATACGGCTGGGAACTTGTGACGTATACGCCAGCCGAGCTGAATACCGTCAAGCTTCCAAATCCATCGGAGACGGTATTTAAATTTACTGGAGCTTACGGTGTGAGCGAGCCAGCGGCATTACTGTCTTCCGGAGCAGACCACTGGCTGCTGGAGAAGAAAAAGAGCGGGAACCTGACGATTTCCGTAACGCGAATCCCTTTTGACTAAACTATATTTGGAATCATGCGCTTCACGAGATGAAGCCATTATCGCTGATTTAAGCCGCATCGTTTATTGGTGCGGTTTTGTTATATCGAAGAAAGGTGGGAATGGATCATGACCATTTCAAATCAACATGCCAGACCACGGCTGATCATAGCCGGAACGGGGAGCGGTGCAGGAAAAACAACCGTGACCCTGGGCCTGATGAAAGCCCTGGCCCGGAGCGGAATGAGCGTACAGGGCTTCAAATGCGGGCCGGATTATATTGATCCAACCTATCATACGGCTGTAACGGGCAGAGCATCGCGAAATCTGGATGCGTGGATGACCTCCCCGGAGTACGTAAAAGAAGCATTTGCCAAAGCGTCAGCGGGACACGATATTTCTATTATTGAAGGTGTCATGGGATTGTATGATGGCAAAGATCCCTTAAGCAACACAGGGTCTACTGCGGAGATTGCTCTCGTTACACAGACTCCGATCATTCTGGTCGTGGATGTTCGCAGCATGGCTCGCAGTGCAGCAGCGATCGTGCTTGGTTTTCAGCAGCTGGAGCCTGAGCTTAACATCGCTGGTGTCATCGTCAATCGCTGCGGAAGTGCCGGCCACTACAGTATTGTGAAGAAAGCCATTGAGCAGATGTGCGGCATTCCTGTGGTCGGATGGCTGAAACGGGAGGAAGACATGTCGATTCCCGAGCGTCACTTAGGGCTGGTCCCTGCCATTGAACGGGGAGAATTGGAGCCTCTATTCGAGCGGGCTGCGGACGCGTTGCAGGAAGGCACCGATCTGGATGCGGTTATTGCCATAGCGAAGGCTGCACCTGCCATAGAAGAAGAGTTAATCTTGAACCATGAGGATATTTCAAGGCAAAACCCACATCCAATGTCGATCGTTGCCCATTTGAAGTGCAGCGAAGACAGTACGTCTGGCGAGTGTGATGAACGCAGAACTTCGTCCAGTCCGGTAATAGCTGTTGCCCGGGATGCGGCGTTTAATTTCTATTACCCGGATAATCTGGAGCTGCTCGAAGCAGCAGGAGCCCGATTGAAGTACTTCAGCCCGCTCGCAGGGGAAGACATACCGTCTGAGGCAGATGGCATTTATCTTGGCGGGGGCTTTCCGGAGGAGTTTGCGGCATTGATCGCAGATAACGTCTCGTTTCTGGAGGGACTGCGTGAGGCCGTTCGCAGTGAGATGCCTTTGTTTGCGGAATGCGGAGGTTATATGGTGCTCGCGGAGACATTAACAAACCGGGAAGGGCTAACGTATAACATGGCAGGGATTATACCTGCTCAAGTACAGATGCAAGCGAAGCGTGCAGCACTTGGATATCGTGAGGCCAGAGCTGTAGAGGATTCCTTTTTGTTGAAAAAAGGAGAGGTGATCCGGGGCCATGAATTTCATTACTCTACCATGACCTACCAAGAGGAAGGCGACATTCCCTATGCTTATGAGACTAAGGGATTACGGGGCATGAAACAGGAGGGATATGCCAGAGGTAACGTTGTAGCCGGGTATACCCATGTTCATCTTGCTTCTCATCCGGGTGCAGCAGGGAGATGGGTGCAGCATTGTCAGTCATACCGACTGAGAAGAAGTGGTCAGCATATATAAGTGTAGATTTATCAAATGAAGTGACAGAAGAAAAGAGAATCCTGCATTCATCACATCATGAGACTTTGGTCGTGAAGTTGAGCATTCCTGTTTACATTTAAAGGTTTTTGCCTGACCATGTGGAATGAATTAAAAGACAGCGTAGCCTGGATAAGGAGGGGAAGCATGGTGAAAACCGTATGTGTGACCGGGGCAGCCCGGGGACTTGGATTGGCACTGACAGCACAAATGCTGAAGAGAGGATATACGGTGTATGCTGCGGGCTTAGACATGGAGGATTCTGAGGGGATTCGTCTGCTCTTGCAAGCTTATCCGAAGCATCTTCGGGTCATTGAGCTGGATATTGCCGATGATCTGTCCGTTGCGCTGTTTACCGAAACGATCAAACTGGATACAGTTCGTCTGGATATGCTGATCAATAATGCGGCTATACTAGGGAATATTACGGATCATGTCCGCGGGCCATTAAACTTTGCCGAAATGGCGGAGGTATTCAACGTGAATACGCTGGGTTCGCTGCGTGTAACTCACGCATTGCTGCCCCTCCTTCTTGCGGGCGCGGGCAAGCTGATTGTGGACATCTCATCGGAGGCGGGCAGTATTGAGCAGTGCGACAGACATGGCTGGTTCGCTTACTGCATGTCCAAATCTGCACTAAACATGCAGGCTAGGCTTGTGCATAATGGGATTAAGGATGAAGGTGGGCAGGTCATGCTGATACATCCCGGGTGGGTGCAGAGCTATATGAGCGGTGAATTGAACACAGCCGCAGACCTTACGCCAGAACAATCGGCACAGCATATCGCAGCACTTATTGACCGCCACAAGGAGTTTATGGGAGATCAGCCTGCCTATGTAGACTATAAGGGGGACGAGCTTCCCTGGTAATCTTGTTACAGCTTTAACATGAAAGGAGTTTTATTAATGGACCATCGTAAAAAGGCGTTGTTGCTCGGCGATTATACACATCCGGACTGGCATCCGCTGCAGGATGTTGACGCAGAGATCAGCCGTATTTTTCATGATAGCATGACCGTGCAGTGCAGTGAGAATCGCAATATGCTGCTGCAGGAGAACATATCGGGATTTGATGTGTGTATTTCATACATGGACGATTGGAAGGGGAAAGTCTCTCCTCAGCAGACAGCTGGATTGCTGTCGTATGTGAGCAATGGAGGCGGACTGGTTATTCTACATAACGGAATTTCGCTTCAAAATCGTTATGAACTCAAGCAGATGATTGGTGCGAAATTCCTGCATCATCCACCGTATGGACCGCTGGAGTTTACCGTAACGGATCATAAACACCCTGTGACCGAGGGGATTACCGGATTCACCATGGAAGAAGAGCCTTATCTGTTCGAGTTCGGATCATTCGCCGAAACCACGATTCTGCTTGAATACCAGACTGAAGACGGACCTAAGCCTGCGGCTTGGGCACATACCTATGGACTGGGCCGGATTGTATACCTCATGCCAGGACATCATGTGCCTTCTTTTGCACACGAATCCTATCGCCAGCTGATTTTGCAGGCAGGCAAATGGGCAGCACGATACGTGTAACCTGATCGCTTATTTGTTGTGCTGGGTATAAAGGGTATAATATAGAAATCAATGAAGAGGAGGATGACAAGAATGAGCGATTTGTTCAAAAAGGCGATCTCATTAGGGTTGGGTCTTACCGTCGTAAGTAAGGAAAAAATTGAAAAAACCGTAGACGATCTGGTCAAACGCGGGGAACTTGCGCCAGGTGAATCCAAAGCCTTGGTCGAGCGTCTAATGGAACGAGGCGACGAAGAGCAGGGTCAGCTCAAGCGAGTGATTCATGAGCAGGTCAAGCGGGTGCTTCAGGAAGTAGGCGTACCTTCGGAGAGTGATGTGACCAGTCTGGAACAGCGCGTTGCTGTACTGGAGAAAAAGCTCGCCGAACTGGGTCAAACACCACAAATGCAACCAGATGTATCCCCAGCTCCACTTGAAGTTCCTCCTCCGCACAAAGGAAACGAGATCGAGTAGATGGCTGTGCGAATTAAACATGTCGGCAGATACCGGGAAATTGCCATGGCGCTGGTGCGTCATGGCTTCGGTTATATGGTCGAGGAACTGGGGCTGTTCCAGCTGCTGGCCATACCCCGGCGGTGGATGTCACGTGAAGCACACACGACCAAAACGCTGAGTGAACGGATCAGGCTTGTGCTGCAGGAGCTGGGGCCGGCTTTCGTGAAGCTGGGGCAATTGGCAAGCACAAGGGCGGATCTGCTGCCTGAGCCGGTCATCCGTGAACTGGTGAAGCTGCAGGATCAGGTGCCCCCTTTCTCTTCGGAAACGGCACGGGGGATTTTGGAACAGGAATTGGATACACCGCTGGAAGAGATCTTTTCCCGGTTCGAGGATACCCCTGTGGCTGCAGCCAGCATTGGGCAGGTGCATCTGGGCAAGCTTCGAAGCGGAGAGGCCGTCGCCATTAAGATCCAGCGTCCCGGCATCTCACGGATTGTGCAGCGAGATTTGGATATTTTGCGTGAGCTGACGGCGATGGCGGAGAAGCGATGGGACTGGGTGAAGCAGTACCAGATTCCGCAGATGGTAGAAGAATATGCCCAGGCGCTGATGGCTGAGCTGGATTATACCGTCGAGGGGCGGAATACCGAGAAGATCGCACAGCAGTACCAGCAGGATAACAAGGTCAAAATCCCGCTAATTTACTGGGATCAGACTTCCTCGCGTGTGTTAACCATGGAATACGTGGAGGGCATCAAACTGAATGACCGTGACGAACTGGTCAGACGTGGACATGACCTGAATGACATCGCCCAGCGACTGGTGGATTCCTTGTTGAATCAGATCTTTATTCATGGTTTCTTCCATGCCGATCCGCATCCTGGCAATCTAATGGTGTTAAAAGACGGACGACTGGCATTTATTGATTTCGGCATGGTTGGCACTCTGAGCGATGAGATGAAGCAGCATCTGGCTTCGCTCATCATCGGGTTGATGCGCAAGGATACAGACAGCATGATCCGGGCGATTGAGAAACTGGGCATGATGCCTGATGACATGGATCTCCGCGGCCTCCATCATGACCTGGACAAGCTGCGCAGTAAATACTATGATATTCCCTTTTCCAAAATCAGTGTGGGTCAGGCGCTTAACGATCTGTTCGGTGTCGCGCAGAGACACCGGGTCATTATGCCAGCCGACATCGTGCTGCTGGGGAAATCGCTGCTCACGATGGAAGGCGTGATCGAACATCTGGATCCATCGCTCAGCATTGTGGATATGGCGGAACCCTTCGGCCGGAAGCTGATCAAGGACCGGTTCAGTCCGGGTCGAATCAAGAATCGGCTGTTCCGCAGTGCGGCAGACCTGACTGAGAGTGTGATTGGACTGCCGGGGCAGCTCCGGCAGCTATCCTCCATTATCAGTAAAGGCAAGCTGCGGCTTGAGGTCAGCGTACCCGAACTGGACACGCTAATGCGCAGGCTGGACCAGATCAGTAATCGTCTGTCCTTCAGTATCGTGCTGCTCGCCTTTTGTATCATTATGGTCGGACTCATTATTGGTTCCTCAATCAGTCATCAGTCAACGATGCTGTGGGATATTCCGGTCATTGAGATCGGCTTTCTGGTTGCCATTCTGATGGTGGCCTTTCTGCTCTATTCCATTTTTAAATCGGGAAGATTCTAGTTACATTTAGGTAGGAAAGAGCTGTTAATGCTTCTTGGCGAAGGAGCGTTAACAGCTTTTTTTTGGTCTGGAAAATAATGCATCAACTCTAAAACAGATAAACAGAGCATGACCGAGATATATTATAAAAATAAGAGCAATTCAAGGATAATCTATCGTTTGCGAAGATATAGCCTGTTCGTATAAAAGGATCACCCTGTCTATAATAATAGGTCAGTACATAACGGACCCGGTCTTTCTGAGAGGGGAAGACCAGTGACATCAAGAGTCGGCTTCTGATGTCTTCTTAGCTCGAACCTGTGAATAATGTAACAGAATCATGTGGAACGCACTGGAACGGATTAAGCAGAATAGCTGCAGACTTCGGACATCCTTTACTCCGGATAAAGAGCTTCTTATATCAACACGTACAGGCCATGATGCGGAGGGAGTGTTCCGCTGTTTTGTGCTGCCCTGTCGGGGTTGGTCAGTGACGTGCCTAGCTGCTGCATTACAGGTAATCAACCCACGAGGTTAACGGTGTAGGAGGAACGGTAAGAACATATGAATACGTTAAAACAACAATGGTTTGGCAACATTCGCGGAGACGTGCTGGCAGGCATTACGGTAGCGCTGGCGCTGATCCCGGAAGCAATTGCCTTTTCCATCATTGCAGGTGTCGATCCGATGGTCGGATTGTACGCATCAATTACGATTGCAATTGTGATCTCGATTGCAGGCGGCAGACCGGGAATGATCTCTGCTGCTACGGGCGCCATGGCGGTGCTGATGGTTGGTCTCGTCAAGGATTACGGCGTGGAATACCTGTTCGCGGCCACGATATTGACGGGAATTATTCAGTTTATTTTGGGGATTTTTAAAGTTGGGAAGTTTATTACGTTTGTGCCGCACTCGGTACTTACCGGATTCGTAAATGCCCTGGCGATATTGATCTTCATGGCTCAGCTGACGCATTTTACAGGTGCGAACTGGATCATGTATGCAATGGTCGCAGGTACTCTGGCCATCATTTATATTTTGCCACGGTTTTTCAAAGGCGTTCCGGCCCCTCTCATTGCGATTATCGTCATGACGATTATTACGGTGGTGTTCCATCTGGATGTGAAGCAGGTAGGCGACATGGGGAATTTGACGAGTACCCTCCCGATGTTCCATCTGCCCAATATTGAGTGGTCCTTCAACACGCTGATGATTTTGCTGCCCTATTCATTCACGATGGCGCTGGTAGGTTTACTGGAATCCCTGCTGACCGCTACTATCGTGGATGAGATGACGGAGACCAAGAGCAGTAAAAACCGTGAGGTGCGCGGTCAAGGGATTGCTAACTTCGTTAACGGATTATTCGGCGGCATGGGCGGCTGTGCGATGATCGGACAATCCGTCATTAATGTGAAGTCCGGCGGCCGGGGTAGGCTGTCCACATTTACGGCAGGCGCCTTTCTGGCCATCCTGCTGCTGCTGCTCAGTGGAGTGGTAAAACAGGTGCCGATGGGTGCGCTGGTGGGTGTCATGTTTATGGTGTGTATCGGTACGTTTGACTGGAGTTCCGTCAAAAATATTGCACGTGTTCCACGCGCAGAGGCCTTCGTTATGGTAGTTACGGTTGTGATCGTCGTCATCACCAATGATCTATCCATCGGGGTACTGGTCGGCGTTGTGCTCAGCGCCCTGCATTTTGGGTGGAAACAGGCCAAGATTCGTGTTCATGCCAGCGAGGAGCAGGGTCAAAAGGTGTATCGTGTTAACGGTCCGTTCTTCTTCGGCTCTTCATCCCGCTTCGTGGATGAGTTTCATGCCGAGACGGATCCGGAGGAGATCACGATTGATTTTGGCGGATCACATATCTGGGATAACACGGCAGTTGTTGCCATCGGCAAGGTGAAGTTCAAATATGCGAAACTGGGAAAAACGGTGCATCTCCGAGGATTGAACGAGGAAAGCTCGCGTTTGCTGGAGAGAAGCGGGTTTGCGGTCTCACAGAGCCATGGTTAATGAAGATAAATGATCTCTGGAACATGAAATACAATAAAAGGGTGCCGGAACATGTCCGGTGCCCTTTTGTTTTGCTGGACAAACGTGTAAACTACACGGTATGGAGAAAAAGAGCAGGCGGACTGATTGCTTTTTGAAAATCCATTTCATGGGGAAGAATACATCGAAATGGGCTTATCTAAATGAACATACAGAGGTGTAACGATTGGCAAACTTTGAACAACTGGGCATTCGCCCGGAATGGTGCGAAATCCTGAAACATCAGGGGATCGCCGTGCCGACACCGGTACAGGAGCGCTCGATTCCCGTACTGTTAGGCGGACGTGACATTATTGCTGAGGCACAGACAGGTACAGGGAAAACGCTGGCTTTTTTGCTGCCGATTATTCAAAAAATTAACGTATCGGACCGCTCACCACAGGCATTGATTATCGCCCCTACGCGTGAGCTGGCTCTGCAAATTACAGAGGAAGCGAAGAAGCTGACGGCCAATGACGATAAGCTTCATGTGCTTGCTGTGTATGGCGGACAGGACGTGGAGAAACAGCTGCGTAAGCTGCAAAATGGGACTCAGATCGTCATCGGTACACCGGGGCGTCTTCTGGATCACCTGCGCCGTGGCACGCTGAAGCTGGATAATGTGAAGAAACTGGTGCTGGATGAAGCGGACCAAATGCTGCACATGGGCTTCCTGGACGATGTAGAAACCATTCTACGTGAACTGCCGCATAAACGTCAGACGATGCTCTTCTCGGCAACGATGCCGAAAGGTATTCGCAACCTGGCGAAGAATTACATGAAAGATCCCGAGGATGTAAAAGTATCTTCGAAATCGGTTATCCCAATCAATCAGATTCGTCAGCAGGTGCTGGAGTGTACGGATCGTGGCAAGTTCGATGCGCTTCGCGGCATGATTGATACGTATCGCCCGTACCTGGCGATTATTTTCTGCCGGACCAAGCGCCGTGCATCCAAGCTGAATGAAGATCTGCGCGAAGCAGGATACGAAAGTGACGAGCTTCATGGGGATCTATCCCAATCCAAGCGTGAGAATGTCATGAAAGCCTTCCGCGATGCAAAACTGCAAATCCTCGTGGCTACCGATGTGGCGGCACGCGGACTGGATGTTGAAGGTGTAACGCATGTATTCAACTATGACATTCCACATGATGCAGAGAGCTATATCCACCGGATCGGCCGTACGGGTCGTGCCGGAGGAACGGGTCTTGCGGTGACGTTTGCAACGCAGCATGACAGACCGGAGCTTGCACGTATTGAGGAAGGCACCAATCAGAAGCTGACCCGCATTCAGTGGACGAGCGAAGGTCCAGTGGCCTCCACCGGAGCAGCCAGACGTTCCATCAACAGTCAGGATAATGATGAACGTTCGGGTGGACGCTCTGCCGGAACAGGCAGTGCCCGTCGCGGCGCAGGCCGCAGCGGCCGGAGTGAAGGCGGCCGTGGAGGCCGTGGTTCCCGCGGCGGTGAAGGTGGACGCAGCGGTGGTCGTAGTGGCGGCCGCAGTGGCGACGAGCGCAGCGCAGGCCGTGGCTCCGCGCGCAGCAGCGACAGCAGTCGCGGTGCAGCAGGCCAAGGTGGCCGCGGCGGGCGCAGTGCAGGTCGCAGCGGTGATGAGCGCAGCAGCGGCTGGGCTGGCCGCAGTGCGGACAAGCGTAATTCAGGCGGGCGCGGGCCAGCCAAGAGTGACCGCCGTGATTCTCGTCGCGGACGGTAAGACCTTGTCGTCCGCGGCAGTGCAGCCGCGCTGGACGAGGAGTTTGACGCCATGCCTAGGATAACGGCATGGCGAGAATACGAGAGCACTCGGGCACTGATGTACCGAGTCCTCAATGAAGGGGCGCAACGTAATCTCGTTGCGGCCTTTTTTGATATGCCTATACACTACCGGATTCTCCTTACATCGTAATAACTTGTATGAATATGGTTGAAGCATCGACTCATGTAAATCATAAATGTTGCAGATGCGGCATATGAGGGTATCCAAGACAAAAAATTTCCAAACATCAAAACACCTCATCCTAGACCTAAGGATGGGGTGTTTTTTTATCGAAGCTTATATGATTACAATCATGCGATTACAAGCCAGTCCCGAAAGGTATGCAGGGGTACATCCATTTCGGCTCGTCTATATATGGGGAATGAGTTTGCACTAATTTACGTATGCAACCCACATGCATTAGCTCTAGACATGAACATCTGCAACGTTGTCCCGATATTTCTCGTTATACACTCTCCCAACGGATTCAGCCAAACCGCCACGTGCCTTGCCAGGATAAAGCTCAAGAGTACGATAGAGGCGCATGAATCGGTCTTTGGGCATAAAGCGTGCGTAGCGGGTAATAAGACTTGGGAATAACTCGATATATTTGCTTTTACGCACAGCCGCTGCTGCTACAGCAGTCAGAATCTGAATTCCGTTGTGCAGCTGCAAAATATTAACTTCGTACGTGGCGATATATCGGATCGCATCTTCACGAATCAACTCCGGCTTAAGCCGGGCGATTTCACCGATATATTCGGCGAGCAGCCGCTCGAAGCTTCGCAGCAGCAGGGGCTGGAGCTGCAGATCCATATCACTTCGAAGCACGAAGGATTGCAGCAGGGCAACCTGCTGAAGGCGAATCCGGTCATTAAAGACGAGCGATCCAATCTCGCGCAGCATCTCGTAAGCGAGCGCCTCGTCTTCTTTGCGGGCTTCGGCCACGAGCGCCCAGTTACGGTTGATCCCCTGACGAATCTCTTCCCGGTCTTCGTATAACATGCGCTTCATCTGCCGGTTTTGCTGGGCAGGGAATGTACGGTGATGCATGAAGATGAGCCATCCGATCAGCAGCAGGGTCACGGTGGCTGCCATCATGGTCTGATCCGTTGTTTCACCGAAGTAGGTGGCGGCAGATCCGAGTATAACGGCAAGGAACAGATCGCGTGCAATCCGGCGTTTCACTCGTGAGCCGGCACGCTCCTGGACAGAAACGAGGGCGCTGCGACCACAGGAGGTACACTCCTCCTCCCACAAGCAGGTATATTGTCCACAATGCTTGCAGACATGCAGCTTCTCAAAAGCATAGGTCGTTCGGTTAAAAGGTCTGATGGATACCACTTGTTTGGCACTCATGCTTAATCACGCTCACCATTCAGTATAGTGTATAGGGTACGGTCCGAATCCTCCCTAGTCACGGGTTTGCGACCCTGGAAAAAGAGCGAGATTCCTTTTATAAGGACAAAAAGAAACAATATGGCGAGGCATCCGTATGTAACCATAATCGATTCCTTTCTAGGCATAGTTGTTATGCAGAATAGTGTAAATCTGAAACACGGTTTCGTTATATTGCAGTTTGCTGGCAATAACTATATCATATTTCCATAGTTGGAATTAAAATGCCAGTATAAGCGCCGAATAGGTCGATTTTTGTCAGTCATTACAAAACTGTAACTCAAGATAGGGGTGCTTTTCAGAATATATTAGTAGACTGTTAAGATTTCCTTAAGGCTTGACGCCTATAATAAACTATTCCCATTTTAATCTCAAACGTGAAGGAGTACACCCAATGCTGCGGACACGCAAAATACGCTGGCTTAGCGGAACCCTGGTTCTGCTGACATTTCTAACGCTGCTGCTGCCTAAGGCGTTGCTGCCCCAAGCTGCAGCTGCTCAGGCACAGACGAGCGGGATCGACGCCGTACTTGTAGCCGATGTAAGTAATTCGATGAATACAAGTGACCGTGACAAGATCAGTAATGAAGCCATGAAAATGTTTATTGATATGCTGCCGGTCCAGGGGGACAAGGTAGGGATTGTTGCTTATACCGATCAGGTAGAGCGGGAAAAAGCGCTGCTGGAGATTCAGTCCGATGCGGACAAGAGCAGCCTGAAGAACTTTATTGATCAGCTCGGCCGCGGGCCATACACTGATATTTCCGTCGGGGTGGCTGAAGCGGTGAATGTGCTGAATCATGGTGCAGATGCATCGCACTCACCCATGATCGTACTGCTTGCAGACGGCAACAATGATTTTAACAAAACCAAAGGCCGCACCCAGGCACAGTCTGATGCAGATCTGGCGAAGGCCGTTCAAGAAGCTCAGGATCAGGGCATTCCGGTCTATACGATCGGATTGAACGCAGATGGAAAATTGAACAAGGATGCGCTAGCCGATCTGGCCAGTCAGACAGGAGGCAAGTCATTCATCACAGATACGCCGGATGATCTGCCGCAGATTCTGAGTGAGATATTTGCAGATCATGCCAAGCTGAATGTCGTGAAATTGCCTTCCATCACAGGCAACGGCAATTTTCAGGAAGTTACGGTCAACGTGCCGAATGACAGCGTGCTTGAGGCCAACATTTCAATTATGTCTTCCAAGCAGGTAGAGATTGAATTGACCGATCCTTCGGGCAAAGCAGTGGATCTGAACTCGGATGCAGCCAAGCTCTCGACATCCAAAAGTTATTCACTGGTTAAGCTGCTCAAGCCTCAGGAAGGCGACTGGAAACTTCGGGTAAAAGGGGCTCCGAAAGACAGCATTGATATCAACCTGCTGTTCAACTATGATCTGCAGCTCGTCGTGGACCCAATTAAGACCAAGTCCTATACGAAGGGTGACAAGGTAGATCTGACAGCCAAGCTTGAAAATGGAGGTCAGCCGCTTCAGGATAACGATCTGTATGCAGATATGAAGGCGACATTGGTCGTGAACGATCTGGATACGAACAAAAGTAAGGAACAACCGTTGGAGAATACAGGCAGCGGCTTTGCAGGTACCTTTGAAGTGCCGGACAATCATAACTATGAACTGGTGATTCGTGCGGAGGAGGACAGCTTCTACCGTGAAAGTGCGCCTATTACCATCAATGCAGGCGGTACGGCAGGTGCGGGAACACAGCCAACCACCTCAGGTAGTGAGCAGGACAAGCCGTTTCCATGGTTACCTGTGATTTTGGGAGTCGTAGCCTTGCTGGTGATTGGAGTTGGTGCCTGGTTCCTGATGGGCTGGCTGAAACGCAAAAACCGCGGCTTTGTCGGCCAGATCATTGTCGAGATTCGGGATGAGA
Organism: Paenibacillus sp. 7523-1; assembly: GCF_002276415.1. Lineage (NCBI taxonomy): Bacteria > Bacillati > Bacillota > Bacilli > Caryophanales > Paenibacillaceae > Paenibacillus > Paenibacillus sp. 7523-1. Next base: position 157,725 of record NZ_NPBR01000013.1, on the reverse strand, counting down.
ACACCGGAGACAAGTCCTATCCCCAATACAAAAAACTGGCATCCTTCCGGGGCAGATTCCATCTGCACCAGCTTTTACAGCTGGATCCGGAATTGAAGGAAACCGAGAAATATATATTTACGCCCAGCAATGGGGACCGAATCATCATTCGCAATACCGCAGGCGGTACATTGGAGAAATCCGGACGTGCCGTGGATGCAAGCTCAGGCGTTGAACTGAAGAATGGTGACCGGCTGAGCATCCCGCTGCAACAGGCGGATAAGACGATTTTGATTGAGTATCTGGTCTAAGAAGTTTGGAGTGCCTAAGCAAGGTAGTGCGTTAACCAAAGGGAGGACATGGAATGAAACCAATTGTCAGAGAACATATTCAGCAGCTGGATGTATCGCTAGGCGGAGGAATTGTCAGCGAGAAGATCAGGGTCGATACAATTGATAACCCGATCCTGATTATCGGTCTTGGAGGAACGGGAATTGATGCGCTGCTGCGTCTTAAATATCAGATTAACCGCCGCTTCAAGCTGCCTCAGGACCCGGTATCCAAGAAGAAAATGGACAAGCCGGACAACGTGGAATTTCTCGCGTTTGAAACCAACGAGCAGGATCGTGCCAAGAAGTACAAAGGCATCGGGCTGGACCCGATTAACGAATTCGTCCTGCTGTCCAATGCCGAGATCGGTGGACTGCTGCAGAACCGCAGCGTGCTGGAGCCGTATATTACGGACTGGTTGTCTCCGGAGCTGAGCATCACGGACGGCATGAATGGTGCAGCAGGGGTACGCCAGGCCGGACGGTTGCTGCTGTTCACCAAAATCAATCAGGTCGTGCAGGCGATTGACAAAAAGATCAAAACGTTATCCGTAGGAACCAACAAAAAACTGATGGTATTCCTGCTTACCGGTTTGTCCGGTGGTACAGGCAGTGGCTGTTTCCTCGATATCTCCTATATCGTACGCGGCATCATTGAACGGGATCACGGTTCTGCCGGGATCGACCGCGTCAATACGCTGGGTTACCTGTTTACGCCAGACGTGAATCTATCGAACAAAAGTTTGAGCGAGCACACACGCGAATATATTCGCAAAAACGGCTACGCTGCACTCAAAGAGCTGGATTACTGGATGAACGTCGACAGCCGCGGGGAACGATTCACACAGAAATACGGCAATATCCTGAACGTTAATTCACCGCTGCCGCCGTTTAACCTGTGTCACCTGATATCGGCAACGAATACGGAAGGCAAGCTGCTGGAGAATGCCTATGATTATTGCATGAACGTAACGGCCGAGAACATCACCAACTTCATGGCCAGCGAGGAGAAACAGTCGGGCGAAGAATTCGCGATACACGATTATATCAGCAACATTCGTACCAACATTGCACAGATGAACAAGGCTTATCCGGCCAACTATGATTACAACATTATCGGTGCTTCCTCAGCCGTACTGCCGATTGAAGAGATGACGACGTATCTGGCTTACCGGATGTTCGACAAAATGAGCACCATGTTCTCCAAAGCCCCGAACCAGGAGGATACGGAGAAGTTCGCCCGCAAGCTGGGCATCGATCTCGAAAGTGTCGTGAAGTCCTTCGAGTCCCGCGTGCCAGAGCCGCTGCCGGGTTATCAGAACAGTGAGCGTCTGTCATACGGCAATGTCGTGAAATCACAGGTCGTGAACATGGACACCGAGCTGGAGCAGAACTTCCTGGCCCGTGCCCGCGAAGAATATATCAAGGCGAAGAAACAGCTGCCGGGCGAGATTGCCGGTCAGTTTACCGAACAGATCCGGCGCATGTTTTTGCATCCCGAACAGGGTCCGTTCTACGTCTCCCGTCTGATCTACACCGAAAAAGGTTTCTGTGTACTGAAGATGATCCAGTCGTATATCGAAACGCTGCGGGAGAATGCATTCCGGATTCCGCGTGACATTGAAGCTGCGCAGGAGCAATCGGAGGAGAAACTGGGTGACGCGAAGAGTGCCTTCGTCTCCAAAGAGAAGAAAAAGAATGCTTATATTGAAGCTAAAATTCATGAGTACTGGCTGCACGCCGACGTGGAACGCAACGATCAGATGATCGAGTTCTATGAGGATCTGTATGAACTGCTGAATCAGGAAAACAGCCGCATCTATAACGTATTTACCGAGACGCTGAATGCGCTCAGCTCGATTTTCTCCAAGAATGGAGATATTCTGACTCGCGGAGAAGAACAGTCCGATCACAAAGGCAACAAAACCTACTACTGGAACGTCGTTAGTGTACCGGATATCGTCAATGTGGTGGATGGGCTGCTGGACAAGCGTGACACGGATGATCTGATCCGCGACTTCTCACGTGAGCTGCTGGAGAACTCCAACCAGTGGGTGAAAGAGAACGAAATCGACGTGGTCAGCTCCATTTCGGACTTCCTGACCGAGAAGTTCGGGGACCTCATTACCCGTTCCATGGAAGATTTCCTGGTGATCAAATACGGGCAGGATGAGTCAGTTGAGAAATTCGTGGAGCGTCACATCGCTGGCAAGCTGGATGATGAGGCCGTTCCGGTGTTCAACCTCAGCAACAGCACAGGCAGTCTGCATTTCCCGTCATGGGGATTCGTCTCTGTGCCGACACAGGCGCCAGGCATTCTCAAAGGGATTCGCAATTATCAGAACAATGCGGTGGGCAAATCCCACTTTACCGTCAAGGAAAGCGAAGTCCGCAACCGGATTTTCTGGCTGAATACGCGCAACGGGGTGCCGCTATTTGTGTATACGCCGCTCAAAGTTTATGAGGAAAGCTATGAACGCACCATTTTGGACAAGGAAGGCATCGGACGCCATCTGGTACAGACAGAGAAAAACAACTGGACCTATCTGCCATCTCCGATTCCCGAAAAGTCCTGGGGTGATGTCTACGAGAATGCCCGGGTGAAGCAGTATAACGCGCGGGTACGTACCGAATTCGAGAAAGCGATTGGATACAACATCATTACGGCCAAAACAATCGATGAGAATACGAGCAATCGGTACGCCGTGGTTACAACGGAACCGTTTGACCTGGCCGCGAAGCTGAATGCTTACGACATGCGTCTGACGTCGACGACCCCGAATCTGGGTGAGGTAAAACGGGCAGTGACCGAACTGAAACGACTGCAATCCGAAGGGCTGCCGCGTGTAGGGGTCAAGGATATTTTCGGCAGTATTAATGAAGATATGGCCAAAGAAAACCTGGTACGTTCCCCGCAGCTTATCGCACGGGTACGTGAAGAACTGGCGAAGATGAATGCCATCTCGGCCAAAGTGGCTGAACTGGAAGGCATTCTGGCACAGCATCAGGATGAGGAACAGTGGTATGATCGCTTCATCGAAGCTCTATATACCGATACGATCGTCAAGAAAGGTGCACTTTACGTCTACGACCGCGATCCGGAAGAGGATGCTTGGGAACCGTTCGCGAACCTGATGAAGAGCCGCAACTTTGCCGAGTATGAAGTGTTTGGCAACTTCCGCGGTTTGCCTGAAAAAGATCGCAGTACACTGCTGCGCAAAGCTTCCCGCCGGGATAACGAACTAACGGCTTCAGAGGATATCGCTCCGCTGCTGGCCAAACTGGATGATCTGGCTGCCCTGTTCATGGAATCGCGCGACCGTCTGGAATATGAACGCGTGGAGCTGGCAAACGGCGAAGACATCTATCAGTTCTACAGAACGATGTCGTCGAAGCTGAATGACATCCGCAGAAGGCTGAAGTAACATGGGTGCCGGGATGGAGTTCAAGTTGAACAATACCCTGAAGCGGGATCTGGAGAAGTACGCAGCACAATATGCGGCAGAGCAGGAGCGGCAAGGCAGCCTGGGTGATGGACGAAGCAGTATCCATTACCCGGCCCTGTTTCTGTTTGTTGGTGACCTGGTCGAACCTGCCATGGCTGCAGTGCACGAGATTAATCAGTTGAAGTGGGATAACGGAGAAGGTGTGATGTATCTCCAGATTGGAACAGAGGGCCGGGAGGAACAAGGGGGAAGGGAGCATCGGGATTCATCGGAAGACGGTCAGGTGACCCGTCATATCCTGCCTCTATCCACCGAACAGACTGGACGTCCTTCGAAGACCATGCGCAAGGATGTACACCGCAGTTTTCACGATTCGGAGCAGGCACTCTTTGGTCTGAATCGCACGCTGCGCCGGGTGAGCAATCGAATCGCTGAATACGGCCGGTTATATTCATCGTTTGACCGGATCTATGTAACCGTCGTGACAAGGGCAGATGATCCGCTGAATGTGCTTCTCCCGGAATTGACGAAGCTCACCGAGAACATTTTGGCCCAATCATTCAAGTCGGTTCAGACAGACTTGCATGTACTGGTCAGCGAGATGGAGCAGGTGGAGTCCTTCGGATATGCAAGTGCAGCCGGTCTTGCCTTTTTGCGGGAACTGGATCATATGCAAGCACTGGACTATACGTTCAGCGGTAATCTGCTCGTAACGGAAGATGGGATTTCCATTCCCGTTGTGCACCCTTCTTCGCCTTTGTTTGATCTCGTCTATATCCTGTCTGACAAAAATGAGCGAGGAACCGGCGTGGCTGGGGGATGGATAGAGAATGCCGAGATTATCTGCCGCATCTGCCTGCTGAAGAATCGGAAACAGGATCCGGATGCACTCGGTGCGGTTGCAAGTACAGGGGCCAATACCTACAATAATACATCGTTCAAAAACAACATTCGAACAACCTCGGATCAGCATGGCTATGCCAGTGCGGGTTTTGCAGAGATTAGACGGCCCAACCAACCTATTGCGCTCGCGGTACTATATCATCTATATCGCTATCTGTTGGATCTTATGCGACAGGAGCCGGAATGGAGCATGAAAGACAAGCTTGCTTTCTTCGGTCTGGACACTTCATCCGTAGAGCGCAAGGTCGAAGGGCTGCTGCCCGAGCAGGACCTGGTGGGTGGTATGAGTGGCATTATGACGCATAACGTCAGTTTCTCCGATCTCAAGCCGCTATCCCTGCGTGAAGCAGAGCGGGCACTATTCGGTCAGGGTGCAGAGGCGTACTTCCGTGACAATATGGTACGTCCGGCGGGAGAACGTCTCCGTCAGCGCAGCAGTCAGAGTTCCCTACTCCGCCGGGCAGAGCAGTCACGGACGGAGTACCCGGAGATTGGCTATTTCCAATGGACTTCATGGAGTGACAGCGGCCCTGGGAGCGTACGTGAGGCTTTGCTGGGACTCATTCGCGACAAATCGGTTCAACTTGAATCGGCACGTGCCCTGCTGGAACAGCGTCAGCAGGAGCAAGTGGAGGATCAGCCAATCAAGCGGGCGTTATTCCGGGACAAGCAGAATGTACGGAATCTGATCGATTGTTTGTTGGAACGAGTGTATGTGCCCAAGACAGAGCTGTTACGGCTGGAAAACGAACTGCAATTGCTTCGCATCTACGATTCGGAGATGGAACAGCTTCATAGCTTCAGCCGCAGCATAACGACAGCACTGGAAGCGCTGGAACGCACGCTACGTGAAACGGCAGAAGAGCGTATCGCGGCAGCGGATGAATATATCGGACAGAATGTGATGGAGTATTACGGGAAGGTAACGGAAGCATTGATTGCCGATTTGGAGGCCAAGCGGGGCCGGGATGTTTGGTTCGAAGAGCGTTATATGGGAGACATTAACCGGCTTGCTGCCGAAGGCAACGAGCGTCTGCTTCAACGTCTGATGGAGGTATGCCATGCGCTGCTGCTCACAGCAGAACCACTGAGATTACCTTTTGAGGAAGAACTGCTGCAGCGAGCGAATGTAACGATTACCTATGGAGACAAAAACGTATTGACCCGCGATGATCTGTTCCGCAGGCTGTATCGTACGCTAGAAGACCAAGCGGTTGTGAGAATACGGGTATTCGATTATACCCAGGAACATCGGTATGAAGAAAAGTATTTCTTTGGCGATCATCACAGTGCTTTTATGGATTATGCGGCGCATGCCGAGGAAACGTCCCGCATCTATAAGCTGGGAGTTGTGTACGAAGAACGCAGCAGTGGTGTGGAAAAGTTGAACCTGATGGGAGGGTTCCATCTGGAGGATCTGATGGTCTATCGCAACGGCAAGGTGTATTACGAGTCGTATACGGAGAACGGTTATGAGCTTCATCCCTCCGGCCTGGCTGATAAGCTATCACCTATGCGGTAGAACGACATGTCATGATCGACTCCGGTATTAATTCAGCCTAGATGGGCTGGTTTGGAAAGGATGCATGCGAACATGCAGCGAAAAATCAATCTTCTCCTGGTCCTGTTCAGCCTGATTGGCGGAGCCGTGGGATTTGCGGCAGGAGAAATCATGCTGCATCAGTGGCTTGGGGAGATGCCTCGCCTGCTGCTGATGGGGTTATACTTCGGCGTGCTGGCGCTGAGCGTAGGTCTGTTCTGTCTGCTTGCCGAGATGATCTCGCCGAAGCTTAACGGAGCTTCCTGGAAGCTGAGATATCTTGGCTTGTCGTGGAAACTGCTCGTTCCGGCAACACTGGTGTTCCTGTTTGTCGTTGGGCTGGTCTTTCAATTGTTGTATCAGATCAATCCAGGCGGCGTGAAGCAGGTGAAGGACATTGTACTGATGATCGATAACTCGGGCAGCATGTCGGAAACGGACCCGGATAATGGACGTTTCGAGGCAGCCAAGACGTTAATCAGTCAGATGGAAAGTGACAAGCAGGTCGCAGTCATTACATTTGATGATCAGCCGCAGTTATTGCAGCCTTTTACCGCACTGGATAGTGATGCGGCAAAAGCAGAGGTGAACGATAAGATCGACGGCATTGTCACAACGTCGGGCGGTACAAACTTCGATGCCGTGCTCCGGGAAGCCATGGAGCAGATCCAAAACAAGCAGGATCCAAAACGCGGTACCGTAGCTATTTTACTGTCAGATGGATTCAGTGAAGCCGATACTTCGGATATCTTATCCCAGTACGCGAACGAACAGATTGCCGTGAATACGGTAGGTCTGAGTCTGGTCGACCCATCGGGTACCGACTTGCTGCGCAGTATCGCTCAACAGACAGGTGGCATGTACTATGACGTGCCGGATTCCGGTGGACTCAGCATGGCATTTCAGCAAATTTACGATACGATTGATGAACGGACGCTGGTGACGGAACGTACAGGCATGATGGAACACAGTACCTATCTGGCCATCTTCCGCGTTGCTGCTATGCTGTTGATTGGTGTAGCACTGGGCGTATCGCTTGGGCTGGTGTTCGATAACCGCCATCTGGCAGTCAGCTTCGGCATCGGTGGAGTGGTGTCAGGCCTGCTAGCAGGCCTTTTGCTGGAGTGGGGACTGGACGGTTCTTCTGTTGGGGATGCATTGGTGAGACTGGGTGCCATGTTCATATTATCTGGGGTACTCACCCTGTTTACCTGGATTATTCCGGTCAAGGAGAATACGCCGCGGAAGAGCAAGGGCCGCCGTGAGGCGGGCAGGGGAACTCCGACCGCAGACGGATTCGGTCAGCGGGGGAGAGACACACGCAGCAAAGGATTTTAAACATCGGGAGGTTGGCGACACATGCGATATGCAGATGCGGACCCTTCGGTACCTCTGATTCGCAGACTTACACTTGCTGTGGATGATGGTTACTGTACCCTGCGCTGGCTCTGGCCCGAAGGCGTAGAAGCCGTGTACGTGGAGCGGTTGGAGCTGGAAATGGTCGAAGGTGGACAGAGCAGGGATCAGACTGTGAATGGCAAGCTGAAACTGTATACGAGAGAAGAATACAAGGCGAGTAACGGATATACAGACCGGATGACAGGATTTGGTGCCATCCGGTACACGATACATGTTTGCCGAATGGACGAAGACGGTCCTGTGCTGCTGCGTCAGCAGGATGACGAGAATACAGTCATCGCCAGTGCAGGGAAAGCAGATATCCGTTTCTCCATTCGTTACAAAAGCGGTTTTTTTCAAAAAAGGAAGACGGTTCTCATGACTGTGACGGCTGAAGTACCCGTGCCTAAGGAAGCCCTCTGTTATGTTCGCAAGCAGGGCGGAGTTCCTCTCAATAAGGAAGATGGCACGGTCTATCCTTTTGTCAGTGATTTTACTCCAGGTAGAAATGAGATGCCGCCCGTGGAAGTGGCCAAGGATGACTATGTGAGGCTGTTTTTCACGGACGGACCGAGATACGGAGCCGTTTACCGCCTAATATCAGACTAGATGAATGTGAGGCAGTTCAGTCTGCCTGAGCAGGGAGGGGAGTGGCTATGAGCTTTTTTAGTCGGTTTTTGAAGAAACAGCAGCCTGTAGAACGGCCGCTGTTTTACGATATTGTCTGTCCGTATTGCTTCAGCAAGTTTTCGCCGGAAGAAGTAGTGTTCCGGGCAGCGCATCACCGGGATGATGATGAGGATTATGCACTGGGGGAAGATGCGAAGCTTAATCGGTATCGTGAACGTTTTGGGCTGGACACGGTATTTGATATGGAGGCCGTTCTGGCTCCGCATGATGTGCCTGAGGAACACCGCATTTATTCGGATAACATCGTGATGGGACTGAACGACCGATATGGTGTGGTTACACGGCGCCGGCTGTGCCCGCATTGTCATAATGAGCTGCCCGTGACGGCGGGCAAGGCACCGAGCAATATCATTTCCATTATTGGAGCATCCCAGGTGGGGAAATCGGTGTATATGACATCGTTAATCCATACGCTTCAGCATTATACGGCTGACCATTTTGATGCGGCCTGCATGCCGCTGAATGCGGAAATTAGCCGCAGATTCCGTGCAGATTACGAAGAACCGCTGTTCGAGCGGGGAGATCTGCTGGATTCCACGCAGAAGGAGAAGCTGCAGGAGCCGTTTATTTTCCAATTTGTATTCAAGGATGAAGATAAGGCACCGCTGACACTGGTCTTTTTTGATGTGGCGGGTGAAGGTATGGTCGAGCAGGATTATCTGGGTCTGCATGGTCAGCATATCAAGAACTCAGCGGGTATTCTGTTTATGGTGGATCCGCTCCAGATTCGTTCCATTCGGGACAAAATCCGCATTAACCTTGGCAACGAGCCGGGCGAGTGGACGCCACGATATGATGAACCACGCGATGTTGTGCTGACTCTGTTCGGTGATTTTATCGCTTATCAGGATAAAGCCAAGACAAATATTCCGACAGCTGTTGTGCTTACCAAGAGCGACATGCTGCATTCCCTTAAGGATGATGAGGGGGATTATATCAAATCCAACAGCAATGTATTCCGCAATATGGTACACCGCGATTGGTTCAATCTGACCGAATTCGAGAATATCGACGGGGAAATTCGGCGCTTTATCGAGAAGGTGGACCGTCCGTTCAAAGGCACGATGGATGTGTATTTCAAGGATACGGCCTATTTCGCGGTATCTGCGCTGGGCAGTAATCCGGTGGATATGAAGCTGCAGGGCGTCGTGAGCCCCATCCGTGTGGACGAGCCCTTTCTATGGCTGCTGTACAAGCTGAAGTACATCGAGGGGAGAGTGGAATAATGAGTTCTTCCATGACCCCGCCTATTGAACAGCAGATGTACACAAGAGAGCGGCGCGGGGTGTTTCGCACAACGGAGGGGTTCGATACGGTTGCGGCATCGCCGGGACTGGACCCTTCCTTTATCAAGAAAGTACTTCATCCCTATTGCGTCTATGACGCTCCAGCAGAATTAACAGGGCGAAGCGAGAAGGACCAGGCGAAATTCCCGCCATCCATCCATCTGGTTCATCTGGAGAGCGGGGAGACCATCCTTGGTCAAAACGTGTACCAGTCTGCTGATTTTACCGGGCTGCGCAGCGCCTTTTTTGCACACAACTATGTCCTGTCTCCGGAACGCTCCGAGGAACAGATGAAGCAGGGGAATTGGCTGGATGCCGTATTCGCCACGTCATATGACATCGAACAAGGTACGGTATTGCCTTCCCTGATGGAACTGCCGGGTGCACCACTGAATGGCCGAGCTGCCACCGGAGCAGGAGCAGGCCCAAGTGCCCGCTCCGTAGCGCCATCAGATCTGCTGGCCTCACTGAAAATGAACGAAACTCTCTTCAAGCGCCTGCTCTATGCCGTCATGCAGGCTGTAGCAACCCGGCGGAAGGTATACATTGCACTCGACCTTCCTGCCGAGGAGATCACAGTCGGAGCCAAGGAACTGCTTCGTCTGCTCTATGCTGCACTGCCCTATGCGTTTAGGCGGCAGCTCGGCTTCATGACATTTGCCAAGGAGCCTCAGGCCAAGAAGGGAGTTCATCTTCAGTTTGTAGAGCGGGGCACGCTCCGTCCAAAAGACCGGAATACGGAGAAGGACTTTACCTTCGACTTGGCTACGGGCAGGGTAACCCATGCGGAAGTGTCGGTTGCCCAGCTTCCCTATGCGGAATTTGCCTGGTCGCTTCTGCAGGAGCCAGGTATGGCGGATGCGTTTTATGCTTTTGCAGACGAGATGTTAGCCGGCACAGAACCGGGACGCGAGCTTTCCATCCAGTCCTATGGGGAGTTGTCGATGTTTTATCGTCTCGAACAAGGGATGGAAGACCTCTACCTGAATGATAAGGGAGGGGTTCTGAGTGGGCTGCTTACTTATCTAAAACCTGAAGGCGGAGTACAGCGACGTTCTCGCTTGAACGAACTGTTCCTCACCCTGCTCAGCCGGGAACTGGACAGCGTCAAGAGAGAGAACGTACCTGAAGAGACGGTCGCCTCACGCATCGCGGAATATTTCCGTGTCGCTGCGCCTGTCGTTCAATCCCGCATCGTGGATTATTTCATCTATGCGGTGAACAATGCCAGGTCTCAGAAGCGGATGAGGGCAGTACAGGAACTGTATGATCTGCTCGACCGCGATTCCGGGCTGAATCGTGCATTCTTCGATAAGGTACTGGCCAATGAATCACTGACAAAACTGCTGTTTGAGCCTTATCTGGACAATCAGCTAAAACGTACCGAGACTGCTTCGGATGTGATCGGCGTAATTGAACGCTGGGTAACCACGCATGTATCTGCGGTATATAACGGCTTCCTGCTTGACCGGACCGCGACAGAGCTGCGTGAACGTTTATGTTCGGCGCCGAATCCGGTGCATGCTGCGAGTGAAGCACTTAAGCGAGTTAGCGTGCTGGATCGCCTTTCTTCTGACATGCTCGTGGGTGATGGAATTAAGGCCCGAATTGGGCAGTCTCAGACGGTCACCCGATCCGGACGTTCGAGTGGAGCCGAGGCAGCGGGATTATCCGCGTATCAGGAAGAACTGACACGCCTGGCTGATAAGCTGGCCTATGTCATTAACCTGTTTTTGATTCAGGACCTTGATCTGGAACGAGTGAACCGTGAGCAGTTACTGAGCATTGATATTTTGCTGCATGACAGCGAGGTGCGTGATTGGGCGGCGCGTCAGGGACAGGATGTAACGGCTCGTACGAATATGATGCTGGCAGCCAGAGCATGGCTGAGCGGTGAAGACCGTGAAGAAGAGGTGCTTGATTCTCTTAGCCTTGCGGAACGGAGTGAACTTCAGCGTTGGGTACGCAGATGGCTCGCAGGGGAACTGCGGGATCAACCGGGAACACCTGCATATGAGGCGCTTCCTCTGGCTTTTTACCGGGGAGGAAGCGGCAGCAAACTGGACTATGCAGGGCTGATTGAGTTTGTCCGCAGCAGTGCTGGGAGTAAGGAAGTATTGTATTCATTTTTTGAATGGTCGGGGAGCCAAAGGTTGTTCATACGGAGTTCCCAGGCGAGCAAAGCCTACTCAGATGCCATTGTAGCCTATTTCAAAGATCATGACCGTGAAGCATTCAAGTCCAAATCGGCATTCAAGCCGTATTACGCGAGAGCGAGTAAAACAATGAAGCCGGTCTATGATCGGGCCAAGAACGAACTTTCATCACCGCTTGTGCGCATGCTGACAGGCAAAAGAAAAAATCTTTTTCTAGCGTCTGTTATTGTGATCCTGATCCTGGGTATCGCCGGAATAACGTATGCCCTGACGAATAAGACGGACGCGCCAGAAGAGGCAGCGCCATCGACACAGGAACCCGTGGTTCCGGCAGAGCCTGAGGTACAGTTAGCTGAGCAGATTGCCTATGTGATTCCGGGAGCCGAGGTGGATGGCACGACGATCGAAGCGCAGCTCGTAATCCGTTTCATGAATGAAGCGGACAGCAATGCGTTATTGCCTGGTCCGGTTCAATTAACTTTGCAGGATGGCACCACGCTGGAGATGGATGCTGCGTCGGACTGGGAGAGTTTTAACCGGAATGAGGACCCGGATACGGCAGGTTCAGCAGGCGGTACATCTTCTACGGAGGAAACCGATGAGGAACCATCCATCGGATCGGGGAATGACAATCAGCAGGGAGAGGAGTCTGTTCAGAGGACAGATTTGACTACGTCAGATGATTCTGCTGCAGATTCGGCGGAGGGCACAGAGGCGAGCGGGGATGCGTCAGGTTCTGCGGACACGAATGAAGATCTTGGAGAAGGAACAGGCACCACGTCGTCCGAACCTTCAGGGACAGCAGGTGAGTCAGGACGTTCCTCTTCAACGGAATTGACGCCTGCTGAGGCAGATCGTCTGTATCCTTATGGTCAGCAAGTGCTGCTGCCTGCTGAGATTGATCCGGAAGATATCGTAAGTGTCCAGAGCGGTACAATGACTATCCAATTGGTGCCAGAGCCTAAGCTGTAGGATCGTTATGATTTGTTTTTAACCAAAATGAAATCATTGCAGGATGACCTTCGATTGTAAATCGGGGTCATCTTTTTTTTGACTTTTCCTGCTCCCAATCCTTTAAGGACGATCTTATTTGATGAGATGATACAAATCATGCAACTTTCCGGTTAACCTGGTCTCACAACGGAATTGACGAATGAGGATTGGTACACGGAACTGTACGAAATAACACTGACTCAAGCACAGCTCGAAAAGATGGATGGATCAGAAGCCAACATTGTGCTGCATGCCTATTTTGAGGGCGGACAGTCAGGTTATGAGGACGAGAAGAAGATGATTCTAAGTGCTTCCCAAGCTCTGATGCAGAAAGAAGAGTAGATTCTTTCTTAAGTTCACAAATCAGACACAAAATCTGGATTCATCATTTTTGGACATTCCCCAACAGGGACCAACTGCACGTATACGTTGAGAAAAGCTCTCATATAAATGAGATGAATTCCGATCGGAAAGTCCTCTAAACTGCTATATAATCGCTCCAAACAAGCAAGAAGTTTGGTATTTCTTATTGACAAATGATAATGATTATCAGTATCTTTGTTATAGAAGATTTGTTGCGCCGGAAATACGCTGAACATATAAATTCGTTTTCGTTATCGATAGCCGGAATACATAACCGGGATAAATGAGAGAGGGATGATCGCATGTTTCGTCTGGAGACGTCCAAGCTGGATATCGCTTATGAGGAAAGACTGATTGTTGAAGATCTGAATATTCAAATTCCCCAAGGAAAAATTACAGCGCTTGTTGGAGCCAATGGTTCAGGTAAATCAACCATCCTGAAGACGATGGCACGGATCATGAATCCAAAAGCAGGTAGTGTTTTGCTCGACGGGAAGTCCATTCATAAGCAATCCACCCGTGAAGTAGCCAAGCAGCTTGCGATTTTGCCGCAGAATCCTACAGCACCAGAGGGACTCACAGTAACGGAACTGGTATCCTACGGAAGATTTCCTTATCAAAAAGGCTTCGGTTCCATGCGTGCTGAAGACAAGCGTATGATTGAGTGGGCCATCGAAGTAACGGGCATGACAGAGTTCCACGACCGCCCAATTGATCAATTGTCAGGCGGACAGCGTCAACGTGCATGGATTGCCATGGCTCTTGCACAAGAAACAGATATCCTGTTCCTGGACGAGCCGACAACATTTCTCGACATGGCTCATCAGCTTGAAGTTTTGCAATTGCTGGAGATGCTGAACGAGACAGCGAACCGCACTATCGTTATGGTTGTACATGACCTGAATCATGCCTCCCGCTATGCCCATCACATGATCGGCATTAAGAAAGGTAAAGCAATCGCTACAGGCTCCCCTGTAGAAGTCATGAACTGTGACGTGCTTCGCGAAGTGTTCAACATTGAGGCCGATATCGTAATTGATCCACGTTCCGGCGTGCCGCTGTGCCTGCCATATGCTCTTGCCGGCGAACGCCAGCAAACGGCAGTGCCAGAGCAAACTGCAGCGTCAGAGCAAATGGTGATGAACGGTGCCATGATGAATGCTGCAGGACGCTCCGAACAGCGTGTTCGCACTGCAACAGGAAGTTAATATATCGGACCATATGTGGTCCTGAAATATAGAATAAGCCGCTTTGCATATATGCAGGCGGCTCATTCGCATTCATGGGAGGCATGATGAGATGGGAGCAATCAACTATACCTGGTTACAGCAATATGGAAGAATCACAACCGTTTCTGGGGATGAACCAGTTTGGGAGATTCACATGACCGAGCTTAGACAACCGGAGAAGGCGAGAGAGCTGCTGGATGTATATAATCAACATCTTCAGGCAGATTCAATCCGAACCGCAGCGGTGTACTTCATGCATTCGGTGCGTGGGCTGATGCTGGGGATTCATTATATGACGGCACTATGTGATACATGGCTTGATCTTTCACTGGAGAACATGAAGCTGCAGCTCGAGGTTCAGGATGGCCGTGCAGCCTTTGGTTTTCAACTGCTGGATGGAACAGAGCATCCTCACCCTGCACCAGTGAATCTCATAGATACAGCCCAATCCTCATGGCGAAAAGATATCCTAACCGCATACTACACGGAGCAGCTTCGTCCTTTGATCGAAGAGGTTGCCTCTGCCGGAGAAGCGAACCTTGGTCAGATGTGGTCACAGCTTGCCTCTATGCTCCGCTGGTACAAGATGACAGCGTTACAAATGAACATCGAAGAAGCTGAGCGAGATGCGGTGATTGAAGGGTATGAACATGTCATTGCTCTACCTGCCAGTCTGCTCGGGATGAAGAAGAATCTGTTATCGTTCAAGCCGGTAGAGATTGATAATCCACATCAACCGGGAGAGACCATGCTGATGAAGCCGGTATGCTGCCTTCATCACCAGGTGTACGGAGGCCAAAATTATTGTTATAGCTGTCCCAAACTTAGTAAGGCCGAACGGCAGAAGCGTTATGATGACATCTTGGCATCCAAGTCTGGCTGACAGGCAGGAAGGCCTCAAGGCTGAATTTGGTAATTGGTAAGCACCGGGTCTATAATATGGAGACAGGCGCTGTATTATGTTGTATACATACAAGGTAATGACAGCTGCCCCAAAACCAACATCGATCATGGGAGGAATCAGTCATGTCCGTATATTCATATCAGGCCGTAACACCAGCCAATCAGGAAGTATCACTGGATCTGTACCAAGGTAAAATTCTTGTCATCGCCAATACAGCCAGCAAGTGTGGATTGACTCCGCAATATGGAGAGCTGCAGAAGCTGTATGATCGTTACCGCGATCAGGGTTTGGTCGTACTGGGTTTCCCTTGTAATCAGTTTGGAGGACAGGAGCCGGGTACAAGCGAGGAAGCCGAATCCTTCTGCCAAATAAACTATGGTGTGAACTTCCCTGTATTCGCCAAAGTAGACGTGAACGGTGAGGATGCGCATCCTTTGTTCCAGTATCTTCGCGAGCAGCAGCCAGGGGCAGCTGAAGACGACACGATTCAATGGAATTTCACCAAATTCCTGGTCAATCGTGAAGGTAAAGTAGTGGGACGTTTTGAACCCAAAGAGTCTCCTGAAGCGATGACTGCAGAGATTGAGAAACTGTTGGGATAATCAAATAGAACAGATCAAGCCTGCCTCCATTGTCGGAGGACAGGCTTTTTTGATGCTATTTTTACCAAGAAAGTTAAGGAAGCGGTTTGCTTAAATTGTAATATCCCTGATCCGAGGCAAGCTGCAGGAGATTACGGGCATAGTTTCCTGCCCAGGAGTAGCCGTGCCGCCGCTCCTCGCTGATGTCCATAATATCCATGTACTTCTTGCCGTCACGGTCCGCGTAGAAGGGCACATCTTCATCTACATTGTAGAAACGGTACCAGATCACGCTGGACGGGTCAGGTTCGAAATACACCGGTCCTTGACGATTATATTTGGTTCCATCTTCTCGGACCTGATCAAACCAGCGGAGGGCGCTTTTGGCTGCACGTTCAATCTCGGGTGTCTGAGGCCTAGACATGAGGAAAGCCGTGATGGCAACAGACTCGGATCCGGATTTGGAGGGCAGCTCATAGGCTCTGCCGGATACAGGTGCATAGGTTACAGGGTCATGCTGTGCACCCCAAACTGTAGGCACACCGCCGTTTTTAATTTGAGCTTTCAATGTATATGCGATTCCTTGATCCAAGGCTGAAGCCAGTTTCGACCTTGTATCCTCACTCAGAATATCGTTGTTGAAGCCTTTACGCTTCTCAATGATATCGTCGATGAGCACCATGGTTCGCACCATGGCATTGTCATTATATGTAACGCTGTCGGAGTAATTGCTCCGCTGTGGATAAACCTGAGGCCATCCGCCTGAAGGATATTGGGAGACGAGGATAAAATCCACCGCTTTGCGGACACTGTCCCGGAAGAGGGGGTTGCCCGTCTTTTCATACATATCAGCCAGGAAGCGGATCTCGGTTGTAGTTGCATCATTATCAAACGTTCCGAGCTCTACGCCTTTGGGATCTTTCCAATCCGAACGCGGTGTCACGCCATCCCATGAAGACTTGTACTTCTCCTCCATTGCTTTGAAGAATCCACCATGCGGCAGCTGCCAGGACACGATGTTTAGCGCATAAGCAGTGTCCTTGGCCAAGTCTCCCGTAGAGAACGTACTGTAATCCCTGAACTTATTCAGTAGTGAAGATACATCAACCCCTGCAGAAGTTTTGGAGGATAACACCTCCGTTTTAATGGTGACAGGCGGGGAATCTGCAAAAGCAACAACGGGCCTGGCGATATCTGCGGTCAACATGGCGATGATTGCCGTGACAGGAACCAGTGTTAATGAAACAGAGATGGAACGTTTCTTCAAATGAATGCCTCCCAACATAATTGGTATTCTATTCATATAAAATCCAAATAAAGGGTCGATATCATTGTAAGCGCTTTCTAATACAAAAATCAACTGATAACTTAAAATTTATATTTGTTATTACTCACCGATCAACCGCTAGCCTAACTATGCGGTGAGGATGAAGGCCTTTTTACTCCAAAAGGTTCAATAGCATAAACAGTTATTAGTCAGGGGACAATAGGTCTTAGAGGTTGAGGCAACGGGTCGTCCGCAGGGGAGATATCCTATTTTTTAAATATTTTTAAGAAAACACTTGTAATGTGAAAAAGATCACATTATAATGAGTACATGAAGTGAAATAAATCACAAAGTCACCAAGTTGGTAGTGAATATTTTCACATAATCGTTTAGTTTCATTAGTGAATGTATTCACAAGAGAGTAAAACCATTGTCGACTTAAATTCCAGGAATCAATCGCAGCAAACTGATAAATGAAGCACATATATTTTATAACTCCAAGGGGGACCTTTATTATGAAAATCGCAGTTATCGGATGTACACATGCAGGAACCGCAGCTATTATCAATACCGCCAAATTGTACCCGGATGCTACCATCACGGTGTATGAGCGCAATGACAACATTTCCTTCCTGTCTTGCGGTATTGCCCTTTATGTCGGCGGGGTTGTGAAGGATCCGGATGGACTGTTCTACTCTTCGCCAAACCAGTTGGCTGAGCTGGGTGTAGTCACCAAGATGCTGCATGAGGTTACAGCAGTGGATGCCGCGAATCATAAACTTCAGGCTAAAAACCTGAAAACAGGGGAAGAATTTGAGGATACGTTCGACAAGCTCATCGTGACAACAGGTTCATGGCCTGTCGTTCCAAAACTTGAGGGGATCGAGATGGAGAACATCTTGCTCTGCAAAAACTACAACCATTCCAATACGATCATCGAAAAAGCCAAAGAAGCCAAACGCGTTACCGTTGTCGGTGCAGGGTACATCGGTATTGAACTGGTTGAAGCATTCCAAATGAACGGTAAGGAAGTCACCTTGATCGATAGTGTGGACCGGATTCTCAATAAGTATCTGGACCCCGAGTTTACAGATGCCATTGAGGACACACTGACTGAACGCGGGATCAAGCTTGCACTGGGCCAGACGGTACAGAAATTCACCGGAGAGAATGGCAAGGTAACGAAGGTGATCACATCGAAAGGTGAATTCGAGACAGACCTCGTAATCCTGTGCATCGGTTTCCGTCCAAATACCGAATTGCTCAAAGGCCAGGTGGATATGCTGCCGAACGGCGCAATTATCGTGGATAAATATATGCAAACAAGCCAAAAAGACGTGTTCGCTGCAGGTGACAGCTGTGCCATTCACTATAATCCGACAGGCAAGGCTTCTTACATTCCACTGGCGACCAATGCCGTAAGAATGGGTACATTGGTAGCTCGTAACCTGGTTCGTCCAACAACGCCGTACATGGGTACACAAGGGACATCAGGAATTAAAATTTACGACCAGAATATTGCAGGTACAGGACTAACCGAAACATCTGCTACAGATGACGGGCTGGTGGTGGAAGCTGTAACGCTTGAAGATGCTTATCGTCCAGAGTTCATGCCAACGGCTGAGAAACTGCTGCTCAAAGTCATTTACGAACAGGCGACACGCCGCATCGTCGGAGCACAGGTGATGTCCAAGGCGGATCTGACACAGTCGATCAATACAATCTCGGTTTGCATTCAGAACAACATGACCGTAGATGAGCTCGCCTTCATCGACTTCTTCTTCCAACCGCATTACAACAAACCATGGAACTTCCTGAATTCGGCTGGTCTTCAGGCTTTGCCTCCAGTAGAAGTAAAAGCACCAGCGATGGTTTAAATAAATAAATCCGGGAACTGCCGCAGAAATGCGGCAGTTTTTTATATAACTTGATGTAGTTGGTTCTAGAAATGGGTGCTATATTTAACAACAGGTTAGAGGTCAACCGCAATAGATATGAACATGAAGGAGAGGTTCACAACATGCTTACAAATACAGTATCCGAGCTCAAAGTTCTGCTACAATCCGTACCTCGCTCGTTTCTTGCGCTGAATCCAAATGAACTTGTACAGCCACGCATGGAAGGGAAATGGTCCCGTCTTCAGATTCTTGGTCATTTATGTGATTCGGCTCTTCATAACGTAAGTAGGTTTGTCCAAATGCAGCATCAGACCGAACCATTGTCTATAACGCCTTATCATCAAGACCAATGGGTAGAGAGCCAACAATATGTCAGTGCACCGATTGAAGAGGTGTTAAATCTCTGGATCAGTCTGAATCAGTCCGTCATTCGTGTTCTATCCAGCATGCCGGAAACAGGGGAATCAGCGACGTGTGTCTTACCTGATGGAAGTGTGGTTACGATGGAGTGGCTGGCACAAGATTACGTCCAGCATCTGAAGCACCATCTGCAGCAGATTTTTGGTGAACATCATAACCTGGGAACAGAATAAGTAACCAACCAGCTGCACTCAAGCAAGAGAGCACGGAAGCTGGAACAAGGGACTTTTAGGACTTTGTGATAAAAGTAACAAACCTGCCGAACCCTTCGCGATACAATGAACATATCAACGATGTAAGCTGATTTCGTTCATGAATAGTGAAGGAGAGGATGGCATGGCGGCAAAGACACCTCTTGAGGTTGCACAATATACGGTGAACACAGGGATGAAGAAAGGACAGAACCAGGTGTCCTCTGTGCTTGTTCTCAGTTTCCTGGCAGGGGCTTTTATTGCGCTTGGCTTCCTGCTGGATATTCGCGTGATTGCCTCCGCCCCGGCGGAATGGGGCAGCTTGGTTAACCTGATCGGTGCAGCGGTATTCCCTGTAGGCTTGATCATGGTATTGATTGGCGGGGGAGAACTCCTGACAGGCAATATGATGGCAGTACCGCTTGCTACGCTAGCCCGTAAACTGTCCGTAGGCAGCATGTTGAAGAATCTTACTCTGGTCACGATCGGGAACTTTTTGGGTGCGTTGTTCGTGGCATATGCGTTCGGGCATGTGCTTGGTCTCACAGGAGAAGGAGTATATCTGACCAAGGTCGTGGATATGGCAGGTCACAAGTTGCATGACGGCTTTCTACAGGCGTTTATATCCGGAATCGGGTGTAACTGGCTGGTAGCCCTGGCGGTGTGGCTGTCTTACGCTTCGGATACGATGAGCGGCAAGGTGCTCGGCATCTGGTTTCCGACCATGGCCTTTGTCGCTATTGGATTTCAGCACGTGGTTGCCAATATGTTTCTTATTCCGGCTGCCATCTTCGAAGGACACTACTCATGGGGGCAGTACATCATAAACTTTATCCCGGTATGGCTCGGTAATCTGACGGGAGGCGCATTGTTCGTTGCGGCTGCCTACTGGATGGTGTACCTGCGGAAGACGGAACCCGAGGTCAAAGCGGTTGTTCAGCCAGTAGAGCCGGAGGCCAGACCGATGTGGAGCAAACAGGCATAATTGCTCGTACAATTTCAACTTCTGAATATATTAAAGCGATCCCTTACTGCCATGAGGTCACGGTGTATGTTATACCGTAAGCCGGCGAAGATGGGATCGCTTTTTTTGCAGACAAAATAAATTCGCCATGACAAGGTTCGGGGGAACGAAACCTGTTCATGGCGAATTTCGGGAGTGGTCCATGATATGGCATGAGGAGGAAGTGGGGAAACACTAACCTAATGCCTTGTTTTTAATTTACCCCTGAAATTCGAGGATGAATCATAGGGCCAAAACTTTTTTTGGAATAAAAGCATCAGGCCTGAAACGCGGAAAACATGACTGTTCTCTTTACGCCATTACCTCCAAAATTATATGATGTAAGGATAGATTTAATTGGGGAGGACTTGTACATATGATCGATCAGGAGAATGGCGTGTTTCCGGCGGTTTGCCCGCTTGACTGCCCGGATACTTGCGGCCTGCTGCTTCATAAGGAGAACGGTAAAATCGTGAAGGTGACGGGGAACCCTGACCATCCGATTACAAAAGGTGCCATCTGCAATAAAGTCAGAAACATGGCAGAGCGGGTATATCATCCCGAACGGCTGCAATATCCAATGAGACGTGTCGGCGCGAAAGGTGAAGGCAAGTTCGAACGTATAAGCTGGGATGAGGCTATCCATGAGATTACGGGAAAATTCAAATCGATATCCGCGAAGTACGGCTCGGAGAGTATTCTGCCATACAGCTTCTACGGCAACATGGGGATTCTTGGAGTAGATGGGATGGATCGTCGTTTCTTCAATGCGCTTGGTGCAAGTATGCTGGAGCAAACGATTTGCAACGCGGCCGGGAATACCGGATGGAAATATACGATGGGCGCCAATCGGGGAACTTTGCCCGAAGATACGGAGCATTCGGACCTTATTCTGGTCTGGGGAGGCAACATTGTCAGTACAAACATGCACCAGGTTGTCCTGGCTGAAAAAGCCCGCAAAAAAGGTGCCCAAATCGTGGTCATTGATGTTCACCGGAATCGTACAGCTCAATGGGGAGATTGGTTTATTCCGCTCTACCCGGGGACAGACAGCGCACTCGCACTGGGACTGATGAATGTACTGTTTGACCGGGGCCTGACGGATGAGGCCTTTATGCAAAAGTACACTGTGGGTCATGAGGCACTGCGTGATCATGTCCGCGACTACACCCCTGAACGGGTCGCGCGCATAACAGGTGTACCGGAAGCAGACATCGTGAAGCTGGCTGAGCTGTACGGAAACGCACAGGCGGCACATATTCACATCGGCAACGGTCTTCAGCACCATGACAACGGAGGCATGAATGTGCGAAGCATTGCCTGTCTGCCTGCCATCACGGGACAATGGCTGAAGCGAGGCGGCGGAGCCGTACGCACCAACAGCTATGCGAGCACCAATAGCGACGCGCTGGAGCGTCCAGAGCTTCGGAACAACCCGGAAGCACGGGTTGTGAACATGAACCGGATTGGCGAAGCATTGCTGGAAGACCAGCAGCCGATCCGGGCGTTGATGGTCTACTGCAGCAATCCACTGGTGGTGGCACCGGATACTGAGCGGGTGGAGCGAGGTTTTGCACGGGAAGATCTGTTTACTGTTGTGCATGATCTGTTCATGACGGACACGGCTAAGTATGCAGACATTGTGCTGCCGGCCAAGTCTTCGTTTGAAGCGACAGATCTGTATACGTCCTACTGGCATCAATATGTTCATCTGCAGGAACCGGTCATTGCCCCAATGGGCGAGAGCAAGAGCAATGTGGAGCTGTTTTCGCTGCTGGGACAGGCGATGGGATATGACCCGGAGATTTTCGGTGAGACGCCGGAACAGATGATTGCAGACGCTCTCGCGGATACAGGTAATCCTTATATGAATGGAGTAACGCTGGAGGCCCTTCAGGAGCATCGTTTTGTGAAACTGGACATGTCGTCGCATGAGTCATTCCTGGAACAGCTGCCTACGCCATCCGGGAAGATCGAGCTGTATTCCGAAACGATGGCAGAAAGAGGCCTTCCGCCGCTGCCTACATATCGTGCTCTAGTTGAAGGGTATGACGGGGAACATCCGGCAGGACCTGATGATGTGCATCCACTTATGTTCCTGTCGCCACCGAATCACAATTTCCTGAATTCAACCTTTGCCAATACGGAGAAGCATCAACGTATGGAGAAAATGCCCATGCTGCAGATTCATCCGGAGGATGCGGCTCACAGAAACATTGAAGATGGCGATGCCGTGGTCGTGTGGAATGACCGGGGACGGATCGAACTGATTGCCAAGGTGAGCGAATCCATGCTGCCGGGTACGGTTATTAGCCAAGGCTTATGGTGGGATGGAAGCGGACGGAAACAGCGGGTGAATTCACTGACATCTAATCGGCTGTCGGACATGGGCAACGGGGCAACGTTCTTCTCGGCCACTGTCGAAGTGAAGCGTCAATGAGTGTACTTGCAGAATGAGGCTTTTCAGGTAAGATGAACAAGGGATAAACCTTGAAGCAAGAATAAAAGGCAATGTTTAATATACAAATGGCCTCCGCTCAGGTAGTTTAAGCCGCCGTGAGTGGAGGTTTGTTTTGTTCGTTTAAGGTAGCAAGGAGAATGAATGAAGATGATGAGATGGTTGGATACATATCCAAAAGAAGTCAAAGTATTTTTGCTGGCAAGTCTGGTTAACGCGACAGGCAGTGCCCTGATGTGGCCGCTGACCACAATGTACGTATTTGATGAACTCGGGCGGACGATGGCTAACGCGGGATTCGTCATTTTGATCCAGTCGCTCGGGGGCATCTTCGGCCAGCTGCTCGGCGGTGCATTATATCATAGGGTCGGCGTGAAGAAGCTGATCATTGGATCGCTTGCCCTTAATGCAATTGGCCTGTTTGCCCTGCCCTGGATTAGTGCGTACTGGGTTGTATTTATATGTGCCATGGGCTGGATCGGTTTGTTCAGTTCCTTGTCGCTGCCTGCAATCCAGGCCTTCATTGGCTTTCGGTTTGCCGAGCGGCGGGGAGAGCTGTTCAATATTATTTATGTAGCGAACAACATCGGTGTAGCGATTGGGACGGCACTCAGCGGTTTCTTGGCTGACTTTTCCTATCACCTCAGCTTTGTACTGAACGGGGTGACCTCTGCCGGGTTTGCAGTCTTCTTCTGGTACTATCTGTCGCGGGTGGATACCAATCAGGGAGAAGTGCATCTGACGAAACGCAAAACGGTCCAGAATGGTCCCGGGATCTGGGCGCTGCTTGGCAACACCAGGTTATATCTGTTTATGAGCCTGGGGGTATTATTCATCCTGTTTGGCAATTCCATCTGGAATACAGGTGTATCGCCGTATATCATCTCGGAAGGGATGGAGAAACGAATGTACGGACTGCTCTGGACACTGAACGGGGTTCTGATCTTCGTAGGCCAACCGTTCACGAGCTGGGTTAAACGCACCATGGCTCGCACCTCCACTGCGCAGATGGCAGCGAGTGCGATATTCTATGGATTGGCTTATATCGTCATGATCACGATGTACAGCTATCCGGGCATGGTGTTTGCGATGGTGCTGGCGACCTTTGGAGAAATGCTGATCTCACCCGCAACCCCTGCCTTCATTTCCGACCATGCGGGCAGAGCTGCACCATTTTACATTGGAGTCTCCGGCGGGATCGGATCGATTGGTCGTGTCATCGGCCCTTATGTGATGGGTGTGATGTATGATAAACAGGGCTTGATCTCCGTAGCCTGGCTGGCAACGGCGATGGCAGGGGTGGCACTGCTCGGTTTTGCACTTCATGCCGTCCTGAATCGCCACCGTGAGGTGAAGGAGTATGGGTTGGATACCTAGAGTCTTCTAAGCGGGAGTATCATTGGAGCAGACTTGTTGGATGAGCAGAAGATCCATCCAGCTTGTCTGTATGTTCCACAAAATTTCGATTGACAAAAATGTGTTTTTATGCTATAATTTACATATTGATTGATTCCGTATATACTAAGGTTCTCCTGGCCAGGGGGACCTTATTTTGTTATGCGGGAGGATAAATATGAAGTCAAATGAATCCAGCATTACGTCTTTGATCTCGGCCTTTGGCCGCGCCTATCACAGCCAGTATGACTCACCTCTGATTTTCAATGATCACATAGCCAAGGCTCTGATTTCTCCACAGGAGTTTGAACAGATTCGGGAGAATATGGTGCAGGGCATTCATTTCTTCAATCCCGAGATGGCCGATATGGTGAAGGAAGACCCCGATAAAGTATTGAGGTGGATCACCCAAGTCCAGTTGTCTCCCATTGCTTTGGCGAGGGCAGCCTATTGCGAGCAGGTGCTGCTTCACGAAGTCAACCTGGGAGCCAAACATTACGTCATTCTGGGAGCCGGAATGGATACTTTTGCGTTAAGAACCCCGGAACTGGGCGACAGGCTGCATATTTTTGAAGTTGACCATCCGGCCACGCAGCAGTTTAAGAGTGATAGGCTGAGTTGGGCCAACCTGTCGATCCCAGACAACTTGCACTTGATCCCAATGGACTTTACGCATGGGTTTGCTTATGAAAATCTGACCAGCAGAGGTTTCAAAAATCAGAAAACGTTCCTCAGCCTGCTTGGCGTTTCGTATTACCTGCCCAAAGAGGTATTGTTCAATCTGTTGCGGCAAGCTTTCGCCAACCTTCCATCCGGAAGCTCGCTGGTACTGGATTATGCAGATGAACGACTCTTTGAGGAGAAAGGCATCTTTAATCGGGTAGAGAACATGTTGAAGCTGGCTGCGTCCTCGGGCGAGCCAATGCAATCCTGTTTTGCGTATCACGAGATCGAACGCCTGCTGGCGGATATAGGACTTCTCATCTATGAGCATCTAACACCAGACGATATCCAGGAGAGATACTTCAACAATCGTACAGATGAATTGATTGCTTTTGAGACGATTCATTTTATCCATGTTGTAAAAAAATAAGCGAATTTAGGGTGTAGCTTGGCATACTCTAAATTAGTAAAACACCCTTCCTCCGATAAGTCAGGAGGAAGGGTGTTTGAGCTAAATAATGAAACAATTTATCCAAATTGCGCCTGATGCAGTCGGCTATAGGAGCCTTCTCGTTCGAGAAGTTCATCATGGCTGCCCTGTTCGGCCACGCCACCGTTCTCTACGACAATAATGCGGTCCGCATGCCGAATGGTTGCCAGTCGGTGCGCAATAACAAGCGTTGTACGCCCCTGAGCAAGCTCAGACAGTGCCAGCTGAATGGCGGCTTCTGTTTCGGTATCCAGAGCCGAAGTTGCCTCGTCCAGGATGAGGATTGGCGGATTTTTCAGAATCATGCGCGCGATGGACAGGCGCTGTTTCTGTCCTCCGGACAATTTCACGCCGCGTTCACCAATCATGGTGTCGAGTCCTTCCGGCTGTGACCGTACCAGCTCTTCCAATTGTGCCCGGCGGATGGCTTCCCAGATTTCCTCATCCGATGCATTCAATTTGCCGTAGGCAATATTTTCACGAATGGTGCCGTCAAACAGGAATATGTCCTGCTGAACAATGCCGATATTGGAACGCAGCGACTCCAGTGTCATATTCTTGACCGGAATGCCGTCAATGGTGATATGGCCTGCATCCACATCATAGAAGCGCGGGATCAGGCTGCACAGCGTGGATTTGCCCGCTCCGGAGGGTCCAACCAGTGCAACGGTCTGCCCGGCTTGAATCTCCAGATTGACCTGGTCCAATGTAGGCTTATGTTCACCATAGGAAAAGCTAACATTATGGAAAGCGATATCTCCGCTTACACTTGTGATAGGCTTGGCCTGCGGTGTATCTTCTACATCTGGCACAGCTTCGAGCAGTTCCA
The DNA here is from genome assembly GCF_002276415.1 of Paenibacillus sp. 7523-1. Taxonomy (NCBI): domain Bacteria; kingdom Bacillati; phylum Bacillota; class Bacilli; order Caryophanales; family Paenibacillaceae; genus Paenibacillus; species Paenibacillus sp. 7523-1. The sequence goes on along the minus strand of NZ_NPBR01000013.1, from coordinate 131,314 downwards.
GGTACCGCTTGAAACCCGCAATGCCTTTTGGATAGGTTTCAATGACAGAGTTAATCTGTTTGATCGGACCCAGGAAAATATTCGACAGCATTACGAAGGCGATAAATTCCCCGTAGGTCATACTTCCTTGAATGACAAACCATGTTCCGCATACAAGCACAAACAGCGAGACGAATTTCATCAAAATAAAGCTAAGCGAGGAGTTCCACGCCATAATGCGGTAGGTGATTAGTTTAGTGAGGCGGAAGCGTTCATTATTTTCAGTAAAACGACCGATTTCGTGATTTTCATTGGCAAAAGCCTGTACCACACGGATTCCGCTGACCGTGTTCTCGACCCGTGCATTATAGTCTGCAATATCGGCAAACATGCGTTTGAAGGCACTGGACATCTTGCGGCTGAAATACAGGGACAGGTAGATCATCAGCGGCACGATGATGAAGGTCAGTACGGCGAGCTGCCAATTGATGCTGAGCATGATACCGAAGGCACCTGCCAGCGTCATCAGGGCGATGAATAGATCCTCCGGTCCATGGTGCGCGATCTCTCCGATATCCATCAGATCATTGGTCATACGTGAAACGAGGTGGCCTGTCTTGTTATTGTCGAAGAAGCGGAAGGACTGCTTCTGTACACGCGTGAACAGTTCTCTCCGCATATCGGACTCAATGTTAATCCCCAGCTTATGTCCCCAATAGGTGACTGCAAAATGGAAAAAGGAGCTGAGCAGATAAATGCCGAGCAATGCGGCACATGCGGTTAGAATCATAGACCAGTTGCCCTCAGGGAGCAGCTTGTCCACCACCTGGTTTACTGCCAGCGGAAACACGAGTTCCAGCAGGGCAGCTGCAATGGCACAAGAGAAATCCAGAATAAAAAGTCCTCTGTAAGGACGGTAATACGCCATGAAACGGCGAAGCATATGTATTTCTCCCTTCTATAACGCAAAAGCCCAGGCAGGCTTCAAGGCCTGTCCAGACACAGCGTTCAGTCGTGTTGGATTATCTTATAAATGCTATTAACTTGCGGTTCTGCTGCGCACGTTCCACGATCATATCAGCGAAGTCCTCTGTCCTCTGCCTGACCTTGGATTGTGATCGGATCGAAGTACCAGTAGCGATCCTCCTGTAGTTCGTACACCTGGTTGTTCTTCACAGCCGGCAGGTTGTTTCGGTCGAACCGTTGATAGTTTTCGTACCTGCACCACTGCTGCAGGCAGACAGAATCATAATGATGGCCAAAAACGTTAATTGACGGCAAACATCGGTAAGTTCCTCCTGTGATAATCAATAATGATTATTATTCTCATTAATAACATAGAGGAAGATTTTACATTTGTAAATGGACAACTATGATCAATGTTCCATGGACAATGTTATTTTGTGCATTATAGTCTGCAGCTGTTCAATAACCGATAGTGGATCCAATCCGTAAAACTTGTCTTCTTCGATCTCATAGACTTGGCCATTGCCAACGGCATTTATTTCGGTGAAAATGAATAAAGAGGTTGAAATCGCTATCAACACCGACTATAATAAAAATGTCGAAACGTTTCAATGTCTTGCCAAGAAGCATGTCCATACGATCTTTGTAAGGAACTGCCTGTTGAGTTGTACATTGAAGGGCCTGTCTCGATGCTAATGGATCTCCAGTTAAAGCTGGTCCAAATGAGCCGTTGGACAAGAAGTCAAATGGAAGAATTTTTTTTGATATCACTTCGAAACGTTTCGATTGAATAAAAACGGCTATCATTTAATGATAAAGTATAGAATTTGGTGGTTGTCACAACCATTTACAGTATAAAATGTAGGTAACTTATAATTGGTCAAGTTAGAAGGAGCGAGCGTGGAATGGCAACGATTAAGGATGTGGCAAAGCTGGCAGGTGTGGCGCTCTCGACCGCTTCCTATGCATTAAACGGGGACAGCAAGGTTAGCGCCAAGACCAAGGCAAAAGTGCTGGAGGCAGCCCGGGAACTGAATTATCGCAAAAACGGCTTTGCCATGGACCTGAAACGGAGCCGGACGAATACGATTGCGTTAATTCTGACTGATCTTTCGGGTCCGTATTACTCGGAGTTGATTCGCAGTGTTCAGGATGTGGCGCTTGCGAATGGATATGATCTGATTGCATGCAGTTCGATGGGTGGTCGTGATTCGACTGCAGTCCGGTTTTTGCGGGAAAAGAGAGTGGATGGTGCGATTGTACTCGCACACAACATCCATGATGACATTTTGGTGGAATCGGCCGGGCAGCGTTTTCCTATTATTGTAATGGATCGTCATTTGTCGGGTGACCATCTGGTCAATGTGCTGGTTGACGGTGAACAAGGTGGATACCTGGCTACGCGTCACCTGATCAATGAGGGGCACCGGAAGATTGCCTACATTAGCGGTCCATCCAACTCGTATGATAATGCCCTGCGTTACCAGGGATATCTGAGAGCCATGAAGGAAGCAGGGCTTGAGGAGAAATCCAAATGGCGTCTAAGCGGCAATTTCGTTCGTGAAGGTGGGCATAGCGCAACCAAAATGATGATTATGCAGGGCGAGCTTCCAACCGCTGTATTTTACGGGAATGACGAAATGGCTATAGGTGGTTTGAAGGCATTGGAAGAGAGCGGCATATCCGTGCCAAATGATATTTCGGTTATCGGGTTTGATGACATTCAATTGTCTGAATTCGTTCGTCCCCCCCTCACTACCATAAGGCAGCCGAAGCACGAGGCCGGATCACTTGCAGGACATCTGCTGTTCCAGATGCTGAATGGTGAAGCCGTGAACCCATCATATACGTTGACGATTGATATGGTGGAACGCGAGTCTGTACGCTCTGTGCAGGCAGAGTCGGGTACCCAGCCCGCGTAAGAAGCAGCATTTGGATGGGAATGGTCCCTAGTATGCCGGGAGCATAAGGGACCGTATCTCAACTAAATAATCTAATGATCATTACGTAAATCTCGTTGAACAGGAGATGAAGCAATGGCTTTGATCCAATGCCAGTTGTTCGCCGAAAGTCTTAGCGTGTCTACAGACATTACACTTATACTGCCTGAGCATTCACCGCTTCGCGCAAGCCGGGATGGAAAACTGCCTGTCCTGTATCTGCTGCATGGACGCGGTGCAGACCACTCCGAATGGACACGGCATTCATCCATCGAACGATTGGCCGAGGCCCGGGGAATTGCGGTTGTGATGCCATCGGCAGGGCGAAGCTACTATATGGATATGCAGCAGGGCGGGTCTTATTTTACATATATAAGTGAGGAACTGCCTGCATTCGTGAAGTCGCTCTTTCCCATCTCGGACCGCCGTGAAGATACATTTGTAACAGGCGTTTCCATGGGCGGGTATGGTGCATTCAAGCTGGGTCTGCGTTTTCCGGAGCGATATGCTGCGGCAGCCAGCCTCTCGGGCGGACTTGATCTGGCAAGCAGGGTACGTGGCGAGGGGAACTTCACCCCTGCAGAAATGCAGAGCATCTTCGGGAGTCCGGAGCGAATTGAAGGCAGTGATGACGATCTGCTGGCCGTTAGCCGCAGGCTGGCTGCGTCAGGGACGGCGTTCCCGCAATTGTATCAATGCTGCGGGACAGAAGATTTTCTGTATGAAGCCAACCAGACATTTCGGCATACGATGAAGGAACTGGATGTACAGGTGACGTATGAAGAAGAGCCAGGTGGCCATGAGTGGAGTTATTGGGATATGAAGATCAAGCGTGTTCTGGAATGGTTGCCTGTTCAGGTATAGCCAGCGTGAAAATAAAACCAGGGGTTCGTAACCGAATTGGCCTTTTAACAGGTCGGTTTGCAGAGGAACCCTATTCTTTTTCGGTCGATTCGAAACGTTTCGATTTTTACTAAATGAAGGAGTGAAAGACATGACAACGATGATTAATGAACCGATCCGGCTGACTGCCGGGGAATTGACGTTTACCTTTTTGAACAGTGGGGACCTGTACCAGGCAACATCCGGTAAAACCATGCTGAACCAGCTGCTAAGCAACCAGATCGATGGATCTCTGAACAATCTGTACCTGCGAGTACATGAGGGCGAGAACATTAGCTCTTTCCCGCTGCTGGGTGCACGTTCGAACAGTAAGGTGATTACAAGCAAGACTCAGCCAGACAATCAACTGATCTGGGAAGGCAGCATTCCATTGGAAGGCAAGGAACAAGGCATCGGTTATCAGGTCGTGTTCACGGCAACATCGCAAGGCGTTTGGTTCTGGGATGTCAAGCTGAAAGGGCAGCATAACGGAGTGGATATCGTCTACGGACAGGATATTGGACTGGCTGATCCGGGTGCGGTACGCAGCAACGAGGCCTATCTGTCACAGTATATTGACCATACTGTCTTTGAAGATGGAGCGAAGGGATATGTCGTTTGTTCCCGTCAAAACCAGCCTCAGGGCGGCGCATTCCCATATATGCAGCAGGGTTCTTTGACCAAGGCGGTCGGTTACTCTACAGATGGCTTCCAGTTCTTCGGTCTGTCCTACAAGGAAACCAACGAACCGGAAAGTCTCAGCCGTAAAACTCTGGCTAATGAGACTTATCAATATGAGTTCGCATATACGGCGCTGCAATCCGAGCTGCTGAACCTGAACGGGGAAGCTGAGGTTGTCTTCTATGGACTGGCGAAGTCCAATCATCCAGAAGGCATTTCCGCACTGGAGTATGCAGATGAAGTGACTGCGGCTTGGGACGCTGTACAGAAACTCGAAGTTCAGAACGGTGAAACACTCGAGCAAGTGAAGCTGTCTTCCAGCCTGGGCGAGCCGCTTGTGGCACTGGACATGACGGAAGAAGAAATCAAGAACCTGTTCCCTGATCGTCATCAGGAAGAGCGTAATGAGGGTTCACTCCTGTCCTTCTTCACAGGTAGTTACGAACATATCGTGCTGAAAGCCAAGGAACTGCTGGTGGAGCGTCCTCACGGTCATATCCTGATGAGCGGTGGCAACGTGAAGCTTGGAGCACCGGTTATTACAACAACATCTTATATGTACGGTATCTTCAACTCGCAGTTGGTTATCGGCAACACCAATTTTAACAAAATGATCAGTAACGCCCGCAATGCACTGAACGTACCGAAGACTGCCGGACAACGCATTTACGTAGAGATGGAGGGTCAATATCGTCTGCTCACAATGCCGTCATTGTTCGAAATTGGCTTCAACTATGTGCGCTGGATGTACAAAACTGAATCCGATACAATCATCGTAACGAACTATACAGGTGCACACACAACCGAAGTGAGCATGAATGTACGTTCTACAAGCGGTAAAGCCTATCGCTATCTGGTAACCAACCAGATCACAATGAACGTGAACGAATACGAATATCCACTGCACATGATGCAGGATGGTAATACATTGGTTTTCAAAGCAGACCCAAAAGCAATCAGTGTCGGCACATATCCTGACTTGCAATATCGCATGTCTGTAGAAGGTGCTTCGATGAACGCAGGCGACGAGACGCTGCTGGCAAGTGGTATTCGCAGTGGATCTGCTTCGCTCGTTACGCTTAGCCTGGAAGAGAGTGCAGAATGGACGCTTAAAGTGCAGGGTGTACTGGAAGGCCAAGCTGATGAAGCTGGATCAACTCTTACATTTGAAGAGGAAGTACAGGCTTATCGCGAATTCTTCGCGGGTGTAATGAATGGCTTCCGTTTGTCCCGCGGAGAAGGTCAGCGCGCTGAGGATCTGTTCAAAGTGAATGCCTTGGCCTGGTGGTACACACACAACATGCTGGTTCATTATTCCGTGCCTCACGGTCTGGAGCAATACGGCGGCGCAGCATGGGGTACACGGGACGTATGTCAGGGTCCGGTTGAATACTTCATGGCTACTCAAAAATACGAGCAGGTACGCGACATCATCAAAATGGTCTACACGCATCAATACGAGGATGACGGTAACTGGCCGCAATGGTTCATGTTTGACAAATACTTTGCCATTCAACAGGAAGAGAGTCACGGCGATATCATCGTCTGGCCGCTGAAAGTGCTGGCAGACTATCTGACGGCGACGCGTGACTATGCGATTCTGGATGAGAAGGTGCCTTACACCGTCAAACACAGCTTCGGATTCACGGAAGACACAGCAACCGTACTGGATCATGCGAAGAAAGAGATCGAATACATTCGTTCGCACTTCCTGCACGATACGTTCCTGTCTTCCTATGGCGATGGGGACTGGGACGATACCCTGCAGCCAGCCAATGCACAGCTCAAGCAGTTTATGGTGAGCAGCTGGACGGTAGCTCTGACGTATCAATCCGTCAACGTGCTGTCACACGCTTTGAAATACAAGGATGCTTCCTTCGCTGAGGAGCTTGAAGTTCTGGCTCAGGGTATCCGTGAAGACTTCAACCGTTACATGCTGGGAACCGATGTTATTCCGGGCTTTGTGTACATGGAGGACGCGGATCAGGCGAAGCTGATGCTGCATCCGACCGATACAGAGACAGGCATTCAGTATCGTCTGCTGCCTATGACACGCAGCATGATCGGTGAATTGCTTACGGCAGAACAAGCTGAATCGCATTATGCACTGATTCGCGAGCATTTCCTGTGCCCGGATGGCGTGCGCTTGATGAATCGTCCGGCTCAGTATGCCGGCGGTGTAAGCAGCCACTTCAAGCGGGCAGAACAGGCATCCAACTTCGGACGCGAGATTGGGTTGCAGTACGTACACGCCCATATTCGCTATGTGGAAGCGATGGCCAAGCTCGGTAAGACCGATCAGGTATGGAATGGACTCGCGATGATCAATCCGGTTGGAATAGGTGAGGTTGTGCCTAACGCAGAGATCCGTCAGGCCAATGCGTACTTCAGCAGTTCCGACGGCAAATTCAACACGCGTTATGAGGCGCAGGAGCATTTTGATCAATTGCGCAAAGGTACCGTGCAGGTGAAGGGTGGATGGAGAATCTACTCCAGCGGCCCTGGGATCTACATGAACCAGCTGATCTCGAATGCACTCGGTATCCGTCAGGAAGGTGGAGATCTGGTCATTGACCCTGTCCTGCCAGCCGAGCTGGACGGCATGCAATTCGAGTTTGAATATGCAGGTGAACCGGTAACGTTCATCTATCACCTGAACGAAGGATCGGTTAACCGTATAACCGTAAACGGTAAGGAGATCCGCACAGAAGTTACAGCGAACCGTTACCGTCAGGGCGGAGTCTGCATCTCACTGGATGAGTTCAGACAGCTGCGTACTTCGGACCGTACCATCGTTGATATTTATATGTAACTCACTCCTTATAGCTTGATGCTTGAGTGTAATGAAAAGGCCATCCTCCTTAACAGGCAGGATGGCCTTTTTCTATATAAGTAAGAGACAATGGTCCACGGCCTGTGTCTTATGTGGAGAGCGCGCTGGCCGATCACCTTTATCAACGCAGCGGAACCGCCAGCATCGTATGCAGCAGCTCATTGTGACGAACGTATTTTGTAACGTAGCCATGCATCTCAAGCCACCCGGTTAATTCATCCAGCAGGGGGAAATGGCGTTCTCTTATGGCAAGCAGCTGCTCACCGTTTCCATCTGCCTCAGCTTGTCTTATATAAGCTTCGCGGTGAAGTGCGTCCGCAAACATGAGATCGGTTAGACAGATTCGTCCCCGCGGGGTTAATACCCGCTGCATCTCCTGCAGTGCCAGCTGCTGCTGGTCCGGACTCAGATGATGGAAGGCGAAGCTGGATACAAGAAAATCAAAGGTATGATCGGCAAAAGGCAGCGCAAGGAAGTTCCCCAGCTTCACATGCATCCCGGGATACTTGGTACGGCATGTGCGCAGCATTTCTCTGGACTGGTCAATCCCTGTCATGATGGCTTGGCGTTCCAATAACTTGCCTGCAAGATTGCCTGTACCTGTTCCGATATCGAGTCCGTGTTCACCGGGAACAGGGGAGATCCAATTCGCAGTCTGTTCCAGCGCCTCGTCATAGTTGTGATATAGATAAAAGGAAGACGATGGGGCCTTATTGGTATCCTGGTGTTCTAAGGCGTCCCTGGATTCGTTATAAGGCATGCTGCCGGCTTCTTCCGGGAAAGATGGGGAAGATGCAGGGATGCTGCCGCTCTTGGCGTGAACACGCTCATCATGGATAGCTGCCTGGGTATCATAGTTCCAACGATCATGCCAGTTCTGGCGTGCTTCCCGCAGGCGGCGTGAACTGTCTGCGAGCTCATGGAGATGGCTAACATCCAGCGGCCCGTCCTGACGATTGAGATCAATCATGCGCTGGGTCGTATCCAGCATGCGTTTCAGTTCAATCCACTGGGCATACATGACGGCCTGCTGCAGCTCCAGATATTCCTCCAGACGCTGCTGGTTGCCTTGATCAATCTCACCGAGCGCCTGAGTAATATCCTGAAGTGACATGCCGATCTCCCGCAGTGCGGCAATCGTCTGAAGCCGCCAGATGTCATTTTCCGTGTAGCTCCGGTATCCATTACTGGCCTGCTTGGCGGGAAGAATTAATCCTTTTTCCTCATAAAAACGGATCGCTCTGGGGGATATGCCAAGCCTGCCTGCCGCCTCTTTGATATTCAATGGCCGCACCTCCTTCATGATAATCAGTATAAACGATGACGTAACGTAAAGGTTAAGGGGAGATCCCCATTTTAGCTCGGACTTAGGGCTGTGCTACAATAGAATCAAATGAGAAAAATGCGCTAGTGGCATCTATCAGCTATAATCCAAGGGCCATGCAACGCGCTGTAATAATGTAATTACCTGTATGAAAGGTTGAAATGCGATGCTTACCCGTCAAACGTATAAAATTCGGCCATCCGAGATGAAGGATGCACCCCAACTAATGGAAATGGATGCTCTCGTGTGGGACATACATACCTCTCCAGCGCCATTCCATTGGAAGTCCAGACAGCAATTTCTGCAGCATTGTCCACCCGGCAGCCAGCTGGTTGCCGTTCAGGGAGAACGGGTCTGCGGCTATGTGGGCTTTTATCCGCCTACGGGGATGCCTGTCAATCGTCATGTCTACGAGATTAATATTGCTGTCCATCCCAATGACCGGCGCAGTGGCGTGGCCACGTCCCTGATGCATGCCATGAAAGAATATGCTCGTGAACAGGGGATTCATAAGCTGCGTCTTCGCGTGCTGTCGAGCAATCCGGGTGCGATCGCTTTTTATACCCAATGTGGATTTGAGACGGAGGGCCGACTGGTGTCGGAATTTTATATCGCCGGGAAGTATGTGGACGATATTCTCATGAGTTATTTTATCCGGACTGAGCGATAGTTCGATGACGAAGGAGGAACAATATAATGGATATGGGACTTCGGGGTAAAAAAGCGCTGGTGCTGGCATCCAGTCAGGGACTGGGCAAGGCGGTGGCAGCACAGCTGGCCGCAGAAGGGGCAGACGTGATGCTTGCGAGCAGGAACGAGGAGAAGCTCGCAGCCGTCAAGCAAGAACTGCTGGAACTGGACGGCGGAGGATGCGTTGAATACTGCGTAACGGATGTTACACGCAAGGAAGACATTAACGCATTAATCCATAAGACAGGGGAGCTGTTCGGGCAGATTGATATTCTGGTGAATAACTCTGGCGGTCCTCCTTCGGGAACCTTTGAATCATTGACAGATGAGGATTGGGAACGTGCATTTGAGTTGAATGTGATGAGCTATGTACGTATGATTCGGGGGGCCCTCCCTTATATGAAGACCAACGGCGGACATATTGTGAATATTGCCTCAACTTCGGTAAAACAGCCCATTCCGGGGCTGATTCTGTCCAACACGTTCCGCACGGGTGTCTTTGGTCTGGCGAAGACGTTGTCACAGGAGCTTGCCCCTTATGGGATTCTGATCAATACGGTGGCACCCGGACGAATCGGAACAGATCGGATACGTGAACTCGACACAGCCCGCGCAGAGCAGAATGGAATTAGTGAAGAAGAGGTAGCCGAACAGTTCCGCAAGGAAATCCCTCTGGGACGATACGGTCAGCCTGAAGAGTTCGCCAAAGCCGTTGTGTTCCTGTTATCCGGGGCCAATACTTACATTACTGGCACTTCGCTAGTGGTGGATGGCGGGATGGTACGAGCTCTCTAAGATGGAAAGGTAATTTGTATGAAGAGTTCCGGTTATATATAGGAACGATGTAGAACCCTCTGTCACACCATAGGTGAAGACAGAGGGTTTTTGATCAAAAACATGTAGAATCATGCAAACGAGCTGGCACGATCCATCAGGCTTGATCCGTGCTGTTCGTGCTGGTGGATTCGTCTGAGCTGCCCGAATCGGATTCAGTTCCTGATGCCTCGCCACGCTTGCCTCTGGAACCTTGTCGTGCTTCCGGCAATACGCCGTTTACCAAGTCCGTGACCCGTTCGTTCAGGCCGGCTATCCGTTTGTCATACTGGCTTTGTGTAATATTCCCGTCAGACAGCTGCTGCTGCAGGTCGCTCTTCCCGGCAGCGACTAGCTTGTCGACTACAGTCTGCGCGTCCACATGATTGCTGGCAGCAATCTCGGCAATCGTGCTGCCTGCCTTGCGGGCTTCCTTCAGCTCGTCTGCTGTCACGCCGAGGGCGGAGACCAGTTCATCGGTGTATCGGCCATGCCCGGCTCCCTTGTTAACATTTATGGATTTTGATGATTTTGATGTATGTGAATTCGTTGCGGGGCTGGCATTTTTCTTCTGAGCGGAAGTGCCTGCAGCAGGATCAGCACTCGCGGTGGTGTTTGCAAACCATCCTCCGCCAAGTGCGATCGTCAAAGCCATCGTGCTGGTAATCATCATGGTTCTTGATGTTCTGCTTCTCTTCATCAGCGATCATCCTCTTTCTCAGTATAGTTGTGTATGGTATGGGCCAAGAACCCACAACGTTATCTTAGGCATCCAGGATGAAGAGAGGCTGAAAATGACCTTAAGGGGCAGTAAAAGTTGAATTTGTCGGCCCAATCCAAAATGCCCCTTACCTGCATGAAGGTAGCTTCGTGCAGGTAGGGGCATTCCATGTTGTATCCATATGTATGCGGGTTAGCGTAAAAGCTCCCATTCATGCTGCAGCATGCCGTACACGGCATGATTGACGTATCCCTTAGGCAGTTTCTCTGCCTGACGAATAACGCCTTCCAGGACAAATCCAAGACGCTCAGGGATGGCGCGGCTGCGCTTGTTGTTCGTTGCTGAACGAATCTCGACCCGGTTCAGGTCCAGGGTGACCAGAGCATAATCGACCAGAACACGACAAGCGCTGGTCATGAGTCCCTGTCCTTCAAAGCCCTTGCCAAGCCAGTATCCAATGCTTACCGAACGATTGGTCCAGTTAATCTCGTGGAATCCGATAATGCCAGCGAGCTCGCCCTTCAGCCATACACCTGCGGTGAAGCCTCCGTTCTCGGCAGCCTGCTTCAGTGCGTTATTAATGAAACTTGAGGTATGTTCAATTTCGGTGACATGGTCCACCCATGGAAGCCAGTGCCTCAATTGATCGCGGGAACGATCCGTAAGTTCAAACAGCGGCTTCGTGTGCTCTATAGAGAGTGGACGGAGTTCGGTATATTCATCCAATGAATAGGTAAACATGAGTGCAACCTTCTTTCTTTATAAGTAGTGGTTTAGCGGGAAGCAGAGGGCAGTTTGCGCTCCAAAGCAAACAGATCTTCTTCCATGGAGGCCATGCGTTGATTCACAGTGGTGCGAGCATCACCGAGAGCCTGATTATATATGTAGGGAGCGAGCTTCGTCATAAACAGATCGAGCACCCCCCAAGCGGCCAGGTCGCCAAGTTCTTCGCCGCGTTCCTCTTGGAAATACGACTGGATCGTGCGAATGGCTTCATCCTGCTGTTCTTTGGTCAGTTTCAGCGTGTTCAAGTGGGAATCCCTCCCTATATTTTGTTTTTACTATCATGCTACATGATTCGTGCGAACCCGTCAAAATGGTTTTTGGCCTATCTTGTATACAGGCAATCCGGACTTTGGTGCCGTTCTTTATTGAACTCGTCCCTCGTTAAAGGTATATTTAGATGAAACACTTTGTAATTTCTGAAAGCTCCAATCAATTCATGAAAGGTTTGATACCTGTGGACAATCGTACAACCCCTCCTAACTTTATCAAAAATATTATTACCGAAGATCTCCGGTCAGGAAAAGTCCAGGAAGTCATTACCCGTTTTCCTCCGGAACCGAACGGTTATCTGCATATTGGCCATGCCAAGGCCATCTGGATCAACTTCACGCTGGGCGCTGAATTTGGCGGCAAGACGAACCTGCGTTTTGACGACACAAACCCGGTGAAGGAAGATGTGGAATACGTACAATCCATTCAGGAGGATGTCAAATGGCTCGGCTTTGAGTGGAACGAAAAACGTTTTGCCTCCGACTATTTTGACGAGATGTACAATCGTGCTGTCCTGCTGATCCAAAAAGGAAAGGCCTACGTCGATGACCAAAGCGCCGATGAAATTCGGGAAATGCGCGGCACACTGACCGAACCGGGCAAGAACAGTCCGTATCGTGATCGTACTGTCGAAGAGAACCTGGATCTGTTCGCACGGATGCGCGCAGGCGAGTTCCAAAATGGAGAAAAAGTGCTTCGTGCGAAGATCGATATGGCTTCACCTAATATTAACTTGCGTGATCCGGTCATCTACCGTATCGCTCATGCACACCATCACAACACTGGGGACAAATGGTGTATCTATCCGATGTATGCCTTTGCTCATCCGCTGGAAGATGCCATTGAAGGTGTGACACATTCCCTCTGTTCCCTGGAATTCGAAGATCAACGACCATTCTATGACTGGGTAATCGCTGAATGTGAGATGGAGAGTCAGCCGCATCAGTATGAATTCGGTCGCCTGAACCTGTCCCAGATGGTAACGAGCAAACGGAAACTGAAATTGCTTGTGGACGAAGGACATGTGGATGGATGGGACGATCCGCGCATGCCAACGATTTCAGGTCTCCGTCGCCGGGGTTACACACCGGAAGCGATTCGTGATTTTGTATTCGAGACAGGTATTTCGAAAAGTCAGGGCGTTATTGACCTGCAAACGTTGGAACACTTTGTCCGTGAGGATCTGAAGCTGAAAGCTCCGCGCACCATGGCCGTTCTGCACCCGCTGAAAGTAGTCATCACCAACTACCCTGAAGGGGAAGTGGAGTGGCTGGAAGCAGAGAACAATGTGGAAAATCCGGAGATGGGCAGTCGTAAAATTCCATTCTCCCGCGAGATTTACATTGAGCAAGATGACTTCATGGAGAATCCGCCGAACAAGTACTTCCGTCTGTTCCCTGGTAATGAGGTTCGATTGAAACATGCGTACTTCATCAAATGTAATGATGTGATCAAGGACGCTGAAGGCAATGTGACCGAGATTCATTGTACCTATGATGTGGAGACGAAGAGCGGCAGTGGCTTCACAGGCCGTAAAGTTAAAGGTACGATTCACTGGGTAGAAGCGACTCAAGCGGTACCTGCTGAATTCCGTCTGTATGAGCCATTGATCTTGGCAGAAGCACCGGATGCTGATGTAGAACCGGAAGTAGCCGGAGCTGAGATCGTGGAAGAGCAACCGGAAAAAACATTCCTGGATCAATTGAATCCGAATTCCCTTGAGATTGTTCACGGGTATGTGGAGCAAGAGATGCAGGAGGCGAAAGCACAGGATAAATTCCAGTTCTTCCGCCATGGTTACTTCAGTGTGGATCCGAAGCATTCGGAGCCAGGCCGCCCTGTATTCAACCGGGTCGTATCGCTGAAAAGCTCGTTCCAACTGCCGAAGGCATAAGATACATGAAATAAAACAAAGGGCGTCTCCGCGCAATAGCTGCGTGGAGACGCCCTTTTTCTTACTTCCCTTTTTCCATAATCTTTTGTTTTCTTATTTTGAAGTTTTTATATACACCATAACGGAGAGGACAGAATAAAGCTGGAGAAGCGAAGCGTTCGCTGCAAGCTTTCTGCAAGAAAGCACTTCGAAAGCATACGTTATCACCGTGATTTTACCCTCTGAAAAAGGGAATCAAATAATCCGGGAATAACAGCGATCGAAGATTGTTCTGTCCACGCAGTGGCCTAGTGTAGCTCCAAAGGTTCAACCTCTGTGAAACAAACCATTATCCGTCCTCATCCATGCTTCCCATTTCAGTCAGCACAATAGGCTGGTAGCCATTTCTGCGATTGATTAGCCACATGACGCCAAAGCCTGCTGCACCAATAAGAGAGAAGAAGACGCCAATGTTATACATGACCTCGGCACCGAAGCTCTGGAATAACCAGCCGCCGAACAAGCCGGCAATGACACCGGATATACCGCCCCAGGCCATCGTATACACAGCTTGGCCAGAGGAACGATAAGGTCTCGGAATAAATAGCATGGTCAGCTGGGTCCCGACATAGAAGTATCCGCCAAACGTAATGGAATGCATCAGCTGGATAAATACAATCTCCAGGGGATTAACGGCCTCGGCCATCAGCTGCCAACGAACGGCGAATAACAGGCTGACGAGCACGAGACTTGCAAGCAGCATGCTCATTTTTCGTTTCAGGAAGCGATCCAGCAGCAGGAACACACCCACTTCAAGAATGGATGAGGTGAAGATGGCCCACCCGACCATCTGTTTGTTTCCGCCCATCTCTGTTATATAGAGGGACATAAATGTACTGTTCATCGCATTAGGAACCGACACCAGTACACCCAGTCCGATAAATGTCATGAAATACGGATTGAACATCACTCTGCCGAAACGGCGGAAGGTCACTACAGGAGTGTCTGACGCAATCGGCTGCCTTGGCAGAAACATGGCAAACGCAAATGCAATGATAATCAAGCAGGCAAACACAATCGAAACACTGCCGACACCCAATCGGTCGATAAGCGGTCCAGCAGCTGCCGCAGTCAGAGCCCAGCCGAGGGAACCCCACAGCCGGAATGTACCGAATTTCTGCGTGGTCCCATCGATATACCCGAGAATAAGACTGTTGGTTTGGGCAAACAATGGACTTTGGAAGAAATAAAAGAAAATCATGGCTCCATAGATCCAGGCATAGGTCGGCGCATGAAAGACCGCTTGGGCCAGCACGAAGGTGCCCCCCATCATCATCATCAGGATGATGCGAATATTGCGGGACTTGTCGCTCCAGAAGCCCCAGAACGGATTGGCAAATAAAGAGACAAAGGGGCCGATGGCCATCAGACTGCCGATTTCCAGCTTGGTCATGCCGATCTCCTGCAGATACAATTGGAGGAAGCCAGCGAAGATGGAGATGGCTCCATATATGAAAAAGTTATATAGCTTCAGCGAAACCAAAGAGGGATTGCCTCTTCCGGGTGCATATCTGTCCAAATAGAGCCATTCCTTTCAGAATCAATATTCTACAATGTATCATTTGTTGAAAGGGGATTCAATGTATAGAATAAGTTTATTATATGAGAGCCGGAAGGGGTGATAACCGTGGACATGAAGGAATGGACTGGCATTATACTGGCAGGGGGCTTATCCAGCCGGATGGGTTCCAACAAGGCACTGCTGACTCTGGATGGCTCCATTGTGCTGGAGCATGTGGCTTCGGCTATAGCTCCTGCAGTATCCCGTGTCATCGTTGCTGCCGGACCCAATGTGGGTGCTTATCAAGCGCTAGGTTATACGTGTGTTGAGGATGGTTACCCTGGAAAGGGACCGCTGGCCGGCCTGCATGCCGCACTTGAAGCATCGGAGACCGAGTGGAATCTGGTCTGTGCCTGCGACATGCCTTTGGTCCAGCCCTCCTTATTTACCACATTGCAACGGTTAGCCGCATCGGACAAGACACATCGGGCGATCGTGCCGCGTCTGGAAGGACGGGTCCATCCACTGGTAGGCATTTATCATATTGATGTACTTCCCAGCCTCGAACAGTGCCTGATCGAAGACCGATTGCGGGTCACTCGCTGGCTGGATGAGGTTGGGTGCCGGTATGTGGAAGCAGAGGATCTGGAAAGAGCAGGGGTCCAGGATGCAGCAGCACAGTTAATCAATATGAACACCATGCAGGATTATCGGAACCTGGTGGGCAACCTTCCGCCGAGCATGTGAATCGATCATCATATTTCAGCATGCAGCCCATGTCTCATGTAGATTTTGTAGCATCCTTACTCTAATTCAACAGGCCAACCATGGTGTCTCTGGCTGACATCGAAAGATGTCTCCTGCAGGGTATTCCGATATTGAAGCGGACTCTGGCCTGTCCAGCGTTTGAATTGCCTGCTGAAGTGGGATAGGTGGGTATAGCCCAGCTTCCATGCAATTTGTCCGAGAGAGAGTTCCGGTTGTTCAATCATGAACTTGGCCTCCTGCAGCTTCAGACTCGACAGATAGGCTCGTGGAGATTGCCCGTATACTTTGCGAAAGATCTGCAGGCCGTACCCTGGGCTGATGCCAAAGGAGGATATGATCTGTTCCACTTTCACGGTGGAAGCATGGCCTTCCTTGCTTCGAAGCTGTGCGTAAAAGGCTTGTTTGATGGCCTCTGCGATGGCCCCTGCGTAGTGCATTGCAGAGGGTGCCGGAGTATTCGGCCCATCACCGGATAGGACAGGTAGCGGTTCCTGGTCGGTTGCCTGGGACAGGAGAGCGAACAGTTCGAACATGCGCGCTTGCATGACAAATTTGTCCGTAGATGTGTAGGGCTCAGATGTTTTGATCATGCCCATCCAGTTCTCCAATACAGCACGCATCTGGAGATTGTGCTCTGTACCCGCCTCATAGATACCACTATGCCGTGACATCAGCTTGAGGGTGAAGACCGGATCGTCCACATGGAAATGGGCGCTGAAATACGTCATGCCCTCTGCGGAAACACATTGATTGGTATGTTTGAATCCCGGGGGAATCAACAGAATATCTCCCTCTTCAACAGTATAGGTGTAACCATGAATTATACTTGCCTGGGTCCCTTTTAAAATCAGCATGATCTCGAATCCCGGATGGGATTCTTCCGGCATGGTCCAGCCATGGGGTACCTGCTGGCTGTGTGCGCCAAAAAACTTGATGTTACAGTCAATGATGGGCAACCAGTGGGCCAGCGGATGATGTGGCATTTCTCTTAACTGTGATCGGATATCCATATACATTCACCTCGGAAAAGGGTAAAAATATCTCGTTTTGTGCAATCGGCACCTTGAGTATACTTCATTATAATCGGTTTAACCAAGCAGGTCGTTTCCAATAACAGTACACTTGAATGGACAATGATGTAAACGCTAACATTTGTGGAATTGAACTATAGCTTGAATCACATTTGAGTTCAGTGCAGAGAAGGAGATATGAAGATGAACAAGTTGTTATACGGAGTAGCCTACTACGATGAATATATGCCCTATGAAAGATTGGACAAGGATATTCAGATGATGAAGGATGCGGGGATTAATGTTGTGCGTATCGCCGAATCGACCTGGAGTACGCATGAGCCGCAAAATGGCGTATTTGATTTTTCCTCCGTGGATCGTGTACTGGATGCCATGCATGATGCGGGAATTCAGGTTATCGTTGGCACACCAACGTATGCTGTTCCCACCTGGATGGTCAAGGAACATCCGGATGTTTTGGCAACTACCGTACAGGGACCAGGGAAATACGGTGCACGCCAGATTATGGATATTACACATCCAACCTATCTGTTTTATGCTGAACGCATTATCCGCAGGCTCATCTCCCGGGTTAGCACACATCCCGCTGTAATTGGCTATCAGACCGATAATGAAACGAAGCATTACAATACAGCCGGAGATAATGTACAACTGCAATTCGTCAAATATATGCGGAACAAGTTCAGCTCACTGGATGAGCTAAACAAGGAATTTGGTCTCGATTATTGGAGCAACCGCATCAATAGCTGGGAGGACTTCCCTTCGGTTGTGGGGACGATCAATGGCAGCCTCGGCGCCGAATTTGCCAAATTTCAGCGGCTGCTCGTAACAAACTTTCTCGCGTGGCAAGTCGGGATCGTGAACGAATACAAACAGGCTGGCCAGTTTGTCACCCAGAACTTTGACTTTGATTGGCGCGGATATTCGTACGGCATTCAGGGAGATGTGGATCATTTTGCCGCATCCAAACCTTTTGACATCACGAGTGTGGATATCTACCATCCTTCCCAGGATGATCTGACAGGCATTGAGATTTCATTCGGCGGTGACGTGGCGCGTTCAACTAAGCAATCGAACTATCTCGTACTGGAGACTGAAGCGCAGGCATTCTGGCACTGGGTTCCCTATCCGGGACAGCTCCGTTTGCAGGCGTTCAGCCATCTGGCTTCCGGAGCGAACATGGTCGCTTACTGGCACTGGCATTCGTTACACAACTCATTCGAAACCTACTGGAAAGGCCTGCTGAGTCACGATTTTGAACCGAACCCGGTTTATGATGAGGCCAAAACGATTGGGAGCGATTTTGCAAGACTAAGCCCGCAGCTCGTTAATTTGAAAAAAACGAACCGAGTTGCCGTATTGTTCAGCAATGAGGCTCTGACGTCAATCAAGTGGTTTGGATTTAATTTTACCAGTGACAAAAACTACAACGACGTGGTGCGCTGGATGTATGACGAATTGTACAAGATGAACATTGGCTGTGATCTGATCGATCCGTCAGTTGAAAGTTATAAAGGCTATGATGTCATTGTTGTACCGGCATTGTATGCGGCTTCGGATGCATTGCTGGAGAGGTTGAACCAATTTGCCCAGGACGGCGGGCATGTGGTGTATTCCTTCAAAAGCGGATTCGCCAACGAACATATCAAGGTACGCTCTACCCGCCAACCAGGGATTATTAGCGAAGCTTGTGGCATCAGTTACAATCTTTTCGTAGAACCGAAAAAGGTTAGCCTCCGTGATGATCCATTCCAGGTTGGGGAGGAGCAGAACCAGGTTCATACCTGGATGGAACTGATTACACCGACCACAGCAGACGTGCTCGCCTGGTATGAACATCCTCATTGGGGCAAATATGCAGCGATCACCGAGAATGTCTATGGCAAAGGCAAGGTAACCTATGTGGGCTGCTATACCAGTTCAGCCGTGATCCGCAAGGTGCTGGAGCGTGTTATGAAAGAAGCCGGAATATGGGGAGCCGACCAGGAACTTGCCTTCCCACTCATCGTGAAGACAGGTATGAATGATCAGGGGAATACGATTCGCTACTACTTCAACTACTCCGATCAGGCGGTCACATTCGTGAACCCGCATGGAAAAGGGATGGAGCTTCTGTCCGGGGCAGTGGTGGCCGGAGAACAGAGCATCGAACTGGAACCTTGGGGAATACGAATCATTGAGCAATAATGGGAAATCATAAATGAATTGACAACCCTTACTCCAATGATATAAAAAGGATACCAAGATCAAAGCGCCCTTGCAGCTTATGCCAGGGCGTTTGTCTTATTTAAAGCCTGGGAGTGGATGTATCATGTTTACCGACTTCTACCGGAAGCTTACAGATCCGTTCAAACGCAGCATTCGCAATAAGCTGATTCTGACGATGACCTTGTTGGCGGTTCTGCCGGTCATTGCCATGACCGCGATGGCAGCTGAGAATGCCCGATCTTCCATGGAGGAGGAAATTATGCAAACCAATCGGGCCAACATGAACTGGGCCTCGGTGTATTTGGGAGAACAGTTTGCCCGGATGAACAATATTATCTATTCCATTCAGATCAGTGATGAGCTTCATCAGTATTTGGCGCTGAACATGGAAGCACCGGCTGCCAGCCGGTTTGATGAACAGAAGGCCGTATTCAACATGCTGAACAGCGTATATTATTCAGCTGGCAATTACGTATTTGGTGTCGAGCTTTACCTGAAGGAATTGGACACGCTGTTCACATTCAATTCGATGGAAAGCCGGATCCGAACGGTCAACGATGTTCCGGCTGGCTATCATGAACTTTTCGATCAGCATAAGGACTTCACCATTATCAATGATTCTAACGATTCGGAGAAATTCCATATGACCCGCAGTATGAATCGCTTTGAAGATCAGGCGCAGATTGGGGCGATCAGTCTGGAGATCAAGTGGGCCGAATTCGATCAGACGCTGGAGCTACTGGACAGCCGGGGCGAGTACTCGGCTTACATTGCTGATGGGACGGGCCATCCTGTCTATCAGCCGAACAAGGAGATACAACCATCGGCAGAAGCGTTGGAGAAGCTTGCACAGACGAATAATAACTCCGGTTTCATTCGGACTGCGAAGGAATATGTATTCTACCATTCGATAGATCCGTCCGGGTTGCGTCTAATCAAAGTTGTCCCTGACCATGTCATTAATGAAAGTGCGCTGGCAACAATGAAGTATGGACTTGTGGTTGGCGGATTGGCTACGCTGATTTCCATAGGATTGGCAGCATTCCTTGCATGGCAAACGTCGAAGCCCATCGTGAGACTGGCGAATTCCATGAAGGGCATCCAGCTGATCAAGGATAAGGAATTGGTGCGCAGTGGACGGGTCGATGAGATTGGCTTGCTTGAGAAAAATCTGCACGGGATGGCAAGCCGGATCAGAGAGCATATCCGTGAAAATTACCATATGAATCTAGAAAAACGTACAGCAGAGCTCAAGGCTCTGCAATCACAGATTCACCCGCATTTTCTGCAAAATACGCTGCAGATGATTGGTGGCATGGTGTACTCCCAAAAACCCGCGGACAGTTATCGGGTTATTCGTGCCCTCAGCGAAATGTTCCGCTACATTGTACGTGCACCAGATGGTCTGGTACCGCTGCAGGCTGAACTCGATCAGCTTGAACATTACATGTTGATCCAGAAGCAGCGTTTTGCCAGCAGGTTAGAATATACCTTGGACGTCGATGAAGGCCTGGGGAATTGTTACATTCCCAAATTATCGTTGCAACCGATCGTGGAGAATGCATTTGTACATGGGCTGGAGAAGAAGCAGGGTGAGTGGAGGCTTGAAATCGAAGTTACCCGCGAGGACGAGCAAGTCATCATTTGCATTCGTGACAACGGAGTTGGCATGGATGCGGGCACGCTGGCAGAGATTCAATCGAGGTTGTCCCGGCTGTCAAGGCAAGGAGACAGGGTATGGAATTCAGGCACCAGCATCGGACTGATCAATGCAGCATCGCGAATCGTGATGCACTTTGGGCCTGCATACGGCATGAAGATGGAGAGTGGAGAAGGCCAGGGAACAAGGGTTACGGTTGTCATTCCCTGCGACACAGGAGGCGAAACTGGGTGAACAAGGAACATTACAGAGTGTTATTGGTGGACGATGAGCCGTGGAATCGGGATATACTGCGCAGTCTCGGCGAATGGGAGACGCTCGGCATGACTGTAGCAGGAGAGGCGGAGGATGGCGAAGAGGCCATTCGCTTGATTGAACAGCATCAGCCCCATATTATCATTACGGACATGCGAATGCCGGGTATAGATGGTGTGGAGTTGCTGCAGACATTAAGCGGGCAGTTTCCGCACATCAAGGTGGTTGTGGTCAGTGGATATGATGATTTCAATTATGCCAAACATGCGATTCGCCATCGTGCCACGGATTATCTGCTGAAGCCAGTGAATCCGGATGAATTGAATGCGGTTCTTGCCAAATGTAAAAGGGAATTGGAAAAGGCTGAATCTGGGCCGGAGTTCTGGGAACCTTACCCAGCCGCCTTTTCCGGAGAGTTTGCACTGTTCCAGCAGCAGGTACGCCTGCGTTTCAATGATCTGAATGTACAAGGGCTGCGTGAATTGTTCCAGCAGTTGGAGCACAGGTTGGAGATCAACCTAATTCAGAGGCCCCAGCAGCTTGGACGGATAGCATATGAATTGCAGACACTAATGGGTGAGCTGTGTGTTTCCAATGGGCTGTGTGACCAGCCTTCTGCGGCCGTGCTGCCGCCTTCTGTCTCACTGGCATCCATATCTTCGGCTGTGGACTGGGTATCTGCGCCGTATTACCAGGCTTTGGAGCAATTGATTGCCCAGCGCAAGTTCAAAAACAAGCTGAATCTGGATGAGGTGAAGCATCACATTGAGCACCATTGCATGGAGCTGATTACGCTGGAGCAGCTGGCTCAGATCTTTTTTGTCAGCAAGGAGTATTTGAGCAAGATGTTCAAGAAAGAATACGGCTTGACCGTGACGGACTACGTTGTACAGCTGCGCATGACCAGAGCCAGGGAATGGGTGCTGGACGAGCAGATTCCATTCAAGCATATTGCAGAGATGGCAGGCTATGAGGATGTATCTTATTTTTACCGGGTATTCAAGAAGCATTTCGGAATTTCGCCTGGGGAGATGAGGAAAGGAGAGGCTGGTCTGCAGAATCCAAGGTTGGATTAAGGTTTAAAATAATCCAATAAACGAGTCTAATTTTATCCAATGAAGCGCTTTCATTTCGTGAGATATAATGGGCCTATGAAAGACAAACCAGCCACACCGGGAGGTCATAAGAGATGAAAGTATGGAAAAGCGTAGCAAGTGCGGTACTGGTGAGTGTGTTGCTCGCAGGCTGCGGTTCTAATGCAGGTACGGATGGTTCGGCAGAAGGGTCTGCATCAGGCAGCACCGTGTCACTCAAGGTTTTCATAGCACAGCCGCGGCTGAAAGAACATTACGATAAATATATAGAACAGTTCAAAGCCAAGGAGAAAGCCGAGAAAAACATCGAGGTTAACGTACAACTGGAGATGCCGCCAGCGGATAATGCACCGCAGATTCTGAAGACAAGGCTGGCCTCCAATGATGCTCCGGATGTGTTCGCGCTTCATGCCGTGAACGAAATCCCGCCATTCAGCAAAGCGGGCTACCTGGAGGATCTGTCCGATCAGCCTTTTGTGGACAAATTACTCGATTCCGTTAAACCATCCGTTATGGATGCGGAAGGCAAAGTCGTGGCCGTCCCTATGGAAACGTTATCATGGGGTTACCTCTATAACAAGGATATTTTCGAGGAGCAGGGACTGGAGGTACCAACGACATTAACGGAAATGAAAGCAGTCGTGGAAAAACTCAAATCGGCGGGAATTACACCATTTGAACTGTCCTACAAGGAGGCTTGGATCCCGCAGCTCTTCCTGCCGCTTACCGTGGGTGCACTGACACAATCGGAGCACAAGGACTTCATCGATAAGATGAATCAGGATCAGGGATCATTTGCGGATATGAAAGCATTGTTCGATGTCTTCGATCTCGTGAATGCTAATGGTACGGATAAAGCACTGGAAGTAGGCGGAGACGATGGATCAGCAGCTTTTGCAACAAGCAAAGCAGCCATGTGGATTCAGGGGCCGTGGTTCGCGGAGACCATCCTGAAGTCCAATCCGGAAATAAACTTTGGCGTGGCTCCACTGCCAATCAATGATAACCCGGATGATACGAAAATCAACCTGAGCACCTCCACGTCACTGGCGGTATCCTCTTCAAGCAAAAACAAGGAAGTTGCACTCGACTTTGTAAACTATATTCTCGATGATAAGGACTCAAGTGCATTCTACGAAGCCCTGAAATTCAATCCGGTAGCGAAGATTCATGACTTCAAAAGCTTCCCATGGGTAGATGATGCATTGAAGTATGTCAATGAAGGCAAAGCCTATCAGGATCCTTCGATTCCTCAAGCTGTTAAGGATGAGTCAGGCAAAGCACTGCAAGGTTACTATTCCGGTCAACTGGATCAACAGCAGGTTATCGATGCGCTCGACAAGGCGTGGAAATCCTACAACAAAGTCAACAAGTAGGCAGATGAAACGGCTGGCAGAACGGTCTTCGTTCCCCCGTTTACACGAGTCTGCTTATAGTGAAGAGGGGGAGAACCTATGGCTACGAATGTATTCAAAAAGTATCTGTCACTGCTCGCGTTCACTGCGCCTGCCTTTGTCATCTATGCGATTTTCCTGCTGTACCCCACGTTTAGCGGCATGTTCTACAGCTTGACGGACTGGAACGGCTTGAATCAGGATTACAGCTTTATTGGACTTGGAAATTTTGTTGAATTGTTCAAGGAGGATCCCGATTTCCTGAATTCCCTTTGGTTCACACTCAAGTACGTGGTGTTTATGCTGATTCTGCAAAATGGGATTGCCTTGCTGCTCGCCGTGTTCATCGAGACACGGACGCGCAGCAAGGGGCTCTTCCGGACTCTGTTCTTCATGCCGAACATGATCAGTACAATCATCAGTGCCTTCATGTGGACGTTCATTTTCTCTCAAGTTCTGCCACAGCTGGCCGAGAAACTGGCCTTCACGTTTTTGGATCAGCAATGGCTAGGGGATCCGAAGTTTTCATTTTACTCGATCCTGACTGTATCACTCTGGAACGGTGTAGGGTACATGATGATTATATATCTGGCTGCCCTGCAAGGCGTGCCGAAGAGCCTTAAGGAAGCGGCTGTTATTGACGGAGCCAACGCTTTTCAGGTGCTTCGCAATGTGGTGCTGCCGATGATCACCCACGCTGTTACCATCTGTTTCTTCCTGACGCTGAACGGTGCATTCAAGGTGTTTGAAGTGGTGTATGGTCTGACAGGTGGCGGTCCGGGCAGAGCCACGCAAGTCATCACTATGAATATCTATGAAGAAGCCTTCTCCAACAACTTCAGATACGGCTATGCCAGTGCCAAATCAGTTGTACTGTTTATTATCGTGCTCATCTTCACACTCATCCAGATCACCGTCATGAAGAAGAAAGAGGTGGAAGCATGAGGATGCAACGATTAAACAGCTACCTGATCCGACTGCTGCTCGTGCTGGGTTCCCTCGTGGCCATGCTGCCAATCTACATGGCTGTCGTAAACTCGTTCAAAACACAGGGTGAGATGTTCCAGTCGTTTATTGCACTGCCGACAACGCTTCATTGGGAGAATTACTCCGATGCGTTTAACAAAATCAATCTGCTGGGCAGCTCGATGAATTCAGCGATTGTATCCTTCCTGGGTATTGGCGGCATTGTGTTCTGCGCTTCGCTGGCCGGATACAAGCTGTCCCGTACTGCAGGAAGACTGAGCAACCTGATTTTCTTCCTGTTCGTGGCTTCGATGCTGGTGCCTTTTCATTCCATCATGATTCCGCTCACCCGGGTTGCCAAAGGAATGGCGGTACAGGGAAGCACATACGGACTCGCACTGATCTATATTGGGCTTGGTGTCAATATGGCAATCTTCCTCTATCACGGGTTTGTGAAGTCTATTCCGCGTGAATTGGAAGAATCAGCACAGATGGATGGATGCAATGAGGTGCAGACCTTTTTCCAGATTATTTTTCCGCTGCTGCTGCCGATTACGGTTACGATCGCCATTCTGGACTTTCTGTGGATCTGGAATGACTTCTTGCTCCCGCTGCTTATGCTGACTGATGTGAATCGCTACACGCTGATTCTCTCCACCAATATGCTGTTTGGCGAATATAACAAGGAATGGCCGCTGATTCTGTCATCCCTGGTGCTCACTGCCATTCCGGTTGTTGTGATCTATGCCTTCTTCCAAAAGTTCATTATGGAGGGCATTGCAGAAGGCGCAGTTAAGGGATAACAGGTGAAAAACCGCTTTGAGCTGAAGGATGTCCTCCTTCCAGTACAAGGCGGTTTATTTGTTGTTAACCCAACAGCTTTTTGGCTGCTTTGGCTAACAGCTGCATTCCACGCTCCATCTCTTTTTCCGAAGCATACGCATAGGACAGTCTGAGGTGGTCCGCATCGAGGCGGTCATACAGAAAACCAGGATGAATGAGCACGCCATCCTGGAGGCAGGTATGGAACAGCTGGCGGATCGAAAGGGGGCCGGTAGTGAACTTGAGCCAGATGTAAAAGCCTCCGGCTGGTTTGTTCCACTCTGCAATGCTGTTGAAGTAACGTTCCAGCAGATCCAGCATGAAGTCCCTCCGGCGGCGAAGCTCTGGCCGCAGACACTCCATGTGCCGTGTGTGATATCCCTCTGCAAACCAGAGTGTGGCCGCTTCCTGCGCCAGTGAACTGGTACCATAGTCCGTTTGCATCTTGATGTCTGCCAGGCGGCGAATAACCGGCTCAGGTCCTACCAGCCAGCCCAGACGTAGACCAGGGCTGACAGCCTTGGACAGTGTGCCCATGTGAAGCACACGTCCATCCGTGTCCCTCGCTTTTAACGATAGGGGCGGGGGCATGTCCAGCCACAGGTCCGTGTAGGCAGCATCCTCCAGAATGGACACACCTCCGGCACGGGCTGCAGACATCAACTCGTTTCGGCGAGTATCACTCATGACGGAACCCGTCGGATTGTGAAAACTCGGTATGGTGTAGAGCAGCGGCGAAGGATGTCCCTGATGAGTGCCACTCTCGATCAAATCTTCCAGACGCGGTATGTGTAATCCACCTGCATCCATGGGAACGCCATGCATTTTTAATCCGGCGGATTGAAAGGCATGAATGGAGTAGAGGTAGGAGGGCTTCTCCAGCAGGACAGCCGACCCTCGGGGAAGCAGGCCCACCGATATCAAATGCAGCGCCTGCAGCGAGCCCGAGACAATTAGAATGGCACTGGGAGACGCCTGAATGCCGCAAGTCAGCAAATAGTCAGACAAGGCCTCGCGCAGCTCCAGGCTGCCTTGAGGCTGAAGGTAGTTTAACGTACGGGCACGTTCCGAGAGGGAGCGCAGGATGTCATTGAAGGCCTCTTCCGGCATTAGTTCAGGCGCTAGCTCTCCGGTACCGAGCCGAATGATGCCAGGCTGGAACTCGGCGCGGTTAATGAGCTGTACTTCAGGAAGGTTGGGATAATACCAGCCTTCCTCAATGGCTTCATTCCAGTTGGGCGGCGTCCCGTGGGCAAGTGCATGCCAGCCGGAACCGGAGACATAGGTTCCTCCGCCGCGTCTGCCTTCAATCATGCCGGCAGCGATCAGGTTGTCCAGCGCAGCGACCAGTGTACTGCGGTTGACGCCCATGGACTGAGCCAGTACACGCTGGGAAGGCAGGCGGTAGCCCGCGGTCCACTCTCCGGTCGTTATTTTTTCACGGATATATATTTCAATCTGACGGAATAGAGGCAGGGGGATTGCAGGATCAGGTTTCCAGTCAATGCCCTGTCTTGGATCGGAATGCTTCATACGGAGCTAGCCTCCAGTGGGATAAGATGATTCAGGCATTTATTTGTATACCGAATTTGTACACCAACATTGTATACCGACAACTATATCATTTTGGTTGGTCTCCATGCCATCCAATTGGTTGGTCACACGGAAAGTCATCCCCGCTAATATAGAGACATATACAAGGGGGATGTACAATGAGTGTAATTATTCACGCCGTGGTACTGGCGTTTGGCCTGATCCTGCCACTTGGCGTGCAGAACGTGTTTATTTTTAACCAGGGGATGAGCCAGCGAAGTTTACTGCGTGCACTTCCGGCAGTAGTCACTGCTGGTATTAGCGATACCTTATTAATTGGAGCTGCGGTCGGAGGGGTGTCCCTCATTTTGCTGCAGTGGCCGCTGCTCTCCGGTGTGCTGTATGCAGGCGGCAGTGCATTTCTGCTGTATATGGCATGGAGCATATGGAAATCATCCGGAACCATGAGTGAGTCAGCATCCGCGCTCACTGCAGGACGTCAGATCGCCTTCGCCGCTTCCGTATCCCTGCTTAATCCGCATGCGCTGCTGGATACGGTAGCTGTCATTGGCACCAGCTCACTTCAGTATGAAGGGATGGACCGGATTGCTTTTGCTATCACGGCAGCGGCGGTTTCGTGGATATGGTTCCTTGGACTCGCAAGTGCTGGAAGGTGGATGGGAAGAACAGATACCACTGGCCGAATCAGTCTGGTCTTCAACCGGTTATCGGCAGTGGTGATGATCGTGATGGCCGCCATGATGCTGTGGAAACTGATTTATATGTAGCGCTGCACAGAGCTATTTGGGTTGAAAAATTAGGAACCCCGCACGATAATGTGCGGGGTTCCTGCTGTTACAGGCTGAGTTGCAGCCGCTCACAACATCTGGTCATGCTGCTGTGTATTGTTATTCTGTCTTCAGAATCATGGATTGAATAAAGGACTTCAGTTCATCACTCACATTGTTCAACTGGTCAATTACCTCGCTAAATTCCGTGACGAGTTCAGCTTGCTGGGTGCTGGACTGGGAGATGGACGCAATCTCCTGCTCCATCTGACGGATGGAATGCTGCACGTCCTGAAGGGAGCGTTCGATATTCACAGTAGCTTCCTTCGTTCCGGTGGACAGCTTGCGCACTTCGGAAGCCACTACACCGAATCCAGCGCCCGCTTCACCCGCTCGTGCTGCTTCAATAGCTGCGTTGAGGCCGAGTAAATTGGTTTGTTCAGAGACTTCCCGGATAAACGAGGCCACTTTATTGACTTCCGCTGCATTTTGAACAGCGACCTTGGTATTGTCCAGAATTTGTGAAGAGGAGGCAGTCAGCTCTTCGGATTGGGCCGCTACAGTTTGGACCATGTCCGTCAGCCTGCCGCTGATGCTACTGATTAATTCGGTGAAATGTCCAAGCTGCTCTTCATTTTTGAGGGAGAAACCAATGGCCAGGGTACCCACAATGTTTCCCGCTTCATCGCGCAGAGGCGTAGCTGTGGAATTAAGGGCTGTTCCGTAATGCTGTGCTTCAATATGATTGGCAGAAGTCTCACCATTAATCAGGGCACGGCGTAATGTCGGATCCTCAAGTGAAATGGGGTCACCTGCCTTAATACCGAGGTCAAGATCCTCACTTGGTGCATAATACCAGAATTTCTCGGTGTCGGTTACAGCAATCATTAGATTTTGTCCCTTAAGCATAGTTTTGAAATATGGACTTGCTGCGACCATGGCTTCAACAATGTTCATCCAGTCAGCTCCTAAGTGCGGTATATTTGTTTGATTTTCTTTGACTATACATCGTCCGGATCACAGAGATTATGAAGACCTAGAGGGAAATATATATTCAGTTCTTCTTATTGTAACAATTTCAGTAGCAGAAAGGGAAAAAGGAAGTCCTATTTTACTAGTCATCCTCTTAGATTTTATGAAAAAAAGCCGCAAAGGATATCTCCTTCGCAGCTTCATAACAAGCTAGTATGGGTAGCACAACGTTGGTTGAGCTCACTTACCATCCATAATTCCTTCATTCGTTCGTACCCATTATAGGGTTCAAAAGAAGACCTACCCGCCGATCTGGGACATGCGCCGTACGGTTGGGGTATGGCTTTGCATTTTTTGCTCAAGCGCCAGCGCCATCTCATGGTTCTTCGGCTTTGTGCCGAGTGCCTTGAGGAAGAGGGCAGCCATCGCATCCGGATCATCAACATAGCGGCGAACATTGTACTCATCCGACCAGTACAGACAGGCCTTGATGTGTCCGTCTGCCGTCAGGCGCAGCCGGTTGCAATTATCACAGAAGTGATCGCTAACCGGGTGGATCAGTCCGAAGGTTCCCTGTGAACCAGCAATCTTCATGTTGCGGGAAGGACCATTCCCTGCCGGTCCGGATGTGCTCTCTACAGTCCAACCGGCTTCCGCACACACATCGGTGACGGTTTCCAGCGGGAGATACGATTTGCGCCATGAATCCGAAGCATGCCCGATTGGCATGTATTCGATAAAACGCACATGCAGCGGTTGATCGATCGTCATCGCAATGAAATCCTTGATTTCGTCATCATTGATGCCCTTCATCAGGACCACATTCAGCTTGATTGGCGCAAGTCCAGCAGCCGTTGCAGCTTCAATCCCCTTGAGCACTTTATTGACGTCTCCTCCGCGGGTAATCATGGAGAATCGGTCCGCATGAAGGGAATCGAGACTGATGTTAATCCGGTTTAACCCAGCGTCTTTCAGTGCCTGGGCCTGTTTGTCCAGCAGGAGCGCATTGGTCGTCAGCGCAATATCCTCAATCCCGTCGATCGCCGAGATCATGCCAACAAGTTTATGCAGATCCTTGCGTACCAGAGGTTCACCGCCAGTCAGGCGAACTTTGCGCATGCCCATCGGGGCGAGCACCTTGAGCACCTGGGTGATTTCCTCGTAGCTCATAATTTCATCATGCGGGGCGAACTCCATGCCTTCGGCTGGCATGCAGTACACACAACGCAAATTACAGCGGTCCGTAACGGAAATACGGATGTAGTCATGGATCCTGCCAAACGAATCCTGGAGCATTTCCATGCAGACCACCCTTTCATTGATTCAGATTGGAAAGCTTCTATAAAATGAACGAGACGACAATGTCGAAATTCAAAAGAACAGTTGCATCAAATTTTAGCTATTTCTCCAATCCACGTCAACGATAACGTCAGGTGGCAGCAATTTTTTCGGGATGAGTCAGCTGGAATTGCCCCACGATTTGCTGCAGAAATACAGTGATGGCTTCCACATTATGCGAAGACTGTTGAACATGCATCATGTCACTCAGCAGTGCCATCATCTCGGTCTCCACCTCTGCGGACGTGGAGCGGTTTTGTTGACTGATGGCAGCGATATTTTCCATAAGTCTAACGACTTGATCCACGACCTGTGTCCTCTGCGAATCTTCGGCTGACGCACTTTGCAGCAGTTGTGCAGCTGCTTGAACCAGTGTGCTTCCTTCAGCAAGCACCTGATTTCCCTCATGAATGGAGCGGGCAGCGGTATCGGCTGCGGTAGTGATATTGTTCAGAATCTGATGGATATCCTCGGTAGAGGAACGGGACAGCTCAGCCAGCTTGCGAATCTCCCCGGCAACGACAGCGAAACCGCGGCCATGCTCACCGACACGTGCTGCTTCAATGGATGCATTCAGCGCAAGCAGGTTCGTTTGAGCCGATATCTCATCAATGGCTGCAAGTGCACGGTAAATGTCCTGCATGGTCTCCATAAAGGAAAGAATCGTACGGTTCGTATCCTTGACGGTCCCCGAGATCTGTGTCATTTTGCCGCCAATGCGCTCCACTTCCTGACGTGCGACCACAATCTGTTCTGTAGCCGAGGCTTCCAGCTGCTGCAGGGTAAGACGCATATGATCGGCAGCCAGCTTGGCTTGATCGAGATTCTCCAGCTGTTCACGTATGCCGTGGATCATGGACCCAATCTTATGATTTACACGTTCGGTCGTAACTTGGGTCGTTTCGGTGGAAGTGCGCATCTGATACTGGTTGTTCATTACATCCACGGTGGCAACCTGAACCTTGAGCATGATGCCTTCGAGCGAGTCAATCATGTTATTGATCCATTTTGCGAGTTCACCGGATTCATCCTGTGCAAAAGTGGATGGTTCCAACCGCTGGGTCAGATCGCCCTGACCTTCCGCGTTGATCCGAATAAATCGGCTGATGCGCCGCAAGTCCTCGTGCACACGTTGATTGTGTCTCCGTTGCAGCTGATCTGCAGTGACCAAACCCAGAATGATATTAAATGCCGCCAGAGCTGCTGCACTCCAAGCACTTCCTGATAAGGCATATACGAGGGCAGCTCCCCCAATGCCAGACAAACCGATAAACAGGCTGTGCAGCTTGAACTGACGCCTGCCGATACTGCGTACCCGGTATACTTCCTCCAGATCACCTTCGCACATCATGCCCCATCGATCAGAACAGTGGGGAAGCTGGAAGGTGATGCCTTTGCCAATAACAGAAATGTGACGGTAGTCGGAATAGCCCGGATAGGCTGCAAACAGATTCGACCCGTTACGAATGGTATTAGCAACGCCAGGATGCAGCTCCCCAGTGGAAGGGTCGGTGAACATTAACTCCAGTTCGGTATGCTCTTTGACGGATACAATCCCCCAATTGGTTGTGACACCATCCTTGAGATTTTCGCCATGTGTAAATGTATGATCCTCAAATCGGCTGCGAGACAGAGCTGTTCCTGGC
The DNA here is from genome assembly GCF_002276415.1 of Paenibacillus sp. 7523-1. NCBI lineage: Bacteria > Bacillati > Bacillota > Bacilli > Caryophanales > Paenibacillaceae > Paenibacillus > Paenibacillus sp. 7523-1. The sequence continues at coordinate 99,520 of NZ_NPBR01000013.1, read as the reverse complement.
TGCAGATGCGGACGCAGTTTCGACTCGGCCATGAAGAGATAATTGTCTCCCGAATCGGGATAGACATGTCCAGACTCCCGTTGGATCAAGTCCCCGAGCACATCATTGGGGATTCGGCAGCACAGTGAACCGATGTAGCGTCCTCCCTGTATCATGGGTTCAATGAACATGAGCGTGACATCATCGTGAAAAGAGGAGGAGCGAGGCCCGATCTCCAAGGTCACTGGGTCCGAATAGGGTCCATAGAGACATCTTTTCCCGGTCGCATCTGCTCTGGCATATTTCAAGCCTGGTCCAATGGAAGCTTCGTTATCTTCATAGATCTGCCCAATATGTTTTTTATATGTAGAAAATACAACCTGATTCTGTTCGTCCAACATAAAAATCTCTGTGCTATCTGCTGCCCGGATGTACGCTGCTTTGAAGCATGCATCCCATTTGCTGCTATTTTGTACGATATGTGCTGTGTCCAGAAGTCCTGCTGACTGGATCTGGTGCACGAATTGATCCATATGACGCCACTGTTCATCTGCCCAATCCAGTAGAAGCTGCCGCCTAGTTTCGGCAATTCCCTCAAAAATCTGCTCCACATCATTCTTGATATGTGCGTTCAACCGATACGACCGCCATAACGGCCACCCTTTTCTCCAGCCAAGCCAATCAAACATACAGACCACCCCGATCTTTGAAGTTGAAAGCTTAATTGCACAGCCCTTTCCTGATAAAACGATATGGATTCTGTCATTTCCAAAAGAAGTGGTATTCCTATCTTTTCCATATAAAACGTTATACAAGAAAAACGACAAGAATACGAGGGTATATGTCAAATTTTCCGAATATTTATTCAATAAATACAAAGAAACATGCGCTTTTTAAGGAGGACAGGTATGCGAAGGACCTATATTATAGGTCTTAGTGTACTGGAATCCGTACCCAGTTCTATACACATGCTCGAATAAGCCATCCATAAAGAACATTGAAATACAGGCTATATATGCATATCGAATAACGTGGTGTCAGATAAACCATCCATGGGCTGACATCATTCTGAATGAGAATTTGTCTCATTTTACACTGTGTAACATGAACAGGCCTATACTCAAAACAGTCTGTATAATGTAATCTCCGCCCAATGATTTATAGTATTACCTAACCAGAAAAACCTGTTACGTTCGTGAACGCAAACCTTCCATTCGGCCTTGGTGTGAAATGAAAGCTAACTTCCCCGCGAAAAGGAGAATGCCCATGTCATCCATGAACGTCCCCGAAAATCGCCACATTGAAATTGATCATGTATCTGTCGTTTTTGGTACTGGAACCAAACAGGTCACCGCACTGTCTGATGTGACGTTCCACATCCAGTCCAATGAATTCGTCTCGCTGCTTGGTCCCTCAGGCTGCGGCAAGTCGACATTGCTCAGAATCATAGCCGATCTGCTGCAGCCGACTTCAGGCAGCGTCCGCATTGCAGGCTCAGAACCTGAAAAGGCGCGTCTGCAGCGACAATTCGGGATCGTATTCCAGACGCCAGCCCTGTTTGACTGGCGCACGGTACGTCACAATGTAGAGCTGCCGCTGGAGATCCTGGGCACAAGCAAAAAAGAATGCCGTCGCATCAGTAGTGAGCTGCTTGAGATGGTGGGGCTCACCCGATTTGCTGATCACTATCCTTGGCAGCTCAGTGGAGGCATGCAGCAGCGGGTATCCATTGCCCGTGCGCTCTCGCTGGATCCGCCGCTGCTGCTGATGGATGAGCCGTTCTCCGCGCTGGATGAATTCACGAAAGAGAAGCTTCAACTGGAACTGCTTGAGATCAAGCGGTCCACGGGCAAAACCTTCCTCTTTGTCACGCACAGTATCCCCGAAGCCGTATTTCTGTCAGATCGCATTATTGTCCTCTCGGCACATCCCGGGCAAGTACATTCCATTCACTCTGTGGCGCTGCCTTCGGATCGAACCAATGACCTGAGAGAGACCGAGGACTTCTACCACATGCTGACCACCATTCGCAATTGTTTTCATGAGGAGCGTGATCCGGGCCATGTCCCTGCGCTCACTTAAACTGGATTACCGATCCTGGATCGTGATCTGGATTCTATCCTTATTGCTGCTGTGGGAGGGTATAGCTTGGATTCTCCACATGTGGATGTCACCACAGCAGGCTGCATCACGTCTGCCTTACCTTCATGACGTTCTTGCCGCACTGGTTCGCTACTCGGGCACTCTCGCTGAGCAGGGGGCAGTGACGTTTGGCAATGCAGCGATTGGATTCGCAGGAGGAGCAATGCTGGGGTTGATGCTGGCGCTTCTAATGAGTGCGGCCGTCTGGCTGGAACGGACACTATCTCCCTATGTTATCTCCTCGCAGATGATCCCAATTATCGGTCTCGCACCGATCGTGTACGGCATTATTCATCATGCCGAGTGGGCCAGGATCGTCATGGCGGCTTATGTTACATTCTTCCCCATTGTCATTCACACGTTAAAAGGGTTAAAAAGTGCCGCACCGGAGCATCTGGAGCTGATGCGTTCCTGCGGAGCCTCGCTGACGGCCAGATATATCAAATGCCTGCTGCCTTCAGCCCTACCAGGACTGTTCTCCGGCATGAAAATCGCTGCCCCGCTAGCTGTTACTTCTTCCATCGTCGTTGAACTGATGGGTGCACCCGATGGACTCGGTGTCCTGATGGTCAGTTCCTTGTATTATGGCAGTGCTCAAGCCGGCATGTTCTGGGCTACGATCATGCTTAGCATCGGTATTGGCCTAATTTCGTATCTGGTCATCAGCCTGGCCGAGCGTTGGTTAACGCCTTGGCAGCCCGAATTTAGAGCCAAGGGAGGGAACACGGTATGAGGGAAGGGGTAATGGTGAAGCGCAGCCGGGATGAGAACGGAACGGCTGCTGTATCCGGCTCTGCAGCTTTGCCCGGTTCAGCTATGGCTGCTTCTGTCCCCGGCTCGGAGATTCAGGGGCAGCAGGGACAAGCAGAACAGGAACGGCCAGTAGGTAATGCGCCGAGTAAACGGGTCATTCTACATTTGCTCCCCTGGCTGGCGGGCCTATGTTTTCTCGCCTTGTGGCAGCTCCGGTTGTTTCATCAATTATTTTCACTGGAAAGTTACCAGCTTCCTGTACCTTCAGCCATTGCAGCTTCCATCCGGGATAATGCGGAAATGCTCTTTCGATATGCCCTATATAGTGGAACGGAAATGCTGGGAGGTTTCTTGCTCGGTTCTCTTCTGGGGGCGGTCGCAGCCGCAGGTGCCTCGTTCTTCCCCATCAGCGGCAAGGCAGGGATTGCAGTGATGTCGGCTCTTAACGCAGTACCAATTGTTGCACTGGCGCCCATCATGAACAACTGGTTTGGGGACGGCATCTGGTCACGGATTGCCGTAGTGGCCGTCATTACGATGGCAGCCATGGCAGTCAGTCTGTTCAAAGGGCTCACTTCCATACAGCCGCAGTACGGTGAACTGCTGGACGGACTGGCTGCAAGCCGTATGCAGGTGTTCTTGAAGTTGCGTTTGCCACACGCCATGCCGTCCCTCTTTGCCGGACTGAAGATCAACATGTCCACCAGTATTATCGGTGCCATTGTGGGCGAGTTTTTTATCGCTTCCCAAGGTCTTGGATATCTGCTGTCGGATCAGATTCGGCTCGCCAACATGCCGCTTGCCTGGTCTTGTATCGTCATTGCCGCCGCTCTCGGCATCGTGCTCTATGAAGCCGTTGTACTGGCGGAGAAGCGGCTCATTCCATGGAACCGTGTGCGCACTAACGCATAACCCTCACCATCGTGCGGGAACACCACAGATCCGCTGCAGTACCTGATTGAATTCTTATATAAACAGGGGGTTGTTTGTATATGTACAAAACGTTGAAATCGGGTTTGATGGTCGTTGTGCTGATGCTGGCGGTTGCCTTGCTGGCAGCATGTTCCGCGAAGACGGAGCCGTCTGCTGACCCTGCTGCTGCAAGTTCAGGAGGAGACGCAGAGCAGTCCTTAACGAAAGTGAAAATTCAGCTTAAATGGGTTCCGCAGGCCCAGTTTGCCGGAATTTATGCCGCGAAGGAGCAAGGTTTTTTTGAAGATGAAGGCATTGATGCAGAGATTATTCCGGGTGGCCCGGATATCGTTATTGAACAGCAGGTGGTCAACGGTGCAGCCGATGTCGGCATCACGGGGGTTGACAGTCTGCTGGTGAGCCGTGACAACGGTCTGCCGCTGGTCTCCCTTGCCCAGATTTCACAGAAGAGCAGCTACCGCCTGATCGCAAAGAAGTCGGCAGGAATTACGGATCCTGCCCAGATGAAAGGCAAAAAGGTAAGCACATGGTTCGGCAGCCAGCAGTTCCAGGTCCTCGCTTTTATGGAGAAGAACGGACTTGATCCGAAGAAGGATATTGAGCTGGTGAAGCAGGGGTTTACGATGGATCAGTTTTTCAATGACCAGGTGGATGTCGCGACAGCAACCATATATAACGAATATCACGTTGTGCTGGAGAGCGGCGTACAGGAGTCCGATCTGGATGTGTTCAACATTGAGGACGCTGGCGTAGGCATGCTGGAAGATACATTGATCGCGAAGAAGGACTGGGTCGATGGTAACCGCGATCTTGCCGTTAAAGTCACCCGTGCCATTCTGAAAGGCTGGAACTATGCCATCGACAACCAGGAGGAAACTGTGGATATCGTCATGAGCAACGTGACCGACGGCAGTACGACCCGTGAACATCAGGTTACGATGCTGGAGGAGATTGCGAAGCTGATTCGTCCGGAAGGATTTACGGAGCAGCAGGTGGGCAGTTTTGTGGATGAATCGTTTGCCCGTACAGCAGATATTGCACTGAATTATGGATTGATCAAGAAGGCAGCCAATCTGGATGAAGCGCTGGAGAAGAGCATTTACGAAGAAGCGGTGAAATAAGGCAGTCGAAGGAGGATGGCGAATGAGCTCCGTGGATCAGCAACCTCAGCCGCTTGGCGGTACCAAGGAAGAATGGCTGGAGAAAGACCGCAAATATGTGTGGCATCACATCTCGCCTCATAATGATCATCCAATGATTGCGGTCAGCGGGGAAGGCAGCTGGATCACGGATCAGGATGGAACGCGGTATCTGGATGCCATGTCCGGGTTATGGTGCGTGAATGTGGGGCATGGACGGGAGGAGATTGCGAAGAGCGCATATGAGCAGATGAAATCACTCGCTTATGTGCCGATGACCCAGAGCCACGAGCCGGCGATTTTGCTGGCAGAGAAGCTGAACGAATGGCTGGAGGGGGACTATCGAATCTTTTTCTCCAATTCCGGATCGGATGCAAATGAAGTGGCGTTCAAAATAGCCCGTCAGTTTCATCACCAGAATGGTGAGCCAACGAGGCACAAGTTCATCTCCCGTCACCGGGCTTATCATGGCAACTCCATGGGCGCACTCGGTGCCACCGGGCAAGCTGCCCGCAAGATCAAGTACGAGCCGCTGGGCGTGGGCTTCTCCCATGTCCCACCCCCGTATTGCTACCGCTGTCCGTTTGGACGGAACAAGGAGGGGTGCGGACTCGAATGTGCAACCATCTATGAAGAGGTCATCCGCTGGGAAGGCCCCGAGACTGTGGCCGCAGTGATCATGGAACCGGTGATTACGGGGGGCGGCATGATTGTCCCACCTTCGGACTACATGCGTACAGTGAAGGAGATCTGTGAGCGTTATGGTGTACTGCTGATCGTGGATGAAGTGATCTGCGGGTTCGGTCGTTCGGGACAGAAGTTCGGACACCAGAATTACGGGGTGCAGCCGGATATAGTCACCATGGCCAAGGGGATGACCAGTGCGTACTCTCCATTATCGGCTACAGCCGTGCGAGCGGATCTGTATGATACGTTCCGTGAACCCGGACCGGATGCTCACTTTCGCCATGTGAACACCTTCGGCGGCAATCCGGTCTCCTGCCGGGTAGCACTGGCCAACATCGAAATCCTGGAGCGTGAAAATCTGGTGGAGCGTGCCGATGAACTGGGGCGAGTCCTTCGTGAGAAGCTGGAGCCGCTGCAGGAGCTGCCTGCGGTCGGAGATGTTCGAATGTTTGGCTTCGCCTGCGGCATCGAGCTTATAGAAGCGGATGGCTCCCCAGCTGATGCAGGGAAGGTGGCGCGCGTGCTGGCCATTTGTAAGAAGGACGGCATTCTTATCGGTAAAAACGGGGACACGGTACCCGGCTTCGCCAACATTTTGACGATATCACCGCCCTTTGTCACCACGGAGGATGAGCTGGAGCTGATCGCGGAAAGTTTGCTTAAGGCACTGCGGAGTGTGGAGGCAGGATAGTGGATGGATAGAGAATTCCAGGAACGACTCTTGTATGACTCGTGTGAATAATAAACCATGTGGAGGCGAGGGAAGATGCAGACCACAACCGGAATAGGCATTAACCATCTTCGGTTGAATGAACGAATTGAACAATTGTCCCGTATTGGACGAATCGGAGAGACGGGCGTTTGCCGGCTTGCCCTCACCCCTGAAGATATGGAAGGCATTATCCAGGTGCGTCTCTGGATGGAAGAATCTGGACTGGTGACCCGTCTGGATCCATTCGGGAATCTGATTGGCCGCCTGGAAGGTGCTGATCCTGCGCAGCCCATTTTGATGATCGGCTCGCATATTGATTCACAGCCTTATGGCGGTCGGTATGATGGTGCCATTGGTGTCCTGGGGGCCCTGGAAGCTGTGCAGTGCCTGATGGAGAGTGGCCTTCAGCCCTTGATGCCAATAGAGGTCGTAGCTTTTTGCGATGAAGAGGGTTCCCGATTTAACAAAGGCTTGTTTGGCTCCCGGGGAATGACCGGGCAGCTGGAAGATGGAGAACTGGAACGGCAAGACAGGAACGGGGTGACTCGCCGGGAGGCGCTGGAAGCCTTCGGATGCTCGGTAGAGAAATTCGCTGAAGGAGTGTATGCACCTGATTCCATCGGCAGCTATCTGGAGCTGCACATCGAACAGGGCCCTGTGCTGGAATCGCTGGATGCCCCGGTGGGACTGGTTACGGGTATCTCCGGTCCATTATGGCTCACGATTACGATCAAGGGCATGGCAGGGCATGCCGGTTCGGTACCGATGGCCATGCGTCATGATGCGCTCGTAGGCAGTGCCAGAGTCATTGCAGCGTTTGACGACATGGTTAGAGCAGATCCGGCTGCACCCACGGTTGGTACTGTGGGCAGTCTGAGGGTGTTCCCCGACTCGCGCAACATTATCCCTGAGGAAGTCAGCTTCACCTTGGATTTGCGCGATATGGAGATGGAACGCCGCAACCAGCTTGAAGCCCGGCTGATGATTGTGCTTACTGAAGTATGCGGTCAGCATGGGCTTACCTATTCCGTGGCTGAAGATACCAATAGTGAACCGCGCTACTGTGCGGAACGAATCAAGGCAGCCATTCGCTCATCTGCAGAGGAGATGGACTTGTCCTTGCCGGAGCTTATGAGTGGTCCATTCCATGATGCACTGGCGCTATCTTATGTGTGTGACTATGGCATGATTTTTGTCCGCAGCAAGGATGGGATCAGCCATCATCCGAGTGAGTATTCCTCCCCGGAGGACATTGCGCTGGGAACGGAGGTATTATACCGCACGATTCGGCAGATATGCAGGCAGCTGCCTGCTGACGATAAATCGGAGGGCTGATTCACCTTTTCTGATATGAAAAAGGAACCGATGAACGATCGGATTCATCATCTCTAATACATCCTAATTTGGGTAGAAGGAGGCGTTACTGGCGTATGGGGAAAATCAATATAGGCCTGATTCAGGCTTCGCATGAAGTGGTAGGATCGGCACCGGTTGAAGATCACAAGGAGGCTGCCATTCAGAAGCATATCACCCTGGTCCGTGAGGCTGCAGCACGAGGAGCACAGATTATCGGACTGCAGGAGGTCTTCTATGGACCCTACTTTTGCACCGAACAAAACCCCAAATGGTACGCATCTGCCGAACCGGTGCCGGAGGGACCGACAACCAGGAGTTTTCAGGCGCTTGCGAAGGAACTTGGCGTTGTGATCATTTTGCCTGTGTACGAGGTAGAAGGCATTGCATCGTATTACAATACGGCTGCCGTGATTGATGCCGATGGCTCCTATCTGGGCAAATACCGCAAGCACCATATCCCGCATGTAGAAGCAGGCGAGGGCACCAACGGCTTCTGGGAAAAATATTATTTCAGACCCGGGAATCTCGGATATCCGGTATTTGATACGGCTTACGCCAAAGTAGGCGTGTACATCTGCTACGATCGACACTTTCCGGAAGGAGCCCGTCTGCTCGGACTCGCCGGTGCGGAGATTGTGTTCAATCCGTCAGCCACGGTGGCGGGTACATCGGAATATCTGTGGAAATTGGAACAGCCTGCCCACGCCGTTGCCAACGGCTATTACGTGGCTGCCATTAACCGGGTAGGCGTGGAGGCGCCTTGGAATATGGGTGAATTTTATGGTCAGTCGTATCTGGTGGACCCGCGCGGACGAATGGTCGCCATGGGCAGCAGGGATCAGGATGAGATTGTCATCGGCGAGATGGATACCGAAATCATCCGTGAAGTGCGCAATGTGTGGCAATTTTACCGGGATCGGCGCCCTGAGACGTATGAGCATCTGGTTAACCTGTAACTGGCATTTGAAAGGTTGTATTCAAAAAGAAGAACCCGGACCCTAATTCAATCCCTAGGAGGTGTATGTTCATGATAAACAGCACGGGAGCAGCGTTATCCGATTATGGATGGGAGAGCCGTTTTGCCGAGATGAAACCCGCCATGACAGGCAAGGAAGCGATGGAGGAATCCAACCGCTGTCTGTACTGTTACGATGCACCTTGCATCAAGGCATGCCCAACGGACATCAATATCCCTTCGTTTATCCGGAAAATCTCGACAGGTCATCTGAAAGGCTCGGCCCGAACTATTATGGATGCCAATCCGGTAGGAGCCAGCTGTGCAAGAGTCTGTCCAACCGAGGAATTGTGCGAAGGCGCCTGTGTACTGAACGAATCGTCGAAGCCCATTCGCATCGGTGATCTGCAGCGATATGCCACGGACTGGGCACGGGCGGCCAATGAACCTTTGTTTCAGGCAGCCCCCTCCAATGGCCGATCCATTGCTGTTGTTGGCGCCGGGCCTGCCGGCTTGTCCGCAGCCAGAGAGCTTGGCCGTGAAGGTTATGAGGTGACGATCTATGAAGCGAAGCCTAAGGGTGGTGGATTAAATACGTACGGGATAGTCTCCTTTCGTTTACCGCAGGAAGTGTCCCTGTGGGAAGTGGAGCAGGTTGAAGCGCTGGGAGTACACATCCGGTACGGTGTACGCATAGGCGTGGATCTGTCTCCAGAACAACTGCTGGAACAGCATGAAGCTGTCATTCTGGCTTGTGGCATGGGTTCCGTTCCGATGCTTGGGATCGAAGGAGAGACCTTGGAAGGGGTGTACGATGCCATCGAACTGGTGGAATCCACGAAACAGGGCGTACCGCCTGCGCTGAATGGTCTGAGAGTAGCCGTCATAGGTGCGGGCAACACGGCAGTGGATGCAGCCACCTGCTCGGTACGTCTGGGAGCAGAACGTGTACAGATGCTTTACCGGCGCGGAGAGGGTCAGATGACAGCCTATGCGTTTGAATATGCGTTTGCGAAGCAGGAAGGTATAGAGTTCCGCTGGTTTACGATGCCGAAGCGTATTATTGGCGATGAGAATGGGCGAGTCCGGGCTGTGGAGTGTGTGAAAATGGAGCTGGTCACGCCCCCAGGAGGCGGGCGTGCATTACCCGTACCCCAAGAAGGAACGGAGTTCATGATTGAATGTGACACCGTCGTTCGGGCGATCGGACAGAACCGGCTGCTGCCTCTCATTGAAGCTTTCGGTCTGCGTCATCACTGGGGCGTTGTCGAGGTGGAGCAGCAGACCTACCGAACGTCTCATCCGCAGATCTATGCGGCAGGGGATGTGGTTTTCGGCCAGGGGCAAGGCGAAGCCATGGTTGTCTCAGCAGCACAGCAGGGCAAGCTGGCCGCAGCAGCACTGATGAAGGCACTGCCTGGACAGGTGGAGGAGACAGCTTGAGATGAGCTTGTGCTTCGTATGCTGTTCAGACTACGAAGCCACCGAGTGCAGAGCAAGACCATATATGCAAACAACACCAAGGAGGGATCGTTATGGCTGACTTATCGATAAATCTGGCAGGTATTCGATCACCCAATCCATTTTGGCTGGCATCCGCGCCACCGACCAATACAGGATATCAGGTGCAGCGCGCCTTCGAGGCAGGCTGGGGAGGTGCGGTGTGGAAGACGCTGGGTGAACCGATCATTAACACGTCATCCCGTTTTGCCGCTGTACATTTCGGCGGACAGCGGGTAGCGGGCTTCAACAATATTGAGCTGATCTCCGATCGTCCACTGGAGGTCAATCTGCGAGAGATTGCTGAAACAAAGAAACGTTTCCCGGATCGCGCGGTCATTGCATCATTGATGGTAGAACCGAAGCGGGAAAAGTGGCATGAAATTGTCAAAAAGGTAGAAGCCGTTGGGGTAGACGGACTGGAGCTGAATTTTGGCTGCCCTCACGGCATGGCAGAACGGGGCATGGGGGCGGCTTCCGGTCAGCAGCCGGATCTGGTTGAGCTGCAGACGATGTGGGTGAAGGAAGTCGCGACGACCCCCGTGATCGTGAAGCTGACACCGAATGTTACGGATATTACGGCAACGGCCCGGGCCGCAGTGCGAGGCGGTGCGGATGCCATTTCTCTTATCAACACCATTAACTCTCTGGCGGGGGTGGATCTGGATTCGTGGAATACCGTGCCCCATGTAGGCGGCAAAGGGGCCCATGGCGGCTATTGCGGACCAGCGGTGAAGCCTATTGCCCTCAACATGGTGGCCGAATGTGCCCGCCATCCGGAAGTGGGCGTGCCCATCTCGGGAATTGGCGGCATATCCGATTGGCGGGATACGGCCGAGTTTTTGCTCATGGGAGCGACAGGCGTGCAAGTGTGCACGGCAGCGATGCATCATGGTTTTCGCATCGTGGAGGATATGATCGATGGGCTGAATGATTATTTGGATGAGAAGGGCCTGAGCAGCGTAGCGGAACTTGTGGGCCAGACAGTCCCCCGATACTCGGACTGGGGTAATCTGAATCTCAACTACAAAGTGGTCGCCCGCATCAACCGTGATGTCTGTATTAACTGCAACAAGTGCCATATCGCTTGTGAGGACACATCGCATCAGTGTATTGATATGCTGACCGATCCTTCCGGCGCCTATCTGGAAGTAGTCGAGGAAGATTGTGTGGGATGTAACCTATGCTCGATTGTGTGTCCGGTGGACGGGGCTATTGAAATGGTCGAGGTAGCACCTGAACAGACTCCATTAACCTGGAATGAACGTCAATCTGCGATTGCTGTGCTGCAATCGATTAGAGACCAATCAACCAAGGAGGCGATATCATGAGTGGGCGCAAACTGATTCAACATGGCGTATTGGTCACGGCAGCGGACACATTTGAAGCAGATATACTCATCGAGAAGGGGAAAATCACGCAGATTGGCATGGGCATGGTGGCGGATGACCGAACGGAGATCGTGGATGCCTCCGGCTGTTATGTCATTCCCGGCGGTATTGATCCGCATACACATCTGGATATGCCTTTTGGCGGGACAGTGACCGCGGATGATTTTGCAACGGGAACCGCAGCCGCAGCGTTTGGCGGAACAACGACAATCCTTGATTTCTGTCTGACCCAGAAAGGCAAACCGCTCACCGAATCCCTGAAGGAATGGCATGCGAAGGCCAAGGGGAAGGCTGCCATCGACTATGGATTTCATCTGATGATCGGAGAGATGAATGACCAGGTATTGGAGGAGCTGCCGCAGGTCATTGAGGAAGAAGGGGTGTCTTCCTTCAAAGTGTTCATGGCCTATAAAAACCAGTTCCAGGCGGATGATGGCATCCTCTATCAGACGCTGCAAAAGGCCAAGGAGTACGGTGCACTGGTCATGGTGCATGCTGAGAACGGCGATGTCATCGATCTGCTTGTGCGACAGGCGCTCGCTGAAGGGCGGACCGAGCCGATTCATCACGCCCTTACCCGTCCTTCCATCCTGGAAGGAGAGGCGACAGGACGCGCTGCACGTCTGGCTGCCCTTGCGGATTCACAGCTGTATGTTGTGCATGTGACGTGTGCCGAAGCCGTGGAGCAGATTGCACGCATGCGCGACATGGGCTACCGGATTTGGGGCGAGACATGCCCGCAGTATCTGACGCTGGATCAGTCCATCATGGATCAGCCTGATTTTGAAGGGGCGAAGTATGTCTGGTCCCCGCCTCTGCGGGAAGCCTCCCATCAGGAGGTGTTGTGGAACGCACTGAAGAGCGGCCAGTTGCAGACCATTGGGTCCGATCACTGCTCATTTAATTTCAAGGGGCAGAAGGATCTGGGGAAGAATGACTTTAGCAAAATTCCTAATGGTGGGCCTGTCATTGAGGACCGGCTTAGCATTTTATATTCGGAGGGAGTTGCGAAGGGACGCATCTCATTGAATCAATGGGTGGATCTGTGTTCTACCCGGGCGAGCAAGCTGTTTGGGATGTTTCCGCAGAAAGGGACACTTGCAGTCGGTACTGATGCGGATATCGTTATTTTCGATCCGTCCATTTCCCGGGAGATATCGGCGAGTACACATCATATGAATGTGGATTATAGCGCCTTCGAAGGCATGCAGGTAGAGGGATGTCCCGTTACCGTGCTGTGTCGGGGGGAGTATGTCATTAAAGATCGTCAGTTTGCAGGTGTGGCAGGATCAGGCCAGTATGTGAAGCGTGCCAAATACGATGCAGGTGCCCCCATGCCTGGGCGGCAGGCGGTTACGACAGTGACGGGAGGTTGAGGCGAATGATGGAGAATGAAGCATTTGAAGCGGAGAAATTGGCGATCGAACGAATGGTTGCGCTGGGATATCGAATCTATTCGGTTCAGGAGCATCTGGAGGGTGCCAGTGTCGTATGGGAACATCCCGATCATCCGGGCGAAATGAAAGAGCAGCATGTGGGTACAGCGTCCGGACGAAAGTGGTTCGTCCACTTTCTGATCCGGCAGCTTCAGGAACAGCGGGGGGCATAGTCCTCTTGCCATTTATGCAATTGGACCATGAACGTATTCATAAGCGTAGATGGCGAGTTCGATGGCGACGCGTTTCTCGGGGAGGATATAGTCTTCTCCGAGCAAAGCTTCGATTTTGTCGAGCCGGTGATAGAGGGTCTGTCTGACAATGAATAGGGCAGTAGCGGTCTCCTGTTTGGAGCAGCACAGCACAAAATATTGCTTGAGTGTGCGCAGCAGCTGGCCGCCTTTCTCTGCATCATGCCGGATGACGGGGCCGAGGTATTCCTCAATAAAATCCTCCAGATTACCGCTCTGCTTCATCCCGGCGATGATGCGGTAACCATGGAGATTGCTGTAAAACGGCTGCTGCATGGGTCCGGTATCCTTTTGAATGCGCAGCGTTTCCTTCGCCGTATCGAGGCTGTCCTTGAGTCGTGACAAATCGGCACAGCTGTGACCAATGCCCAGCAGACCGGAGAACAGACGATGGGTCTGGTCCGTTTCGTGGTGCTGTAGCTGCTCTATGCAGCGCCAGAGATGGCTTTTGCGTTGAGGACCTGGCTGAGGATCGAGAATGATCAGGATGATCTGATGATTCAATACCGTGCTGAACAGGGAGAACCCTTCCCTGGAGAATACAGAACGGGCGACGATATTGCGCTGGATAAGCAGCTTCTGCAGCTTGAGGCTGTCCGTATAATTCGGATTACTGTCAAACAAAACAACGGTGCCCTTGCTGGCAGCAAGCAGGGGGCTGGCGGACAGGTACTCTTGGATTTCCTTGGCCGTGTGATGTCCGTTCAGCCAGTCAATGACCCACATGTCCTCCTTATAACGACGCTTCTCTTCCATGTATTTGGTTCGCATCCAGTCCTGTGCAATAGCGGCTGCGCAGCGCTCCAGCGCCTGAATGACAAATTCATCAGTAGGCTTGTGACGCAGTGACTCAGGCTCGTGTTCGGGAAGTTTCTCAAGAAAGAGTACCAGGTCCGCGAAGGTATAATCGAGCGCCTGAACAGGCAGGGTATAGGCATCCATAGGCTGCTCCATACGATGGGAATGGCTTGATTGTCCTGTCTCAGGTGAATGGTTGCGCTGGCTTAACCAAGCCATTCTGCGGTTCTCCAATTGCTTTGGCGGACAATAAGGAACAGCACTGGCTTCCCCCTCGAGCGGGTATAATGCAACCGGGCAGCCGGTTGTGCGTGATAACAAGCGAAGCAGCGGCTGTACGCCGTCTCCGTTTAGCAGGAGCTGGTTGAACGAGGTAGTCAGATTGTCGAGTTCGGCGAGCATCCGCTGATGACTGCGAATCAGGGCGAAGTGCAGGTCTTGTGTAATATCAATGTAGCGGACTTGTTCATGGAACCAGATCAGTGGAAAGTCATCTGCTGCTGCGATTTCCTTCATCGCTCCAAGTTGTGACTTGGTGTGAATCCCCAGTTCGATACAGAGTCCAGCCGCACCACGGGCAATTAACTGCCGCAGGAAAGACAAACCTTGCTGCTCATCAGCCTGCCAGCCGATGCCGGTAGTCAGTACCAGTTCTCCTCCGTTTAACAGATCGCCCACATCCGGTACCTCCATAATATGGACCCAACGGACATACCTCTCCAGTGCCCGTTCACTGGCCAGTACCTCTGCCTTGCGAAATACAGGCCGTTTCAACATGTCTCTCATCTGAAGTTGGAGCGTCGTTTCCCCCATACAACCACCGTCCTTCCCCAATTGCATGCCGATTGCAATCCCGCCTCATGATGCAGGTTTCTGAAGAGCTTCTGTTATGTTGTGATGTACGAGCTGGATGACCTGTCTAAAATCCGTTAACTTACATAATTAAGCTATATTATAAGTCCGTTTACCGATGATGGGCTGAAATCTGACGCTGATTTGTTTTACATAACAAAATAAGCTCCTTTTTTTGTAATCTGGAATAATCCAGGTTCGGATGGGTGTTGTTTTACCTGACATTTAGGGAGGGAGCCCCTTAATGGCAAACCAAAAAACCTCCTGATCTCATTGGAATGGACAGTCATTAGTCATTCCAATGGAGAACTAGGAGGTTTATTATATTTCCGTATTGCTCTTTATGGACCGAAGTTCAATTGAACAGCTTAGTCTTCGATTCTTTTCTTCTTGAATTTCATCAGGAATTCATACACGATCGGCACAATAACCAGGGTGAGCAGCGTAGAGCTGATCAGACCGCCGATAACGGTAATACCCAGGCCTTTCGAGATGATTCCCGCACTTTCTTCCAGTCCGGTAACGAGTGGCAGCAAGGCGCCAATCGTTGCAAGTGCAGTCATCAGGATTGGACGCAGACGTGTTGCACCTGCTTCAAGCAAGGCTTCACGCGTAGACATGCCGTCTTTCTCCATGTGAATGACACGGTCGATCAGGACGATTGCATTGGTGACGACGATCCCGATCAGCATCAGTCCACCCATCATGGCAGAGACATCAATGGTGCCGCCAGCCAGGAACAGTCCTACCATGATACCAATAACGGTAAACGGCAGGGAGAACAGGATGGCGAATGGTGCGAGTCCGCCGCCAAATGTAACGACAAGTACAAAGTATACAATGGCGATGGCTGCCAGCATGGCAAGACCGAGTTGGGTAAAGGTGTCATTGATCTGCTCGGTTGTACCGCCAAATTTCACCTCAACGCCATCAGGCAGGTCCAGCTTGTCGATGTTATCCTGCAGGGTTTGTGAAGCCTTCTGCACATCGGAAGCCAGGATGGTAGCCGAAACTTGTGCAACGACTTTGCCGTCAATGCGCATGATCGAGTTCGGAGAAGTGCCTTCTTCAACATTTGCAACATCCTTGATCGGTACTTGGATGCCGAGCGGAGAAGTCACTGTCTCATTTTCAATGTCAGTGATGCTGTCGAATGTCTTCTGATCTGTCTCGACATACACTTTATAGGTTTTGTTATCAATATCCACTTCCGTCAGTACCGGGCGTTCCTGTACAGGGCTCAGTGCCATAGCCAATTGGCCTGCAGTCAGACCGAGCGAGCTCAGCTTTTCCTGATCTGCAACGAGGGTATATTGACCATACGTGTCAGAGAGTGTGGTGTCTGCTTTTTCGAAGTTTTCGGTATCTGCTTCAACCAGCTTGAACACTTCATCCGTGACAGGCTTAAGCTGTTCCACATTGTCGCCGTAGATGGAGATGCTCAGGCTGCTGCCTCCCAGACCGCCGGACATATCCAGTTCACTCCAGGTACCTACGGGAACTTCTTTACGCAAACCTTCTACAAGCTGTTCCTTCACTTGGCTGAAATCTTTGGTATCTTCATTGTATTCGATATAGAAGAGTGCCGAGTTCGAGCTTCCTCCACCCATGCTGCTCAGTGGATTGCTGCCGCCGATGGAATACTGCATTTTTTCCAGGCCAGGCTGCTTCAGCAAATATTTTTCAGCAGCAAGCGCTTCTTTTTCAACGTCTTCACGCAGGGAGCCGGTTTCCGGGCTGTATGTGATCGTTACATATTTGTCCTGCTGTTCTGGCAAGAAGCTTGCACCGATGAACGGATACAGGAACAAACTGCCGACGAGCAAGACTACGGCGATGCCGACGGTAATGATTTTGTGCGATAGTGTCCAGTTCAGCAGGCGTTTGTAACCCTCTGCCATCTTCCCTGGTTTTTCCTCATGATTTTGCTTGTTCTTCAGGCCTTTGCGGAACAGGGTATGAGCCAGCATCGGAACGATGGTGATCGCTACGAGCAAGGATGCCAGCAGCGCAAATACCATAGTTAATGCAAATGGCATGAAGAGCTCGCCTACCATACCGCTAACGAGTGCCAGTGGCAGGAACACGGCGATGGTTACAATTGTGGAAGAGAGGATCGGAATGAACATTTCACGAGTTGCTTCCCGGATCAGTTCACGGCCTTTCAGTTTCTCTCCCTTCAGGGTCAATCTGCGATAAATGTTCTCGATAACAACGATCGAGTCATCCACAACCCGTCCGATGGCAACGGTCATGGCGCCCAGTGTCATCATGTTGAGTGTGATGTCCATGAGCAGGAGCGCAGTCAATGCCATGAGCAAGGAGAGCGGGATCGAGATAATCGAGATAATGGTCGAACGTATATTACGCAGGAACAACAGGATAATCAGGATGGCAAACAGGGCACCAAAAACTGCTTTGCCAAGCATCGTATTGACGGAATCCTGAATCGGCTTACCTTGGTCAAGCAATACCGTCAGTTGGGCGTTTTTGAATTGCGACTGCAATTCTTCCGCTTTGTCTTTAACGGCATTCACGACATCCACGGTATTGGCGTCATTGGATTTCACGATGGAGATACCAATGGACTCCATGCCATCTGTCCGTGAAATGGATTCGGCCTGACCGATAACCTCAATGTTCGCGATCTCGCTTAATTTCACCGTAGGAATTCCTGCGGCATTGGCAGCACCGGAGGCACTGCCTGCACTTGCATTTCCACCCGCGGATGGTGCGGCAGACGGGGTTGACCCCTGTGCGGCATCCGGAGCTGTTGCTTGACCTGCAGCACCGCCTGCTTGAGCAGATGGATCTGCTGCTGCACCTGCGCCGCTAGGCACCACAGGAATGGCAAGGTTCTTCAGGTCATCGAGATCAATGATATTACCATCAACCACAACGGCTTTCTGTGCTTCGTCCAGTTCGAACAATCCGAGTGGAACGCGGACAGAGGAACCTTGAACGATGCCGTTAACGGTATCTTCTGTCAGGCCGAGTTCATTCATTTTGTCCTGGTTGAACTTCAGTTGGACTTCCTTGACATACTGACCGGAAACCTGTACTTGGGCTACACCGTCGATATCTTCGAGTGCAGGCTGAATATCGGATTCAACGAGTCTGGTCAACTGCTCCAGATCTCCGCCGTCCTTATCGGACAAGCTCAGTGAGACAACCGGGAATGAATTGATGCTGAATTTGGAAATGGTCGGTTTCTGTACACCGTCTGGAAGCTGCACTTCATTTAGCGCCTCGCGAACAGCTGCTGTAGCGTTGTTCAGATCTGTTCCATAATCAAATTCCAGTGTGATGGAAGCAGCATTCTCCATGGATGTGGAAGTGAGTGTCTTGATTCCCTCCACATTGCGCAGAGTCTGTTCCAGCGGCTTGGTCACATCTTCTACGATACCCTCTGGAGCCGCTCCGGGATCAATCGCCGTGACACTTAGAAATGGCACATTGATGTTTGGGATGGTTTCCTGTTTCATCGTCAGTCCGCTGTACAAACCAGCGAAGGAAATGATAATGGTCAGGATCCAGATCGCAAACTTGTTGTTCAGTGAAAAATTAATGATTCCTTTCATACGATGGTCTCTTCTCCTCTCTGTTCTCCCTGTTTCTATTTGTTTGACGAGTCAGCCTGGATGAACCGGCTATACATGGCATCCAGAATATGCTGAAGCTCGGAGTGCAACGATTCGATGGCTGGAATGTTCTCTAGGTTGTGCATCATGCCCAGGATAATCGCCCGGCGCGGCGTGAATTCCATCATTTCCTGCTTGAGAATGGCAATGGTTTCTAGCGCATCGTTTCGGGATTGTCCTGCGGACAGATCGGTAGTTACGATATCCTGCATCTGTTTGATGATGTGAATGGGATGGCGCATCATGGTGGAATCCGATTTGGATTCGCTGGTCCATGCCGGCCAGTTTTCCAAGCTGATCAAAGGCTCAGGTCGCTGATCCAGCAAACCGTACGCTGCATAATCCATCGTTTGCAGCAGATTTGCGGCCATTTTGGATACGGTAAGGGAAGGCATCTCCGTAAACCAGATCTTGACGTAGGACAGGAAAAGGCCGTGCGTCAGCAAAATAAGATCCACAGTATATGGCTCAATCTCGGGACCGTACAGATCCTCCAGCTTATCCTTGAACCAGTGCAGGGTTCGGATCTCCATATCCCTGTGATGTGGGTCGCATTTCCTGCCGGGATGCTGCTGTTCATCATCCATCATCATGCTGCGCAGCTGCACCCGAAGGAACTCTTTTAATTCGGATACATGAATTAGCAGCGTCTCAATCTGCTTGTGCAGACGTTCTCGTGATGTGAGGCCAGCCTCATGTTCAATCTGTGACATTTCATCCAGCAGGGTATAGATGCAGTACTCCATCGTACTGGCTTCCAATTCCTCTTTGGATTTAAAAATTAGGTAGAGGCTTCCCTTGGACATGCCGCATAGCTCCGCAATTTCCTGCATGGACGTTGCAGCACTGCCTTTGGCAGAAAACAGCTTGAGAGCTGTCGTTATAATGAGTTTTTTCTTCTCATTCATTTCATGAATTGGGTTCATTAACGATACCTTCACCTCATCTGCGGAACTTATGAGTTCTTGAATTGACTTTAGGGTCAGAACAAGTATAAACGAAGTGGAAGGGCGAATTCAAATGGTAGGGAATTGGAAACTCGAACAATCAGAGCAGTCCCCTTTTTCAAGAAGGAGAGAGAGGTGGAAGTGAGCGTTGTCGCGGATAAATGTAAGAACTATGCTCCATTCCCGAAGGCATGTATGGCCAGAATAATGATGGCTGTCAGTGCGACCAGATAAAATGCAGCCAGGAGGGCTAAGGATGAATAGCCTGCAAGCGTGCTGAGACGGACCAACCATTTCTTCATACAAATCATCCTTTCCACATTCACAGAGTCCATATGCCTATTTACATGATATACCAAAAAGACGACTTCCAGATGGAAGTCGCCCTAGTTTTTACAGAATGAATACCATATTTACGTAATCAGTTTCAGTCCGACTGCGGCCACCAGAATCATGGCAATGAACAGCAGCCTTTTGACCTCCTTGCGCTCGCCGAACAGGAACATGCCGGTTAATGTGCTGCCTACGGTACCAATGCCTGTCCAGACAGCGTAGGCGGTGCCCATCGGAATGGAGGTCATCGCATAGGACAGCAGCGAGAAGCTGAATACAAAGGAAATGAGCATAAGCACGATATAAGGCCAGCCCTTTTTGGTCGAAGCGCCGTTGATTCCGATTACGCCAAAAATCTCACAGATACCTGCGCCTACGATTGCTAACCATGCCATTATGCCACACCTTCTTTCGCTTCTTCTTGTTGATCGGTCACCAGCTTCAGTCCGATTACGCCACAGAGCAGCAGTCCGATCAGCAGGATTTTGGCCAGACGGAATGGCTCCCCGAACAGCAGCATTTCCGCAAGCACGGTGCCTGCGGTACCGATTCCGGTAAATACGGCATAGACCGTGCCTACCGGCAATCTCTTGGAAGCTGCGATGATTAGGGCGAAGCTGATGATGATGGCTGCAGCGGTCAGCGCCCATTCCCATAGATTGGAGGCATGCTTCAGTCCACTTACCCAGATAATTTCGATGATGCCTCCGATAAATACATATAACCAATTGCGGTTCATGATGATGATTCTCCTTCCAGCACGATCTTCTGTGCCTCTTCGTTCAAATGATGAATGCCATGCCAAAAGACAGGCCATGCCGCCTCAAGACGTCTATTGTAACGGCGTGAACTTCCATAGATGATCTCCACGGTAATTCCATCGAGAGAAGTCATAAAGGCAATGGCAGCTTGTTCCGTTGGAATCGAAGGTAATTCTCCATGACGTACCGCTCGCTGCAGGAGCCGGTTCAGTGATCGCTCCATGCCATCCAGAAATGGATGCGCGATGTCCATGACTTCGTTGTACAGTCCGGGAGGGGGGAAGTAGGACATGCGCAGCATCAAGCGTGTTGAAGGGCTGGCGTTATACTCCTTTTCGAACCAGGGAAACACACCCTTAAGTCTGTCTTCCAGGGGAAGTTCGGCATGATCGCGGAAATATTCCAATGTATGGCGTTTTACTTCTTGAAAAGCATGAGCCAGTGCCTGGAGGAACAAGTCTTCCTTGCCGCTGAAGTGAGCATATATGGACGGTTTCTTAATTCCTACATCGTCAGCAATAGCGCGAAGGGAGGCCCCTTCATATCCATCTCTGGCAAAGTGGAACAAGGCTGCGTTACGAATGGATTGTGCTGTCATTTTATTCACCTTCCTAACGGTCGTTAGGAGACCATATTTTCATATTTTACATCAGATGTCAAGTCTATTTAAAAAAGCCGCCTGCAGAAATTTCACAGGCGACCAATACACAGCTCAGAGTAGCTTAGAACGTGGTAAATCCCAATATGAGCTGCAGTTTATAGAGAATTCCCTTCAGGAAAGTGGTTTTCTCCTGGAATTCGTCCAGATTCAGAGTGAACTCGGCATCCTCATTATTCCACACGCGTTCAAAATAATCCGCCACATTGCGACTGAACTCATTATCCGCAGGCGCAGCGACCCATAGTTCATTTTCAAGATTATAGTCATTCATGTTTCGAGGCGTAAGGTTGGTTGATCCACCAAGCACAATATGATCCCCGGTGGCTTTGGCAATATACAGCATTTTGGTGTGATACTGCTCCTTGGTTGTGTTGTACCAGCGGATTTGGATCTTGCCATCCGATTTATTATGCAGCTCGGCGGCTACAGGCCGATTCGGAATACCGATTTTCTCCTGACCAAATGCATTCTCGTTTGGATCGAGCACCAGCCGGATATCTACTTCTCGTTTGGAAGCATCAAGCAATGCGTCCAGTACTTTTGGAGAAGCAATGTAGAACATGCCCATCCACAAGGTATCCCCTTTTTCCATCAGTTTGATCTCATGCAATACGGCATCATTCACTTTTCCTTCCGTCAGATAGCGAATGCGCAGATCGCCTTGGTTTGGATCGGTGGAAGGAGCTGTGTAGGAAGGAACCTGACCTCCCCCTGATATGTCCAGTACGGCTTGTTCCGAATGAAGTATATCTCCAATGACGGGTCCAGTTACTTCAAACGCCACATTGGAGTGGTAGGCACTTGCATCATGGATGTTGCCTGAGGAGACAATCGCTTTTTTCTCACTGGCTACGACCTTGCGATGATTGGCTTTTACATTAAGCAGCTTAAGGTAAGAGCGCATGGTAACGTCCGGGCCATCGCTTGCCATCAGATTCGGAATCCAGCCATCACCCGACTGGCCAAACCATTGAAAGAACGTACGCCAGACTGCAGAGTATACGGGCGTCGAATCCCGGAGTGGATCCACATTGGTAATCACAACTTCAATGCCGGCCTGCTTCATTCGCTCCAGCAGTTCATTGGGTGCCGAATTATAATTGGTGTTCACTTCATCCGTAATGAACAGAATCTGCATGTCGGGATGCTGCTTTTTTTTGGCGACCAGAGCATCTGTGAATTCTACGCTAACCGGCGGAAAGTGCTGACCCTTATGCTGATAGTTGTTAAACAGGAACATATCCACCACCACAAATTGCTCCGCCTCCTCCACAATCTGCAGCATGCGCTGAAAAATCTGCTGCTCGTGTTCCATCTGCCCGTCTGCCGACGGATAAGTGAGATCATGAAGGAATGCCACCTCATCTACGCGATATTCTGGGCTTTCATAGGAAATGCCTGCGGGAAGTGGTTTGTAGGTTTGATATAACATGACAGCCACAAGCCATAGAATAAGGAGTCCAAGAGCTGTTCGTATGTATGGAAAACGACGTCTGGATGTTTGGTGTTCTGATGATGAGCGCCTTGTAGTAAACAACGGCATATCCCCTTTCTGTAAACGTGCTGACTACTATTACCACTCTGTCATGAACATTGACGCAGGCTGCGCAGGGGACAGAGAGAAATGTAGATTTATCGATATATGATTTGCCTGAATGCAATCGACAGGTGTGTGGCCGTTGTGTATAATGAGTGTATTATTTTTGTAGAATGTTGGGATTTCCATATACCTGACAAGGACGGAGGAAGTATTCGTTAACCTATAGACGGTCGGGATATTTCAGAAAAGAGAGTGGGTAATCAAGTGTATTCCATCAAACAAGTCGCTGCCATGCTGGACATTCCAACGGTTACGCTCCGGGCTTGGGAGAATCGGTACAGTGCGGTAACCCCTGAACGGACAGAATCAGGTTATCGGTTGTACACGGATGAAAATGTTGAAGATTTGCGTTGGCTGAAGGAGCAGGTTGAACAGCATCAGACCAACATATCAGAAGCCGTACGCATGTTAAAAGAAAACAAAGCAACACCACCAGAAGCGGTCATTCCGGCCCCGCTTACTGCACCTGTTCCCACAATGGAAGAGGCCTACTTACGCATGGCTGATCAGATATACGACTCGCTCTACCATTTCCAAGGTGAACGTGCCAACGGGTTAATTGATTTTGGTTTCACCATGTATGGATATGATTCGATGTTTTACCATGTGCTTGTACCCATTCTCGTTCGCGTGGGGGATGCATGGGAGCAGGGCAGAGCATCAGTCGCACAGGAGCACTTTATGACCCAGCTTATCTCACAACGGTTCTATCAGTTTTTCCATCTGTTCCCGATCTATCCGCATCTGCCCAAAGTTCTGGCGCTATGTCCGGAGGGGGAGCATCATCAGGTGGGATTGCTGTTGTTCTCGTTGTTTATGCGCAAAAATGGAGCCGAAGTATTATATCTCGGTGCCAATACTCCCGAGGAAGGGGTATTCCCTATAATCCGGGAGCAGAAGATCAAGCTGGTCTGCCTCTCCATTACGAATCCAGCCTTAAGCGAGCAGTGTGACCGGCTTGTCGATCGCATTATGACTGAGTTTCCGCATATGCGCTTTATCCTTGGAGGCAAGGGTTATGAGAACAATGAGAATGCAGCTTATCCGGAGTGGATCATGCCGGAGGATTCATCAGACTGGCAGGCATGGCTTGAGCGCGAGTATCTGACCGACAATCCAACCCGAACACAGGGCTAAGCGCCCATTCATCGGACGATTAGTGTATGTGACCGAAGAGTTGAATAAGCGAATGTTCTCCTATAATAATGTAGGGCTATGGTTGAAAAGGCATCCTTTGACGCAAGTGCGTCAGGGGGTGTCTTTTTTTGAAATTAACGATCATTTTTGCAGTTATTTGACCCATGAGTCATATTTATGTTTACAAGTTCGTATAATATTTGTATTATATTTGTATAACGTTTCAGCTATAATCCGCTTCGGTGATTCTTCAAAGGTTTAATAATAGACTAAGAATGGTATAAGTGCGTTTCGGACCATAAGAAAGGTGAGTGGCATGATATCTAATCAGCAACGTAAACGTGCGGCTGTAATTGGTGCGGGTCCAGGCGGGCTTGCAGCGGCCATGTTATTGTCCGGTCAGGGATATGAAGTGGACGTTTATGAGAAACAACCGGTGATTGGTGGACGCTCTGCCAGGCTGGAGCTCGGAGAATACCGATTCGACCGGGGCGCGACGTTCTTGATGATGCCCGGGCTGCTTGAAGAGATGTTCGAGTTGGTAGGACGCAAACTATCCGATTACGTGGACCTGAAGGAACTGACGCCCTTGTATGCCCTGAACTTCGGGGATAAGGTGTTCACGCCTTCCCGTAATCGTGAAGATACTGCTGCTCAGATCAAGGAATTATTCCCTGGTAATGAAGACAATTACCTGAGGTTCATGCAGGATGAGGAAGTTAAGTTTGGTAAAGTCATGCCTTTGCTGCGTCGGCCTTTCGGCAAGCTGACAGATTATCTGCGCAAGGATGCGGTAACGGCTCTTCCGAAGCTGGACGTGAACAATACCGTCTATGGAATCCTGTCCCGTTATTTTACTGACGAGCGTTTGCGCTGGGCCTTTACGTTTCAATCCAAATATTTGGGCATGTCTGCCTGGGATTGTCCGGGTACATTCACGATTCTGTCATTCATCGAGCACCATTATGGGCTGTTTCATCCGATTGGCGGTGTAAATCGCGTATTCCAGGGCATGGCTGACATTGTAAAGGAATATGGTGGGCGTATACATACATCCTGCCCGGTGAAGAAGGTTATCGTGCACAATGGCCGTGCGGAGGGCCTACTGCTTGAGAACGGTGAACGTATTGAAGCGGATCACGTGGTCGTTAATGCCGACTTTGCCCATGCGGTGAACCATCTGTTCGAACCAGGTGTGCTTAAGAAATATACCCCGGAGAAAATGAAACGCAAGAAGTACTCCTGCTCTACTGCGATGCTCTATCTGGGAGTAGACGGCGAGATTGATCTGCCGCATCACTCGATTTATTTTCCCGAAGATTACCGATTGAACGTGGATGAGATCACGAAGCACAAAGTGTTGTCCGCTGACCCGTCTCTATATATTCATAACCCTTCCAAACTCGATTCGACACTCGCACCTGCAGGAAAATCTGCATTATATGTGCTTATGCCCTCTCCGAACCTTACAGGGGACATTGATTGGGATGTGGAACGAGAGAATGTACGCGAGGCGATGATGCAGCGGCTTGAAGCGATCCCGGAGCTCGCAGACATTCGGAGTCGTATCGAAGAGTCCATGATGTTTACCCCGCTTGACTGGGAAAATGAACTGGATGTGTACCGAGGTGCGACATTTAACATGGCTCACAATCTGGGTCAGATGATGTATCTGCGTCCGCATAACCAGTTCGAAGAGCTGAAAGGGGTATGGCTGGTCGGCGGTGGAACCCACCCGGGCAGCGGACTGCCTACCATATTTGAGTCTGCTCGAATCAGTGTCAGGCTGATCCAGGAAGAGGATGCCAAAACCCGCTCGAACCGGTCTTCTTATGTGAAAACCGCTGAAGCCGGAGGTCATTCATGAAGTGGGCAGCCATTGTAGGAGCAGGCATTGGCGGGCTGACCTCGGCACTGCTGCTGAATCAGCAGGGCTGGGACGTCACCGTTTACGAACGGGGTTCCCGGGTTGGCGGACGCATCGGCTACGAACAGAACGGGGAATATCGGATTGACCAGGGTCCAACCATCGTACTTCTGCCCGACATGCTGCATGGCATTCTGGAGGAGGCTGGCGTGGATCGCTCCAAAGTGGAGCTGCTCCGCTGTGATCCGTTATACAGGGTTCACTACAGCAGCGGACGCGTCATGACCAAGATGACAGATCGCGGTCAGCAGGCCGAGGAGATTGAGCGGTTATTCCCAGGGGAGAGCCGAGGATTCACAAGATTCATGAGGGACATGGATACCCTGTTCCCGGCAGGACGGTCTGCTTTCCTGGAAAGAGCTTTTCCGCGGAAAAGGGATTTCTTCACACCGTCTCTCCTCTCCCTGATGGGCAGGCTCCGTGCACACAAAAGCGTACGTAAAGCCGTAGGAGATTATTTTCATCATGAGGAACTGGTTGACGCCTATTCACTTCAGAGTCTCTATATTGGCGGTTCGCCGTTCGGTACTCCGGGAATCTATTCCCTTCTTCCTTATGCAGAGCATGAATATGGAATCTGGATGGTGAAGGGTGGATATGCAGCATTACCGGGGATTCTGGAATCGGAACTGATCGCGCGTGGCGGGCGTGTTGTGCTGAATACGGAAGTAACGGGACTGCGTATTGAACACGGCGTTTGCCGAGGTATTGAAACGGCCGCAGGTTCGGAAGATGTGGACGCAGTCATCTATAATGGCGATTTCCCTCATCTGACAGGTCTACTCGGCGGCATACCGGAAGCAGTGCGCAAAAAGAAACCCTATCGTCCCTCATCCGGTTGTGTGTTGATTTATGTAGGGGTAGACAAGACCTGGGAAGATGCAACGACGCATCAATTTTTCCTGCCACCCAGTCTTGATGGAAGCTTGCGGGAAGTATTCAATCAGCGCCGTATTCCGGAACAGCCTTCATTTTATGTATTTAACCCGGTAGCTGTTGATGATTCCGCTGCGCCAGCCGGTCAAAGTGTTTTGTATTTTCTTGTTCCGGTGCCAGATGCGGAAGGTGTGGACTGGTCCAGGGAGAGTGGGGCTCTGGTGGAACGTGTTCTGGAGGAAGCGGAACAACGCGGTTTCCCGGGACTTCGTGCAGCGATTAGGTGGAAGAAGGTACGCACGCCAGCAGATGCCGAGCGAGATGGACTCTACGGCGGTGGAAGCTTCGGTATTGCACCAATTCTGTTTCAATCGGGCGTGTATCGGCCGCAGCCGAAGCCGTTTCCGACGATACGCGGATTGTACGCAGCAGGAGCATCGGTGCATCCAGGCGGTGGCGTTCCGATCGTAATGCAAAGTGCACGCATGGCCGTCAATCTACTCATGAAGGAGATGGGAACATGAATGAAATGATTTTGAACAGGTGCGAAGAGTTGATGCAGAAGGGATCTTCTTCTTTTTATCAGGCTTTCAGAGGCTTGCCCAGTCCGCGCCGTGAAGCGGTGTATGTGATCTATGCATTTTGCCGCATCATTGATGACAGTGTGGATGAACCGGAGAAGTCGATGTATACCATACATGAGATTCGGGATCATTTTGAATATCTGGAAGAGGCAGAGGGTCATTTTATCTGGCCTGCATTGAGATGGTTATTCTCGAACTTTCCCCACCTGGACAAAGGACCTTTCTTTCGGCAGATGGATGGACAGATGACCGATCTCGAGGTAACTCACTATGCAACGATGAAGGATTTGGAGCATTACTGCTATCTTGTAGCAGGAACGGTAGGGGAGATGCTGCTTCCTGTGCTGCGTGATGACAATGGCGCCGAAGTGGCTGTAAACGGCATTGCTCTTGGCAAGGGCATGCAGATTGTCAACATTATTCGTGACGTGGGGGAAGATCGGGCAAGAGCACGCCGTTATGTTCCGCTCGAAATCATGGAAAAGCATGGGTACTCCGAAGAGGATTGGGCAGAAGGTATTGTGGACGAACGGTTTGTAGCCATCATTCAGGAATTGAAAGCCTCAGCACTCGAATGGTTCCGTCTTGGCATGGATCGGCTGGAGACT
The DNA here is from genome assembly GCF_002276415.1 of Paenibacillus sp. 7523-1. Taxonomy (NCBI): domain Bacteria; kingdom Bacillati; phylum Bacillota; class Bacilli; order Caryophanales; family Paenibacillaceae; genus Paenibacillus; species Paenibacillus sp. 7523-1. Next base: position 71,561 of record NZ_NPBR01000013.1, on the reverse strand, counting down.
TATCCTACGGAAAGTGCATTTGCCATTGAACTGGCGGCAGCCTTCTACTCCACTATATTACATGCGGTAGAACGTAACGAATATGACGTATATAACAAACGGGCATTTGTGACCGATGAGCTGAAATTGGAGATGCTTGGAGCCATTGTGAAACGTTATCCGGTACTCGCCTATCAGGCTTCCCGTACGGCGGTCTCCTGATGATTCAGGGTCTGTATTGGGCATGGTACATCATTGGAGCCACGCTAATGCTAACCATTGGAGTACCTAAACCATTATCGTTTTCCAACGGACTGTTTCTTGTGTTCTATGCACTTTATGTCGTGGAACTGATCTATCAGGGACGAAGAAGGAATGGAATGTCCGACCAGTCAGTCATATGGAAGAAGCCAGGACTATGGGTGTCTTCTGCCATTCTGTGGCTGGGTGGCATGGGGATCGAGTGGATTGGTGTCCATACGAATTGGCCCTTTGGTGAATATGGCTATTCAGACTTCTTCGGCATTCACTTGTTCAGTGTGCCGGTTACCCTGGGATTTGCCTGGATCGCCGTCGTCGGGAATTCTGCGCTGTTAAGCGGCGGGGGTTCGACATGGAAGGGAAAGCTGATTCGGGCGATCAAGACCGGCTTCTGGGCTATTTTGCTGGATCTGGTATTGGATCCGGTTGCGCACGCCAGAGGTTTCTGGCATTGGGAAGCCCCTGGTGGCTTCTATGGCGTCCCTTGGTCCAATTACATCAGTTGGTTCATTATGGGTGCATTCCTGTCGCTCTTTCTTCCAGCCATGCCTGCTGACCGCAGTTCGCTGCTGCGGGCAAAGTGGCTGTATCAGTTGTTTATCCTGCTATTCGGTCTGCTCGCATGGAAGGAAGGCATCACAGGCAGTTTCATCATTGCGCTTGTGGGCATGCTGCTAGCAGAAGGGAGCTGGTTCTATGATTCCCGCCGCAAAATCAAAACCGTTTAACCGAATGTTTTATTTATACAATCAGTATTACTTGCTGCGTCGTCGCTTTCGTTCGTTCACGCTATCGGGGACGCTGGATCCACAGTTTGACAGCGTGTCAGGCTCTACCATTGACCCGAACTGGCCTGTTCTCTATTTCATGAATCATAGCTCCTGGTGGGACGGACTGCTGCTCTATCATGCATCCCGCCGTACTTCAACAGGGGATCATTACGTCATGATGGAAGAGAGGCAGCTGCAGCAGTATGCCTTCTTTCGCAAGCTCGGCGCGTACTCCATCAACAAGGAGAGCGCTTCTGCGATCCGAAAGACCATGCAGTACACAACAGGCCTGCTTCAATCCGGCAAAAGGGTGTGGATCTTTCCGCAGGGTGAAATCCTGCATCAGGATGCAAGACCCATTCGATTTCGCCCCGGCATCGGGTTACTGCTTCGCCGCTCTCCGCAGACGCTAGCCGTTCCTGTGACCCTGTGTCATGGTATGGTTCAGCATGATATGCCGGAGGTTTCGATGCTCGCCGGTCCGCCTCTAATGGAAGACTGGCATGTATGGAAGAGCGAGGAAATTGCAGCCAGGCTTGGCCGGGTGCTGGAACAGCAGTTAGATGAGCATAAGTCTCAGCTGGTTCGCATCGGACAAGGGAGTCTGCCGGGGGCAGTTTCCCTGATTCGTAACGGAAGATCCACAAGTGAAAAATACGATGCAGCACGAAAGCGGGGGGTCCGTTAACATGAGTGCATCCGAAATATTATGGATCATATTGACAACTGCACTCGGTGTGCAGTTGATTTTTGCTCTCTGGAATGCGACCTGTCTTCCCAAAATTCGTTCGTTCTCTGCAGACCGGCTGCTGCACCAGGATACGCTCGTATCTGTCCTGATTCCGGCTCGGAATGAAAGGCTGCATATTGAAGGATGCCTGGAGAGTGTACTCGCAAGCAACACAACCGGCTACCGGATGGAAGTGCTTGTACTGAATGATCGTTCCGAGGATGAAACGGCGGCATTGGTTCAGGAGATTGCGAATCGGGATGCGCGTGTGCAGCTGCTTGATGGGGTGGAGCCGCCACCTGGTTGGATGGGCAAGTCATATGCGTGCCACCAACTGGTTCAGGAGGCCAAAGGCGAGTGGTTTATGTTCGTTGACGCGGATGTAAGGCTTGAGCCAGAGGCTATTCGGCAGACCGTAGCTGCCGGCTGTGAGATGGGGAGAGGTCTGGTGACAGGGTTTCCCTATCAGGTGGCCAAGACCTGGATGGAGAAGCTGGTCGTACCGATGATGGTATTCACGATCATCAGTCATCTTCCCATCTTCATGATACGCAGATCATCAAGTCCGCTATTTGTAGCAGCAACCGGAGCCTTCCTACTGATTCATCGTTCGAGTTACGAAGCTTCCGGTGGCCATGCAGCCATTCAAGGAGATCTGGTGGATGACATGAGTCTGGCGAAGGCGGTCAAGCGTGCAGGTCATCCAGTTATGCTGGCGGATGTGCATGAATTGGTCAGCACGCGGATGTATCAGAATGGGACCGAAGTATGGAACGGGTATAAGAAGAACATGTACGAAGGAACGGGACGCAGGGATGTGCTCCTGCTGGGTACCCTAGTTATGTATACCTTAATGTACCTTGTCCCTCCACTTGGATTGCTGTTCGGATTACTGTCAGGAAGCTCTGTAGCTATCATGTATGGACTTATTGGCACGCTGCTGGGCATGGGGGTGAAAAGGGTGGCAGACCAGACAGGAGGCCAACCCTGGTGGCTTGCATGTCTGCAATCTGTCAGCATGGCCTGCGTGATTGGTATTGGAATGGCATCCTGGCGTGCCGGTCGCTCAGGGAAAGGATACGTTTGGAAAGGCAGGCGGTATAGTTGAGCAGAAAAGTGGTCATTATTGGCGCGGGCTTCGGTGGCTTGTCCTGTGCCATTCGCCTTGCATCACAAGGCATACAGGTAACCATGCTGGAGCGTCAGACACATGTGGGTGGCAAGCTGCAGCAAGTGGAACGGAACGGATATCATTTTGACCGTGGTCCAAGTACGATTACGATGCCTTCCACCTTCCGCTCTGTCTTTGAACATGCAGGTACCAAAATGGAGGATTACGTCCAGCTGTATGAGCTGGAGCCCCGAACACGCAATGTATTTGCAGACGGTACCGTCGTGGATCTGTCCGGCAAGCGTGAATGGATGGAGGAACAGATTGCAGTGTACAGTCCGGAAGATGCACTGCGTTACGATGCATTCATGGATGAATCTGCAGCGCTTTATGCGGAAGCCGATCGTCATTTTCTTGGCAAACTGCTGCTGACCGCAAAAGACAAGTACAATCTCCAGATGCTTCGCAGCTTGCTGCGCGTGCGCCCGGCCGTGAAGCTCAATCAGCTGCTGCGATCCTATTTCAGTCATCCCAACACCTTGGCGCTGTTCGGTCGTTACGCGACCTACGTCGGATCATCGCCATATCAGGCTCCATCCATCTTCGCGATGATGGGCCATGTAGAGGCAGATGAAGGGGTATACGGTGTAAAAGGCGGAACCTATGAGCTGATCAAAGCCATGGCGAAGCTTGCTCAGGAAAAAGGAGTACGCATAATGACGGGCACCGAGGTCCGGCAGATTATCGTTCGGCATGGGAAGGTCATCGGTGTGGATACGGATCGAGGCTTCCACGAAGCCGATCAGGTGGTGGCCAACGGGGATGTGCTCAGTGTAAACCGTCTCCTGCTTGCGCCGGAACATCGGAAGCAGATGAGTGATGGCAGGATTCGCAAATATGAACCGTCCATTTCCGGTTATGTGACACTGGCTGGCGTGCGGAAGCAGTATGACTCCCTGCTGCACCATACTGTCTTTTTTCCGGATAGGTATGAACCGGAGTTCGAACATATTTTCCGTGAACGCAGGATGCCGCTGGATCCGACCATCTACATCTGTTATTCCGGTTATTCGGAGGCAGGTATGGCTCCGGCAGGAGCGAGTAATCTGTTTATATTGGTGAACGCCCCATATCTGTCGGATGCATGGAATTGGGAAGAGCAAACGGAACGCTACGGCGAGTTGGTACTGGATAAGCTTGAACAGCGGGGAATTACAGGATTAAAGCAATCCGATGTGTTAATACGGTACACACCACAGGATATTGAACGCGATACATTGGCGCATCAAGGATCGATCTACGGGATTTCCTCCAATTCAGTGAAGCAGACCTTCTCTCGCCCAGGGAACAAAAGCAAGGATGTACAGGGGTTATGGTACGTGGGGGGAACGACGCATCCGGGAGGCGGGACACCGATCGTAACGCTATCCGGACAGCTGGTCGGCGAGCAGCTAGCATCCTTGCTCTTATGATTCATCAGAGATGAACGGGTGCGCCCTTTCATTAGCATGTCCGGAACGGTATACTGGGTAGAGTTGACGCGTGGAAGATATCACCGGCGATTTACTAGGAATTTATTACTTGCAGAATTGTGCGTTACATATGAGCAAAAATAAAGCAAACAAATGCAGTATTTCAATTGAACGGAACCGGCAGGGGGTCCCTGTCCATCCGCACAATTTCTCACATAAGGAGGTCTCATCATGAATGAACAAGAGCGAGCCGGCAAGCGGCTGCTTCCCGAGGTGGCTACGGGGGAACGGAAGCTGGAGCATGTGCGCCTCTGTCTGGAAGAGAATGTGGCAGGAGAAGGGATCACGAGCGGAATGGAGCGGTACGTATTTCGTCATAACCCCCTGCCTGAACTGAATTTTGATGAGGTCAGTCTGAACACGATGTTTTTGGGGAAAGAGGTTCGCACACCGCTGCTCATCAGCTCGATGACGGGTGGAAGCCAAACGACAGGTGCCATTAACGAGCGGCTTGCCCGCGTGGCCAATGCCAGAGGCTGGGCGCTTGGCGTGGGTTCCATACGGGCAGCAGTGGAACAACCTGAACTGGCGCCGACCTTCGATGTACGGCGCTGGGCCCCTGACATCCCGGTGATCGCTAACCTTGGTGCAGTGCAGTTGAATTACGGCTTCAACACTGCTGACTTCCAGCGTGCGGTTGAGATCGCTGGTGCGGATGTGCTGGTACTTCACCTGAACGGTTTGCAGGAGATCTTCCAGCCGGAGGGCAATACGGACTTCAGCGGGTTGTTGAACCGGATTGAAGATCTGTGCCGTACGCTGGATGTACCCGTTGGAGTGAAGGAAGTAGGCTGGGGCATTGATGGAATAACGGCACAGCGACTGTATGAAGCGGGAGCGGCATTTATCGACGTGGCCGGAGCAGGAGGCACCAGCTGGGTGCAGGTGGAGAAATACCGGAACAACAACCCGGTTCGCCGGGCTGCGGCCGAGGCCTTTGCCGATTGGGGCATTCCCACTGCCGAGTGCATCCGGGAAGTCAGAGCACTAAATCCCGAAGGGGTTGTGATTGGCAGCGGCGGACTTCATCATGGAGTGGATGCAGCCAAGGCGCTCGCACTGGGTGCAGACCTGGCCGGTTTCGGCCGTTCCCTGCTCGAATCCGCAGTGGCTTCGGATGAAGCGTTGGATGGGCGGCTGGAGCAGGTAGAGTTCGAACTTCGTACGGTCATGTTCGGTATCGGAGCCGGGCGAATCGAAGATTTGCAGCAGACAGAGCGATTGGTCGAGCGGCGTTAATACGGAAGAGGGGCAACCTGTCATGTTCATACTGATGACATGGGGGAAGCCCTCTTTTTTATTATGAAAAGACAGAAGGATTACCAACACTCTTCTTTTACCGTGATATTGTCGTTGGTTACGTTGACATAGGTTTTGCCGGATAGATACTCCGTATAACCACAGACGACTTTGGTATGAATTTCCCCTCGGCTATCCGTAAATTGCAGGTGGACAGATGATTCTCCGGAAGGGCTAAGCCTAGGAGCGAACTTTACTTTATCACCGCTGGCGATGTCCTTCTTCAGCTTGTACACGGAGCCATCTCTTTCACTGTTAACCGGGCCTTCACCTTGGACCAGGCTTGCATTAACATTTGTAAGATCGAAGTCTGATTGATTGTGAATAGTGATCCTGAGCGATCGGAATTGGTCTATGGTTGGATACGCCATCCCTATGATGATTCCAATGAAGATAACCACACCCGCCAAGAGAATGATGATTTTCCTTGAAGGCCGTTTGCGACGTCTGTTCATCTTATATGTGCTCCTCTCGTTATGGTTAATAAACAATGGAAGTCTGATAAAAGTTATGCAGATTTTTTTTCACTTCATGTATGATGAACAATAAAACGTTTCAATAAGATAAGCCGTTAGAAGATTGAAAACGGAATTGGAACCCGGGAGGGAATACTATGGAGCTTGTATCCATGAATGATCAGGAGTTTGCGAATTTCCGAAAGCGTTCCATTGCGGATTTTGCAGTTGAGAAAGTAGAAGCAGGGGCATGGGCGGAGGAAGAAGCGCAGGAGCTCGCTGAGGCATCTTATGATCGCTATTTGCCTGAAGGAATGAACACGCCTGGAGCCTACATCTATAACCTGGTGCATCCGGTAGACGACAATGTGGGGTACATCTGGTTTAACATTACGGACAATCGCCGGGGTAAGGAAGCCTTTTTGCTCGATATTGTTGTCGAAGAGGCATATCGGGGCAAGGGGTATGGAACCGAAACGATGGAAGCACTTGAACAAGCTGCCCGCAGTCTTCATGTGGATCGAATTGGTTTGCATGTGTTTGGACATAATGTGCGGGCGAGCAGCTTATATCGCAAGATGGGGTACGAGATCACTGATCTGACGATGTACAAGGAACTTAAACGGTAGTCAGGCAGAAACGAAACCCGAAGTTCCTTGATGCCTCCGGGTTTGTCATATATAATGTATAGGATTATCCATACCGAACAAGTAATGAATGAGGAGTTGTCATATACATGGCTTTGAAAGCTGGAATCGTGGGCCTGCCTAACGTTGGTAAATCCACTCTGTTTAACGCAATTACACAAGCAGGTGCCGAGTCGGCAAACTATCCGTTCTGTACGATTGACCCGAACGTGGGGATCGTTGAAGTACCGGACGAGCGTTTGGACAAATTGACAGAACTCGTTGTGCCGAAGAAGACTGTGCCAACAGCGTTTGAATTCGTAGATATCGCAGGTCTTGTGCGCGGCGCAAGTAAAGGCGAAGGTTTGGGTAACAAGTTTCTTGCCCACATTCGTGAAGTCGATGCGATTGTTCATGTGGTACGCTGCTTTGTTGATGAGAATATCACACACGTAGATGGCAAAATTGACCCGGTAAGCGACATCCAGACGATTAATCTGGAGCTGATCCTGGCCGATATTGAAAGTGTTGAGAAAAAAATCGATCGCTCCAAGAAAAACATGAAGGGCGGCAACAAGCAGGCTGCTCAAGAAGTGGAAGTACTGGAGAAAGTGAAGGCAGTTCTGTACGAAGATAAGCCGGCACGCAGCATGGAATTGACAGACGAAGAGCGTCTGATCGTACGTGATCTGCACCTGCTTACCCTGAAGCCGGTTCTGTACGCAGCTAACGTAGCCGAGGATGAGATCGGTGATGTGGCGAACAATGCCTATGTGCAAAAAGTAAGAGAATTCGCGGCTGCTGAAAATGCAGAAGTGGTGCCGATCAGTGCAAAAGTCGAAGAAGAAATCTCCGAGCTGGAAGGCGAAGATAAACAAATGTTCCTGGAAGAGCTCGGTATCGAGGATTCCGGTCTGAACCTGTTGATCAAAGCCGCTTACAAGCTGCTGGGTCTGTACACATACTTCACGGCAGGTGTACAGGAAGTTCGTGCGTGGACGATCCGCAAAGGTACAAAAGCACCGGGCGCAGCGGGTGTAATTCATACAGACTTCGAGCGCGGATTCATTCGTGCAGAAGTCGTTTCCTACGAAGACCTGGTTGCAGCTGGTTCCATGAACGGTGCCAAAGAACGCGGACAGCTTCGTTTGGAAGGTAAAGAATATGTTGTCAATGACGGAGATGTTATGCACTTCCGTTTCAACGTATAATCGGTTAACCAATTTAAGCAGTACATGATAGACATGAACAGCCCTGCTGTCTTCTCTGAAGATGGCAGGGTTTTTAATTGGGATGAAGGGAACAGCAGATTAGAGGGAGTAGGCGAGAATAGCAGGGAAGGATCCCTGATAGCGACCGCTTGTTCTGCTTATACTGGATTGTTTGCGCGGTGTGGATATAATAGAGGAAAAGGGCATGGGGGAGGATGGACAATGGAGAATGCAGTAACTCGTATTCAATATGATGAAGCATATGTGAAAGCGATGCATTTACCGAGAGAGATTAGCGATCTGCTTCTTGTTGAGGGAGTACCCCAGTTTCGCGATGAGGGTAACGATCTGCTGGGTGTCCATTTTCGGTCCATGCCGGAACGAGGCTTGATTCAGGTACAACGTGATGACGGCTTCACTACGCTTCTGCCGATCGGATATGAGTGGGAGGAAAAATCCGCCTTGTTCGGTGTGGAGACAGGAACGGGCGCAGTTTACTCGGTAGAAGCATCGTCAGGGGAACACGGGTTGATCAACACCAGTCTGGTTCGGTTTCTTGAATTTCTCCAGCGTTACGCTCAATTCATTGAGAATTTCTCCGAAGTGCATGAGCCCAGTGTGATGACACTGGAAGAAGCCCAAGCCAAACTGGCAGCTTTTCAAAGGGGAGAGCTTACACCAGGAAAGAAAAAGGGCAATGTATCCGGCCGAAAAGAGGCCATAAGCGAACTCCGTGCTTTCTTTGCCGAACAGGATCCAGGTAGTTTATCGAATGAAAAAGCTTGGTGGAGCCTGGTTCTTGAACAGCTTGAAGATGGCTTGTTGTAGCTGATATCCATTGAAGAATAATGTAATAATGCCATTGTCAGTTGTGCCATAATCTAAAGCGAACCTGTAGGCAGGTGGAAAAGCATCTGTTCAGGTTGAGAAGAATATGCTATAATTAAGAGTCGTGTACCTAGGTTGATTCAGCTCGCTTTTTGTAAGACTTAAGTGGGGCTTCGCGTAAGGTACATAAGCTCTTTTATATAACTTAAAAGTAAAGGATTTGATGACGTTGTAGCGATGTTGCGTCGGTCATTAATGAATGTTACGGTCAGGGTTCGGTTGGACTGAGAACCTATGCGTTATGAAAATAGATGATATAGATAATAAACATGGAACGCCTGCCCGGAGACGTGCAGCGTATAACCGAAAATAAATCGTGAGGTGACTATATATGTTGGATAAATTACAGGCATTGGCGGACCGTTATGACAAGCTAAGCGAGCTACTCTGTGACCCGGATGTGGCAAGTGATAACAAAAAGCTGCGTGAGTATTCCAAAGAGCAATCCGATCTGCAGCCGACGTACGAAGCATACAATGAGTACAAACAGGTGAGTCAGGATCTCGAAGCAGCCAAAGAAATGCAAGGCGAGAAGCTGGATGACGAGATGCGTGAAATGGTCAAAATGGAAATCGAAGAACTCAGCGCCCGTCAGAAAGAACTGGACGAACTGATTCGTGTTCTCATGCTGCCCAAAGATCCGAATGACGACAAAAACGTCATCGTGGAAATTCGCGGAGCTGCGGGTGGAGATGAAGCGGCATTGTTTGCAGCGGATCTATACCGCATGTACACACGTTATGCCGATAATCAGGGCTGGCGCGTAGAATTGATGGATGCCAATACGAATGATGTCGGCGGATTCAAAGAGGTTATTTTCCTCATCAACGGCCGCGGTGCATACAGCAAAATGAAGTACGAAAGTGGTGCACACCGTGTACAACGTATCCCTACAACCGAATCAGGTGGACGGATTCATACTTCTACTTCAACGGTAGCCGTTATGCCTGAAGCTGAAGATTTCGATATTGAAATTCATGATAAAGACATTCGCGTGGATACGTTCTGTTCCAGCGGTGCCGGCGGACAGTCGGTTAACACGACGAAATCTGCTGTACGGGTAACGCACGTTCCAACCGGAATCGTAGCGACATGTCAGGATGGTAAATCGCAGAACTCGAACAAGGAAAAAGCGCTGCAAGTATTGCGTACCCGGATCTTCGATATGATGCGCCAGGAAGAAGAAGCGAAAATTGCAGGGGAACGGAAGAGTAAAGTAGGTACAGGGGACCGCAGTGAGCGGATTCGTACGTACAACTTCCCGCAAAGCCGTGTAACCGATCACCGCATTGGTCTGACCATGCACAAATTGGATCAGGTCATGAACGGAGAGATTGAAGAAATCCTGTCTGCGCTGACGATTGCCGAGCAGACGGAGATGATGGATAGAGGAGAATAATGCTGTGAACCGCGCGCAGTTTGTAATGACGCCGGAACAGAGCTGTCGGGAAGCCTTCGTGGAGGCTTCCTCTTTTTTGGAAAAGAGCGGCGTGTACGAGCCGCAGAATAATGCCCGGCTGCTGCTGGAGCATGTACTCGGCGTCTATGGCGCCGCGTATTACATGATGCAGCCGGAACCCTTCCCCAGCGAGCTGCGCAGCCGCTGGGAGGACGCCGTCACGCGCAAGGCTGCGGGTGAGCCGGCGCAGTATATCATCGGCAGCCAGGAGTTCTATGGGCTGCCGTTCGAGGTCACGCCGGCCGTGCTGATTCCGCGGCCGGAGACGGAGCTGCTGGTCGAGGCTGTGCTGCGCGAAGCCGACCGCGTGTTTCCCGACGGCGCTCCGCTCGCCGTCGATATTGGCACGGGCAGCGGTGCGATCGCGGTGACGATCGCCTCGCAGCGCCCGCGCTGGCAGGTCGGCGCCGGAGACATCTCGGCGGCGGCGCTGCAAGTGGCCGCACGGAACGCGGCCGCGAACGGAGTACAGATCGACTTCCGTGAAGGCGATCTGCTGGCCCCGTTCGCAGGGATGCGGGTGGACATTCTGGTGTCCAATCCGCCATATATCCCGGCGGCGGATATCGCCGGGCTGCAGCCTGAGGTGCGCGATCATGAGCCGCGCACGGCACTGGACGGCGGTCCGGACGGACTGGCACCGTACCGGGTTATGCTGGAGCAGCTGGCACTGCTGCCTGCGCCACCGCAGGTCATTGGTTTTGAACTCGGTCAGGGACAGGCTCGCGACATCGCCGCATTGCTTGAATCTGCCGGACACTGGCCGGAAATTATCATTGTTCCGGACCTTGCCGGGATCGAGCGGCATGTCCTGGGTGTTCGTACTTCGGAACAGGTGACGAAAATGTAAGGTTCTGCGGGTTTTCTTTTTGCCGCGAAATCCTCTACAATGGGATATACCGAAGATTGCTGAATGCTTGGGGGAACATAACTACATGCTGCATAAATTCAAAAAGATAGACTACTCGATTGTTTTTATATTGGTTATATTGATGGTTATCAGTATTTTGTCGATTTATAGTACGACCTTTGGCAGGCCAAAGCTGGAGGGACTCACGCAAAGTTCCATTATGTATTATATTTTGGGCTTCGTAGTCTTTTTTGGAATGTCGATGATTAATTACAAATTCATTATCAAAAACTATCTGTATATCTATGGCGTAGGTATGCTCTTGCTTATTTTTGTTATGTTTTTTGGTAAAGAGTATTATGGAGCAAAGGGCTGGCTATCCATATTCGGTGTAAGTTTGCAGCCTGCTGAATTGTTCAAGCTATGCCTGATTGTGTTCTTATCGGCTTTATTGGCTCGAAAGAAGAATCGTCCGCTTTATTTTGGACGTGATGTCATTCCGGTCTCACTCTGTGTTTTGCCGCCATTACTACTTGTACTACTTCAAAACGACTTGGGGAATGCTTTAAGTTATGTAATCATTCTCGTGGGCCTGTTATGGATTGGTAATATTAAATTCTCTCATGCTCTTATTGGTTTTGTTATTGCAGTGGCTGCTTTTATTGGCGGTATACAAGCTTATATTCATTATCATGATGAGATTGTTAAATTTCTGAAGGACGTTGGGCGTTCACACTGGGCAGACCGTTTCGACCCATGGCTCGTGCCGGATCAGACTTCCAGAGACGTGCTCTGGCAGACCTATAACGCGAAGCTGGCGATTGGTTCTGGGGGCATTAGTGGTAAAGGATACTTGGAAGGTACAACGATTCAGTCAAATCGGGTACCGCTAGCTTATGCCGACTCGATCTTTGTGCAGATTGGGGAGGAGTTTGGCTTTGTAGGTGCTTCAGTGCTGCTGCTGCTGTACTTTATTCTCATCCACAGGCTGGTACTTATTGCGCTCGAATGTAAAGATCGCGCTGGGCCTTATCTCATTGTCGGCATTATAGCGATGCTGCTGTACCAGATTTTTGTCAACATCGGTCCGTTTATTGGTCTAATGCCGCTCACAGGGATTACGTTGCCGTTTATCAGTTCGGGTGGTACCTCTATCATGATTAACATGATCAGTATGGGGATCGTGATGAGTATCAAGGTTCATACGGAAGAGAACGAGGATATTCTGGGCTCTGCAGAACAACCGGGGATTACGGATATCGTCCTCAAGTTGTTCAGAAGGAAACCGTCCCAGCAGGAACAGTAATTCCTTTTATCAGGTACAGGAAACAAAAACAAGAGAGTCATAGAACCCTTGAAAGATCAATCCAAGCCATTTGGATTTGGTGCTTCAAGGGTTTTTCTTTTGCTAGATTTTCTCTAATGGTTATGTAAGTTGAAATCGATCCTCCACGCATTGATTAAAATTTCCAATTTATCTCTCTATTTTATACAATGGAAATAATAAGTCAATTTGGAAAATGCATATGGCTATCCGGGAGGACGATTACAGTTATGTTGAGAATGCTGAAAAAGATGGACGGTGTTATTCTTTTTGTATTGTTTTTGCTGATGATCGCAAGTGTGTTTGCCATTTATAGTGGTACACAGACGGATGCCACTTTGGCCAAGCATCATATCAAAACCTTGTTGTTTTATATCATCGGATTTGTCGCAGTAGTGGGCATCGGACTAGTAAATTACAAACTATATGTGAATTATGCTTTTTATCTGTATGCCTTAGGAATCGTTCTGCTTGTTCTCGTCAACTTTGTGGGCGGACCTATTAATAATGCTAATGGCTGGATCAAGCTTGGGGATAATCTTTCGTTTCAACCTGCGGAGTTGTTCAAGATGATCCTGATTCTATTTCTCGCACATTTGCTTGTGAAGCGCCAGCGAAACACGCTCGGGTTCTGGAGAGATATCATTCCCATCGGATGTTGGGCGTTCGTTCCGTTTGCACTCGTCATGATTCAGAATGATTTGGGCAACGCGCTCGGTTACGTCGTCATCTTGGCCGCGGTATTGTGGATCGGTAATATCAAGCTAAAACATGCAATCATCGGCCTTGTTATTGTAGCGGTAACTTTCTTTGGTTTCGTCAAAGCCTACACGACATATCATGATGAAATCTTTACCTTTCTCGAGAAGGTAGGCCGTGAACACTGGGCGGAACGGATAGATCCCTGGCTCGTACCGGAAAAGGCCACATCCAAGGCGACATGGCACACCAAAAATGCCGGCTTGGCTATAGGCTCAGGGGGCATTGTCGGCAAAGGGTATTTGCAGGGAACTTCCGTCCAAAGTGGACGCGTGCCGTATACCTATTCGGATTCCATCTTTGTCGTTATCGCTGAGGAATTCGGTTTTGTGGGAGCGTCGGTGCTGTTACTGCTGTACTTCATTCTGATTCACCGAATGGTTCTGATCGGTATGGAATGCAAGGATCGGGCGGGACCGGTCATTATTGTAGGCATTATTGGCATGCTCTTATACCAAGTGTTTGAAAACATAGGTGCGTTTCTCGGACTGATGCCACTAACAGGTATTACCCTTCCGTTCATCAGTTATGGCGGGACTTCTTTACTCATTAATATGGCTTGTATCGGATTGGTCATGAGCATTAAATTATATGGAGATGAAGAGGAAGATGACCTGCTGCTTGGAGAGCAAAAGCCCGGTTTGCCAGACCGGTTATTGCATTTGCTGAGAAAAGAAAAGAGCGCGTTGTAATCATCGAATACGGTTTTGCATTAACAGTTAGGTTCGATAGGTCTCTTAAGCATGGCTGATGCGCATCTGTAACAGATGTGGTCGGCCTTTTCTTAATCCGGCTCAACCACGTTAAAATGAGAGAATGAATTTGCTAGATTTATGATTATTGCTAGGTTTACTTCTGTCTCTTCCGGGCATACTGATAGACATGAGAGAGTTGCAGGGAACATGATCACGGGAGCCGAGGGGGAGAACGGGATGAGTAGAAAAACAGTGAAACAAATTGGACTTATTATCGTTTGTCTTATGATGATTATTATGATGTGGGAAGGTCAGAAGACGGATGCAGCTGTAGCCGCTACAGCGATTCCGGAGCAATCCATCCGTTTGCGGATTCTTGCGAATTCGGATGCGCCAGGGGATCAACTGGTGAAACGCGAGATTCGGGATGCTGTGGTCGCCCAGATGAGTGAGTGGGTTACAGAGCTGGATAATCCGCAAAGTCTGGATGAAGCACGCCATGTCGTTCGTGAGCATTTGTCTGAAATTGAAGATCGGGTGGGAGAAGAGCTGGCCAGCCGTGGACTGGACTATCCATTTCAAGTGGAGCTTGGTGTCGTTCCGTTCCCTACCAAACTATATGGGGGCACGGTATATCCCGCAGGTGATTATGAGGCGGTGCGTATAACACTGGGAGAAGGAAAGGGTCAGAACTGGTGGTGTGTGCTGTTTCCGCCATTATGCTTCATTGATGCAAGCACAGGGGATGCGCTGGCGAATCCGTCTACAGTATCTGCAGCGGCTGCTGCTGAGCCTGGAGATGCTGAAGCATCTGTCCAGGGAGCAACACCGGAAGCGCGTTTTTTCCTGGTGGATCTGGCGGTTAAACTATGGGATTGGGCAGCTGGGTTGTTTGCGTAATATCGTGAGAATGATAGGGAAGGGCGACTTCGATACAGGAAGCTGCCCTTTTGCCCCATTTTTCAATGAATGGCTGTCATGCTTAACGGATGGGGTTTATAAGAGAGATCCTGAGCCCGTTCTTAGGTTGAAGAGATATGCTATAATTATAGGTATTCGAAATGAAAGCAAGACAGCTACCGTCAAGGTCAAGGCCCCGCGGTACTAACCTATTGAAGTTTAGGGATGATGGATATATGAGTAGAGAACAAGACCAATACACAGGAAACAAAGATTCGGGAAACCCAGAAGGATTGCTTACCTCGGTGTGGGATGTCAGAGCATTGATGAGTGAGAAACAGCCGCATGTTGTGGGTAATTTGGTTATGGGTGAACCTGAGGGACAGGGATCTGATGAGAAAAAAAAGAGCGCCTATGAGCAGGCACTCGCTGACTTGCAGGCTGCCGCTGCCTGCATTCGTCAAGGCCAGACCATTGCGTTTCCGACAGAGACGGTATACGGTTTGGGCGCGGATGCGCGCAGTACAGTTGCGGTAGAGGCTATATTTGAAGCCAAAGGCCGTCCGTCAGACAATCCGCTCATTGTGCATATTGCACATCGCGATCAGCTGGATTCACTGGTTACGGAAGTGAATGAGGCAGCAGAAGCGCTGATCAAAGCCTTTTGGCCAGGTCCGCTCACGATTGTGCTGCCCGTTAAGCCAGGTGCCGTATCCCCGCGGGTTACGGCTGGCTTGGACACGGTGGGTGTTCGCATGCCGGATCACCCGGTTGCTCTGCAGCTGCTCGCAGCGGCCGCGTGTCCGGTGGCTGCGCCAAGCGCTAACCGCTCCGGGCGGCCGAGCCCAACGCTCGCTTCACATGTAAGCGAGGATCTGGCTGGCCGCATCGGCGGCATTGTGGACGGCGGCCCCACGGGTGTGGGCGTCGAGTCCACGGTAGTGCAGGTCGGTGACGACGGTACCGTCACCATCCTGCGCCCTGGCGGCATTACGGCGGAACAGTTGTCCGCCGTTGCCGCCCGTGTCGCCACGGACCCGGCGATTCTCGCTGAGGGGTCCGAAGGCGAAGGCAGCCCGGCGCCGCGCTCGCCGGGCATGAAGTACACGCACTATGCGCCCACAGGGGCGCTGTGCGTGGTAGAGGGGCCGCCCCCAGCTGTGGCGGCCTGGATCAGCGCCGCCCTCGCGGAGGCGGCGCAGCGCGGAGAGCGCACCGCGGTGCTGGCGTTCGCCGAGCACGCGGAGCAGTACCGCGCCGATGCCGTATTCTCGCTGGGCGATGCCAGCGAGCTTGAAGAAGCAGCGCGCCGGCTGTACGCCGCGCTGCGCAGCTGCGATGAGCAGGGCGCCACATACATTGTGGCTGAAGCCTGCTCACGCGAAGGGCTGGGAGCAGCCGTCATGAATCGGCTGCTCAAAGCTGCTGGGCACCAACTTATACAGGTTGGGGACCAGTAACACCATGACCGGAGCTGACGATGTCTCTCCGGTCCACCTAATCGGCAGGCCGTGGCAGCAAGCACAACCACCTCACGGCCTGCCGATTAGACCAATCCTCTTTTGACACGCCTGCCTGCGTCTCTGCCGACTATTCATTCTCGTTCTCCCGTCATGTTTGTGTCCTTGTCCGCATATCGTGTACAAGAACCTTTACGTGACTTGGGGGTATGGGAATGTGGGATGTGTCTGCCCATCTGGGGCAGTTGGTAACCATTTTGATTATGGCCGTCGCCCTTGGGCTAGATGCCTTCTCGCTGGGTATTGGGATTGGCATGAAAGGCATTCGTTTACGTGATGTGCTGCGAATCAGCTTGGTTACGGCTTTGTTTCATGTCATCATGCCGCTGATCGGCATGTACACGGGAAAATACGTCAGCTCTCTCTTGGGAGATATTACGACGTATGCTGCAGGCGGATTGCTGGTTCTGCTTGGGGGTCACATGATTCTGAATGCTTTTCGTGAAGGTGACACCAAGCTGGTGGACCATCGCTCTATGCTCGGTGTGATTTTATTTTCACTTAGTGTGAGTGTGGATTCGTTTTCCGTTGGGGTGTCCCTCGGCATGTTTAGCAGTGATCTGGTACTGACCGTACTTGCCTTTGGTGCATGTGGTGGAATCATGTCCGTCATGGGTCTGCTGCTGGGACGACGAGTGAGCCAAAACCTTGGCGATTATGGTGAAGCGATTGGTGGGGCCATCCTGCTTGCGTTTGGACTGCTGTTTATTTTTTAATAGTCATAGAGCGGAGCAGCTGCAGCTATTGTGCAGTCATAACGATACTCTTTAAATTTTCATCATTTAAAATTAAAATATTGCATCATTCGACAACATTTGCGAAATGGGGAGGCTATCACAATGAAACATATTTTGTTTGTGTGTACAGGGAATACGTGCCGCAGCCCCATGGCGGAGGGGCTTTTGCGCATGCTGGCAGCGGAACGGGGCATTCAGGTTGAGGTTCGTTCTGCGGGTGTGGCGGCAACATCGGGAATGCCGATTTCCCGTCATGCCGAAGCTGTATTAAGAGATCACCAGGCGGAAGGGCCTGGTCATTCCACACAGCTTAACGCGAGCCTGATCGGCTGGGCAGATTTGGTCCTTACGTTAACGCGAAGCCATAAACAGCATGTCATGCAGGTTTTTCCGGATTCGGTACACAAGACGTACACGCTGAAAGAGTATGTAGAGAATGATAATCAGGTTCTGAATGATCTTCAGGAACTGGACAGCCTGTTCGCCACACTGGAGTTGAAGCGTGCACTCGGTCAGGAGATTCTGGCATCAGAGCGTGAGCGCGTGATCGAGATCCGGCAGCGTATTCCAAGCTTTGATATATCTGACCCGTTTGGCGGCAGTCGTGATGATTACAATATCGCCGCTGCGGAGATCAGAACTGCGCTGGATCGTCTCCTGGACAAGTTGGGATAAACCGGGATTGTGCAGGTCATAGTAATTAGGCAGTGAAGATTGAATTTTCAAATTAAATTGTTATGCAAAAACGGACATGTAATGTAAATTACCCGTTGATTTTAAGCGTGGGTTGTTTTATGATGAAGGGGAAAACAGGGATCCGGTGTAACTGGCGACGAAGTGGGCACAACCACAATGGAGCACCGGAACAAACGGCCGGTCGCCTGGGCAAAAGAGCAATTCTGCGATACCCGCAGACTGCTCTTTTTTTCGTCTTTCATCTGATTATTCGCTATAATAGTACCTGAAATGCCGTGCATGCATACAAGAGCGGGCAGCCGTGTGGGAGTCAGGCATGATTTTATCGGGAGGCGATAGGATGACTATTGAGTTAGATTCGGATCAACCCGGATTGCAGGAACAGACCGTAACCATTCTGCGTGAACTGGCACTTGCCGGAAAGCTTGGACCTGGACAGATCGTTGTGATCGGTACAAGCACAAGCGAGGTTGCAGGCCAAAAGATTGGTACGAGTGGTGCCGTTGATGTAGCACAGCAGCTTCTTGCAGGGATTCGCGAGGTGCAGCAGGAATTCGGCTTTGATCCTGTGTTTCAGTGCTGTGAACACTTGAATCGCGCATTGGTGATGGAACGTTCACTGCTCACACGTCTGGGTTTGACTGAAGTGGGCGCCGTACCGGTTCCCAAGGCAGGTGGTTCCATGGCATCCGCAGCATATCGTTCGCTGAGTGATCCTTGTCTGGCTGAACATGTGCAGGCTCATGCAGGAGTGGATATCGGGGAAACGATGATTGGCATGCACTTGCGGCATGTGGCGGTCCCCTTCCGTACAACGCTTCGCTACATCGGGGAAGCCCGTGTGACGACAGCCTTGACCCGTCCGAAGCTGATTGGCGGCGAACGTGCGGTGTATCAGATGGAAGAGCAACCAGATTCGACATTTTGCGACTAAATCTTCAACCTACTATAAAGTGAAAATGATGTTTACACGAAAACGGAGAGTGCAAAACCAATCTGGAGAAACGCAGTGGTCGCATTTATCACCGGATTTCCCCCTTTAAAGGGCATTCAAAAAAATCCGGGGATAACAGCGATCGGAAGATGGTTCTGCAATCGGAGTAAGGAGTGTAACCTTTCAGTTTCGCTTTATAACTTCACTAATATACTGGGAGGAATTTAAACATGGAACAATTGCGTAAGAATGACCCTGCAGTACTTGAAGCGATGAATTTGGAACTGAAACGCCAACAGAACAACATTGAGCTGATTGCATCCGAGAACATCGTAAGTGAAGCGGTAATTGAGGCACTTGGATCTGTACTGACAAACAAGTACGCTGAAGGATACCCGGGCAAACGTTATTATGGTGGCTGCGAGCACGTGGATGTCGTGGAAGATATCGCACGTGACCGTGCAAAGGAACTGTTTGGAGCTGAGCACGTAAACGTACAGCCTCACTCCGGTGCACAAGCAAATATGGCAGTTTACCTTGCCGCATTGAAACCTGGTGACACGGTACTGGGTATGAATCTTGCCCATGGTGGACACCTGACTCACGGCAGCCCGGTGAATGCATCTGGTTTGCTCTACAACTTCGTGGCCTATGGCGTACAGGAAGATACATTCTTGATCGATTATGATGAAGTGCGCAAAGCAGCGTTCAAGCACCGTCCTCGTCTGATTGTAGCAGGCGCAAGTGCATACCCGCGTACCATTGATTTCGAAAAAATGGCTTCTATCGCCAATGATGTAGGCGCATTGTTCATGGTGGACATGGCCCACATTGCAGGACTGGTTGCTGCTGGATTGCATCCGAGCCCGGTTCCACATGCCCATTTCGTAACAACGACAACACACAAAACGCTGCGCGGACCTCGTGGCGGTATGATCCTGTGCCGCAAATCCTGGGCAGCTGCAATTGATAAAGCGGTATTCCCTGGTTCCCAAGGTGGACCTTTGATGCACGTTATTGCTTCCAAAGCGGTAGCACTGGGTGAGGCCCTGCAGCCTTCGTTCAAAACTTATGCACAAAACGTAGTGAAGAACGCTCAGGTTTTGGCTGAAACACTGATTGCCGAAGGGCTGAATATTGTATCCGGTGGTACAGACAACCACTTGATGCTGATCGACACGCGCAGCGTGAACATCACAGGTAAGGAAGCTGAGCATGTGCTCGATTCCATCGGTATTACCGTGAACAAAAATGCAATTCCATTTGATCCGACCAGCCCGTTTGTAACCAGCGGCATTCGTATTGGTACTCCGGCAGCTACTTCCCGCGGCATGAACGAAGAAGCCATGGTTGCTATTGGTAAAATCATTGCCAAAACATTGAAAAATCCTAAAGATACAGCGAAACTGGATGAGGCCCGCGCGGAAGTAACGGCTCTGACAGACCAATTCCCGCTATACACAGATCTGAAATACTAGTCCATCTACGAATGGAATTATTGTACAACTAGAGCGAAAAGGACCGGAACATGCCAAGTTTCCGGTCCTATTTTTATAGTATTCGGTTTTCTGTAATGATTACATGTCCTTTGATGGTGTAATTCGGTGTAGGTGATGATATAATATACAGGATTTATCGGGCCTATGAATGATGATTAGGCATTATTGGAAATGCTGAACATGAAGAACTTACCGGAGGGACAAATTAGATGGGAAAATTAGTAATATGTGATCACCCCTTGATTCAACACAAACTGACGTTTATACGCGACATGCGTACGAATACGAAAGATTTCCGCGAATTGGTGGATGAAGTGGCTACACTGATGGCTTACGAGATTACAAGAGATGTTGAACTGGAGACTATTGATGTACAAACTCCTGTAGCTGAAACACAAGGCAAAGTTATTTCCGGACGTATGCTCGGACTGGTGCCGATTCTGCGTGCAGGACTCGGAATGCTCGATGGCGTTGTGAAATTGTTGCCAGCTGCAAAAGTTGGACATGTTGGTCTGTTCCGTGATCCGGAAACATTGCAACCGGTAGAATACTACACCAAACTGCCTACAGACGTTACAGAGCGTCAATTGATTGTCATCGACCCGATGCTGGCGACTGGCGGTTCTGCCATTGCTGCTATTGACGTGCTCAAAAAACGCGGCTGCACCCAAATCAAAATGATGAACCTTGTTGCAGCACCTGAAGGTGTAAAAGCAGTTCAGGACGCGCATCCGGATGTGGACATCTATGTGGCTGCTCTGGACGATCGTCTGGACGATCACGGTTATATCGTTCCCGGATTGGGAGATGCAGGAGACCGTCTGTACGGCACTAAATAAGCATGCTGCATGCTGAAGAGAAAAGGGGCTTTGTTTGAATGTCCAAGAAAATTAAAGTCATGACGATATTCGGAGTTCGTCCGGAAGCCATCAAGATGGCTCCGCTTATTTTGGAACTTCAGAAACATCCCGAATCTATCGAATCCATCGTCTGTGTGACCGCACAACATCGTCAAATGCTGGATCAGGTTCTTGAAGTGTTTAACATTCAACCGGACTATGATCTGGACGTGATGAAAGATCGCCAAACGCTGAATGAAATTACGATTCGTGTGCTTGGTGGCCTGGAGCCTGTACTGCGCGAAGCAAAACCCGACATCGTGCTTGTTCACGGGGATACGCTGACTACGTTTGTAGCCAGCTACGCAGCGTTCCTGCAGCAGATCCAGGTGGGCCATGTTGAAGCAGGTCTTCGTACATGGAATAAGCTGTCTCCGTATCCGGAGGAAATGAACCGCCAGTTGACCGGTGTACTTGCAGACTTGCATTTTGCACCGACAGATTGGTCTTTCTCCAACCTTGCCAAAGAAAATAAACCGGAGTCTAGTACCTATGTCACAGGCAACACGGTAACAGATGTGTTTCAATATACAGTACGGCAGGATTACACACATCCGGTACTTGAATGGGCACAGGGCAAACGTCTTGTGCTGATGACAGCTCACCGCCGTGAATCCCAAGGCGAGCCTCACCGCAACATTTTCCAGGCCGTCAAACGGATTGCCGACGAGTTCGAAGATATTGCCATCGTGTACCCGGTGCATCCAAGTCCTGCTGTGAAGGAGCCGGCTCACGCGATTTTGGGGAATCACCCCCGTATTCAATTAATTGATCCACTAGACGTGGTGGATTTGCATAACTTTTATCCGCATACTCACTTGATTTTGACCGATTCAGGCGGTTTGCAGGAAGAAGCGCCTTCGTTTGGTGTACCCGTGCTGGTTCTGCGGGATACAACGGAGCGCCCGGAAGGCATCGAGGCCGGAACGTTGGAACTGGTGGGTACGGATGAGGAACGTGTTTATGAACGGACCAAAGCTCTGCTTACGGATGAAACGCTGTATGCAAGCATGAGTCAAGCTGCCAATCCATACGGTGATGGACATGCATCGGAAAGAATTGTCAATGCGATTTTGCACCATTTTGGCGTAAATAGTGAGCGTCCGGAATCATTTCACAGAAAATTCAAAAAATAATTCGTTTTTTCTGACTGAATCATAAAGGGTACAGCATACAGTTAAACTGTACGGTTTACGCGGGTTTATGGGCTCCCGGGGGCCTGTAAACCCGTCGTTTTACCCTTTAAAACGCTAAAATCAATCAATTGACAAAGGCTCTCATCATTCAGTAAAATTAACTGGGATTGCAAGGGTGGCGTGGAAAATGGCCGATTCGAACAAACCAAATTCATCCCGTAACCATGACGATAATGTATGGAAAGCGATGGGACTCGTGACAGCTTTTGGGATCGAGATTGCCATTCTCGCTGTTGCCGGATATTACGCTGGCTCCTGGTTGGACAAGACCATTGGAGGTAACGGAATATGGATCGCCGTAAGCGTTCTCTTTTTTCTGGCCGCAGGCGGCGTGAGCATCTACTTTATCGCGAAAAAATTCATGGGGGAAAGTGATGAGTGAACTAACCAGATACCGCAGATGGATGACTGTTTTCATCATGTACTTTCTTATGATTTGTTTTCTCGCAGCGGCCTTTATGCCACGTGTGGAGACAATTGCTTTGGGACTGGCCCTGGGTACAGGAATTAGCTGGATCAATGCATTTTACCTGGGCTACAAAGTAAGGAAAATGTCTGATGATGCGGCAGAAGGTAACTTGAAGCGTGTGAACCTGGGATTTTTGACAAGAGCGGCACTCGCTGTGCTCGGTATATTCATATCGATGCGCTTTCCGCAGTACTTCAATACATACGCGGTTGCAGGCGGTCTGGTCATTGCGCAATTTTCCTTACTGATTATAGGGATCGTCTATTCCCGCAGAGCAGAATGATGTTAGGTGCTGCAGCTTTCAAGTCGAGAAAGGGGTGAGAAAAATATGCATGAAGCTCCAATTATTATGCTTGGCGGATTTCGATTGGATCTATCGGTTGTGTTGATGCTGGTTGTTACAGGTGCCCTCGTTTTTATCTTTGCTGTACTGGCTACACGGAGGTTGTCCGTTGAAAACCCCGGCAAGCTGCAAAATTTTATGGAGTGGGCAGTCGAATTCGTCCGCAATCTGATTTCCAGTACGATGGATATGAAGAAAGGGAAGCACTTTATCTCTCTCGCTCTTTCCATGATCATGTTCATCTTTGTCGGTAACATGCTGGGTCTTCCGTTCCAGGCAGTAACCGCAGTGGACAGCGCAGAGCATGCGCAGGTGTTTGGTCAGCCGATCGTTACAGCGGTCGATGCGTTTGAAGAAGCGCATGCCAAAGACCCTGAAGCACACCCACACGTTGAATTGGCATGGTGGAAATCACCTACAGCTGATTTATCGGTAACCATGGGACTGGCGCTTGTTGCGTTCATGGTATCTCATGGACTCGGATTGTTCCGCAACACGAGAGGTTATCTCAAGCACTACCTTCAGCCATTCGCCTTGTTCTTGCCCATCAACTTGATTGAGACGGCATCCAAGCTGTTGACACACGGTATGCGTCTATTCGCGAATATCTTCGCGGGTGAGGTACTGATCACAACGATCCTGAAACTGACGACATTCAAAGTGTTTGGCGCAATTGCTGCCATTCCGTTGCTGATGGTGTGGCAAGGCTTTAGTATCTTTATCGGCGCGATCCAGGCATTTGTTTTTGTAATCTTGATGATGGTGTACATTTCACAGAGCATCGAGACGCACGACGAACATTAAGTTCCAAGCCCGACGAAGATTTCTTCACCAGGCTGAACAATAAAAAAATTCGATTTATAATTTTAAGGAGGATATACAAATGGGAGCAATGGCATTAATCGCAGCAGCAATTGTTGCAGGACTGGGCGCGTTTGGCGCAGGTATCGGTAACGGTATGGTAATCAGCAAGACAGTAGAAGGAATCGCGCGTCAACCAGAAGCAAAATCCACTCTTCAAACAACAATGTTTATCGGGGTAGGTCTGATCGAGGTATTGCCGATCATCGGTGTGGTACTCGCGTTCATGTTCTACGGTATGGCTTAATTAAATTGATAAGGTTTGGCGGGGAAGGCCATAGCCATCCGCGCCTTCTTTTTAGGTAATGTCCGTTCATGCGGATGAACGTTTCAAGGATACCTCCAGGAAGGAGTGAACAGATTGAGTTTCGTATGGGAAAATACGCTTCTTGCGATTATCGCATTTGCAATTTTATATTGGCTGCTTAGCCGTTATGCTTTCGGTCCTTTGTTCTCCATCATGGAAAAACGTCGCGAACTCGTGCTGACGCAGATGAATGAGGCTGCTCAGACTCGGGAACAGGCCATTGCCTATGTGGAGGAACAAAAACAAGCTCTGGAGCAAGCGCGCAAGGAAGCTCACGACATCATTGAACAGTCCAAACAAACGGGCGGCAAACAGGCTGAGTCAATTCTGGCTGACGCAAAAGCTGAAGCTAATCGTCTGAAAGACGATGCGGTACGTGAAATTGAAAGCGAGAAGAACAAAGCGGTTGCAGCGCTTCGCAGCGAACTGGGTACAGCTTCCGTTCAGATTGCTTCCAAATTGATCAAAAAAGAAGTTGAGAACGGTCCAGCACAAGAAGAGCTTGTGAACCAATACCTCAATGAGGTAGGGGGCCGACAATGAGCCGCGATACGATTGTTGCCAAGCGTTATGCGAAAGCATTGTTCGAAGTCGCTCTCCAGCAGCAGCAGGTGCTTGAAGTTGAACAGGAACTGCGTGCGGTTGTCAGCGGATTGACCGGGGATGCCGAGATCATCAAGTTCATCGTATCTCCGAACATCTCTGATGAAGCCAAACGGAACGTGCTTCATGCGAGCCTTGAAGGCAAAGTGTCCGAACCTGTCCTGCGCACGGTTCTGCTCCTGATTGAGCGTGGTCGCGTTGAACTGCTGGAAGCTCTTTTGAGTGATTATCTGAAGATCGAGGGCGACTCGCTCGGCATTGCCGATGCTCGCGTTTACTCGACTTATGCATTGAATGATGAAGAAAAAGAAGCGGTAGCCCGTGAATTCGGAGGCCGTGTGAATAAAAAGATCCGTATCGAGAACATTGTCGATTCGACTCTGCTGGGCGGATTGAAAGTCGCCATTGGCGATACGATCTATGACGGCAGCTTGGCTGGCAAGCTCGAACGTCTTGAGCAGTCTTTTAACAGACGAGTACAGTAGATTGGGGTGAGGACACTTGAGTATCAAACCAGAAGAAATCAGTACATTAATTAAGAGCCAAATCGAACAATACAAGACCGATATCGATGTAGTCGAAGTCGGGACGGTTATCGAGGTTGGTGATGGTATTGCTCGTGTATACGGACTTGAGAACGTCATGTCCAACGAGTTGGTTGAATTCCCAAGCGGTGTAATGGGACTCGCCATGAACGTGGAAGAAAGCAATGTCGGTGTCGTTATCCTGGGACCTTACTATGATATTCGTGAAGGCGACCAAGTGAAGCGTACTGGCCAAATCATGCAAGTGCCTGTAGGCGAAGCATTGATTGGACGTGTTGTGAACCCGCTCGGTATTCCTGTCGATGGCAAAGGGCCAATCGCGACAACGGAATTCCGTCCGGTTGAAGGTAAGGCACCGGGCGTAATGGATCGTAAATCCGTTCATGAGCCGATGCAAACAGGTATCAAAGCGATTGATGCCATGGTACCAATCGGTCGCGGACAACGTGAGTTGATCATCGGTGACCGTCAAACAGGTAAAACGTCGATCGCAATCGATGCGATCCTGAACCAAAAAGGCAGCGGCATGAAGTGTATCTATGTGGCTATTGGTCAGAAACAATCTACAGTTGCACAAGTTGTGGAAACTCTTCGTCGTAAAGGCGCAATGGAGTACACGATCGTTGTAACTGCAGCTGCTTCCGATCCATCACCACTCTTGTACATCGCACCGTATTCCGGTTGTTCGATGGGTGAGTACTTCATGTACAAAGGCGAGCACGTTCTGGTTATCTATGATGACTTGACTAAACAAGCTTCTGCTTACCGTGAGCTTTCCTTGCTGCTCCGTCGTCCTCCAGGCCGTGAGGCTTATCCGGGTGACGTCTTCTACTTGCACTCCCGTTTGCTGGAGCGTGCTGCGAAGCTGAATGATGAACTTGGTGGTGGTTCTTTAACCGCACTTCCGTTTATTGAAACACAGGCTTCCGACGTATCTGCTTACATCCCGACGAACGTAATCTCCATCACGGACGGACAGATCTTCCTGGAAGCCGACTTGTTCAATGCTGGACAACGCCCGGCGATCAACGTAGGTATCTCCGTATCCCGTGTCGGTGGTTCTGCTCAGATCAAAGCGATGAAAAAGGTTGCAGGTTCCCTGCGTCTGGACCTCGCTCAATATCGTGAGCTTCAAGCGTTCTCCCAGTTCGGTTCCGATCTGGATAAAGCCACTCAGGCCCGCCTGAATCGTGGTGCTCGCATGATGGAAATCCTGAAGCAGGGTGTAAACCAGCCTCTGCCTGTTGAACAACAGGTTGTAAGCTTGTATACAGCTGTTAAAGGATTCCTGGATGAAATCCCTACAGGTGATGTGACTCGCTTTGAACACGAATTCCTCGCGTTCATGGAGAGCAACCATCCGGAAATTCTCGGATCCATCCGTGATACAAAAGAATTGACTGCAGACAATGAAAATGCACTGAAAGGTGCAATCGAGAAGTTCAGAAAGAGCTTCGCTGTCTCTGTCTAAATAGATGATTGCAGCTGCGGAGTTGTTTAACCGATTCCGCATGTCTGCATGTAAAACTTTGACCCCGTCAAAGTAAGATTATGCTTACGAAGTAACTTTGGCTCCGCCAAAGTTTTGAGGTGGTGAAATCATGGCAAAAGGCATGCGCGAAATTAAGCGGCAAATTAAAAGCGTACAAAGCACCAAGCAAATCACCAAAGCAATGGAGATGGTTGCAGCTGCAAAACTGCGTAAAGCGCAGGAAAAAGCTGAGGCAGCCCGTCCGTATTCGGAGAAACTGAAAGAAGTTGTGGCTAGTATTGCATCAAGCACGCAAGGGATCCAGCATCCGATGCTCGAGAGCCGTCCGGTCAAAAAGACAGCTTACCTGATCATTACATCGGACCGCGGTCTTGCGGGTGGATACAATGCGAACGTTTTGCGTCAGGTCAATCTGACGCTCAAAGAGCGCCATAACTCCCAAGATGACTACGAGTTGTTCGTTATTGGGCGTAAAGGACGCGATTACTTCAGACGGCGCGAAATTGCGATGGCATCCGTTACAACGGATCTATCCGATTCACCAGCATTTGCAGACATCAAATCTATTGCACACGAGGCTGTTCAAGGATTTGAGTTGGCTAAATTTGATGAATTGTACATTTGTTATAACCGCTTTGTGAATGCGTTGACCCAGATTCCTACGGTAGAAAAACTTCTTCCAATGGAAACACCTGAGGTAACTGCTGCGGAAGGACCGACGGCGAGCTACGAATACGAGCCTTCAGCTGAAGCTGTACTGGAAGTTTTGCTACCGCGTTATGCGGAAACGCTGATCTACGGTGCACTTCTGAACGGTAAGGCGAGTGAGCTGGGCGCGAAAATGACGGCAATGGGTAATGCAACCAAAAATGCATCCAAACTCATTAACGATTTGTCATTGACATACAACCGTGCCCGTCAAGCGGCGATCACGCAGGAGATTACGGAAATTGTGGCAGGTGCCAACGCAGCACAAGGCTAACCGTTTTTTATTTAATGAAGGCTTGCACTGCAAAGATAAACGAACGGAACTTTATTTTTGTCAAAGTAGCAGGCTTGTAGGAGGGGAACGTTAAGATGAACAAAGGACGCGTTGTGAGCATCATGGGTCCGGTTGTTGACGTCGAGTTTGATCGCGGCGGTCTGCCGGAAATCCTCAATGCCATTACGATCACTACAGTAAGCGAAAGCGGCGTAAGTGTAAGTCTTACACTTGAAGCTTCGAAACATCTGGGTGACAACCGGGTACGTTGTATCGCGATGTCCTCCACGGACGGTCTCGTACGTGGTATGGAAGCAGTAGATACAGGAGCTCCAATCTCTGTACCTGTTGGGGAAGCGACACTGGGTCGTGTATTTAACGTACTCGGCGAAGCAATTGATACTGGCGGTACTGTAGCTGCTGAACATAAAAACCCGATTCACCGCTCTGCTCCTGCATTCGATGAACTGACGACTCAAGCTGAAATGCTGGAGACAGGTATCAAAGTTATCGACTTGCTGGCTCCTTACGCCAAAGGTGGTAAAATCGGTTTGTTCGGTGGTGCCGGTGTAGGTAAAACCGTTACAATTCAAGAATTGATCAACAACATTGCGCAAGAGCACGGTGGTATTTCCGTATTCGCGGGTGTTGGTGAGCGTACACGTGAAGGTAACGACTTGTATCACGAGATGAGTGATTCCGGCGTTATCAACAAAACAGCAATGGTCTTCGGACAAATGAACGAGCCTCCAGGCGCACGTCTTCGTGTAGCCCTCACAGGTCTGACGATGGCGGAATATTTCCGTGATGAAGAAGGCCGTGACGTGTTGCTCTTTATCGATAACATCTTCCGTTTCACCCAAGCGGGTTCAGAAGTATCTGCCTTGCTCGGACGTATGCCTTCCGCGGTAGGTTACCAGCCTACGCTGGCAACAGAAATGGGTCAATTGCAAGAGCGTATCACTTCCACGAAAAAAGGATCGGTTACATCCATCCAGGCGATCTACGTACCTGCGGATGACTATACGGATCCAGCTCCTGCAACAACGTTTGCTCACTTGGATGCAACAACGAACCTGGAGCGTAAAATTTCCGAGATGGGTATCTACCCTGCGGTAGATCCACTTGCATCTAGCTCCCGGATCTTGGCACCAGAAGTTGTAGGTGAAGAACACTATAGCGTAGCACAAGGCGTTAAACGCATCTTGGCGCGTTATAATGAGCTGCAGGATATCATTGCGATCCTGGGTATGGACGAGCTGAGTGAAGAAGACAGAGCGCTCGTTTACCGTGCTCGTAAAATTCAACGTTTCTTGTCCCAGCCTTTCCACGTTGCTGAAGCATTTAACGGTATTCCGGGTAAATACGTTCCGGTTAAAGAAACAGTGCGCAGCTTTAAAGAGATTCTCGAAGGCAAGCATGACGATCTGCCGGAAGCAGCATTCCTCTTCGTGGGTACGATTGAAGAGGCAGTGGAGAAAGCTAAAACACTGGTATAATCTGAATCCAGGATTGTCCTTATGAAGCGAGCTATCCTTCGGATAGTTTCAGGAGGGATGGAATTGAGCACCTTTTTGTTGGAAATCGTAACACCTGAGCGTTTGGTCTATTCGGAGCAAGCAGATAGTATCATCGCTCGTGGTATTGAAGGGGAATTGGGGATCTTACCAGGCCATATCCCTATGGTTACACCATTGCAGATTGCACCAATTATTATCAAAAACGGAAAAGAGAACAAGCAGGTCGCTATTGGCGGCGGTTTTATCGAAGTCCGCAAAGATAAGGTTGTTGTTCTCGCAGAAAGTGCCGAATTCCCGGAAAATATCGATGTGGATCGTGCGCGTGCAGCGAAGGAACGGGCAGAACGCCGTCTCAGCAGCCAAAGCAACCAGGACCACTTTGATCACCGCCGGGCAGAGATTGCTCTGCAAAAAGCGGTTAACCGGATCAACGTATACGGCAAATAAACGATTAAAGGAAGCCCGGCGGCTTGGTCTGCCGGGCTTTTTCGCTGTGTTTCGCAGAAATGGCTTCCATATTTATTTAATGCAATCGTAATTTACTGGATGATTTTATGTAGATTCTCCGTTAATTTTTGTAAACAATGATCACCGTTCGTGTGATATTGAATATAGTATAGGACTATAGTAGTGGTGATAGTTACCACTAATAGACCCATTTTTGGCCAGTTCAAACCAAATTATTTCCGAGGAAATGACAAGATCGATATCGAAATAGCGCTCTTTTATGTCGTTTTAGTCACAAAATCCCGATGGTTTAAAATTAAAATATTCTCAAAGTGGAAATCAATGTAATTGACAATGTATGATGAAAGAGCCTATATTCCATAGAGTCAGCAGAGATTGCAGCTGCGAAGATGAATTCCATGATCATTCACAGCCCGATTGTGCTGCTCGATGAATGGGCAACACGAAGGATATCCATATGGGGTACTTCAGCGGTGAGTCAGTTGTGTTCTGCTGGAACAAACCATTCTTATGACTTTTAAATTAAGGATGACAAGCAAAATTGCGCTGGTTGCTGCAACAAATGTGGAGGTAATGAATATATGGATATTGATCTGACGAATCAGTTGAACCAGTCATTAAGCACAAATGGGTTAGTTTCGATTGTCGTTTCGCTATTGTGTATAGCACTCGCATGGTGGGCACTGCAAAACCTGAAGCTTGATCTGATTATCAGACAGCCGAAGGGTGCTCAAGGAAGATTGCTGCATTTGCTGTTTGCCATTATTCTGGGTCATGCCGTATCCGGGTTCGTTATTGATTATTTATCATGGACCCAAATGTTGCGTCATTTGTTTTAATGTTGAGATGGTTGGTTAATCATCTGTTAGGTTCTTCATGCAGCCTGATTGTCGAATAACATCGATTGTTTGTGTCAACAATTAGAGTATGACCAACCTGTTAACAATTAAGAAAAATGTGTGACGTATAATTGGTTGAACTGAGATGTTTTATGTAAAAATGCTTGTATCGTACAATTCAAAAATGTTATGATGGAAGTTAGGGAATTAACTATTGTTCACTTTAACCTTAGGTTATAAACGGGATCCCCGGTATTTGCCGGCTAATAATTATCCCAATCCGTCTGTCCTGATGTTTTGCTGACCTGTAAGCCTTAATTACAAGTTTGCAGGCAATCAGCACGGCAAGTGTTATCATCAATTTTGGATTATAAACCAATTCTTTTCTGAACAGACATCAGGCGTTTTTTGCCGGGGAATGTCGAAATTCCACACACAGCAACAGTCCTTTCTAACACAGAGGGCTTACGTATTCCGGAATGAAGAAAAGGGAATAAAAGCGCGGAGGGAACCATGATGAGCAAATTTATCGTCCGCGGTGGCAAAAGGTTGACCGGAAGTGTCAAAGTTAGCGGCGCTAAAAATTCTGTTCTTCCGATCATCGCTGCCTCTCTACTAGGGGAAGAAGGACAAAGCGTTATTATTGACGCACCTCCTCTAGACGATGTGATGACGATTAACAAAGTGTTGGAATCGCTGGGAGCGGGTGTTACATACCGGGACGAAGTGATTACCGTGAATGCGGAAAAACTTACTTCCTGCGAAGCCCCGTATGAATGGGTAAGTAAAATGCGGGCGTCTTTTCTGGTCATGGGGCCTTTATTGACGCGTATGGGTCATACAAGAATTTCGCTTCCTGGTGGATGTGCCATCGGAACACGGCCGATTGATCAGCATTTGAAAGGTTTTGAAGCCATGGGTGCCGAGATCAGCTTGGGCCAAGGCTATATCGAAGCTCGCAGCCAAGGACGGTTGCGCGGTGCAAAAATTTATCTGGATGTAGCTTCCGTCGGAGCTACTCAAAATATTATGATGGCTGCAACGCTGGCTGACGGTGTTACCGTGCTGGAGAACGCAGCGAAAGAACCTGAGATTGTGGATCTGGCCAACTTCCTTAACGGAATGGGTGCCAAAGTGCGTGGAGCGGGTACAGGAGTTATTCGCATCGAAGGTGTGGAGAAACTCACTGGAGTGAAGCACACAGTGATTCCTGACCGGGTAGAAGCGGGTACCTACATGGCTGCTGCTGCTATTTCTGGTGGCGACGTCTACATCGAAGGTGCAATCTCCGATCATTTGGGTTCGGTTATTGCCAAGATGGAAGAGATGGGAGTGACCATCCTGCCAGATGAGAATGGGGTACGTGTCATTGCGGACCGTCCACTCAAGGCAGTAGATGTGAAAACATTACCATACCCTGGATTCCCTACTGACATGCAGTCCCAGATGATGGCGCTCTTGCTGGCATCAGAAGGAACAAGTGTTGTAACAGAGACGGTATTTGAGAATCGCTTCATGCATGTGGATGAATTCCAATTGATGAATGCGGAGATCAAAGTGGAAGGCCGTTCGTCCATCATTACAGGTAATGCGAAACTGAAGGGTGCCAAAGTTACAGCTACCGATTTGCGTGCGGGTGCTGCACTCATTATTGCGGGTCTGGTTGCTGAAGGCACAACTGAAGTCGGCGGTGTTCATCACATCGACCGCGGCTACGTTCATCTGGCTGAAAAGCTAAATGGACTCGGAGCCGACATCTACCGTATTTCGGTTGAAGAACCGAAACTGGACGCAGCTAAGCCTGCAACCGAAAAAGCTGAGGAAGAAGTGCCGATGTTCAAGGTACAACCGACTTGGGCTTAAATCATGTTTTTAGTAAAAAGCTAAGCCATCTGGCTTGGCTTTTTTTATGCCTTTTTTTGACACTATGCTATTAAAGTATGGCCAACAATTGAGTACCTGATTCTATTAATAGCTGGTCCTAATGGAAGAACTGTGGGTCAAATTTTTAAATATATACAATCAAATAAACGAATTTCAATAGAGAATGCGGTGCAAGGTTATGGATGTCAAAAATGGCTGTATATCGGCGGTTTATCCACTATAGCAGAGCAATGTTAATCTAACATTAAAAAGAATCAAAAGCTCTTTCTTTCTCTCAAATCAGGTTCTATCAGATCGAAACAGCTCATACCCTAAACTATGGATTTGAACAAAAGGACCGGTCTATGACGGCCTATGTACAACGGAGGGTATGTCGAAATGAAAGAAGCTCGTATACAGGTTAAGGTGCCCCTTGTCCCCCGTCCAATGATGGAGGAGTCCAAGCAGACTTCGGATGCCGGAATGGAGAAAGACAAGCTCACAGCGATGAATAGCAGAAGTTCAGCTGCAGAGGCCAAAAGAATAATCAATACAAACCCAACAGGAGCATCAGACCAGTCTGAGCGTGAGTCAAGGGGAATCCGCGGACCTGTCATAGAACTGGATCAGTTCCGCCCAGTAAAGAGACGTCGGATGAGGACATTCGGAAGAGGACGCAGGTGGTCAAGCGGATCCAGGCGATGGCAACCAGCTGCTGCTGTATCAGGGCTCTTGGCGCTGGCACTCCTGATCCCTGCTATATTAGTGTGGCCCCGGACAAGTGATCCGGTGAAGCCGATCCCTGTTGCACCATCAACAGGCAGTGTAACGAACACCGTCCCTGCCCCAGCTGTGCCAGTGACATACCCAGAACCCCATGTAAGAGTGTATCTGTCTGCAACGGGAACAACAATGAATCTTCCGCTTGAGGAGTACGTGACGGGTGTTGTTGCTGCAGAGATGCCTGCCGAGTTCAGGCTTGAGGCATTGAAAGCCCAGGCAATTGCAGCGCGGACCTTTATCGTCAGAAGGCTGGCAGCACATGATACCAGCGGTGTACCATCGGGTGATGCAGATGTAACGGATACGGTTAGTCATCAGGTGTTTCTTCCACCGGACCAGGTAGAAAAGGAATGGACACGGTTGGGGAAAGCGGAGGAATGGGAGAAGTTACAGCAGGCCATCCGCGAAAGCCGGGACGCCGTGATGACATATCAGGGTAAGGCCATTACCGCATCCTTTTTTTCTACAAGTAACGGTTATACAGAGAACGCTGAGGATGTATGGGGAAATGTCGTACCCTATTTGAAAAGTGTAGCGAGTCCATGGGATCAGAAGTTAGCCCCGGGATTCAAGGAGACCGTCACAATGAAGCGCAGCGAAATTCTCCAGAAGTTGAATTTGAGTGCCAATGCTATCCCGGTCACTGCCCAGGAAGGTGGCTCCTGGATGGAAGTGCTGTCTACAACAGAAGGTCACCGAATTAAGGAGATGCAGATCGCAGGTTCAACGTTCAGTGGACCAGAGGTGCGTAAACTGCTTGGATTGAGATCCAGTCAATTCAGCTGGACGACAGAGGGTGACGAGGTGCAGATTACGACCTTCGGTTACGGACATGGCGTGGGAATGAGCCAGTGGGGAGCGAATGGCATGGCGCAGGAGGGACACACAGCGACACAGATTCTGAAACACTACTATACAGGCATCTCCTTTGGACAGGCATCGAAGATGTTGGCCTCGAAATAAGAGACATCAAGACGGATGAATACTTGCGAATCAATCTGAATTAATCCAGCTTCTCTACCAACCAAATACCCATTCCGGAGCTTTCGAGATTCGGCTATTTATGCGGAAAGTGAGAGTATATGGAGAGCGCAGGGGACAGAAAAGACCTGTAGAAGCGTAGCGTCCGCCTTTATCACCGGATTTCTCCCTTGGGAGAATATAATATGGAAATACGGGGATAACAGCCGGTCGGAAGGTTTTCTGGCCCCGGAGCGGTGCACGGACATCCCCATATCAGTCATATATAGCAGTCTCTGAAACCTCCGTGAAAAAAATTAGAGTCGCACGTGTATAAAAGAGTTGCACCCGGTAACACTTGTTACTGAGGTGATCAAGATGAATGAACAAAACAAAAAAACAGTCCAAGAAGAAACTCCTAAAACAACTCAAGGAGTACCGGCCAGCCAGCCCTCTTCATGGAAAAGAGCAATGTCCAAACGTTGGGTCTTCCCGGCAGCCTACATCGCAGCAGCAGGCATTATACTAACATTAGTGTGGGTCTATCAGGGTACAGGCGAGAAAACGCTGAACTCCGATCCTGCTAGTGGAGTAGTAGAAACAGGAGCATCGGGTACAGAAGAAACAGCAGTTGGTGGAGAAGAAAGTGTGGAAGTTGTCGCTCAGTCGGAAAGTTTTGCATGGCCAGTAGCAAGTCCGTCGGAAATCTCTGTTGTTAAACCGTTCTATGAGAACGAAGGCTCTACCGAAGAACATGAAGCCGCAATGGTGCAGTACAACGATACGTTTATTCCGAACACAGGCGTAGACCTGGCGCGTGGGGATAACAAATCATTTGAAGTAAAAGCAGCACTCGGCGGTAAAGTGACACGGGTGGAGCAAAATCCGCTGACGGGTCAAGTTGTGGAAATCACGCACAGTGATAACCTCAAAACCGTATACCAAAGTCTGTCTGACGTCAAAGTGAAACAGGATGATGAAGTGAAACAGGGAGATGCAATTGCATCCGCTGGCGTAAATGAACTGGAAAAAACGCTCGGCAACCACCTGCACTTCGAAGTATACGAAGACGGTCAACCCGTTAACCCGCAAGGATATCTTCCGGAAAAATAAATGATTTTTAACGCAGAATGAAAAGGGCAGAGGGAAATCCCCTCTGCTTTTTTTGTGCTTTTCAGAAATTATTGGGACCTCCGAAGCTTGTCACACCTCTAAACCGCGAATATATAGGCATGCTCCTCATATAATGTACCAAACTATCCACACAGTAGGGAGGCGGGAGCGTGCACGATTACATCAAGGAACGGACCATAAAAATAGGTCGCTGCATTGTCGAGACGAGGAATACGGTCCGTACCATTGCCAAAGAGTTCGGCGTGTCAAAGAGTACTGTGCATAAGGACCTGACGGAGCGTCTGCCGGAAATCAACCCTGATCTTGCTGACCAGGTGAAACATATCCTGGAGTACCACAAGTCCATCCGCCACTTGCGGGGCGGCGAAGCGACCAAAATCAAATACAAAAAAACAAGCGGCAAAAAGCGTGAAGTACTGGCTTCCGCTAAATCGTAACCATCGCGAAAAGACGTAGGCCAAAAAGCTCACACATGGATTGAATCCCTCCCCTGAAGTATGATATGTTAAAAGCTGGTACAGGATCGAATTATGACATCTTATCAGCCCGATTTTTACATATATATGTTGCACTTTGTCGAACGAGCGGTGACGTGATAAGGGACTCTTTTTCACAGGATACGCTGACCAAATAATATCACTTTGGGGGCTCTTTTATGTTAAGCAAGGATATCGGTATTGATCTTGGCACGGCGAACGTGCTTATTCACGTGAAAGGAAGTGGGGTCGTCCTCGATGAACCTTCCGTCGTGACCATTGAAAGCGATACGAAGCGGGTCCTTGCTGTTGGGGAGGAAGCGCGTCGTATGGTGGGGCGTACTCCGGGTAACATTGTTGCCATCCGACCGCTGCGTGACGGCGTTATTGCGGACTTCGAAATTACGGAAGCGATGCTCAGACATTTCATTAATCGTGTGGGGGCGAGAAGCTGGTACAGCCACCCGCGTATTCTGATCTGTGCACCGACGAATATTACTTCCGTGGAGCAGAAGGCGATCCGTGAGGCTGCGGAGCGCAGCGGTGCCAAAGAAGTATTTTTGGAAGAAGAGCCAAAAGCGGCAGCCATTGGTGCAGGAATGGATATTTTTCAGCCGAGCGGCAATATGGTCGTGGATATCGGCGGCGGAACGACTGACGTTGCAGTCCTGTCTATGGGCGACGTAGTCACCGCCTCTTCTATTAAAGTCGCAGGGGACAAGTTCGACGAAGCGATTATCAAGTTTATCAAAGCCAAGTACAAACTCATGATCGGTGAACGCACTGCCGAGGACCTGAAGATTGCGATTGGTTCCGTAAACCCGGCTGGACGTCAAACCGAGATGGACATTCGCGGACGGGATATGGTATCCGGATTGCCTGTTACCGTAACGGTGTCGGGAAGTGAAGTACAGGAAGCGCTATGGGATTCCGTGCAATCCATTATCGTTGCAGCAAAATCGGTATTGGAGCGGACGCCACCAGAGCTGTCGGCGGATATTATTGACCGGGGTGTCGTACTGACTGGCGGAGGCGCTTTGCTTAATGGGCTGGACGAGCTTTTGTCCAATGAACTGCATGTACCGGTATGGGTTGCAGAGGATCCGATGCATTGTGTCGTAAAAGGGACAGGCATTATGCTCAATAATTTGGATCAAGTGGTTAAGAAAAAGTTCTGATCTGCCGATATAAGTATCAAAGGTTCGCCTATGCTCGGCAATAGAACGGACAAGCATTGATCCTGCAGTGCAGGACAAGCGCTTGAGGAGAGGGGTTTATTCATGCTAAGAGGTTTGTACACCGCTACCGCGGGAATGATTACGCAGCAACGCCGCCATGATACAGCGACTCAAAATATTGTTAATGCCAACACGACGGGATATAAACAGGTGAACAGCGTAAGCCGTTCATTCCCGGAAATGCTCATTACGTTGGTCGGTGGAGATGCCAATGTTCCGACGAAGCGGCTGGGCAGGCTGAACACAGGGGTGTTCGCGGAAGAGAGCTTGTCCATGAATTTGCAGGGAGCGATTATGGAGAGTGGTCAAAAGAGTGATTTTGCCATTTCGTCCAATCTGTCCGTTAATGATCCGCAGACGGGACAACCTGTCGCTTTTGACGGTTCAGGCAAATTTGTACGAGCTGATGGCACGGTGATCTACCAGCCTCAAGCGTATTTCACGGTGCGGGATGCGGAAGGCAATACAAGATATACACGTGATGGTCACTTCCAGGTTACCGGAACGGGAGAACTATTAAGCTCAACGGGAGCTCAGGTTCTGGATAATGATGGACAGCCGGTTGTGTTGACAGGCTCAGTGGACCAATTTAAAGTGGATGAGCAAGGCCGTCTTGTGGATGCAGGCACGGGAGCACCGACGGGGGTTACGCTTGGAATCAGCGTCATTGATCAACCTAACCAACTGGTTCGGCAGGGTGACGGTAATTTTAGTCTGTATGACCAGGAAGGTGCTACAGCGCGAATGATGGCTGCGGGAGATAATGTGCAGATCCGTCAGGGCTACCTGGAAGGATCGAATGTGGATGCTTCTCAAGCTACGGTGGATATGAATGCCGCCTATCGTGCGTATGAAGCGAATCAGAAGGTTGTGCAGTTCTATGATCGAAGTTTGGACAAAGCTGTCAATGATGTAGGTCGTGTATAACGCGCGGCAATAGAGAGGATGAATTACTAAATGAATAATTCCATGATTAGTGCGAAGGTCTCGATGACCGCGATACAGCAACGTCTGGATGTCATTTCCGATAATATTGCCAACGTGAATACGGCAGGCTATAAAAGCAAGCAGGCGGCGTTCGAGGATGTACTGACCCGGGTGCAGCAGCAGCCGGACAAGTATAAGCTCGATGGACGTTCCACCCCAATGGGATATAATCTGGGATTTGGTGCCCGTTTGACGAGCGTGACGAAGGATATGTCTCAGGGGACACTGAATGAGACAGGCAGTCCAACGGATTTGGCAATCGAAGGCAACGCGATGTTTGCCGTTGAAGCGAATGGTCAGAAAATGTGGACACGTCAGGGAGCATTCCATTTTGTCCCTGATCCAACACCTAACCCGAACCCCAATGCACCTCAGATGATGGTGCTGGTTAATGGGGAAGGCTACTTCGCGCTGGATCGTCAAGGTAACCGGATCACGGCTCCGAACAATAGTAAAGTGGCCTTCGACGAGAAGGGTAATCTATTGATTCGTCGCGGCAATGAAGCCAATGCAACGATTGGTGCCCAGCTGCAGCTTGTAGACATCGAACGTCCGGAAGGACTTGTGCAATACGCAGATAATCTGTTTGGTCTGGATGCCGGCTTGACCGAGGATGATGTGTTTGGCGCTAATGCGGCTACACGTGATTCCGTAGCTACGATTCGTGCGGGCTTTCTGGAGCAATCCAACGTGGATCTGACACAGGAGATGGCACTATTGATGCAAGGACAGCGGACCTATCAGCTGGCAGCACGTGCACTGACATCAAGTGATTCGATGGCAGGTCTTGCCAACACTATAAGAGCATAAAGGTGAATGCGATGACAGATACACAGAAGCAGAACAGCAAGCCAGAGAAGAAGGAAGTCAAGAAGAAAAAGAGTGGATGGCGCGTCGCCAGATGGTTCCTGATCCCGGTCTTGCTTGTTCTTGCCCTCGCTGGCGGCATGGTCGCTGGTTATGTGGTACTGGGCAAACAGGATATTGGCTCCGTGTTCCAGTGGAGTACCTGGAAACATGTATATGATCTGGTGTTCGCTTCATGATCGTGAAATAGCGAAAACTCCTGCGCAGGCAGGAGTTTTCTTTTTCGCGTTGAAAACAGTATAATGATGGATGACGTTTGACGTCAAAAGAGGCCTCCCCTGCGAAAGACGATTGTCATCGCGAAGAGAGACCCCTTATCTCAACCTTCACTACTGCAGTCATGAAGGATATTAGTAGTGTTAACTGAATATGCGTTTTTCATACCAAATAAAAATAACCACATTTATATGAGCTCGACTTTATAATAGTTGGGTTGTCCATTTCATGCTGAGAACTAGTGGAGGGAACGGAATCGATTCTAAAGAAGCGAAGCGTTCGCCTTTGTTTTCGAATGTATACCATTTAATAAATAGTTCAGTACACATTCGAGAAACAACAGCGATCGAAAGAACGATCCGAAACCGTAACGGTCGCAAGCACGCACATGGTCAGTCCATTATGGAGAGTCTCATAATAAATGACCCTGAAAGGAGATTAAATTGTGCTCGATAGCAAACAGATTCAAGCCATTATCCCGCACCGTCCCCCGTTTCTGCTGGTGGACAAGATTGTAGAAATGGAGGATGGCAAACGCGCCGTTGGTCTGAAAAATGTAACGATCAACGAACCGTTCTTCATCGGTCATTTCCCAGAATATCCGGTAATGCCAGGGGTGTTGATCACCGAAGCACTGGCTCAAGTAGGCGCAGCAGCGATTCTTAACGTGGAGAGCAATAAAGGTAAAATTGGCTTCTTGGCGGGACTGGACAACTTCCGATTCCGTGGTCAAGTTGTGCCTGGAGATACATTGATGCTGGAAGTGGAAATTACACGTCTGAAGGGTTCGATCGGTAAAGGCAAAGCGACAGCCCGTGTGGAAGACAAAGTCGTCGCTGAAGGCGAAATCATGTTTGCACTGTCTGACCCAAGCTGATTATAACCATGAGCATTTGCATTAGATCGGAGTGTATATAACGGATTGATGCAAAATGCTGAAGCAGCTCAGCAAACCATTGAATTTATATAGACGGAAGGGGTTTATAGGAATGGAACAGTTAAGCGGAACAGCAGCACAGACGTTACAGCAGTGGTTGGAGGATGCTTCGATTGATGAAGCGACGAAACAGGAGCTTCGTGATTTGCAGGATCAGCCGAAAGAGCTGGAGGATCGTTTCTATCGAAATCTGGAGTTTGGTACAGGTGGATTGCGCGGGGTCATTGGCGCCGGGAGCAACCGGATGAACAAGTACACCGTTGGTCGGGCGACTCAAGGTTTTGCACGTTATCTGCTCGAACAGCATGGGGACAAGGAAGGCAGACCTTCTGTGGTTATTGCCCATGACTCCCGTCACTACTCGCCTGAATTTACGCTGGATGCTGCGTTGGTTCTTGCCGGAAACGGCATCGTAGCCAAGCTGTTCACATCCCTGCGCCCTACGCCGCAGCTGTCCTTCAGTGTGCGTCACTTGCAAGCGACGGGCGGTATTGTGGTAACGGCAAGTCATAACCCACCGGAATATAACGGATACAAAGTGTACAACCACGAAGGTGGCCAACTGGTACCGCACGAAGCAGAGAAAGTCATCCAGTACATTCAGGAAGTTCCTTCCCTTGCCGATGTGAAAAAGCTGACCCAGGAAGAAGCTGAAGCACAGGGCTTGCTGGTATGGCTGGGTGAAGAGGAAGATCAGGCATTTGTTGATACGGTTGCCAGCGTGAGTCTGAGTCGTGACCTGATTCAATCCGGTGTTTGCCGTGACTTCAAAATCGTGTTTACGCCGCTGCACGGCACAGGAAATATTCCAGTTCGCCGTGTATTGGAACAAATCGGCTTTGAGCAGGTACACGTGGTAGCAGAACAGGAACAGCCGGATGCTGAATTCTCCACCGTGAAGTCTCCTAACCCGGAAGAACGCGAAGCATTCACACTTGCTATGAAACTGGGTGAATCCGTAGGTGCTGACATTCTGATCGGTACCGATCCGGATGCAGACCGTATGGGTGCAGTTGTGAAAGACAATGATGGCAAGTATTTCGTACTGTCTGGTAACCAATCCGGTGCGATCATGGTGCATTATGTGCTGAGCCGTCTGCAAGAGACAGGCAAGCTGCCAAGCAACAGCGCAGTCGTCAAAACGATAGTAACGAGCGAGATGGGAGCGGTCATTGCGGAGCATTACGGTGCAGAAGTGATGAACACCCTGACAGGCTTCAAATATATTGGTGAAAAAATGAACCAGTTCGAAGCAACTGGCAGCCATACCTTCTTGTTCGGATATGAAGAGAGTTATGGCTACCTGGCAGGCAGCTACGCCCGTGACAAAGATGCCATCCTGGCTTCGATGCTCATTGCAGAAGCTGCTGCATATTACAAAAACCAAGGTAAAACGCTGTACGATGTCCTGCAGGAGCTCTATAGCCAGTTCGGGTATTTCCTGGAGAAGCTGGAGTCCCGTACGCTGAAAGGCAAGGACGGTGTAGCGCAAATCCAGGCGAAAATGACGGATTGGCGTTCGAACCCGCCACAAGAAGTAGCGGGTATCGCGGTACAAGATGTGCTTGATTACTCTCTTGGTCTGGATGGCTTGCCAAAAGAAAACGTCCTGAAATTCATTTTGGCAGATGGATCATGGTTCTGCCTACGTCCTTCCGGTACAGAGCCGAAGATCAAAGTGTACTTCGCAGTACGTGGTGAGAGCCTGGAAGATGCGGAAGGCCGCATTGAACGTTTGGCTTCCACGGTAATGTCGCGAGTAGACGCACAATAAGTACGGTTGTTGTACGAAGCACGAATGGTTAAAAGCCTCTCCGCACCGTAAGGTTGGTTGGCGGAGGGGCTTTTCTTTTAGGTGTGATTTTTACAGAGTCAGAAGCAGATTGATCGGATATTCGAAGGCTTGTTGACACAAGCTGTGTATATACCCGTTAATTATTTGAATGAATTACTTGAGCTGAACGTGGATTTGGTTCCAACACTTGAGGAGGTACATGTAGTGCGTCAAAAATGGCTTTATTGGAATACCGCTTCCCGGAAGTGGCTGTGGCTTGTTGTCATTATAGGACTGATCGCTTCCATCCCTGTCATCAGTGATCGGGTACAGACGGAATCGTCCGCCAAAAAGGTGGAGCTTGTATTCAATTATAGAGGTTTGTTGGATATATCGGCTTATCAAGCCCATCCCCAGGATTTTATGAATGAGCAATTGACTCGTCTGAAAGATGCCGGCGTCACAACGATGGCCGTATTCGAAAGTACGCTGGATGAGCTTAGAAAGTCACGGAAACTGACAGTATATAACGGGCAGGATGTTGCTAACCTGACTCAGAACGTGGTTTCTCCTAACGAGAACTTCACGTATGTGTTGTTCACTTCCGAAGAAAATGCTCAAACCTATACACCCATCATTGAACAAACGTTCGCGGATCGTCAGATTCCGGTGGTACCATGGGAATTTGAAGGTCGTAGCGGCTTGATTTTGCAGACTCCTCCGGAGAATGCCAACATGCAGCCGATGCAGCCGGATCCGGTTGCCATCCAAATGCTGCGTGATAAAGGGTTTTACATTTTGCCAAGGATCGCAGATAGTGTGCCATACAGCCAGGAATCCATGGAGCGCCTGCTGACCTTCTTTGAAGAGAATGGCGTGAAACGCATCCTGTTTGATGGCGATGCAGTGAAAGGGTACAATGATAATGCGGAGATGAAGAGTCTCGATCAGTTCGCACAATTGTTGAACAAACATGACATTGGACTTGCAGCCATTGAAAACTTGAAGAAGCCTCAATCCGGATTTGAAACCCTTGCCTACAAAACGGACTACAACGTTGCTCGTTTGTATTCGTTAAGTGAGGGAGATGCCAATCTGGATGTAGATGTCATTGCGGACCGTTTTGTGCTTGCTACCAAGGACCGTAACATCCGCATGCTCTATTTAAATGCAGGGCCTAGCCGGAACACGGCCAAAGCCATGATTACAGA
The DNA here is from genome assembly GCF_002276415.1 of Paenibacillus sp. 7523-1. Taxonomy (NCBI): domain Bacteria; kingdom Bacillati; phylum Bacillota; class Bacilli; order Caryophanales; family Paenibacillaceae; genus Paenibacillus; species Paenibacillus sp. 7523-1. Next base: position 28,356 of record NZ_NPBR01000013.1, on the reverse strand, counting down.
TCCGATTGAGAACCTGATTAACAGTCTGGGTGAGCCAGGACATGCGATTGAACGCATGGAGAAGCGCGGATTCGAGCTGGGACAGGCTGAAGCATTTACAGTAAAAGAATCTTCGATTCAGCGTTATGCCAAGCTGGTTGCGCTAGTTGGTGCAATTGCCATGATTACCTTGATGGTGTCATACTTCGTACCACTGTTGACCTTGCTTGTGTTTGTCTTAGGTTTGGTTGGAAGTGCGGGCTTGTTCCTTCTGAAACCGACCTTGCTTGAGCAGGGGATTGCCTTGCTTGTTGCGATCTCGGCACCAACCATCGCGATGGTGCTTGCGGTGAGAACCGTGAATTATCAGCAGCAGCGTCAACCCAATGCATCTGCGGGTCGTCGATTGGCACAAACGTTGATCTTATATGTAAGAACGTCCATTCTGTCGTTCCTTGCCGTGCCGTTTATGATCGCATTGCTTAACAGCATTACGTATAGTCTGGTCATTAACCAGTTTAGGGGCGTGAGCCTGCTGCACTTTGCTCCAATGGGACTGGTAGCTATTTATATCTTGTTTTATCGTGGATCGGGTACGATTTCCATTAAGCAGCTCAAAGGAATTCTGCGTACACCGGTTAATGTACTGATGGTTGTTCTGGCGGTTGTTGCAGCCGCAGCTGGATATTATTATTTGACACGTACAGGGAACTCGGGTTCAGTAACCCCATTTGAGATGTTCCTGCGTACAACGCTGGAGGATACATTTGGCGTACGACCAAGGTTCAAAGAATTTGTGCTGGGACACCCGCTGTTTATCGTAGGCGTGTTCGCCGCTTTAAAATATCGTCAAGTCATCTTTGTACTCATTATTGCTGCGATTGGACAGTTGTCCATGGTGGATACGTTCGCGCATATCCATACACCGGCTGTATTATCTCTCATTCGCGGAGTGATGGGACTCGGAATTGGCTTAATCTTCGGTATCATTGCTGTGGGTGTGTGGCAAGTAGCGGAAGGATGTTGGAAAAAATGGTCACCACTTCTCAAAAGTTAGTCATCTCGGGATATTACGGATTCCGCAATAGCGGAGACGAAGCGGTACTTAAGTCGATTCTGACTGCACTGGAAGAGGAGAGTCACAGATCCGGCGTCAACATTGAGCCGATCGTGCTCTCCATCGATCCGGAGTCGACGACCTCCATGTATGGGGTGCGTTCTGTTCACCGTATGAAATTGAAGGAAGTTCGCGAAGCAATCAAGGAAAGTGACGGATTGATCAGTGGCGGTGGAAGCTTGCTGCAGGATGCAACCGGACTGAAATCCATTCCCTACTATCTGGGTGTAATCAAGCTGGCGCAATGGCTGAAAAAACCTACGTTTATTTATGCTCAGGGAATTGGGCCCGTTAACCGTAAATTCTTCAATCCGATGATCCGTTCCGTATTCAAGGGGTGTAAGTATATATCGGTTCGGGATGAACAATCGGCTGATTATCTGCGCGGACTTGGATTGCAGTGGAATCAGATTCATGTTGTGCCAGACCCGGTTATGGGATTGCCTTTGCCTGTGGGCAGCAGAGAAAAGGATGTTACGATGGGGAATGCGCCGGATCAATCGAGTGAAGGTTCATCTGCGGGGCAAACCAAGCTTCCGGTCATCGGTGTATCCGTGCGTTTCTGGGAATCCGATCGGAAGGAACTGACGGCGATTGCCTCAGGACTGAAGAAGCTATGTGCCAAAAAAGCAGTGCATCTGCGTTTTATGCCATTTCATTTGCCAAAAGACGAACAGGCCTCCCGTTTTATTATGGAGATGCTCGGAGACGTCACTAGTAAAGGCAGCGAGGTCAGCATAACTCCGAATCTGACCGATCCACAGCTCATGCTGGAGGAAGTCAGCAAGTGTGATGTTGTTATTGGCATGCGTCTGCACAGTTTGATCTATGCCGCATCGCAGTATGTGCCACCTGTGGCTATCTCATATGATCCCAAAATTGATCAGTTCATGCTTCGTCTGGATAGTGAGCCTGTAGGAAGCACGACTGCACTCGATGGGGACAAGCTGGCGAAGAGCGTAGCCTCTCTACTGGATCAACGTTCACAGTGGTTGAAGGAAAACGAAGATCGCATTACCGAACTGAAGCAGGAGGCCAGAGTGCCTGCACAGCAAATTATTAACTATTTAGGCCGCAAAGGGTGAGATAAAGATGAATCAGACCGGACCAATACCTACCGTTTCGATCTATGGTATTCCTTTTTCCAAACTAACGATGAAAGAAACGGTGGAGACTCTCCGGGAAGCCGTGTTGTCCAAGAAGCCGCATCAGGTCATCACAGCGAACCCGATCATGGTGATGGCAGCATTGGAGAATCCGTCCATGATGCAAGTGATGCAGTCTGCCGAATTGATTGTACCGGATGGTACAGGCGTCGTGTGGGCTGCCAATTATTGTGGGGATCCTGTAGCAGAGCGAGTACCCGGATTTGAGCTTTTACATGAATTGCTGCGGGTTGGAGAAAACTATCGTTGGGGTGTGTATTTGCTCGGTTCCACCCCTGAGGTGATTCAAGAAACGGCAGTTCGGTTACAACAGCAATATCCGGCGATCCGTATTGTAGGCTATCGCGACGGTTATTTTGGCCCGGCTGAGGACGAAGAGGTGGTTGCTTCCATTCGCGAAGCTGCACCTGATCTGCTGTTTGTGGCACGCGGCGCAGATACGCAGGAACCCTGGATTCACAAGTATAAGGAGGCGCTTCAGGTTCCCGTAACCATGGGTGTTGGCGGCAGTTTTGATGTCATTTCCGGCAAAAGTAAACGTGCCCCCAAACTGTTCCAGAAGCTAAGACTGGAGTGGTTTTACCGACTGCTTCGCGAACCGAGTCGTGCAGGCCGCATGCTTGCGCTTCCAAAATTCGCGATTAAAGTGATCCAGGACAAAGAAAACGTGACTAAAGCCCGTTAAATACAGGCTATTACGAGAAAAATGCACGTTTTTGCTAAAAATTGAGGTTGGCGTTTCGCGTGTGATCAGCGTATAATTCATTCCGGATTACATGTATGTTTTCAAAGAATGAATCAGACCGTTACACTTGGCACTACGATTGCAAGGCAACCTTCCGATTGCTGTTATCCCCAGATTTCTTTTATTCCCTTTAGATAGGGAGAAATCCGGTGATAGCTTATGCTTTCGAAGTAGCTTTCCTTCAGAAAGCTTTTAGGCGAACGCTGCGCTTCTACAGGTTATTTCTGACTTCTCCGTTGTAGTGCAAGTCTTTTCATTAAATATGGCTAACAATATTTCTTTATATATATAAAAGAGATCAGGGGATTTATAATTTCGTATGGGTATTATAATTGGGGGTCGAATGTTCAAATGGTAGCGATCTTTATCATTGGATTTATCGTGTCGATGGGACTGGCTCTTGCCCTGACACCGCTTGTCAAAAAGTTCGCGGTTAGAATAGGTGCAATGGACACACCGAATGCGCGTAAGGTGCACACTCGGATCATGCCACGTCTCGGTGGATTGGGAATCTTTCTTGCTTTTATAATTACAGTAGCTGCACTTCTTCCATTTGTATCTGCATGGTTTACAACAAGAGATATGAGCTTTGTCAGTGCCTTTCTGATCGGTGGATCCATTATCGTTCTGATTGGCGCACTGGATGACCGTTTCGAACTGTCAGCCAAAGTAAAACTGCTTGGGCAGCTCGTTGCTGCTGCAGTCGTTGTTTTCGGATTTAATATCCGAGTGGATTTCGTCAACATTCCTTTTCAGGATGCGTACTCCTCACTTGAAGCTTGGGTAGCCATTCCGCTGACGATTCTGTGGATCGTTGGTGTGACGAATGCGATTAACCTGATTGACGGTCTCGATGGTCTTGCAGCCGGTGTATCCGGTATTGCGATTGGTACCATTGCCGTGATGTCCTTCCTGATGGGTAATATGATGATTGCCTTGATGTGCCTTGTGCTGTTGGGCAGTATTGTCGGGTTCCTGTTCTTCAACTTCCACCCGGCCAAGATCTTCATGGGAGATACGGGATCGCTATTCCTTGGTTTCTCTCTGGCGATGCTATCCATGCTTGGGTTTAAACAAATTGCAGTCGTGTCCTTCATCACGCCGCTGATCATTATCGGTGTACCACTCTCGGATACCTTCTTCGCGATCATCCGTCGTGCGGTACAACGGAAACCGATTTTCTCACCGGACAAAGGTCACCTGCATCACTGTTTGCGTGAGCTCGGATTCAGCCACCGTCAAACGGTACTGATCATTTACGGTATTGCTGCATTCTTCGGTGTACTGGCGATCATTCAATCGTCGGCAGCCATGTTCGAAGCCAACTGGGTAACGTTTGTCGTGATCTGTATCATGATGTTCTTCCTGCAGGTTGGTGCAGAAGTGATTGGACTTGTAAGTAAAACCAGACGACCGGTTATTAATTTCCTGATGCGCATGCGCGTCAAAATTAATCCGGAGACTCGCTCCAAATCCTAAATAGATACGCTCGTTTACTGCAATTCTTGAATATTATCCAAGCCCCAAACCTTATCCAATGTGGATAAGGTTTTTTGTTTAATTTGCTGTTTTTACTAAATAATTGGAACCTAGGCGCCGATAAAAGAGTTAACTGACTTAAAAAGAGGAGAGATGATTGCATGCAGCGTACGAAGAAGCCGATGATTTGGCTTATGATGGTGGCACTGGTTGTATCGTTGATACCGGCAGGCTTGGCACCAGTCGCATCGGCGGCAGACAAACCAACGAGTTATTTTACTCCCGATATTTCGGAATTCAGAAATACGGTTGATCTGACATTGACAGCAGGGGCAAATCAGATAACACGAGATAAAGTATATAAAGTAACAGATGCTCAACAAGCGATTACGGGTACGTATACCAAAGTAACGGGTTCAACACTGGGTGCAAACATTCAATTGTTGAACTGGGACCAAAGCACAAATCGTTGGGTTGAAGATCCTGCACGTGTTGCTCCAGCGGTAGTCACGTTAGATACAGATAGACCGGATAATCGTTTCAAGGCAAATCTCACTCTTTATCCGGGTATGAACCGCATCACATTCACTGGAGCACAAGGACAGAATGAACGTTCTGAGACGTTTTATATCTTGTTTGACCAAGTGCCCTATGTAGAAAAGTTGCAAGTACTCGGTGGATCGGATAACTTGGACCTAAATGAAGGGACTCAAATTGTAGTAAACAAGGACGAGATTACACTTCAAGGTACAGCTGTCAACGCTACGAAAGTGACGGTTTCTGTAAACAATGGCCAAGCGCTGGCAACACAGCTTTTACAAAATTATTCATTCTTCTCTCCGCAGCTTAAGCTGAATCCCGGCGTGAATGATCTGAAGCTGGTAGTACAAAATGGTTCTGACACACTAACGTTCAACTATTCACTATTATATTATGATGAGAAGAATCCAATCGTGAAGTTGGATCTGTTGGATTCCAGTAGAAATGCACAAAGTTTGCTTGGTGTTGAACCCGTATTCACTGAAGATACGGATAATGCCAAAGTGCATGTACAAATGTTGATTCCTTATGACGAAGTAAATAAAAATAAATTCAGCGAAGGCGCTGAAATTTATGTTGACAACAATACGACAAAAGAGACACCTACTTTTACCGAGGAAGTTTTCATTCCAAGTCTGAAAGATAACACGCCTTCGTATTGGTTAGTTGCTTTTGATATCAATGCTGTGAACTTTAACAAGGATGCAGCTGGCGTGGTTTTGCAAGACCAAAATCATACATTGTCCGTAACTTACGGAACAAAGACTATAAGCAAAAATATGGATTTTCAATACATGAAAGGTCAAACCGTCATTACTGATCTCAAGTATCTCAAGGGATATAGCGGAAGTGGGACCACTAATCTTCCGACAGGGGAGCCTTTGAACGGTGCTAAAGTGGACTCAGGTGACTTCTACATTATGGTCAACACGAACGGCAAACCAGCTGATCCGCTGACAGGATTGAAAGCCAATTACCTTCCACTCGGGACAAGCGGAATCACGGTGAACCATGTGGCTACAGTTTCAGATACCAGTTATATCTTCAAAGTGGTTGGATTAAAGAACGGTAACCAAACCGTTCGTTTTAACTACGATAGTTCAACAGCCTATAAAGATGTTACCATTTCATATGCATCCAAAAATTATATTTACGTTGAAAATCTGACTGATGGTCAAACGTATAATGTGGATTCTGGAGCCGGAAAAACACTTGCTGTCAAAGGACAATACATTGACTTTGAAGACACGATCAATAGTAATTATTTCGTTGCAGAAGTGTTTGCTAACGGTGAGAAAGTTAAATCAACCAATACTTCAGAGACTCTTGACCCTACCTGGTTAAATAAAACTACTGGCGCCTTCAATTTTACACTAAATATTTCCTTAGAGAACGGACCTTTGGTCTTTGGGGAAAACAGAATTATTTTGACAGGTACAGGTAAGGATGATAAAGGCCAAGCTCGTGAGATCCGCAAAGAGCTACGGATTTATGTTGTAGACAATAATGTATCTACAATTGTTAACTTCCAGCCTGCTGTAGGAAAAGATCGTCCTAGTTTTCCGCCGAAAGAATTCAGCGCGGAAAACCCACAGCTTGCACAGATTTTCAATTTAACGCCTGAGTTTATTTACAATAATAGTAAGTACACGACTAGTTTGAAAAACTACGATTTGGTTCTTCGTGGTAGCGGTGCAGTCAAAATGAATTTGAATATGGGAACCAAAAATATTCTGTCTGTTGATTTGCCAGTTAACTCGGTAGATAATGCTGTGGTCACATTTGCCGGTGAACGCTACACTTATGATTTCGCAGGTAATCAAAAAGATTTTATTATGCGTATTCAGGATTTGGTTGCAGATGCCCCAGGAACATATGTGTACACCTTGGAGCTGATCAACGAGACCGGAGCGAAGACATCGCAAAAACTGGAGATTGTCAGAGAAGTGAGTGCCTATCGCATTCTGTCTCCACAACCAACCGTTGGTAATCAAATTGTGGTCAACAAAAACTTTGTTCACTTTGACATTGAAGCAGAGGGTGCAACAGAAGTCCTTATCGGTAAAGATCCTGCTGTGAAACGTACAGATCTGGGAGAAAACCGTTTTGTATATGACTATGTAGGATTGAAACAAGATAAAGAAAATAAAATCAAAATCACAATCACGCGTGCTGGTACAAGCAATACGGATACCATTGAGGTGTTCTATACGGGTACCGTAGGTGTAGATGCTCAGTACATGGCACCGAAGGTGGCAACCAAATATAGCGTATTCAACAAGGGACTTCAACTCAGTTTCCCGAAAGGTACTGTAATGCAAAGCACCAGCACAAGAGGTATTACGAAGTACTATCCAGACACGAAGCTTCTATTTGGTATTGCAGACCCGACTACGGGGATTGTAGAACGTCGCAATGACTATGGTAACATTATTGGCTTCCCTGGAACGGGTGAAAATAGTGGTGCTCCGGCTTGGAGTATTCCGGATGAGTACTTGCTTAACTTTGGATCAACCAGTGCATCAAGTAACTTTGGGGCAATCTCTGATATCTATTGGATTAATGGAGGTTTGGGTGAGTCGGGAGATCTGGGCTCAGCTACGTATGCAGCTCCAACGAATGGATTGACACCTTACTCAGTAGAAGGGTTGTTCGGTAATCCTCAGACACCTACAGAGCGCAAAATTACACCATCACAACGGGGAACTCTTACGCTCGCCTTTGATTCAAACGTGGTAGACGAAGCTGGTTCTACAATTACCGTATATCGGTATACAGCAACTCGTCAGTGGGAAAATATCGGTGGTGAGGTTGATACCAAAGCACATACAGTCACTGTGCCATTCGATGAATTCGGCTACTATAAAGTAATGAAGTTGAGTCGAAGCTACAATGACATAACGAATCATAACTGGGCTCGTAATATTTTGAATGGGCTCTATTCCAAAGGATTTATGAACAACTTGCGTTTCGAGCAATTTGGTACTGATGATCAGACAACACGTGGCGAGTTCGCAACACTGCTGGTTAAAGGTCTTAATTTGCCAATTAACTCGGACAATAATCGTACGTTCGTGGATCTGGTACCAGGTGCACGTTCTGCAACATGGGATTACGACCGAATTGAGACAGCGGCAAGAGCAGGCATTGTAACGGGTCTGACGGACGGTGTGTTTGGACCGGATCAACCGTTGACACGTGAACAAGCAGCAGTCATGATTGCTCGTGCTCTGAAGCTGAAATTGGCAGCGAATGATAGTAAGATGGATGCTTCACTTGCTAAGGCATTTTTGGATTCAGGCAGCATTGAGAAGTATGCAGGTCCATCGATTATGGCAGTATCAAAGGCTAAAATCATGGAGGGAGCCGCTGTAACGGTTCCGGGCCAAAAGAAGCCACAATACAATTTCAATCCAAAAGGTAATTTGACTCGTGCAGAAGCGGGTAAAATTGCTGTTGAACTGCTCAAGAAAAGCACCAAAGTATTCCCTAAAAACTTGAGCTAATTCATCAAAGTTCATTTAAGCATTATTGGAAGGACCTGTCCCTTGTGCTAAGGGGCGGGTCTTTTTGACTGTTAAGGAAACGGCAAAAGAACACTTTTATAATAGAAGAAAGATGTTTTTTACCAATAACTATTTTTGTAATTTGCTAGAGTTTAAGATACAATAACGGTAAATACACAATGATCTAGAGGGTGAAGTTAGCTAATGAAACCGATTTATTCAAAGGCCCAGTTGGGCTACATGAAGGCAAAGACACAGTTCGAGAAGCAGGCAGTCATTCTGGAAAAGAAAATAGAAGATACACGTAAAACGCAGGAAGTTACCCAGGAAGTGATGGAAGGACTCGTGCAAGCGACTGGCTTCCATGACGCATATAACCAATTGGTACTCGCCGAGAATGAATTGATTGAATGGTCTCACACCACCATGAAGCATGAAAAGACGTACCGTGAAAACAGACAACCAATTGATGATATGTATCTGAGACTGAATAGTGATCCAGAGATGCGTGCACAAATTATTGATCTTGCGATGAAAATCCGCTAAGTCTATATAGCAAGAACTGGATAAGAAGGCATTCCTTACGGAATGCCTTTTATTTTTTGTTTTGGGACAATTTGTCGCTTCATGTACAGGCAAAGCGGGTATAAATAAACGTTCAGATCAACCCAGACGCAATAGAAACCCATTATGGCTACCATAACAGTACTGTTTTTAAAGTTTTGGACCCAGTAAATTACCCGCACTGCATCAATACATAAATAAGTTCAAAACTTTTTTTACAGAACCCGCAACTTTTTGAAATCTCCTGCGTTTAAGATGTAGAGTCAAAAACATTGGGCCTCTTACCAAGAATGACCTCGTGAAGAATCTTGTCTATTTATTAGAAAAAATTGCTTTACGGCGAGAGTAACCCATTGTATAATACGTTAGGTAGGATTAGGAAACTACTCTATTTTCGTATGATTCTAAGATTAATCTAGTTTACAAGTTTCTGTGATAAGCTCACAGACATCATTTATATTAACTTGCTCAGGACTCTGGAAAGGGGGTGCAACAATATATGAGGAACACGAGCGAAACTATTAAAGAAAATTCCCATGTTATGAACACCCAAGGAGGAGAAAAAAAGGTTATGAAGAAAATTTTATCCGTAGCTTTGTCTACAGCAATGGCATTCTCGATGTTTGCATCTGTAGCATTTGGTGATACAGCTACTACACCACAACAACAGTTTGATGCATTGAAAGCAAAAGGTATCTTCAACGGTTATCCGGATGGTACTGCAGGACTGAACAAAGAAATGACTCGCGCTGAGTTCGCTAAAGTCATCACTAAATTGCTCGGCCTGAAAGAAATCACTGGTGTATATTCTTACACTGACAAAAACTACAATGCTAAAAACTGGGCTGCTCCTTACATCGAAGCAGTAACAGCTGCAGGCATCATGGAAGGTAAAAACACTGAGAAAAAAATCTTCGATTTCAACGGTAAAGTAACAATCGAAGAGATGGCTACCATCTTGACTCGTGCACTTGACCTTGAAGTTCCAACTGAAACTAACAACACAGCATCCGCATGGGCTAAAGGTTATGTTCAAGCGGCAATCAATGCAGGATTGCTTGATTCCAGCCTGAACTTCCAATCCAATGCTTCCCGCGAATTGCTCGTTGGCGCTGCTTATGCAGTTGATCAAGAGCAAAGCCTGAAAGTTGCTTCTTATGATGTAACTGAAGCTGGTAAAGTTGTTACTTTCAAAATGAGCGACGGTGAATCCGTTAAAGTAACTTTGGATAAAGCTCTTGAAGCTAACAAAGAAACTGAAGTGAAATTTACTTACAAAGATAAAGAGTTCACTGAGAAAGTTACTTATGTAACTACAGTAGCTCAAGCAGTATCTTCTGTATCTGCTACAAACTTGAAAGAAATCACAGTTAAATTTGATGGTACTGTAGATCAAATTTCTGCTGAAAGCAAAAACAACTATGTTGTAAGTGGCGTGACTTTCAAAAGCGCTACATTGTCTGATGACAAAACAACTGTAACTTTGTTGGTAGAACAGAACTCTTCTGCTCTGACAAACCAAAGAGCAACTAGCCTGCAAATCAACAACGTTAAAAACGCTGATGCAACTAAAACTATTACACAAAAAGTTGAGTTTACTCCACTTGATGTGGCAGTTCCAGAAGTGAAAGAAGTTCAAGCTCTGGGAACTAAAGCGTTCAAAGTAGTATTCAGCGAGCCTGTTAAACCTGAAAGTGTTATCTCTTCTTCTTTCCGTGTAGATAACAATGTAATTGCTGCTTCTGTGAAGTATGTTTACCCTAACACAGCAATCGTAACTACAGACTTGACTGCTGGTGAGCACACATTGCGTGTGAGTGGCGTACAAGACTACTCTGGTCTGACTATCGTTCCAGTGGAAAGCAAATTTACTGCAGCTGTAGACACAGCAGCTCCTAAAGTTGTAAGTGTAAAATCTAACGACTTGAAGGAAGTAACTGTTGAGTTTGATGAAACTGTGAAAAGTGTAGCAAGTGCTTATGCTAACGCTACAGGCAACAACGCTCAATCCATTGAGATCAACGACAACAAAGTTACGCTGAAATTCAACAATCCGTTGAACGTATCCGAGAACACAGTCTACCTGACTGCAGTTTCCGACTACAGCAACAACTCCGCTTCCGTTGATGCAAAAGTAACTCCAACACTGGATACTGTTCGTCCAACAGTTGTAGCTACTGAGTTCAAAGTGGAAAATGGTAACTACTTCGCTGAAATTACATTCAGCAAATCGTTGCAAAATGATCCAAACAGATCTGACAGAGCTACAAATCCTGAGAATTATGTTCTGAAAGATGCTGATGGTAAAGTTGTAACTGTTACAGGTTTGACTTCTAAAGGTAATCCTGTAATTGCACCAACTTACAACAATACTGACAAAAAGGTTAGAGTTAACCTGGGTAGCAGCTTGAAAGAAGATGCAACTTACACGTTGACTGTATCTGGTATCGCTGATACTGCTTACATCGGGAATGTATTGTTGCCATACACTGCTACACTGAACGCTAACACTGCTCAAAATGGTAAAGTAACTCGTGTTTGGTCTTCTGTTAGCGAAGGCACTCGTTACGTATATGTTCAATTCAATAAAACACTAGCTACTACTGGCGAAGGTAATGCTCTTGAAGCAGCTAAATACACTGTTTCTTCAGTAGTCGATGGAAATGCTACTGGATCTTACCAAATCGCTAAAGAGAACAATGACATTAACTTGATCTCTACAAACACTGTTCGTATTGCGGTTACTGGAAGCAACATTCCTTCTGGTTTCGATTGGAGCAAAGCAGTTGTAACTGCAAGCTACATTAAAGATTCCGAAGGTAACTACTTCAATAACGGATCTTACAATGTTGGAGACAAAGTAAGTGATTCTAAAGTTGCTGTTACTGGTGATGTATATGCTACTAGCAACAATGAAATCAAAGTTAAATTTGACGCAGCATTGTCAAGTGTTAACTTGGGAGATTTTGTAGTGAACGGTGTTCAATCTCAACCAACTTCTTACACTTTGGCTGACAACAACAAAACACTGTTGCTGAAATTTGCTGACAATGCAGTACCAGTAAATGCAGCGGATGTAACGTTGGAGATTGTTTCTACTCAAACTCAAGATGCTTTTGGTAACAAAATTACGGCAACTGGAGATACTCCAATTGTAGTTAAAGATGGAATTGCACCAACAGTTTCTTTGACTAATATCGTTGCTGATGCTGCTACTGGTAAAGCAATTACTATTACTGTTAAAGGATCTGAAAGTCTTAAAGCAGATACTGATAACTACAACGAAGCCTATATCAATGGTCTCTTCACTGTTGATGCAGGTACTGGTGTGAAAATTTCCAATGTTCAAGCTACTGTTGGAACTGATTCTATCACTATCACAGCAACTGCAGATACAAATGTAGCTGGTAAAGTTGTAAATGTTAAATTTGATGGTGATAAAAACAAAGCAGCAGAAGCTATCACTGATGGACGCGGTAACGCACTTGGTGAGTTCACTTTCGGTAAGCAACTGCCTACTACAAATAACTAATATTATTTTTTCTGAAACAGCCTTGCATCTATTAAGATGCAAGGCTGTTTTTTGTTTTATTTCAATGAATTTAAACAATATTGCTGTACTAAAAGTTACCTCTTTGAAACTTCCTGTATATATTATTCGTCTATAATATATGTATTATGGAAATCTATGTATGGAGGTTTCATGTGAAAAATAAATTTAAGAAAGTTATTGTCGCGACTACCGTGCTGGGGTTGACTCAGGCCGCTTGGATGAACAATTTTCAAATTGCAGAAGCCGCAACTTCTTCTAGCAATACAGCTCAAACTCAAAAAGCTGTCAAAACATTATCTAATGTCCCGGCTGTCAAGCTATCATCCAAAAGCAGTGTTAGACTTACAGATGTCAATGTTCTGACTCAAGACGAAGGCAAGTTGATTACGTATACCCTCACATATACCAACAATGAGAAAAAAAGCTTACAACTAGTTGATTACTGGACCAAAGTTAGAAGTAAAGGTGGAACAAGTTATACTTCCAAATTGCTGACGCAGGATGCAGAGAAAAAGAGTGTTGCAGCTGGCTCTACCTTATCTGTTACATATGTGACGACTGTTGGAAAGAACGTACAGCTCAGCAATCTGAATTTTGAAATTGTTAAATGGGACTTTAGTAAGCCAAATTATGAAAGCATTCTGGGGAAAATCAATATTCCTGCTTCGTATACCGTGGCTACCCCAGTAAATACAGTCAAAAAGGTACGGATCAATGATATTCCGGTAAAAATTAAAGTCCAGGGTCTACAGACATTCTCTGCCTCAGACACATCCAACTATGCAAGTGTGAAAATTAATTTGCATAACGTTGGTTATAAGGGGTTGGAGAATCCAAATGTAAAGTGGGTTCTGAGAACAAAAGGTGGCAGCAGCTACCCGCTTAATCTAAATTCGAACGATACAACGTACAACGTACAGCCTCAAGAGTCCAAAAGCATCAATTATATAACAACTGTTCCCAAGAAGGTAAAGCTGGATGGGGCTGAGCTTATTATGGTACAAGAGAACGAAGCTGAGAAATCGGTTATTCCACTTGCGACGATGCAAATGCCGAAATCAACTTCGTTGCAGAATACAGAAACTAAGGTTGGAAAGGTCCATACCATAACGCTCGAAGATAACAAGGGCAAGATGGCTACGAGTGTGGGAGATGTTAGTGTGAGTCAGACTCATGGTAACAACTACTATACGGTCAACTTCAAATTTAAAAACACGGGATCAAGGGAAGTTTCCGTACCCAAATATGATTTCTCGGTTCAAAACAAAAAAGGAAATGATTTTCCGTTGTCTACCAAGGCACTGGATAATTTGAAATTGAAACCAGATGAAGAGCGCTTAGTTCGTCTGACATTTAGCTTGCCTTACGATGAAGCCGATGGAACACTGAAGTTGGTTATGAATACACCAAAAGCTGAGGGCAACGAGGGTACAGAAAGCAAAGAAATTAAATTTTCGTATCCTGCGGGAACGTACATTCTTCCCAAAGCTACTTCCATGCAGCAATCGATTGGTACAGAGAGTACTCTTCAGATTGAAAATGGAACATTGGGTGTAACATGGAATTCTGTTCAACGTCTTCCTTGGGATAATGCGGATGTTTTATCCGCAAGAGTTACTTTACGCAATGTTTCAACCAATACTCTTAAACTCCCGCAGCTTAAAGGGATGTTATCGATAGATTCAGCAGATATAGCAGATACTCAATTGTTAATAAGTCAGAACTCAGCTTTACTTGGGCCCGGCATGTCGCTTGATGTACATCTATTAACATCGTTACCTACCAATCTGGATGTAGCTCAATTACAAGTGGCACTCTCTGAAGTAGTGGGCGAGAACACATCTGAATTGATCAGACTGACTCACATTGGTCAGCTTCCGCAGGTACCGCAAGTAGAGTTGGGGTCCAACTATGCGTTGAATACGCCTGGGAAGAAATCCGAACTCCAAGTGAAGAGAACATTGATTTACCCAGGGACTTCTTCTGATATTGTATATACGGAACTTCAGGTGAAAAATATTGAGGATCGGCAGATTGACCTTGCCAAATTAACCGGATATTACGAATCTAAAAATGGTGAGTATTATAAAACAACGGTTAAACAGATTGATTACCCAGCAGGACCTGGTGATTCAGCTTTAGTAACCATGTGGTCCAAAATTCCAAGGAAGACCGTTGTCTCCGATATGAGGTTGTTAATTGGTGAGACAGTAAGTGGTGAAAGCACGGGTAAAGAAGGAACAACTACGGGTGCAGGATATGTAGATGCAGCCTCGTTTGAACTTAAACCGGATCAAGAGCCTACCTTGACAACAATTAAAAATGTGGATATTTATCCTTACAACATTCAAACTAGAGATTTCAAAGCGTCTCTTAGCGGTGGCTCCACAGTTAACCTTTCATGGAACTACGATGCTTCCCGAAATAATGAATTGAACTTGCCGGAAAGTGAACACAAACTTATTGTGCAGCTAATTGAACCTACTGGAAAAGTATTTGATAAAGAAATTGTGCTTGATAAAGACTTGAAGGAAGGTAACAATCAATTTTTGAATTGGACCATTCAGGATGTTGTTTTTGAAGATCGACGCAGTGGAGCTTATACCATTGCCATATATGATGAGTTCCAAGGTCAACGGATTAAACTGGCAACACAGGCGATGGGCTTTGTTCCAGCTGTCGGCAATCTACCAGGTGCTGAATAAATGATAGAGTAAGCATCGTTGTTAAATCTTTCTATTAAAGATATGATAGAAAATGACGACAAATATATGTAGATTGTTTTAATAGAAGGGAAGGTACAATCATTAATGAAACCTTATATGAAAGTATCCCTGGCTGCACTGGCTATTGGTGTTGGCGTGTGGGTTGGGTCTGTATACAGCAACACAGCTATCGGTGCAGGAACCAGTCAACCAGGCACAGCGGATGATCCAGTTGTGACGAGGAGTTATGTAGATCAACAGATTCAAAAGGCCTTAAACGGAAGTACTAACGCCGGATCGGGAAGCTCCGCAGGCAATAATAGTGGATCTACCGGGACAGGCAGCTCAGGTGGTGACACCTCGCTTCCACCGGTGGTATCTGGAGCATCTGAAGCGATAGAGATCGTTACTGTGAAGCCGGGTCAACAGCTGATCGGTGCTTCTGGCGCGGAGTTCATCGTACGCAGCGGCAAGGCTGTGATCGTCAGTGAAGGTACGAACGGTGTAGCTGATCTGACGGACGGAGTTGACCTGACGAATGGAGAGGCAGCGCCGACCAATCACCTGCTCTCTTTTCCAAGGGATGGACGGGGTATAACGGTATTGGATGGGAACAAGTACAGCCTGACGGTTATGGTTCGCGGCGGATATTCTTTAAAATAGGTTAAGCATTTATTCGCATTTTTATTCATTTCATATGTGTAGATTAACCAGTTCTAACAAACATTTATACGGCTAGCCATCAGGGTTCCTGCTCACTCTATAATTGTACAAAACCAATTAACGGAGGTGCAGGATTCATGGCTAGAAGTAACCGCAGAGTGGTACCGGAAAGTCGTCAGATGCTGGATCAGATGAAATATGAGATTGCTGCCGAGTTTGGTCTGAATGTAGGGTATGGTCAAAATGCCCTTGCTGGTGCAGATACCGAGTTTGGTTCTGAGCTGGGAGCTGTGAGTGATCATTCCTATGGTCAATACAAAGGCTGGGGCCATCTGACTTCCCGTGAGAACGGATCGGTTGGTGGCGAGATTACGAAAAGGCTGATTCGTCAGGCAGAAAAGCAGTTATTATAAGGTTTTTCCTTATCCGACTTGGTTTGACACGGCTTGACAAATGCGATAAGATGGCATTTGAGGTATGCAACCTTTTCCAGGAGGAAAAGGTTGATTTTTTGTTAGGGCAATTACCTGAAAAATCCTTATCTTCGTAACTGCGGACCCCGCGTCCTTATTCCGCCCGGAAAGCTTTCGAGGGTACAGTGAACGAATCACCGTAAATGTTTTGTTCGGGCAATCGCCATACTACTAGTTATGGGAGGTTGAAACTTCATGTCTGTTAAAGGCCGACATCTATTCACATCGGAGTCTGTAACCGAAGGACATCCGGATAAGATTTGCGACCAGATCTCGGACGCCGTATTGGACGCGTTTCTGGCAAATGATCCAAACGCTCGTGTAGCGTGCGAAGTTTCCGTGGCTACAGGCTTAGTGCTTGTCATCGGTGAAATCAGTTCAGCTTCTGAATACGTAGACATTCCGGCCATTGTACGTAACACGGTTAAGGAAATCGGGTACACACGTGCCAAATATGGTTTTGACTACAACACTTGTGCCGTTCTGACTTCTCTGAATGAGCAGTCTGCGGATATCGCGCAAGGGGTTAACGCAGCACTGGAGAACCGTGATCCGGCTCAAGTCGCTCGCGAAACAGAAAACATCGGTGCGGGTGACCAAGGCCTGATGTTCGGGTTTGCAACGAATGAAACACCAGAACTCATGCCATTGCCAATCGCATTGTCCCACCGTATCGCACGTCGCCTCGCTGAGGTACGTAAAAACGGTACATTGGATTACCTCCGTCCGGATGGTAAAACTCAAGTAACAATCGAATACGACGGCGACAAAGTAGTTCGTGTCGATACAATTGTAGTATCCACTCAGCACGCTGAAGAAACTACCCTTGAGCAAATTCAAAAAGACATTAAAGAACAAGTTATCCTGCCTGTCGTTCCGGCTGAATTGCTGGATGAGCAGACTAAATATTTCATCAACCCAACTGGACGTTTCGTAATTGGTGGACCTCAAGGAGATGCAGGCCTGACTGGACGCAAAATCATCGTAGATACCTACGGCGGTTATGCACGTCACGGCGGTGGTGCGTTCTCCGGTAAAGATCCGACAAAAGTAGACCGTTCCGCTGCTTATGCGGCTCGTTACGTAGCGAAAAACCTCGTTGCTGCAGGTCTTGCAGACAAAGTGGAAATCCAGCTCGCTTATGCGATTGGTGTAGCCAACCCGGTATCGATCAACGTAGATACATACGGAACTGGCAAAGTCAGCGAAGAGAAGCTGGTTGAGTTAGTCCGTAGCAACTTCGATCTTCGCCCTGCTGGCATCATCCGTATGTTGGATCTGCGTCGACCAATTTACAAACAAACGGCTGCTTACGGTCACTTCGGCCGTACAGACTTGGATGTACCTTGGGAGCAAGTAGACAAAGCTGATGCTTTGAAAGCTCAAGCGGGTCTGTAAGTTTTATTGCGATAGATCAAAGCCTTTGGTTCCGATCAGGAATCAGGGGCTTTTTTGCGTACATAAGTAGTTGGCTAAATAGGAGTTTTTATAAACGAAATAAGATTCCTTTTATTCCCTTTTGGCTAAATAAAATGTCTGTTCTAACCGACATACATAATGAGGTCTGTTCATTAGACAGGAGAAGAAATAGAAGATGAGGGGGACGAATCGGTGCGTTTGAAACGAATAGCCAAAATGAGTACAATCGGGCTTTTAATCGTACTATTAACTGCCCAAGGTTGGCTAACAAGTCTGCTTGGAGTGGAAAACACGGCTTATGCAGCAGATGACTTAACTACGTTAGGGGTCACGGCAACGTTACCTGTAACAGGAGAGAAGAACGTAAATGGAGTAACCCCATTGGAGATCGAATTTGGCCAACCTGTTCGAAAAGCAGCGGGCACTGCCAGTGGATACATATCAATAAAACGTGTGTCAGATGATTCGGAGGTTATTCCACCGATCTTAGTGGACCCAACGGAATCAAGTAATATTAGCATTACACCAGATGACGCCAGTGTTCCGGATGTAGGGAGAAAAGTGACGATTAATCATGCACCTCTGCCAGGAGGAACTTATTATGTTCAAATCGATAAAAATTCATTTGTATATGCGGATGAGAATAATACTGCTTTCAATGGACTGAGCAAAGAATGGACGTTCCATACACAAGGTGTAGGCACAGCATCCTTGGTAGAGAAGGTTCCCGCGAATGCAGCGATGCAGGTATCACCTTCATCTAACATAACAATGACATTTAGTAAAAAGGTATTTGCTGGTGCTGGGAAACTGCAGATTTTTCAAGGGACTACATTATATGAGGAAATACCTGTGAATGCAGGTTCTCCACGTGTTAATGGTCTGGGGACGAATTCCATTGTGATTGATCCAGAGAAAAACTGGAATAGCAGCAGCACATATTATGTTGTTATGCCAGAAGGTCTTTTAAGGGATGAACTGGGGAATGACACCAGGGGAATTACAGGAACCGAGTGGGGTTTTGGCGTCATTTCGGATCCTACTGCTCTCACCGTATCATCTGTTTCCCCAACGAACGGTACGACGAATGCACCTTTGACGGGAGAACTAACGGTTACATTTAATAAAGAGCTTGATACCAATTATCCAGGCAATGTGACGTTGAGAAAGGCCAATGGTGGAACCGTAGCCGTAACAACAACCATTAGCACTTCAAACAATAGACAGCTGCGAATTGTTCCGCAGAGTGCTCTGGAAAGCAACACGAATTATTATGTGGATATTCCTGCAAATGTGTTTAGGGACAAGGCTGGTAACCTCTTTACAGGATTGACGGGTACCAGTTCATGGGGCTTTAAGACACTTAGCAGAGATACTACAGCCCCGGTTCTCAAAACAGTTAAGATGTATAGTAACAATACGATTCGACTTACTTACGATGAAAGTCTGTTCAGTGCGAATCCAGCTTATAGCAGCTTCACAGTAACCGTAAATGGGGAAGCTCGTAATGTCAGCACTGCATATGTATCAGGAGATAGCGTATATGTCGTACTCGATACAGGTGTAGCTGTAGGGCAGGTTGTCCGGATTGGGTATACGCCTGGACTGCGTCCTATACAGGATACTTCCCTGAACCCGGCTGCTTCGTTTGCAGCACGAGATGTGGAAAATACACTGGACTCCGTCATGTCCAAACCACGGGAAGGTACTGTATATTACAGTACAATTAATCTATACTACCCGGAGACAGTATATATCAACTCCAGTGATGCGGTGTCACAATTCAGTGTGACTGCAAACCAGTCTTCGGTAGGAATTAACAGCATATCCTTAACTAATAGTTCAATGGTTACATTGAATCTGAGCCGTTCCATTACCGATGGGGAAGTGGTTCGTGTCTCGTATGCACCTGGCTCTTCTCCTGTAAAAGATAGTCGTGGACAAGCTCTTGCCGGATTTAGCGGGTTTTATGTCCGAAATAGCATCGATACCAAGGCACCTGAATTTCAGAGTGCCGAAATAAGTGGCTCCAAGTTATGGATTCGTTATAATGAACCACTTAGAACAACCAACAAACCGTTAAAAAGCCAGTATTCTGTCCTTGTAGACGGCAAACCACTATTTGTGAATGATACGGATATTGAAGATGAAACCGTCACGCTGACTTTGGCCTCAGCCGTAGGCACGAACCAGAATGTAACACTTTCTTATGTACCGGGTGCATTGCGTTTAACTGACCTAAACGGTAATCCTGCTGGTTATATCAACTTAACACCTGTAAGCTACACAGCGGGTAATGGTATGGTGAAATCAGCTATATTGCAAGGAGATACCGTGACTATTACTTTTAGGGAACCTCTACAGTCACAGACGCTGCTTACCCCATCTCAATTCGGTGTACAGTTGGGAGGCTCACAGGTAAGTGTGGTTTCTGCAGCATCAACTGGTACAACCCTAACTCTGAAGTTGTCCAGCTCGGGCACCAACGGACAAACAGGAACGGTAAGTTATGCGCCAGGGATCATCCCGCTGCGTACGCTTGATAACGTCATTGTTGAGGCATTTGGACCTTTATCGATTAGTCAAACTCAAAGCACAGGTTCAACTACCAATACTGGAAGTTTAAGTGGCAACCTGCCATCATGGCTGACCGTATCAGACACATCGGCTTTTAACCAGTCCATGTATGTCATGAGTACGGAAGCAGCGACAATAACTTCCGCCCAGTCGCGCAATAGTCGCTCTACTCGTCAGTTTAATGTGGATGCTAGTAAGTTAAATCAGGCATTTCAATATGCAAGCTTAAGCAACAATTCAAGTCGTATGGTCGTATTTGAAGTTCCTTCAACAGAAGCATCAGCTAATGTAGGATTCCCAATAGACACGCTAAAAGAAATCGCTTCCCGTGAACGTTTTTCATTTATTGGGGTAAAATATGGTGATCGTCTGTGGTCAGTGCCTTTGTCAGATTTGAATCCTTCCAGTATTGCGCAAAGCGTGAATGCAGGTTCGGGCTCATCATACTTTTATGTACAACTCGAATCGGTTCCTGTAACAGTCTCCGGTACAATGGACGGTATGCTTGCATCTGCTGGAGCACAAAGAGTATCTGATATTACGGATGTTTATCTATCAGCATATAATGGATACAGTGGCCAGCGTGCAGAACAACTGGTTAAGAGCTCAATTGCACTGAGATTGCCTTCAACGACAACAGGACCGGCTACGGGTCTGGTCTACATTGATCAGGGTACTTCAGCTCTGGCTAATATTCCTCATCATTTCTCCAATGCAACTGGAGCGGTTATTATAACAGGACAGCTGAAAGGCAATCAGGCTATTGTGGCTGCATCCCATCCCGTTTCATATCGGGATACTGCTTCACACTGGGCTAAGGACGTCATTGGTGAGTTGTCTGCGAAATGGATTATCAATGGACAAAATGGAACCTTGTATATTCCTGATCAGCAGATATCACGAGCAGAATTTGCTACTTTAGTGGCAAAAGGGTTGGGATTGCCAGGCGACTATGCTAGTGCTCAACAATTCAAAGATGTTCGTTATGGTGATATATCGGGTGCATATATTGGTGCAGCGGCTAAAGCAGGTATCGTCACGGGTAATACGGACGGTACTTTCAAACCGGATAGCCTCGTTACTCGTGAGCAGATGGCTATTATGATGGTTCGAGCTTTGGATTATGCAGGTCAACCAACCGTACTCAAAACTTCGGCTGCATCAACACTGTCCAAGTTTAAGGATAGTAACAAGATTCAATCCAAGGATTCTGTTGCCAAGGCCGTACAGGAAGGCATTATTCAGGGAATGACATCGAAGACGTTTGTACCACAAGGTAATGCAACACGTGCACAAGCAGCAGTAATGTTGAAACGTGTCCTGAACAAATTGGGTTATCTGTAGTCCGAGTGGGATTAAACTGTTCTATCTAGTTAATGTGGAGAGTGACAGTTTATCAGATTGATTTTCTCTTATTTGGCAAGTTAGTAGCAGTATAAACAATAATCTATTATTTAACATGTGACTTCAAGTGTGGCAATTCCATGCCATGCTTGGGGTCTTTTTTTGTGCAGAATACCCTCAAAGTTGGCTGCGGGCGTAACTTTTTCCACGAAAAGCAGTCTATTAATAGTAGAGTATACTAGGGATCTAGCTGTTCTCTGCCATCTGGCGGCAGGACACGTGATGTCTAAGATTGATATACAAGATGGGAGAGACGTTTCAAACATGCTGGGGAAACACGGGAAACCGCTGGAAGACGTGAAGGGCAGCAAGGCGAAGAAATGGGCAATTGTGACACTGGCAGGTGTGATCTGGATTGCACCGGTCTTAGGAGCAGGGCAGCAGGTCTGGTCGGGAACGACGTGGGAGTCGGTAGCCGCTGCAGCATCTACAAGCACAAGCAAGTTAAGTGAGGAAATTCTGACTTCCGGCGCGAAGCTCATGAAATACAAATATACAACCATAAGATCCGGCTCGAAAGTGAATGTGCTGGCAGACGTAATTCAGGTAGATCTGCAAAACCCTTATGTGAAACTCGATGTGATGACAGGTAAGGGCGGCAACTTGAACAGTAAACAAAGCACAGGCGGTATGGCCAAGGAAAATGATGCGGTTGCTGCTGTGAACGGTGATTATTTTAACGTTTCCGGGGAGCTTGCTCCAATTGGTGGACAGGTCTCTGATGGGGTTCTAATCTCCACACCTTCGGAACTGACGGGCATGTATGCCCTAACCGTGACCAAGGATGGCAAACCGATGATCGACGAATACTCTTTTGACGGTACGGTGAAGGCCGATGACGGTTCAACGTTTGCTCTGCGCGGAATGAACAAGGAGGACTATACGGTAGAGTCAGGCTCGGTCAAATACAGTCACGCCAACTCGATGTATATTTATACACCAGCCTGGACATCAACCAAACGTCCGAATGACCCTTCTACAACACCGACAGAGGTGCTTGTGCAGAACGGCGTCATTACGCAAATTTCTGACAAAAAAGCATTGGACATGACGGTACCGGAAGACGGTTACATTTTGCGTGCACATGGAACAGCGGCTACCTGGATTATGACTCATCTCTCCGTAGGACAGACACTTAGTGCGGACTACAAGCTCGTAGCCAAAACAACAGGACAATCGGTTGATCCGAGTAATCTCGAGATGATGATTGGTGGTCATACGATCCTTGTCAATGGAGGCAAAGCAGCTACGTTTTCCCGTGATATCGCCTCTTCCGGTATTGGAGGTATTCGTGCGAGAACAGCGGTAGGTTATTCGCAGGATGGTCGATATGTCTATATTATTGCGGCTGAGAAAAACAGTAACAGCAGCGGCATGTCGCTGACTGAATTGCAATCCTTCATGACCAGTATCGGCGTATGGAAAGGCATGAACCTGGACGGCGGCGGCTCCACCACCATGGTGACACGTCCGCTTGGGGAAGAAAATGCTAGTCTGACCTTCAACACGGAATATGGCACAGAGCAGCGTCAGGTCGTAAACACGCTCGGCGTATTCTCTACGGCTCCGGAAGGCAAGCTGAAAGGCTTCGCTGTAAGTGGCAGCCAGACGCTGCTGGTAGGACAAGAAGGCAAGTATTCAGCCAAAGGGTATGACACGTACTACAACCCGATTGCGACCGGAGACATCAAGCTGACCTGGAAATCAAGCAACAATGGTATCGTCAGCGTAAGTAATGGTGTGATCAAGGGTGTTAAACCAGGAACAGCTACGCTTACAGCAACAAGCAACGGAGCATCTTCTACCATTAAAGTAACGGTGCTCGGTGGAAGCGAGTTGTCCTCTCTGACAGCAGGTTCTGGTCTTGGCTCGCTGAAAGCGGGAACGACCATGTCCATCCCTGTGACTGCGAAGACGAAAGACGGACAAAGTGTAACCGTTCCGGCTGATTCGCTGACATGGGAATTTATCGGTTTCAAAGGTAAAGTGGCTGGCGATCAATTAACGGTATCTTCTGTAAATTCAGGAGCACAGGTTGGATATGCAATCGGTCGTTATGACGGCTACAGTACGGTCGTTGTTCTTACGACTGCTGACAGCGAAACCACCTGGGAGAACTTCGAGAATGTAAGTTATCCAATCAACTTTACAACGAACGCCGCTGGCGTAACTGGTTCAGCAGCGGTAACGGCGGGTACAGGTGAAAAGGCTGGCTCCAAAGTGCTTCAGCTGAGCTACGACATGACTGCAGGTACAGGGAAAATGTATGCTTATGCCCAATTGAACGGGACAACAGGCAGAGAAGTATCTTCAGCTGCAACGACCATGTCGATGGATGTAATGGGTGACAAGAGCCTAAACTGGCTCCGTGCAGAGTTTACGGATGCCAATGGGAAAACCGTATATGCCGATCTTGCGAAGGCCATTGACTGGAGCGGGTGGAAAAAAGTGAACGTGGACCTGAGCGGTCTGAACATTGCATATCCAGCCAAGCTGAAACGTATCTATGTAGTCAATGTAGAAGAGGGCCAGGATGAGCGCGCCATGACAGGTACCGTTGCATTTGATAACATTGCCTTCACTATGCCATCGAAATCCAGTGAAGTGGGACTGCCTACAGGAACAGCTTCCCTGGTCCTTGGACAGAAGTCGATGACCGTGAACGGAACGAAAAAGGCAATTGATGCAGCACCCGTGCTGAAAAATGGTACAACATATGTCCCAATCAAACATGTACTGGATGCCTTTGGCGGACAGGCAAGCTGGGATAGCAAAAATCAGCGGATCACCGTTATTCGCGGCGGGAAACTGATTGATCTGGTCGTGGGACAGAAAGAATTCATCTTGAATGGAAAAAGACAGAGCGCAACAGTAGCCCCATATGTATCTGGAGGTAGGACTTTAGTCCCTCTTCGACTCGTTTCCGAGCAACTTGGATTGACTGTAAAATGGGAACAGAAAACGAAGACCGTTACCATCTCATCGTGATATGGTATGATATATACCGGAAACGATAGAAATGGAGTCGAACTAACGTGGATTTACAAGCCGATGCCATAGACCGCGTCATTAAAAACGCCATACAAGTCATGGAAAACAGCAAATATCAAATGTTCGAAATCATGGACTCAACCCGTGAGGAGCTAAAAACTCTAAATGAGGAGTTGAAGTCGGTTCTGAAGGAGACGGCGGAAACGATCGAGAAAGTAGATCAATTGGAGCTCAACTACCGCCGCTCCCGGATCCGTCTGACTGAGGTTAGCCGTGACTTCGTCCGTTATTCCGAGCATGATATCAAGCAGGCGTATGAGAAAGCGACGCAGTTGCAGCTGGACCTGATGATTTATCGTGAGAAGGAAATGTATCTGAAGGCCCGTCGGGATGATCTGCAGAAGCGTGCCAAAAATGTGGAGGCTTCTGTGGAGCGTGCCGAAACGATTGGTTCGCAGATGGGGGTCGTACTGGAGTACTTGTCGGGTGAGCTGGGTCAAGTGACCCGGATCATTGAATCCGCCAAGAATCGACAAATGATTGGTTTGAAAATAATTTTGGCCCAGGAAGAAGAGCGGAAGCGTATTGCACGTGAGATTCATGACGGGCCTGCGCAGATGCTCGCCAATCTAGTACTTAGGACGGAAATTGTAGAAAGAATGCTCATTAAGCAGGATTTTAAGATGGTCCAGGCCGAAATAGTAGATTTGAAAGGCCAGGTTCGTTCCAGTCTTGAAGAAATGAGAAAAGTAATATTCAATTTGCGTCCTATGGCACTGGATGACTTGGGATTGATTCCAACGCTTCGGAAATACGTGCAGGATTTTGAAGTAAAAACAAAAATTCGCTCGATTTTTGAAACAAGAGGCAAGGAACACCGCTTGTCTTCTGCAATGGAGGCTGCAATCTACCGTCTCGTGCAGGAGGGTCTGTCCAATGCTGCAAAGCATGCTTATCCCACTCATGTTGTAGTGGAAATTACATACCAGGCTCAGCTCGTTAAAATTGTCGTTCAGGACAATGGGCTTGGCTTCAAACCGGAGCTTCTTGCGAAGAAAAGCAAGGATCACAACCATTTCGGTCTGATTGGGATGAGAGAACGGGTTGAACTGCTGGAAGGCAGAATAGAGATTGAATCCGCAGAAAATCAAGGAACCAAAATCGTGATTCATATCCCGACAAACGTGGATAAGGGAAAGGAGTAGCAGGATGGAAAACCGTGATACTGGTAATACATCAATTAAAGTTCTTTTGGCTGACGATCATCAGCTGTTCCGTGAAGGGCTAAAACGCATTTTGAACATGGAGGACGATATTGAGGTCATCGGCGAATGTGGCGATGGGATTCAGGTGCTTGAATTCTGCAACCAGGAGAAGCCGGATATCGTTCTGATGGATATCAACATGCCTGTGGAGAACGGGGTTGAAGCGACGGAGAAACTGCGTGAGCTGTTCCCGGACGTTAAAGTCATTATTCTGTCCATTCATGATGATGAAAGTTATGTATTTGAGACTTTGCGTAAAGGTGCCAACGGATACTTGCTGAAGGATATGGAAGCTGAATCCCTAATCAATGCGATTCGTTCCGTTCATGAGGGGCATGCGTTCATTCACCCTAAAGTAACAGGCAAACTGATCATGCAGCTGCGTCGTATGACGTATCTTAATGAAACAGGTGCGATGAGCGAAGGTGCTTCAAAAGAAGCTGGGGTTAAATTTGTCGCTGGCGATAACAACCCGCTCACTCGTCGTGAGGCAGAAGTGCTT
This sequence comes from Paenibacillus sp. 7523-1, assembly GCF_002276415.1. Classification (NCBI taxonomy): domain Bacteria; kingdom Bacillati; phylum Bacillota; class Bacilli; order Caryophanales; family Paenibacillaceae; genus Paenibacillus; species Paenibacillus sp. 7523-1. The sequence goes on along the minus strand of NZ_NPBR01000013.1, from coordinate 1,708 downwards.
CGTCTGATGGCTGAAGGTAAGAGTAACAAAATGATTGGTGAATTCCTGTTCATCAGTGAAAAAACGGTAAAAAACCATGTCAGCAGCATTCTGCAGAAGATGGAAGTAGATGACCGTACACAAGCCGTTATTAACTCCATCAAGTATGGTTGGGTTACGCTCTAATACAATTATAAGATTTCCTGTTAATAAAATAAGAATGGTACCATAGATATCTGTTCACTCGCACCCTTCCCGATTGCCCGGATTGGTCTGCGGGTTAATGGACTTTATCACTGCATAAGAACAAAGTATGGAAAAGTGCGGAACAAATGTTCATGCTTGGTTATGAATGAGTGGACGAATGACCTGGCCTGTCGTTTCCTTGACGAAGTCACTAGAAAGAAATATGGCACTTGCAATGTGCAGGTGTAACCCTTTCGGGAGTACGGCATATACTGTCGTATACAGGGATGTTCGCCATGGGTGAGCATGACCTTCCGAGGAGGTGCAGTTGCCATGGTTGCTCATTTGACTATGATTCTGCTCATATACTTCCTGGCGGCAGTGGCCGTTCATGCCATGCACCAGCGTCATCTTTCTCGTCCGGAACCCGAGGGTTACGAGCAGATTTTGCTCATTCCTTCCAATCAGGAACAGCGGATCGAAGGCGTTGTAAGAGCACTTTGCCGGGAGCTGTTTTACCGTGGAAAGAGCTTCACATTGACAGTTGTTGCTGATCGTATGGAATCGGAAACGGTTCGGATTATTGAAAAGCTGATGCGCAAGCAGGGGTTGGAGCCTTCATACCTGTCAGCCGTACCACCCGATATGGAACGTTCGAAACCAAATGGAGATCGTACGTTTCGACTTATTGATCTGCGTGAGCCTGAGCATTAATTTTATGTAAAGCCTGAATCGAATTCGTTTCCATAGATCCACATGAAGATTACAGCATAGCTGTAATCTTTTTTTGTTCATTGTAGCCAAGTCTGCTGTTAAATTAAAAATGGGTTTTTATGCAATCTATGGTTATTGTTTGGATGTTGGGCTCCTGAGATTGAAGTAAGAAGCGATTCGAAACCGTACATCTTAACTTAAAAGTATAGACGGTACCGATTGGAAAAAGTTTCGCACTTTATGAGATTGATTCGGGGTATTCGTTAAATTGGTAAAATGGGCCTAAACATGAATTTTAAATTCCTAAAGCTTGTCCTGCACGGGAGCAATTGATATAGTAAAAAGACAAGTAAGATAAGACATTGGATGAAATCAGGACATGAAGCACATGCTCCGGCAGATAGCCGGGTAAGCGTGTGCTTTTTTTGCGTTCATGGAAGTTCAAGTTTGAGGAGGGATTGGATGAGAGTTGCGCTCTATGTGTGCCGAGTTAAGGATAGGTGGAACATGCTATTGTCCTTGGATCTGCGGGTGGATGTCACATGGTGGTTGGAAGGAGCGAGTGGTCAGCAGGAGCTTAGCTGGTTATTGTTGGACGAAGCGTTGCCGCTAAGTCAGGCGTCATGGCTGGTTGAACATTTTGAGCCGGAGCGCGGAATAGATCAGTGGAATGAGAGACATTGGTTGGCATTTATGCGCCGTAAAGTGGAGGAGTATGACAAGCTGTCGGGAGAACAAGCAGCCAGAAGAGAAGGTGCAGTTTTGGGGGGAGAAGCGGGGATAGCTGCAGCTGAACGTAGAGCTGGGACAAGTGGGATTGCTGCTGCCT